>MGYJ01000061.1:284934-311169 GCA_001801685.1 Gammaproteobacteria bacterium RIFCSPHIGHO2_12_FULL_63_22 | reverse complement strand
TCCGCGAACGCCAGCGGCGCCCCGATGTTCATTGCCACGATCATCGTCTGGGCTTCCAGGCCGGCGATCGTTTCGCGACGCGCGTTGGAATAGTCGAATGCAGCAAGCGCGAACGACACCGCGATGATCGCCGCACCGCTGGTCAGCGTCACCAGCCAGGTAACCTTCTCGCCGAACGAACGCATCCTTCCGAACCAGCCGAAGATCATCGGTTTGCCCTCGCGGCAACCCGCGCCAACTTCAGGACCTTGGCGCTGACCAGCAGGCCCGAATTCCGGATCGAACCGGGGTTCGCCTCGAACACGATGTGCCCGGAACTCCGGAACAGGCCAAGCATCCCGCCTGCGTCGGTAAAACCAGGAGCATTGCTTACCGTCAGCACCGGGTGCCCCCACAGGTCGGCGAGTACCTGCGGATGCAATGGACTGGCTTCACTGTGGAAGAAGACCAGGTGGCTGCCGCGAATCTTCGCCAGCGACTGCCGGTCCCGTTCTGATTGCAGCGGCGCTTCCACCGACCCGCGCTGGAATGGAATCGAATGTACCTCGATGGCGCGGCCGCCAATCCTGCCAGCGGCGAATGCCACGTCCCGCACCCGATCGGCAACTGCCCTGGGTCCGATCACACTGATGACGTAGGGCGATTCCGCCGATGCGAAACTTCGCTCGGGCCATTGCGTATAGCGCAGGAAATTGACCAGGTAGGCTGCTTCCACGTCCGCTTCCGGCAGCCTTTCCGCGCCGGCCAGTCCCGGCAATCCGCACAGGCCGACGACGCACAGCACGAAGCCCGCAAGCGACCGCCGGCGGCTGATCGAAGCGAGGGCGGCCGACTCAAGGGCCAAGGGAGTAAGTCATCCTGGCCTGGATACTGCGCGGCACCAACGCGCCCGACGCCTGCGCATGTTTCGCCTCCAGCAGGTTCTGGCCCCACAGCTCGAATCGCAAATTCGAACCCGTTCGCCAGGCCAGGCCCAGGTCGAGCCGCGTATAGGCGTCGATGTTCAACTGCGGAATCCGGTCGACGTAATAGAGGGCTGCGTTGAGTTCAGCATGCTCGCCGAAATCAAGGTACGAGCGTAACTGCGCCAGGTGCCGGGGGCTGCTGTCCTCCTCGAACTGATACACCGGCCCGTCTATCCGCACTTTCAGCCAGCTGTAGGAACCTTCCACGCGCCAGCGCTCGGTGAGCTGTCCGGATGCATTCAGTTCCGCGCCATACGTGCGTCCCGTCCCTGCATCGGTGAACGAGCCGAGGATCGTCGCAGCGGGTTCTATCAGCCGTTGGTAGTCGTTGTTGAACAGCGATGCCTCGAACATCCAGCGTGATGCCGGCTGCACGCGGTAACCCAGTTCCCATGCGACCAGTTTCTCTGGCCGCAATCCGTCGCTGCCGGACACCGACAAGGGAATGATCACGCCATTGGGACTACCACCGGCCAGGGCCCCGAGGTCGGCGTAGGAAAGCACCAGCGTGCCGTTCTCCTCGAACCGCGAAGGCGTGCGTACCGGACGCGACACCGATGCCCACAGGGTCTGTGTCGGGGTTGGCGTCCACCATATCCGTGCATTGGGCTGCACGTTGAAGCCGACGAACTCATGCTCGGTGAACTTGCTGCCCAGCATTGCGTAAAGTGTTCCATCCACCAGTTCCGTCGTGTTCTGGATGAAGGCGTTGACCTGGTGCCACGCGCGCGACGCGGGATCGAACTGGATGGACGGACCGCCAATCACGTCGTCCCGCGTCCACAGGACTTCCGCGCCCCACATCAGGTCATGGCGTCCGCCCCATCGGGTCCAGCTTCGCAGGTCGATGTCCGCGGTCTGCCGCGTCACTTCGAACCGGGACGTTTCACGCCGCGTGTGGTCGGCGTAAAGACGCAGGCGCCATCCCGAGGCCTCGCCGAAGCCGCGGTTGATTCGCAACAACAGGTTCGCGCCACTGATATTGGCGTTTACTTCGCGACGTTCGAATTGCCGGTCCCGTCCCGGCACGGGCAGCAATACCGATTCGGAGGCAACCGGATGCGTGTAGGCATCGCCCATCAGCGACACCAGCGTCGCCGGATCGGTCTGGCGGTCGTAACGGAAGCCCGCCCGCACACTCGACCACTCGTCACGAACGCTCGCGCCGCTGGCGAGTTCGAAGTCGCGATGGTTGGCGAATTTCCCCCACACGCGATACCAGGAATGATTGCCCAGGGCGGCGCCATGTCGCAGGTTCACCCCGGAATGGCCCGAGTCGTCAACGCCCACCTGCACGAGTTCGCCCTGGGTGTCCTCGCTGGTGCGGGTCACGATATTGATCACGCCATTCATGGCGTTCGTGCCCCAAAGCGTCGCACCCGGCCCGCGGATAACCTCGATGCGATCGATGTCCTCCAGCACCATGTCCACTGTTTCCCAGTAAGTGGACGAGATGAGCGGGTCATACACCAGCCTTCCGTCCACCAGCACCAGGTAGCGCGTGGCGGTGAGCGCGGATCCGGTGAGGCCGCGGGAGCCGATCAGCCAGCTGCTGGAATTTATCCTGCCCACGTACATGCCCGGCACCATCCGCAGTGCTTCGGCGATGCTGGTGTGGCCGCTGCGGCGGATGTCCTCCGCCGATATCACGTAAACCGCGGCGGGTGTTCCGATACGTGTCTGCGGTGAACCGACAACCGTCGTCACCTTCACCTGCATCAGCTCTTCCAGGCTGGACTTTGCCAGGCGCTCGAGCTCCGGATCGGGCTGCGAAGGCGCCACGTCGGAGTTGGCGCGAGCGCCGGGCACGTGGCCGAGCATTGCCGCCATTCCGAACACAAGCATTGTCGCTGCACGAATCATGTTCCCGGTCCCCTGGGCGTCCTGGATGGATTTGCCGGCCTACAACTGCGAGGAAAGAAGCGAAGAAAGTTTTTCCATCATCCTCTGCCGCAGGGGCCGCTTCTTCCACATCTCGAAGGTGATGCGCTTGGTCCGGCCGAGGTCGGCCTCGAACACGTCTTCCAGTCGTTCCGCGAACTGCTTGTCGTAGACGTTGAGGTTCGCCTCGTCGTTGAGGCGGAAGGAGCGGTTGTCGAAATTGGTCGATCCCACCGACACCAGTTGCGAATCAACGATCAGGGTCTTGCAGTGGAACATCGTTGGCTGGTACTCGTGGATTTCCGCGCCTGCTTCCAGAAGTTCACCCCAATTGGCACGCGACGCCTGGCGCACCACCTCGGCATCGATGTGCTTGCCGGGCACGATGATGCGCAGCCGCACGCCGCGATCCAGCGCCGAACGCAAGGCCTTGCGGGTCAATTCATCCGGAACGAAATAGGCCGCCGACAGGTCGATCGTGCGCTCTGCCGCGGTGATGGACAGCAGGTACATCAGCTGCATGCTGTCGCCACCGCCGCTGGGCGAACTGGTGAACACCTGGCCCAGCGCCTCGCCCAGGGGCTCGAGCTTCGGAAAGTATTCCTCGCCTTGCAGGACCTTGCCGGTCGTCTTGATCCAGTTGTCCATGAACGCCGCCTGCATCTGCGCAACGGCCGGGCCTTCCAGCCGGTAATGCGAATCCCGCCAGTGCTTGGGGTCTTCGGCGTTGCCGCTCCACTGGTCAGCGATGCCGACGCCTCCGGTGAAGCCGATGCGTCCGTCCACGACCAGCAATTTGCGGTGGGTGCGGTTGTTCATTCGCCCCAGGTTGTACCAATGCAGGGGATGGTAGCGCTCGATTTCCACGCCGGCGCTTTCCATCTGCGTGACCAGCGACTCCTCCATCTTCTGGCTACCCACCCAGTCGAGCAGGACGTGCACCTTCACGCCTTGGCGCGCGCGTTCGGACAAGGCATCGGCGAATTCCTTGCCGACTTCCCCCGACCAGTAGATATAGGTTTCGAAACTGATCGATGCCTTCGCCGATTTGACGGCCTCCAGCATCGCCGGGAATATCTGCCCGCCGTTCTCCAGGTTCTGGATGCGGTTGCCGTCGATGATCGCCGGACCCAGCAAGGTGCCCAGTTCGCGCCGGAACTGCGGGTCCGATACGCCATAGCGATGCTCGAGCGATTTCTGGATCTGCTTTTCGGCGCTGATGAAATTCATCGCCACCACGGTGATGATGATTGCCACGAGCGCGCCTATCAGTCCGGCGTAGATCATCCTTTTCCTACTCCAGGGCATGGCGTTTCCTTGTCCATGTCGCAACGCACTTCAGACCCGTGCCGGGTTATTGCGGCATGTGCTTCGAACAAGCACGAGGGCGGGCGCCAGACAAGCGTCCGCCCTGCGTACAGGCAAGCGCGCTTACTTCTTCGGGTTGTTGGCGTCGTCCATTTCGGCGCGCGCAGCGTCGGCAGCTGCCTGGGCAGCGTCGGCGGTCTGCTCTGCTTCTTCCTTCACTTCCGCGCTCGCTTCGTGGCCGAGGGCGGCGGCTTCATTGGCGGCCTGGGTGGCAGCGGCGCTCGCGGCATCGGCAGTGGCGGAAGCTGCATCGGTCACGGCTGCACCGGCGGCCTGCGCGGCATCAGCAGCCTCGTTGGCGGCGGAATCGGCTGCAGGCGCAGTTGCATCGGCCTGGGCAGCTGCGGCATCGGCCTGGGCTTCGTCCCGCTGCGCGCTGTCGCATGCAGCCAGCGAAGCAGCCAGGGCGAGCGCGAGGAAAATACGAGAGTTGGTGTTCATGGTGACTTCCTTGTGGTTGGTAACGGGATGCAACGGCTGACAGATGACCCGACCCGGCTAGCCGGACGGCGTTGTAAAAATAGAGCCGCCAACCTGAACAAGGCCTTTCGGCGGTTCCGCCACGCCGATCGTGGCTGCGGGCGACAGGCGGGAGACCTCGCGCCGCAGGCTGAGGTGGCACTCACAGGCGTGCGATTCCAGGCGATCCCGATCGAGCACGCGGATGCGACCACGGCCGGGTTGGATGATGCCTTCGGCAAGCAGGCGCGAGCAGGCCAGCGTGATCGCCTCGCGCCTCACGCCGACTGCGCCGGCCAGAAGTTCGTGGGTGACTGGAATTTCCAGGGACGGAAGGCGATCGAGCAACATCAGCATGCGTCGGCACACCTGTTGCTCGACCGAGTGCAGCCGATAGCAGGCAGCATTCTGCGCAACCTGCGCCATCTGCGCCTGGAAATACCGAAGCAGGCTGGCGCGCAACGCGGGCGACGCCTCGAATTCTTCCTGCAATGCCTCCGCCGGCAAGCGATAGGCCTGGCCTGCGCAATGCACGGTTGCGCGACGACGGGAATACCCGTCGCCCACCACGATGGACATGCCGCACACGCCGTCGCGACCAATCAGCGCAACCTCCGACCCGGGCTTGCCATCGAGGTCCTGCTGCAGGGAGATGATGCAACTGGTTGGGAACCAGGCGTGGCTCGCACGCGTATCCGGTGGGCTGATGACGACGCCGCACTCGAGCAGGACGGGTTCAAGGCGTGCCTGCAGGCGTGAGTACGCGTCGTCCGGCAAGGCCTGCAGCAGCAAATTCTGCAGGGGACTCGCGGCAGCCCACTTCGACGCCCGTGTCATGTCTCGACAGGTATCGAAAACGACAGGCCGGCGCCTGGCGCCATGGGAGGGAATTCCAGGCCATGCAGGACTACCAATTCGCGCACCAGGAGTGCCCTGCCCTCGCACTCATCCACGACCGGCGAATTTCCCAGGACATACTGGACTTCGGCATCATCTGCCAGTGACGTCGCATCCGCGTCGATCGACCACAGCGCACTCCCGGGCCCGGGCTTCACGGAAAGGCGCACCGTGCCGCCACGTGCCTGCCTCGCGAATCTCGACACGAAGAACTCCAGCACCGTCACCAGTCGATTGGGATCGTGTCGCGCAAGCAAGGGCGACGGCCACGGCGCCGCCAGCAATGTGGTTCCGGCATGCTTGAGTTCGCGCATCAAGGCGCTGCGGCCCTCGAGAAACTCGAAGCAGTCGCCCAGGTCAGCGCTGACGGGATTGAATTCGTACCTGCCGGCATTGATGCGCAGCAGTTCGGACATGTCCTCGATGTTCGCCAACAGCAGGTCGACCTGGCGATCGATCAGTTTCAAGGTATCTGCCTGCTCGGCGGGATCCATCGAACCCATGCGCAGCATCTGCACGGCCATCCGGATGGGCGCGACCGGTCCGCGCAGGTCGTGGCCCATCCGCAGCCACCAGCTGGCTGGCGGAGCTGCTGGCGGCGGACGCCTCACGGCGCCAACCCGCCGCCCTTCAACGATGCGGCAACCTGCAGGCAGACGGATTCAATCAGGTCCAGGTCGGCTGGCTTCACCAGGTGGTGGTCGAAACCCGCATCTTCCGACCGGCGACGATCTTCCTCCTGTCCCCATCCAGTCAGCGCCACCAACCTGGGCCGGTTGCCTACCGGCCATTCCTGCATTCGCAACTGGCTGGCCAGCGCGTAGCCGTTGAGCACCGGCATGCCTACGTCCAGGAACGCAAGGTCAGGTTGGAATTCGATGGCGGACGCCACCACCTGCAAGGGATCGTAAAGCGCAAGGACGTGGTGGCCCATCATCCGCAGCGACATCGCGAGCATGTCCGCAGAATCGGGATTGTCGTCCACGACCAGTATGCGCAAGGGACGCGCGACGCCATCTGCTTCCGGACTCGATTGGCTGGCCACGGTCGAATCCATTGCAGCACCGCTCCTGGCAGGGTCGCCGGATCAGTCCGGCGCGTGTGATGAGTCAAGCATAGCCAAAGCGGCCTTTGCGGCAAACCTCCACCCGGATGCAGGTGACGCGTCGGAGAAAACGCGGCGGAATCCTTGCACGATGCAATGCGCTGGCGCCGAATCGTGCAATTGGCAATTCAGACCAGCGGCAACTCCAGCGTGAATATCGAGCCACCACCCTCACGTTGGTCGTACCAGAGGTTTCCACCCATCGCACGTGCCTGCTGCTTCGCCAGCGCAAGGCCCAGGCCGGTCGTGCTCTCGCCTTCGGTGGGTTCGGTGGAAAGCCGGACGAAACGCTGGAACAACCTGGACTGGTCCTCCTCGCTGATGCCGGGGCCGCGGTCCATCACCTGCATCCGACCATGGTTGCCACTCTTCATCGCGGTGATCGAGACGGAGCTGTCGCGGGGCGAGTACTTGATGGCATTGGATACAAGGTTCTGAAGTACGTGGGCGACGCCGGCACGCAGGCCGGAAACGATGACCGTTTCATGGTCCACCAGGTCCAGCGAGATGTTCTTCGCGCATGCCGTACGACTGAACAGGTCCACGACTTCGCACAGCATCTGCCGAACCGGCAGCGGCTCGATCGCCGCGCCGTGCGCCTGGTGCTCCTGTTGCTCCAGGAATGCCTGCAGGAAGAGCATTCCCGAATCGGCCGAACTGTGGATGGAATCGACCAGGCGCGCCTGCGCAGCACCGATGCCGTCCGAACCGCCGAGCAGGTCCGCGGCAAACAGGATGTTGGCGAAATAATTGCGCAAGTCATGCGCGACCAACTCGGCCATTTCCTGCTTTTCCTGGGCGAACCGGCGCAAGGTGTCGCGGGACCGCTTCAGGTCGATATGCGTATGCACGCGGGCGAGCAATTCCTCGGCCACGAACGGCTTGGTGATGTAGTCGATGGCGCCGGCCGCGAAGGCGCGGATCAGGTTCTCGCGGTCGTTGTCGGCGGTCAGGAAGATCACTGGAAGATCGGAAGTCGCGTCGTCGAGGCGCATCTGCCGCAAGACCTCGAATCCATCCATGCCGGGCATCTTCATGTCCAGCAACACGACGTCCGGCGTCTTGTCCCGCGCGAGTTCGAGCCCTTCGGCGCCACTCAGCGCCGGCAGCACCTGGTAGCCGGCCCGCGCCAGCAGCGCACCCACCATGCGCACGTTCGCCTGCTGGTCGTCCACGACCAGGATCACGGGCTGTCCGCCGGGCGAGGCCTGGTCTGCGATCTGGTTATCGGCTGCGGCCTGCATGGGTCTGTCCAGTGCTGTTGGATTCATCCTCGGCCTCCGACTGTAATACCAATCGGGCCGCGCTTTAGCGACCCAGTCGGCAATTGATGCGTGCAGGACCTAGACGCCATAGGCTTTGCGCTTCCGGTAAAGGGTGGAACTGTCGATTCCCAAGGTACGCGCGGCGGCCTCCAGCGTCTCGCAGGTGGCGAGTACGCTTTCGATGTGCATGCGTTCGAGTTCTTCCAGCGAATACGGAGCGCCCGGCACGACCGCCGGCGACACGCCCACGGGTCGGCTGATGGCCAGGTACTCGGGGCCGATCTGCGGATTGGGGCACAGGATGACGGCACGTTCGATCACGTTTTGCAGTTCGCGGACATTGCCCGGCCAGCGATAGTCGCCCATCAGCGACAGCGCTGCGGCCGACAGGCCACGCGCCGGAAGCCGGTAGCTTGCCGCGAAGCGTTCGACGAATTCGTGGGCCAGGCCCTCGATGTCTTCCGGGCGCTCGCGCAAGGGCGGAAGCGTCACGCTGACGACATTCAGGCGGTACAGCAGGTCCAGGCGGAACGTACCCCTGTCCACCATGTCCTGCAGGTCGTGGTTGCTGGACGCGATGATCCGCGTGTCGGCCCGACGGCTGGTCGGATCGCCAACCCGCTCGTAGGTCTTTTCCTCGATGAAGCGGAGCAAGCGAGGCTGCAACGCGACTGGAAAATCACCGATCTCGTCCAGGAAAAGCGTGCCTCCCTCGGCATGGTTGACCCGGCCGACGATGCTGGCTTCGGCGCCGGTCAGCGGATCGCGCGCCTGGCCGAACAGTTCGCTTTCCATCTGGTCTGCCGACAGGGATGGGCAGTTGACCGTGGCCATCATCGCGGCCGAGCGCGGACTGGCAGCATGGATGGCGGCCGCCAGCATGCCCTTGCCCGTGCCACTCTCGCCCAGCAGCAGGACATTGGCATCCGTCCTGGCGACCTGGTCGGCAACCTGCAGCACCTCGTGCATGCGTGCATTCTTCGAATGCATCTGGAAGCCCGTTTGCGCGGACTCGCGCTCCAGGCTATCGAGGCGGTCGAGCAATCGACGTGTATCGAGTTGTCGCGCCACTGCGATGCGAAGCTGGTCCGGCGAACAGGGCTTCACCAGGTAATCGCAGGCGCCTTCGGCGATGGCACGCACCGCGTCGGGAACCCCTGCATGTGCCGTGACCATGATGATGCGCATGCCAGGCGCGATTTCGCGAAACCGGGGCAATGCATCCAGGCCCGATTCGCGACCGATGCTGCGGTCGAGCAGGCAGGCGTGGAACGGTTGCGTGGCGGCAATCCGAAGTCCCTCGGAAAGCGTATGCGCCGTCACGACGCGGTGCCCTTCGAGCTCGAGGCAGGCTGCGAAATTGGCAAGCAGTTCGCGATCGTCATCGATCGCAAGTATGCGTCCCTTCAATGCCGCGCCTCTCGCCATCAGCTTTCTCCATGCCGTCGCGAATCATAATCACAAATCCGCACGCTGCACGATCGATCGGCCCCGAACCGCAAAATGCAGGCATTCGCGTTCAGCTTCGAGTTGGCAATCGTATTTGGCCCTCATTAATTTCGAGTGCTGCAACATCGTGTCTCCCAGCACGGGAACGTCGCATTGGATGCGGCGATCATTCTTAAGGAGAGAGACAATGTCCGATATCAGAAAAGACCATTCCATTGGTGCCGGCACGGGCGCAGCCGCTGGTGCAGTCACCGGCGCAACCGTGGGTGCAGTTGGCGGTCCGATCGGCATGGCGGCAGGCGCAGTGGTTGGCGGAATCATCGGCGCAGCTGCCGGTGACAGCATCGCCGAAGCAGTCAACCCGACTGAATACCAGGATCACTGGAAGACCAACTACGTGTCCACGCCGTACTACGCGACGGGTCGCGAGTGGAACGACTACGAGCCGGCCTACAAGCTCGGCTACAACGGCTATGGCGCGTATCGCGGCAAGCGCTTCGAAGACGTCGAATCCGACCTCGAGCGCACCTGGGAAGCCACCAAGGGCAATTCGCGCCTGGCGTGGACCGAAGCCAAGGGTGCCGTGCGCGATGGTTGGCATTACGTCGAGCGCGCCCTGCCGGGTGACGCGGACGGCGACGGCCGCTAAGCAGTTCGGCAACTGACGCCTCGCCAGCGAGGCAGTGCCAAGCAGTAACAAGGGCCGCGGGAAACCGCGGCCCTTTCTATTCGTCCACCAACTCCGCCGGCAGCGTGAAGCGAAACGTCGAACCCACTCCCATCTGGCTGGTCACTGTCACTTCACCACCATGAGCCTCGACGAAAGCCTTGACGATGGCAAGGCCCAGTCCCATTCCCGAACTACCGTCTCGACCGGGCTCGCTTTCCAGTTTCTCGAAGACGAGCCCGATGCGGTCCGGAGGAATGCCCTCGCCATCGTCCGAGACCGTGATTTCGACAAACTCGTCGCCTGGAAGCAGCGTTGCGGCAATGGCCACGTTGCCGCCCGAAGTGAACGCGATGGCATTCTTTACAAGGTTCTGCACGATCCGCCGCAACATGCTGGCATCCGCGTGCACGACCAGGTGGGGAGGAATCGAATTTTCTATTTTCGTGTCGGATGCCTCGGCAATCGGCGCCAGGGCGAGGCGGACGGACTCCACCAGGGGCCACAGGTCAACACGGCGCTGCACGATCTTGATGCCCGCTTCCTCTTCCATGTTGACGTTCTCGGCCATCACCTTGGCTACCAGCTCCTCGAGTTGACGGAGATTGCGCCGCAGCAGTTGCCAGACCACGTTCTCGGCGTTCGGATCCAGTGGCTTCGCCGCGGATCTGTCCACATAGTTGATCGCCAGCGAGATCGCGTTCAGCGGGGTGCGCAGGTCGTGCATGACGAAGGCCAGGTATTCCTCGCGACGCTGCCGGGCCTCGCGCAGGCGCTGTTCCGAAAATGCCGCGACGGCGACGCCGATGGCTGAATCGAGGACACGATTGAGCACATGGAACGGTTCGCCCTGCATCGAGATGGACTCGCGCTCGGCCAGGTCGTGCACGCACGCGCGCATGATGTTGTATTCCGCCGACACCTCGACGATATCGAAACCGTCCTGCAAGCGCTGCGCGCCATGCGCGGGTGGCGTACCTTCCAGCAGGGACTCGACCACCGTCTCGCGGGAATCGGTCTCCATGGCGACCGCGAGCTCGTCGATCAGGTCGGGGATATGGTCGTTGAGCGTGGGCACATCCAGGCCTTCGGCCGAAGGCAGCTGGCGTACCTGGCTGCGCCACGCATCGAGCAAGTGGTGCCTTTCACGGCGCAAGGCTCCCGCCAATCGCTTCAGCTCAGTCGGCGTTGTGTGCATACAGTCTCAGGCAGAGGGAACGGCACAGGTTGCGCAACACCTTCATCGCCACGGTTGGGTGCGTATCGCCGAGCCGAGCGAAGCCGTCCACGTCGAGCACGACCAGTTGGCTATCGGCGATGGCAGTGACATCGGCGGTGCGTGGGGTCTGCATCAGGAATGCCGCCTCGCCGAACATCTGCCCGGCGCCCAGCGTGGTAAGCACGCGGCGCTGGCCGCGGGGTGATTCGGTTACCTCCACGGCGCCCTCGATGATCAGGTACATCTCGGTACCGGCATCGCCCTTGCTGAGTATCGATTCCCCTGCCTTCACGTCGCGATGGCCGGCCGACAGGAACAGATGCTCCTTCTCGTCGCCGTCCAGGTCGTCGAGCAAGGGAATGCTCGGATCATTCAGGCGTGCGGCGAAGCTGAGCAGGAATTGTTCCCTGCCCAGCACGCGCACACTGGCCGGACGGCTGTGCTCGGGGAAGCGCGTTTCAAACCAGTCGCCCAGGGTCACGTTGGGCGCATGCATCTGCACGTTTTCCAACAGCGGCGACTTCACGGCTTCGAAGTAGGTCCAGTCGCCGGTGATCATCACCATCGGCACGCGGAAGCCGGCGTCACCGTCATCGCTGCCGGCCTTGTAGCGGCGACAGCCCATGACCTCGTACAGCGGCACCAGGTTGGCGGTGCAGCGCAAGAAGATCAGTTCGCCACCTTCAGCCCGGAAGCTGTCGTAGGCCGCCGCCAGCAATTGCGGCGCGACCAGGCTGGCGCGGTGGTCGGCACGCACCACCAGCCGCGACAACATCGCCTGCTGTGATTCCGGCACCGGGAAGTCGGCGCATTCGAACAGGGCGCGCCAGCGGCTGCCTGCCGGCAGGCGATCGATGCGGGTCATGCGCAGGCAGGCCACCGGCACGTCGCCATCGAAGGCTGCGTGCATCGTGGACACTTCGTCCTCGGGCTCGATCTGCATCGCCTGCGCATCGTCGCAGCCTGCGGGGCGACGCCCCAGTTCGCGCACGTAGACCTCGTAACGCAGGCGGCCGATCGCGGCCAGTTCTTCGGGGCGTGTGGCAGCGCGGATCTCGATGGTCATCGGTGGCCTTGGCGGCTGGGCTTGCCGCATTCTCCACCAACAACGGGCGCATCGCCTAGTCGTTGGCGTCCACGTCCTCGACCAGCCTCGGCCCGGCCGAAGGCGGGATGAACAATTCATCACCCGGGCTGGGATGGCTGACAGTGCCACTGTCCGGGTCGAGGCTGCGGGCATATTCCTCGCCCAGGCACATCGCTTCATCAGACGCGTCGTGACAATCAGGGTACAAGCCCGGCGCCGCTTTCATGGCGATGATGCGGCCATTGTTCACGCCGTAGCGGCGCACCAGGTAGTAGCCGGTCCATTGGCCGATTTCATTGCTGGCAAAGACACTGCCCACGACGAAGTTGCCGACGATCTTCTGGCTCATTGCACGCCTCCTTGCTTGTGGCCGAATGCATCGATGATTGCTTGCTTTCCGTCCATCAAAGCGCATCCCACTTGAACCGGGCCTAACAGCGCCGCCCGGGCGGCAAAGGCTGAACGATCCTTGCCTGTTTCATCCAGTGAGACTGGCAAGTGCTTGAATCGACTGGCCGGAAATTTCCCGGTTGTCTTTTACCTGCCATGGTACCTATATTGTTACCCATGCCCACTGACCTCACCGATCGCCAGCAAGCCATCCTGGATTTCGTCAGCGCGCATATCCAGGCGCAGGGCATGCCGCCCACGCTGGCCGAAATCGCCGCGGCCTTCGGCTTCAGCCAGACCCGCGGCGCGCATAAACATTTGCTGGCGCTGGAAACCAAGGGCCACCTGCGCCTGTTGCCGGGCAAGGCGCGCGGTATTCGCCTCACATCCAACCTGCGTCGGCCGCGCACGCAAGGCCTGTCGCTGCCCGTGCTCGGCCGCGTCGCCGCCGGCGCGCCCATCGGCGCCGATGCCGAAGCCAGCCAGCACCTGCTGCTCGATCGCGCGATGTTTTTCCCGACGCCCGATTATTTGTTGCGGGTGAAGGGTGATTCGATGATCGACGACGGCATCTTCGATGGCGACCTGATCGCGGTGCATCGCACCAACGTCGCCGAGAACGGCCAGATCGTCGTAGCGCGCGTCGATGGCGAAATCACCGTCAAGCGTTTCAAGCGCGACCATTCACGCATCATGCTTATCCCACGCAATCCCGATTACGCGCCAATATTGGTTGCGCCCGATGCCGACTTCGCCATCGAAGGCCTGTATTGCGGCCTGGTCCGGAGCGCTTGAGCGATGGCCGCCGTGCAAGCCCTCGATTCGTTGTTGCGCGATCCGCGCCTGTGGCGTGGGCAAGACAATCCGCCACTGCCACCGTCGCGACATGCCACCGGCTTCACTGCACTCGACGATGCCCTGCCTGCCGGCGGCTGGCCGGAAGCCTCGCTGGTTGAAATATTGTTTTCCGCCGATGGCCTGGGCGAGTTGTCGTTGTTGTTACCGACCTTGGCCGCGCTGTCGTCCGACGATCGACCGGTACTGGTGGTCGCACCGCCCTATCGGGTGTATGCGCCGGCCTGGCAGGCTGCAGGTTTGCAGCTGTCGCAATTGCACGTGCTCGATGCCAACCCCAAGGATGCACTGTGGGCGATGGAGCAAGCCTTGCGTGCCGGTTGTTGCGGCGCCGTGCTCGGCTGGCCGATGCAGGCCGACGACAACTCGCTGCGTCGCCTGCAGGTCGCCGCGGAAACCGGGCAGACGCCAGGCTTCGCCTTCCGTCCGATGGGTGCGCTGTCCAATCCCTCACCGGCGGCATTGCGTTTGTCGCTGCGCGGTACCGATTCGCATCCGGAATTGCGCATCCTGAAATGCCGCGGCGCCCTGCCGCCTTCGCGGCCGATCCCCTTCCATCCTTATCCGCGACATTGATGCAGGCCCGACCGACATGCTCTGGGCTTGTGTATTGCTGCCGCGACTGGCGCTGGACGGTGTCCTCCGCCGCTGCACCTCGAGTGATACCAGCAAGGTCGATCCACCGCTCGCACTGATCACCGGCCCTGCGCAAAAGCGCGTATTGCTCGATGCCAATGCCAGTGCGCGTGCGGCAGGCTTGTATCCCGGCCAGCCTTTGCTGGCGGCGCAAGCGCTGTTGCCCGATTTCATCGCCGTGCCGCACGACCCGCGCGAAGACCATCGCTTGCGTCGTTTCCTGGCGGCCTGGGCCTATCGCTACAGCTCGATGGTCAGCCTGGAAGGCGATGACGCCATCGTGCTGGAAGTACAGGGCAGCCTCGGCCTGTTCGGCCCGTGGCCGCGGCTGGAACGACTGCTGCGCGACGACCTGCGCACGCTCGGTTTCCAGCATCGCATCGCGATGGCGCCCACGCCACTCGCGGCCTGCGTACTCGCAGCCGCACAGGATGGTTTGGCCTTGGCCGAAACCACGCACCTGCGCAGCGCGCTCGGCCGACTGCCCATCCGCGATGCACGCGTGGATGAAACTTCCGTCGCCACCCTGGCCGCCATGGGCCTGCACAAGTTGCGGCAGTTGTTCACCCTGCCCCGCGCCGCGCTGGCACGCAGGCTGGGGCCTTCCTTGCTTGCACACATGGACCGCCTGGTCGGCGACAGCCCCGACCCGCGTGAGTTGTATCGGCCGCCGGATGCCTTCATCGAACGGATCGAGCTCAATTACGAAATATCGCACCACCCGGCCTTGCTGTTCCCGCTGCGCCGGCTGGTGAATGACCTGGCTGCCTACCTCGCCGGTCGCGATGGCGGCGTGCAACGTTTCGTGATTGTTCTTGAGCACGACCGGCAATCGGGCGATGCGGAAACCACGCGCCGCGAAGTGCCTGCGGAAACCGACGTGGTGGTCGGCTTGCTCGGCGCCGAGCGCGATCCGGCGCGATTGTTCGACCTGGCGCGTGCGCGATTGGAGCGCACGTCCATTCCCGCGCCGGTGCGCGCCTTGCGCCTGGTCGCGCGTGAGTTGCCGCCATTCGTGCCTGCAGGACGCGATCTTTTCGACGCGCGTCCCGCGCAGGCGCTGCCCTGGGATGCCTTGCGTGAACGCCTGCGCGCGCGACTGGGTGGCGATGCCTTGTACCAATTGCATGTCGAGCACGATCCGCGGCCGGAACAGGCGCAATCGCGCGCCAACCCGATGGCGTTGGGCAAATGGCCGGCCAGTGAAAATAGACTACCCCCGCGCCCCGCCTGGTTGCTGCCACGGCCGATGCCCTTGCGCGACCATCACCTGAAAATACTGGCCGGCCCCGAACGCATCGAATCGGGCTGGTGGGATGGCGGCGACGTGCGCCGCGATTATTACGTGGTGCAAACCACGCTCGGCCAACGCGCCTGGGCCTTCCTGCCCGCCGGCAGCAGCGAGGGCGCATGGATGCTGCACGGCTGGTTCGCGTGATCCGATGAACGGCTACGCCGAGCTGCATTGCCTGAGCCACTTCAGTTTTGGTCGTGGCGCATCCAGCGCGCGTGAGTTGTTCGAGCGCGCGAAGAAGAATGGCTACCAAGCCCTGGCCATCACCGACGAGTGCACGCTGTCGGGCATCGTGCGCGCGCTGGAAGCCTCGCGCGAGACCGGGCTGAAGCTGATCGTCGGCACTGAAATTGTCTTGGCCGATGGGCTGAAGCTGGTGCTGCTCGCGCAGGACCAGCGTGGTTACAGCGCCATCAGCCAGTTGATCACCCACGGCCGGCGCCGCGCCGACAAGGGGTCTTACGAACTGCATCGCGACGACCTGGCCGATGGCCTGCCCGGCACGCTGGCCTTGTGGATTCCCGGCGCCCTACCGGATGCCGAACAGGGTCGTTGGTTGCGCACTGTTTTCGAAGACCGCCTGTGGCTCGCCGTGGAGTTGCATCGCGGCGCCGACGACGGCAAGCGGCTTGGCCTGTTGTCACGATTGGCCGCCGAACTGCAGCTGCGCATGGTGGCCAGTGGCGACGTGCACATGCATGCGCGCAACCGGCGCATCGTGCAGGACACGCTGACCGCCATCCGCCATCGTTGCAAGGTAAGCGAGGCCGGTGCGCACCTGTTTCCCAACGGCGAGCGCCACCTGCGTACACGCCTCGCATTGTCAGCCATCCATCCCACAGCCCTGATGGAAGAATCGCTGCGCATCGCCGAGCGCTGCAGCTTCGACCTGGGCCAGCTCAAGTACAACTATCCGCGCGAACTGGTGCCCGAGGGTTATACGGCGACCAGTTGGCTGCGTGAACTTACCGAACAGGGCATGGCCTGGCGCTGGCCCGGCGGCGTGTCGCCCAAGGTGCGGGCGCAAATCAACCACGAACTGGCGCTGGTCGAGCAACTCGGCTACGAGCCCTTCTTCCTGACCGTGCACGACATCGTCCGCTACGCGCGCTCGCAGGGCATCCTCTGCCAGGGCCGTGGCTCGGCCGCCAATTCCGCCGTCTGTTATGCGCTGGGCATCACCGAGGTGGATCCGGCGCGCATGAACATGTTGTTCGAGCGCTTCATATCGAAGGAACGCAACGAACCGCCCGACATCGACGTCGACTTCGAGCACGAGCGCCGCGAAGAAGTCATCCAGTATCTTTATCGGAAATATGGCCGCGAGCGTACTGCGCTCGCCGCCACCGTCATCTGCTACCGCGCCAAGAGCGCGGTGCGCGATGTCGCCAAGGCACTGGGCCTGCCCATCGACCAGGTGGATCAACTCAGTCGCGTCTTCAGTTGGTGGAATGGCGAGGACGAACTCGACGATCGCCTGCGCGAACGCGGCTTCGATCCCGACAGCCCGGTGTTGCGCCGGATACTGATGGTGACGAAACAGTTGCTCGATGCCCCGCGCCATCTGTCGCAGCACACCGGCGGCTTCGTCATTTCCGAAGAACCCCTGCACCACCTGGTGCCGGTGGAAAACGCCGCCATGCCCGAGCGCACCATCATCCAGTGGGACAAGGACGACCTCGAAACCCTGGGCCTGCTGAAGGTCGATTGCCTGGCGCTGGGCATGCTGACCTGCGTCAGCAAATGCCTGGCGCTGCTGCGCGAACATCGCGGCCTGGACCTGACCCCGGCCACCATTCCCGCCGACGACGCGCCGACCTTCGCCATGATCCAGCGCGCCGACACCATCGGCGTGTTCCAGATCGAATCACGCGCGCAGATGTCCATGCTGCCGCGCATGAAGCCAGCCAATTATTACGACCTGGTGATCGAAGTGGCGCTGGTGCGGCCCGGCCCGATCCAGGGAAAGATGGTGCATCCCTTCCTGCGTCGTCGGCAGGGGCTGGAGCCCGTGCACTACCCGTCCGAAGCCCTGAAGGCGGTATTTGAACGCACGCTGGGCGTGCCGCTGTTCCAGGAACAGGTGATGGAACTGGCCATCGTCGCCGCCGGCTTCACGCCGGGCGAGGCCGACCAGTTGCGTCGTTCGATGGCGGCTTGGAAGCGCCGTGGCGGCCTGGAATATTTTCGCGAACGCGTGCTCACCGGCATGGCCGAGCGCGGTTACGGCACCGACTTCGCCGAACAGGTGTTCGAACAGATCAAGGGTTTCGGCAGTTATGGTTTCCCGGAATCGCATGCGGCGAGTTTCGCGCTGATCACTTACGTCAGTTGCTGGCTGAAGTGCCACGAGCCCGCCGCCTTCACCTGCGCATTGCTGAATTCGCAACCACTCGGTTTCTATTCGCCCAACCAACTGGTGCAGGACGTGCGCCGGCATGGCATCGGCGTGTATCCGGTGGACGTACGCCATAGCGATTGGGATTGCACGCTCGAGCCAGTGGCGCAGGTCTCCACTCGTGTTGCCGGCAGCCCGGGGCAACCCGCCATCCGCCTCGGCCTGCGCCAGATCGCCGGCTTCCGCGAAGACATCGCCAACGCCATCGTCGACGCACGTGCGCAACGCGCCTTCGACGATGTGGAAGACCTGTGCTCGCGCGCTGGCCTTGATGCGCGACACCAGGCCTTGCTGGCCGATTCCGGCGCCTTGAAAAGCCTGGCCGGCCATCGCCACCGCGCGCGTTGGGCGGTGGAAGGCGTGGAAAGACAATTGCCGCTGTTCGGCGCCACACCGGTGCGCGACGACCCGGTGTCGCTGCCGGTGCCGCGCGTGGCCGACGACGTGATGGCCGACTACGCCAGCATCGGCCTGACGCTCGGCCGGCATCCGCTGTCGCTGCTGCGCAAGCAACTGGGCGCGCACCGCTGCCATCGCTCGCGCGACCTGTTGCCGCTCGCGCATGGCACGCCGGTGCGCATGGCCGGCCTGGTAACGCTGCGGCAACGCCCGGAAACCGCCAGCGGCGCCACCTTCGTCACGCTGGAGGACGAGGACGGCATGGTCAACGTGGTGGTCTGGCGCGATGTCGGCGAACGGCACCGGCGGGTGCTGCTGGAATCGCGCCTGCTGGTGGTGGAAGGCCGCCTGGAATCGGCCGATGGCGTGCAACACCTGATCGCCCGGCGGCTGTCGGACCTGAGCCCCTTACTGGGCTCGCTGTCGACGGAATCGCGCGATTTTCGCTGAACGAGGGCCATGACCAACGGCCTCCCCTGACCAATGGCGGTTGCAAGCTCCACGAAATTGCCCCATTAAGCATCCCATGCTCCGTCGTTTCGCCTTGCCGCTGCTGATGCTCGCGCTGCTGGCCTGCCTTTCCGAGGCGGCCCAGGCGCGGGTGATCTATCGCTGCGTGCGCGATGGCACGGTCAGCCTGTCCACCGCGCCGGAGCCGGGATCGAAGTGCACCGCGCAGACGGTGGACGACAATGCCGCGAAATTGCCCAACCTGTGGGGAATCAACGGCACCCAGAAGGGCACGCTGTACGAACGCGAGCAGGACGGCAAGCTCGTCTACGGCACGCGCAACCTGCCGGGCTCGCGGCCGGTGCTTTCCTTCACGGTAACGCCGCCGCCCGGCGCGACCGCGCACGTGGGCCTGGGCAAGATCGGCTCGCCACAAACCAAGGTCCACGCCGACACCTTCAAGGCCGCGGCGCGCGCCAACAAGATCGACGACGCCTGGCTGCGTGCCGTCGCGCATGCGGAAAGCAACCTGCAGGCAGATGCGGTCTCGCCCAAGGGCGCGCTGGGAATGATGCAGCTGATGCCTGCGACCGCGCGCGAATATCGCGTGGCCGATCCGTTCTCGGCGACGCAATCCATCCAGGGCGGCGCCCGCTTCCTCGGTTCGCTGCTGCGCCGATACAAAGGTGACCGTCGGCTTGCCGCCGCGGCCTACAACGCCGGCATCGGCACCGTCACGCGCTACAAGGGCATTCCGCCCTATGCCGAAACGCAGGCTTACGTCGAGAAGGTGGAGGCGCTGTACGGCCTCTACACGACGGCGCTGGAAAAAAAGTCCAAGGGCAAGCTCAAGCTCTAGTCTCAGCGGGTGAGACCTCGCGAATCTACAAAAGGGGCCCAGACGACCGGCCCCGAGCATGAATGCGAACACCTCACTTTCCCTGATCGATGAAACCGTCGGCGTCCCCCCCAGCAAGGGCGACAGCCATCGCCTCAGCCAGGGCCTGCAAGCCAAATACGCCGACCGCATCACCGGCAGCTTCCTGATTCCCGGCCGCGAGGCCGTGCATGCGCCCTTGCCGCGCGAACTGCCGGAAGCACTGGCTGCTGCGCTTCGCAGTCGCGGCATCGAAAAGTTGTACAGCCACCAGGCCCAGGCCTGGCGGGAAATCCGCGACGGCAAGCACGTGGTGGTGGTGACGCCGACCGCGTCCGGCAAAAGCCTGTGTTACACCCTGCCGGTTGTCGCCGCCGCCATGACGCGGCAAGCCAAATCGCTGTTCCTGTTTCCAACCAAGGCCCTGGCGCAGGACCAGGTGGCGGAATTGCTGGAGTTGAATCGCGCCGGCAAGCTGGGAGTGAAGGCCTTCACCTTTGACGGCGACACGCCGGGCGATGCTCGCCAGGCCATCCGCCTGCACGGCGACATCGTGGTCAGCAATCCGGACATGCTGCACCAGGCCATCCTGCCGCACCACACCAAGTGGGCGCAGTTCTTCGAGAACCTCGAATACGTCGTCATCGACGAGGTGCATACCTATCGCGGCGTGTTCGGCTCGCACGTCGCCAACGTATTGCGCCGGCTCAAGCGCGTCTGCGCCTTCTACGGTTCGAAACCGAAATTCATCCTGTGCTCGGCCACCATCGGCAATCCCAAGGCGCATGCGGAAGCGCTGGTCGAAGAGGAAGTCACCGCCATCACCGAGAGCGGCGCGCCCACCGGCGACAAGCATGTGCTTCTCTGGAACCCTCCCGTGGTCAATCCCGACCTCGGCTTGCGCGCATCGGCGCGCTCGCAAAGCAATCGCATTGCGCGCCTGGCGATACGGGCCGGTTTGAAGACGCTGGTGTTCGCGCAATCGCGGACCATGGTGGAAGTGCTGACCAAATACCTGAAGGATGTCTTCGACCACGACCCGCGCAAACCGGCGCGCATCCGCGCCTATCGCGGCGGTTATCTACCCACCGAACGCCGCGATGCCGAGAAGGCGATGCGCGACGGTCGCATCGACGGCATTGTCAGCACCTCCGCATTGGAACTGGGCGTGGACATCGGCAGCCTGGACGTGGTCGTGTTGAACGGCTATCCCGGCTCGGTCGCCGCCACCTGGCAGCGCTTCGGTCGCGCCGGGCGTCGGCAGAAGCCGTCCTTGGGCGTGCTCGTCGCCAGCAGCCAGCCGCTGGACCAGTACCTCATCCGTCATCCGGAATATTTTTCCGCAGCCAGCCCCGAGCACGCGCGCATCCATGCCGACCAGCCCCTGGTGCTGCTGGATCACATCCGCTGCGCCGCCTTCGAGCTGCCCTTCCTGCGCGGCGAACACTTCGGCCCGAACGATGCCCAGCCCTACCTGGAGGTGCTGGGTGAAAGCGACGTGCTGCACCAGGAAAACGGTCGCTGGGAATGGATCGCCGACAGCTATCCGGCCAACGCGGTATCGCTGCGCTCGGTGGCGGATGGAAATTTCGTCGTGGTCGATCGCACCGACGGACGCCAGGCCATCATTGCCGAGGTGGATTATTCCGCCGCCGCGCTGACGCTTTATGAAGGTGCGATCCACATGATCCAGGCCACGCCCTACCAGGTCGAGCGACTCGACTGGGAAGGACGCAAGGCCTATGTCACGCGCACGCACGTCGATTACTACACCGACGCCATCGACTACACCAAGCTGAAGATCCTGGAACGATTCGACGGCGGCATTGCCGGCGCGGGCAGCGCCCAGCACGGCGAGGTGCACGTGGTGCGACGCGTGTCCGGCTACAAGAAGATCCGCTACTACACGCATGAAAACATCGGCTACGGCCCGGTCAACCTGCCCGATCAGGAACTGCACACGACTGCCGCATGGTGGCAGTTGTCGCAGGCTGCGCTCGATGCGGAGTTCGCCTCGCGGCAGGACGCGCTGGATGGTTTCCTTGGCGCGGCGTACGCGCTGCACGTCGTCGCGACCGTGGCGGTGATGGCCGAGGCTCGCGACCTGCAGAAGGCGGTAGGCAGCGGCGACGGCACCTGGTTCGCAGTACCCGACGGGCAAGGGCGCGGACAGTTGAGAAGCGACGACGGCAGCCGCGGATCGCCGGACCCGTTGTCGGTATTCACGCCAACGGTCTTCCTCTACGACAATTTTCCTGGCGGCGTCGGCCTGAGCGAACCTCTATGGCGCCGACAGGGCGAATTGCTGGCTTCCGCAGCGAGCATGGTTGCAGATTGCGATTGCACGGGTGGCTGTCCGGCCTGCATAGGACCCGTGCTTGCCGCCGACGAGCATGCCGACGTCTCGCCGAAATCCCTGGCCTTGCGCGTGCTCACACTGCTGGGGACGAAGTGAACTCACTGGCGTCTCGGCTGGTTGCCCTTCGCGCCCAGGCAGGTGTCACCGTCGCCCCGCCATCGGCGACGATCCGCAGCCCGTCCTCGAACGTAGCCAGCCTGATCCCGCAACAGCTCCGTGACATGCTTCGGGTCCGCTCGCAAGCCAGGCCACTGTCGCACGACCGCCACCTGCCCGGCGTCGAAATTGCCACGGGCCTGCGCCTCGTTGAACGGATCTATCCCTGGAAGGAAATGCCGGAGCGGGTGAACGCGCAGTTCGCCGGATTCGGACATATCCCCCGCGAAGACCTGCTGTCCTTCGACACCGAAACCACGGGGCTGTCGGGCGGAACCGGAACCCGGGCCTTCATGATCGGCGCGTCCGACTGGAACGACAGCGGGCTTCGCGTCCGGCAGCTGCTCATCACCACCATGGCGGGTGAGGCCGCGATGCTCGAGGCGTTTTCCGGCTGGATCAATCCGGCGACGGTATTGGTCAGCTACAACGGCAAGAGCTACGACTCGCCCCTGCTGGCGACGCGCTACCGCCTCGGACGTATGCACAATCCCCTCGCAGGCTTGCGACATCTCGATCTGCTGTATCCGGTGCGCCGCCGCTTCCGCGGCGTCTGGGAGAACTGTCGCTTGTCCACTGTCGAGCGAGAATGGCTGAGCGTGTTGCGCGAGGACGACCTACCCGGATCGGAGGCGCCGCGTGCCTGGCTCGATTACCTGCGGGGCTTGTCAGGCCGCGACCTTCGACGCGTGCTGGAACACAACAACCAGGACCTGCGCAGCCTGACCACACTGTTGCTGCGCCTGGGGGAAACCGAATCGTTCAAGCTTGAAGGCGAAGCGCATTGATGCGGGTATGCTCGGGGCAGCCTTTCAACGGAGCACGCCACCATGTCCGCCGGTCATTACCGCCTCGCATTCGCCATCGCCTGCGTGCTCGCCAGCGGGTCGGCGCTTGGCCAGCGAAAGCCGACCACGGTGTCTGCGTCGACCGAAGCCTTCGCCGAACAGCTCGCGGGTGAATATGCCTCGCAACAAATGGCGCGGCTCGCAAAGCTCGACGACCGCGACAGCCTGATCGCCGCCGCCTTGATCGGCACACCCAATGTGACCGAACCCGAGCCAGAGGGTCACGACGAAGTGCTGCAATCACTCGTCACGAAGTTCCCCACGGATCCGTTGGCGCTTTACGCCGCTGCGCTGGTTTGCCATATACAGGCCCACGTCTGCAAGACACCTGAGTTCCAGGCGCAGCTGATTGAAGTCGAACCGGACAATGCGTTGAACTACCTGCTGACCCCCAATGGGCGGCAACCAAACCTCGAACAACTGGGCAAGGCCGCAGGCGCCGCGCACGCCGACAGTCATTTCAGCGCCTTGCTCGGCATCGTGCGTAGCGCGCTTGCCGGCCAGGCTGCGCCTGCGGTGGAACATCGCAAGGTCAACGAACAGCAACTGGCGCTGCAACTGCGTCGCAATGAAGTCGGCTATGTGCCATGGCCGCGGATCGGCCCGACCATGGGCTTGTGCAATGCCGATGTCGCGACGCGATCCGACCAGGCGCCGTTGCAAAGCCAATGCGCAAAGCTCGGCGGTTTGTTGTTCAACGACCAAGGCAACAACCTGGTGACGAAGATGTTCGGCGTGACCTTGCTGCGCCGCTTCGCCAAGGGTTCGCCTGCCGCCGCCGAGGCACTCGAACTGCGCCGGCAATATGTCTGGCTGAGTGAACTGCCCGATGAAACGTCACCGGCCGAACTGGAGCGACTGCAGGACGAAGAGGTCGCGTTCGGCGAATGGGAAGCTTTCCAGCGGCACGCGGAGCGCAAGGGCGTGACGCGCATTCCGCCGGCGGACTGGGTGCCCTTGAATCCGGAATTCATCCTGCTGTCGGAAGAACGCACGCCCAAGCCCGCCACGCCCGCCATCAAGACGCCCTGAAATACGAACGCCGCGCGAACCCGTCGCGCGGCGTTTTTTCCAGGGCTGATCGGTGCCGGGTCAGCGGATCGTCTGTTTCGTCGCCATCCGGTACATCAGCCAGGCCAGGCCGCCCAGCATCAGCAAGCCGAGCCAGCCGCCGAAGTGCAGCGAGGCCGGCAGGGCCAACACATCCGAACGACCACTGAACACGATTGGCATCGCGATGAAAATGCCCATCAGTGCTTCACCGGTGATCAGGCCCGCCGCGAACAGCGTGCCCTTCTGGTGGATGCGCTCGCGGCCGGCTTCGTCCAGGCCCGGGCCGAAATGCTTTTCGACGAAGTGGGCCAGCAGGCCGCCAAAGAAGATCGGCACGGCCAGGTCCATCGGCAGGTAGATGCCCACCGCGCAGGCCAGCACGGGCGTGCGGAACTTTGCACCGCGCGCCTTCAGGACTTCGTCCAGCACGATGATGGCGGCGCCGATGCAAGCGCCCACGATGATCATTCCCCATGGCAGCGCGCCGCCAAAGATTCCTTTTGCCACCGAGGCCATCAGGTTGGCCTGTGGCGCCAACAACGGACTCGGATGTTCCGGGCTGGGCACGCCGATGCCATAGGCCTTGGCCAGCAGGTTCAGCACCGGCGCCATCACCAGCGCGCTCGACACCGCGCCGATGGCGAGCATCACCTGCTGCTTCCAGGGCGTCGCGCCGAGCAAGTGGCCGGCCTTCAGGTCCTGCAGGTTGTCGCCGCCGATACAAGCCGCGCAACAGACCACCGCGCCGATCATGATCGCGGCAACGGCGCCGATGTTCGAATCACGGCCGAGCATGATCGCCAGCATGATCGCGGCGAACAGGATGGTGCAGATGGTCAGGCCCGACACCGGATTGTTCGACGAACCGACGATGCCTGCCATGTAGGCCGACACCGACACGAACAGGAAGCCGGCGACGATCATGATCACCGTCATCGGGATGCTGACGCCCCAGCTGCCGACGATGGTCTGGTACAGGGCCAGCAGTGGCAACGTGAAGACCAGCAGGCCGCCGAGGATGTAGTTCATCGGCACGTCGCGCTCGGTACGCAGCGAGGGTCCGCCCTTGGCATTGCGCGCGGCCAGGCCGCTACGGATGCCGGAGAACAATGACTTGCGCATGGAGATCAGCGTCCAGATGCCGCCGATCAGCATCGCGCCCACGCCGAGGTAGCGAATTTGCGAAGACCAGATCGCGAAGGCCGCATCGGTGGAGCTCAATGTCGCTACGGTCGCGGCCAGCGCGGGTTCGCCGGACAGGAAGAAGGCGCTGTAGATCGGGATACCGATGTTCCAGGCGATCATGCCGCCGGCCAGCATTACGATGCCGATGTTCAGGCCGACGATGTAGCCGATACCGAACAGCGCGGGTGAAAGATTGGTGCCGAAATACGCGAGGCCCTTGCCCATCCATGCGGAAACCGCTGCGGTGTCGGGAATCAGTTGCAGGCCGCTGGCAGCGGCGAGCTTCATGGCGCCACCGATGGTCGCCGAACCCGCCAGCAACTTCGCGCCCTGCGCCGGGTTCTCGCCCGTGCGCAATACCTCCGCTGCCGCCTTGCCTTCGGGAAAGGCCAGGCCCTGGTCGACGATCATCGAGCGACGCAGCGGCACCGAGAACAGCACGCCGAGCAAGCCGCCGAGGCCGGCGATGGCAAGCACCCACGAATACCGGAAGTCCTGCCAGTAGCCCAGGATGATCAGCGCCGGAATCGTGAAGATGACGCCGGTGGCGATCGACGAGCCCGCCGATGCGCCGGTCGAGACGATGTTGTTCTCGAGGATGTGTCCGCCTCCGAACAATTTCAGGATGGCCATCGAAACGACGGCGGCCGGAATCGCGGAGGCGATGGTCAGGCCGGCGAAAAGGCCCAGGTAGGTATTCGCTGCCGCCAGGATCATTGCCAGCACGATGGCCAGCGCGACCGCGCGAAAGGTCAGCTCGGGTGGATTGGCTTCCGAATTTGCGACGGCGGCTTGGTGTTGGCTCATGGTCCCCTCCAGGATAAGTCTGGAGCGATCATAAGCGCAGACGGGTCATTCCACGTACATAGTCTTGATATTCATGAACTCGTGGATGCCATGCTCGGCCAGTTCCCTGCCGAAGCCCGAGGCCTTGGTGCCGCCGAACGGCAGGCGCACGTCGCTGCGCACGATG
>MGYJ01000061.1:104883-284923 GCA_001801685.1 Gammaproteobacteria bacterium RIFCSPHIGHO2_12_FULL_63_22 | reverse complement strand
CCTCGCCCCGTGCCTTGTCGCGGCTCCAGACGCTGGCGCCCAGGCCGAAGCTGGTGTCGTTGGCAACCCGCACCGCCTCGGCATCGTCACGCACGCGGATGATGCTGGCCACCGGGCCGAACAGTTCCTCACTGTAGGCCGGCATGCCCGGCCCGACATGGTCGAGGATGGACGCCGGATAGTGGCTGGGTCCCTGCCCCGTTACGCAGCCCACGAGTGCCTTCGCGCCCGCAGCAATACTATCGAGCACCTGCTGGTGCAATTCATTGCGCAGGTCGGCGCGCACCATCGGCGCCAACGTCGTGGCCGGGTCATTCGGGTCGCCGACCGCCAGCTTCGACGCGGCGTCGGTGAATCGACGCACGAACTCATCGGCGATGCCTTGGGTAACGATGAAGCGCTTGGCGGCGATGCAGGTCTGCCCGGCATTGCCAAATCGCGATGCCACCGCCATCGGGATCGTCACGTCCAGGTCGGCATCGTCCAGCACCACGAACGGATCACTGCCACCCAGCTCGAGCACGCACTTCTTGAGATTTCTTCCGGCATTCGACGCGACCGATCGCCCGGCCCGGTCGCTGCCGGTCAAGGTGATGGCCTGCACGCGCGGGTCGGCAATGACTTTCGCGGCCTGCTCGTTGTCGATGTGCAACACGCCGAAAACGCCGTCCGGAACACCAGCACTCGCCAGTATTTCGGCAATCACGTCCGCGCAGCGTGGCACGTTGGTCGCGTGCTTCAGCAAAGCGACATTGCCAGCCATCAAGGCGGGCGCGAGGAAGCGGAACACCTGCCAGATCGGGAAATTCCATGGCATCACCGCGAATACGCAGCCGATCGGCTCGTAGCAGACATAGCTGCGCGTGGCTTCCGTCGCGATGGGCTGGTCGCGCAGATAGTCGATGGCATGTCCTGCGTAGTAGTCACAGGCGCCCGCGCATTTTTCGATTTCGGCCTGCGCCTCGCGGTGCAGTTTGCCCATCTCGGCCGACATGATGCGGGCGATGCGTTCCTTGTTGTCGCGCAACTGGCCGGCGACCTTGCGCAGGCAGCCTGCCCGGTCATCCAGCGACAGGGCCGACCATGCCGGAAACGCCGCCAATGATCGCGCCAACGTAGCCTCGACCGCGGCCGCGTCCTGGTAGTCATAGCGATAGTCCACCTGGCCCGTCCAGGGATTGGTGATTTCGACAGTCATCGTGTTGCCCTCGGATTCAGCCCTGTTGCAGGGCCATCTGCATGTCGCGGATGCGCCGCTTCTCTTCGCGGTAGCCAATCCACCAGCCGATCAGCGCCGCACTGGACACGACCGCCACCAGCAAGGTCGCCAGCGCATTGATCTTGGGGTTCAGGCCCAGGCGCACCGACGAAAAAATCTTCATGGGCAGGGTCGTGGAATCAGGACCTGCCACGAAGCTCGAAATCACCACGTCGTCCAGCGACAGCGTGAATGCCAGCAGCCAGCCGGACATCAGCGCCGGCATGATAATGGGCAGCGTGATGACGAAGAAGACCTTCAGGCGATTGGCGCCGAGGTCCATCGCCGCTTCTTCCAGCGACTTGTCCAGGTCCGCCAGCCGCGAGGACACCACCACCGTCACGAAGGCCATGGTGAAGGTGACATGCGCGATCCAGATCGAGGTCATGCCTTTCGGCGACAGGCCCAGCGGGCTGAACAGCGTGACGAACATCAGCAACAAGGACAGGCCGGTCACGACCTCGGGCATCACCAGCGGCGCGGTGATCAATGCGCCGAACAGGGTCTTGCCGCGGAAGGGCTTGAAGCGGGTCATCACCATGGCCGCCAAGGTGCCGAGCATCACCGCGGCAGTCGCCGAGAAGAAGGCGATCTTCAGGCTGATCCAGGCCGCGCTGAGCATCGAGTCGTCCTTGAACAACTCGACATACCACTTGAAGGTAAAGCCCGACCACGTCGTCGCAAGGCGCGACTCGTTGAAGGAAAAGACGACCAGGATGAGGATCGGCAGGTACAGGAACGCATAGCCGAGCGCGAGTATCGTCCTGCCGCCCCAGCCCACGCTGAAATTGCTGCTCATGCCAGACGTCCTTCCAGCTCGCGCTGCTGGAAACGATGGAACACGATGATCGGTATCAGCAACAGCACCAGCATCACGATGGCGACCGCCGATGCCATCGGCCAGTTGCCCGCACTGAAGAACTGGCTCCACAACAGGCGGCCGATCATCAGCGTGTCGGGACCGCCCAGCAATTCCGGAATGACGAATTCACCGACCGCCGGAATCATCACCAGCATGCATCCGGCGATGATGCCGCTACGCGACAGCGGCAGCGTGATCTTGACGAAGGCCTTCCACGGCTTGGCGCCCAGGTCGTAGGCTGCCTCCAGCAGGCGCAGGTCAAGCTTCACCAGGTTGGAATACAGGGGCAGGATCATGAAAGGCAGGTAGGCGTAGACGATGCCGATGTAGGCCGCCAGCGGCGTGTTCATCATCCGCAGCGGCTCGTCGATGATGCCAATCGACAGCAGCGCCTTGTTCAACAGGCCGTTGGTTTGCAGGATGCCCATCCAGGCGTAGATGCGAATCAGGAAGGAAATCCACGAAGGCAGGATGACCAGCATCAGCGCGATATTGCGCGAGGTCGGCGGCAGCCGGGCGATGGTGTAGGCCATCGGATAGCCGATCAGCAGGCAGAAGAACGTGGAGATGGCCGCAATCTTCAGCGAGCTCGCGTACGCCTCGAGGTAATGCGCGTCGCGCACCAGTTCCAGGAAATTGCTCAGGTTGAGCTTGAGCATCACCGCCTTGTCCACGAACTCCAGGACCGGCGTGTACGGCGGTATCGCGAGCGCCTGGTGCGAAAAGGCGATCTTCAGGACGATCAGGAACGGCACCGCGAAAAACAGCAGCATCCACAGGTAAGGGACGGAAATCACCGCCCAGCGGGAATGCGGCAGCAGCGTGCGGCGCCACTTCATGAGTTGAGCACCACGCCGGCGTTGTCGTCCCAGGACACCCAGACCTCGTCGTTCCAGGTGAAGCTGTCGCTGGCCCAGCGCTCGCGGTTGGCAAAGTTGGACATGACCTTGAAGCCGCTCGGCAGGCGCACGTGGTACACCGAGTGGCTGCCGTAGTAGGCAATTTCCTCGATCGTCCCGCGCGCCTTGTTGTGCTTCTGCACGGGCTCTTGCTTGCTGATGCCCACTTTTTCGGGTCGCACCGCGAAGGCGACGTGCTGTCCCTCGAAGCCGCTGATGCCGTGGCCGATGAACACCGGGTCGGGCAGCGCCCCGGACCGGATGGTGACGAAATCGGGATGGTCCTGTTCGATGGTGCCTTCGATCACGTTCAACAGGCCGATGAATTCCGCCGCGAAGCGACTGGTCGGCTGTTCGTAGATTTCGTCCGGCGTACCTACCTGGCGGATGCGCCCCGCATCCATCAGGGCGATGCGATGGGCCATCGTCATCGCCTCTTCCTGGTCGTGCGTCACCATCACGCAGGTGACGGCCAGCTTCTCGATGATGTTCACCAGCTCCAGTTGCATGTGCGAGCGAAGCTTCTTGTCGAGCGCGCCCATCGGCTCGTCGAGCAACAGCAATTTCGGACGGGTCGCAACCGATCGCGCCAGCGCGACGCGCTGTTGCTGGCCGCCCGACAGCTGGTGCGGCTTGCGCTTGGCGAACTTGGTCATCTGCACCAGCGCCAGCATTTCCTCGACGCGCTGGGCGACTTCCGCCTTCGGCATCTTTTTCTGGGTTGGCCCGAAGGCGACGTTCTGTTCCACCGTCATGTGCGGGAACAGTGCGTAGGACTGGAACATCATGTTCACTGCCTGCTCGTACGGGGCGATGTCGTTCATCAGCTGCCCGTCCAGGATGATCTTGCCGGCGGTCGGCTTCTCGAACCCGGCCAGGCAACGCAGCAGCGTCGACTTGCCGCAACCCGAGCCGCCCAGCAACGCGAATATCTCACCCTTGCGAATCGACAGGTTGACATCATCAACCGCCACGAAGCCGTCGAATTCCTTGCGCACGTCCACGATGCGCAGGTAGTTGTCGTCGCCCCGCTTGTCGTTTCCCGGCCGGTCGTTGCGCGGTGCAGGCTCTGCCTGCGGCGAAGCTGCTTGCGAAGCCATTCAAACTCCCGGCGTGAAGGATGCTGATGAAGACAGGGCGGCATCACGCCGCCCTGTCCCGTGCTTTTACTGCGTCTTGAGCTCGGTCCAGACGTCGGTGTACTTCTTGCTGACTTCGGGCGGCAGCACGGCCAAGCCGAACAGCTTGGTGTCGATGGTTTCCTTGGTCGGCGTGATCATCGGGTCATCGGTGATCGCCTTGTCCACCAGCGCCTGCGATGCGAGGTTGGCGTTGGGATAGGAAACGTAGTTGGAGATTTCGGCCATCACTTCCGGGCGCATCAGGAAGTCCAGGAACAGGTGGGCATTGCCCGGATGCTTGGCAGTCTTCGGGATCGCCATCATGTCGAACCACATGGCCGTGCCTTCCTTCGGGATGCTGTAGCCGATGTGCACGCCGTTGTTGGCTTCTTCGGCACGAGCCTTGGCCTGGATGATGTCACCCGACCAGCCGACCACCAGGCAGACGTTGCCGCTGGCAAGCGACTCGATGTATTCCGAAGAGTGGAAGTTGGTGATGGAGGGACGGATGGACTCGAGCTTGGCCGCGGCCTTGTCGATGACAGCCGGATCGAAGCTGTTCGGCTCCTCGCCCATGGCATGCAGGGTGACCGGGATGATTTCCGATGCGGCATCCAGGAAGGTCACGCCGCAAGCCTTGAGCTTGGCGAGGTTTTCCGGCTTGAACACCAGGTCCCAGCTGTTGACCACGTCGGTGTTGCCGAAGATTTCCTTGATCTTGTCGACGTTGTAGCCGATGCCCGTGGTACCCCACAGGTAAGGCGTGGAATGTTCGTTGCCCGGATCCACGTCGGTCAGCTTGGCCATCAGGCCCGGATCGAGGTTCTTCCAGTTGGCCAGCTTGGCGCGATCGAGCTTCTGGTAGGCGCCCGCCTTGATCTGGCGCCCGAGGAAGGACGAGGACGGCACTACGATGTCGTAGCCGGTGTCGCCGGCGAGGATCTTCGTCTCCAGCGTCTCGTTGCTGTCCATCACGTCGTAGGTGACCTTGATGCCGGTCTCGTCCTCGAATTTCTTGACCGTGTCGGGCGCGATGTAGTCCGACCAGTTATAGACGTTGAGGACTTTTTCCTCGGCGGCCGGCGCAGCCGCCGTGCCCCCGGCCGCCGGGTCGGCCGCCTTGTCCTTGTTGCACGCCGACAGCATCAGCGTGGCCAGCACAACCGTAAGCGTGCGAAGTTTCATGTGGCGCTCTCCGTGAGTGGAACTGAACGAGTGATGTGCTTCACATATACAACGTGAACAGGCCCTCGGCAAGTCAGGCCGCGACCTTTCCTATCCCCAGCGCTGCCGCCGTCTGGTCCAGCGATTTCCAGGCCTTGTCGAACATCTCGTCGATCTGGTCCCGGGTGATGATGAGCGGCGGCGAGAGCAGCATGGCATCGTTGGTGGCGCGCAGGATCAGGCCGTTGCGCAGGGCGAAATCCCGGCACATCTGGCCGACCGCGCCCCGGTCGGGGAAGTACTCCCGGCTCGGCTTGCGCGGAACCAGTTCCAGCGCCCCGACCATGCCCACCAGCCGGGCCTCGCCGACCAGCGGGTGTTCGCCGAGCTCCGCCCAGCGCTTGGCCAGGTAGGGGCCGGTATTGGCCTGGATGTTCTCGACCATCTTTTCCTCTTCCAGGATCCGGATGTTCTCCAACGCCACGGCCGTACAGACGGGATGGCCCGAGTAGGTATAGCCATGCGCCAGCTCGCCGCCCTTCTCCATCAGCACCTTGGAGATGCGGTCGTTGAACATCACCGCGCCCAGCGGGATGTAGCCGGAAGTGATGCCCTTGGCCAGGGTCATGATGTCGGGCTGGATGCCGAAATACTCCGAGGCGAACCAGTGCCCGGTGCGACCGAAGCCGCAGATCACTTCGTCGGCCACCAGCAGCACGTCGTACTTGCGGCAGATGCGTTCGATTTCCGGCCAGTAGTTCATCGGTGGAATGAAGACGCCCGCCGCGCCCTGGATCGGCTCGCCGATGAAGGCGGCGACGCGATCGGGACCGAGCTCCAGGATCTTGTCCTCGAGTTCGCGCGCGCGCTGCAGTCCAAATTCCTCCGGACTGAGGTCGCCGCCCTCGCCAAACCAGTAAGGCTGGTTGATGTGCACGATGTCGGGAATCGGCAGGCCGCCCATCGCGTGCATGCCCTTCATGCCGCCCAGGCTGGCGCCGGCGACGGTGGACCCGTGGTAACCGTTGAGACGGCCGATGAAGACATTCTTCTTCGGCTGGCCCTGCACTGCCCAGAAATGCCTGACCATGCGCAGGATGGTGTCGTTGGCCTCGGAGCCGGAATTGCTGAAGAAAACGTGGTTCAAGTCGCCGGGGCACAGCTCCGCCAGCTTGGCGGCCAGCCGCACCGTGGGCTCGGTCGTGCAGGAAAAGAAACTGTTGTAGTAGGCCAGCTGGGTCATCTGCTTCGAAGCGACTTCGCCCAGTTCCTTGCGGCCATAGCCGATGTTCACGCACCACAGGCCGGCAAACGCGTCGAGCAGCTTGTTGCCTTCCGAATCCCACACATACACGCCCTCGCCCTTGGTCAGGATGCGGGTGCCGCGCTTGGCCAGCGCGGCGTTGTCGTTGAAAGGATGCAGGTGGTGTGCGGCATCGAGGACTTGAAGCGCATGGGTGTCGAGGTGGTTCATGGGACGCACTCCGGGATGATGTGGTTCAGACGTTCAACAGCAGGAACTCACGTTCCCATGAACTGATGACGCGGAAATAAGTCTGGTATTCCTTGCGCTTCACTGCGATGTAAGCCTCGACGAAGCGGCTGCCGATCAGCTCCTGCAGCGGCACGCACGCCCCCAACAGGTCCAGCGACACTTCCAGCGACCGCGGCAGGCCGTAACCCAAATCCTGCGCGCTGCCGGACAAGGGTTCGGTGGGCATCAGTTTTTCGCGAATGCCCAGGTAGCCGCAGGCCAGCGTCGCCGCCATGGCAAGGTAGGGATTGGCGTCGGATCCCGCGAAGCGGCTCTCGACCCGTGTGTTCTCCGCCGAGTCGAGCGGCACGCGCAGGCCGCAGGTGCGGTTGTCGTAACCCCATTGCACGTTGATCGGCGCGACCTCGCCCATGGCCAGGCGTCGGTAGGAGTTGACGTTGGGCGCGAAGAACGGCATCGCCATCGGCACGTACTTCTGCAGGCCGCCGAGGTAGTGCTGGAACAACTTGCTGTGCCCGCCGGCCTTCGTCGCCGCGAACACGTTGGCACCCGTACGCGCATCGAGCATGCTCTGGTGGATGTGCATCGAGCTGCCCGGCTCGTTTTCCATCGGCTTGGCCAGGAAGGTCGCATAGATGCCGTGGCGCAGCGCCGCCTCGCGCATGGTGCGCTTGAACAGGAAAACCTGGTCGGCGCGCGACATCGGGTCGGCATGCTGGAAATTCACTTCCAGCTGGGCCGCGCCCGACTCGTGGATCAGGGTGTCCACGTCGAGCTCCATCGCTTCGGCGTAGTCGTACATCATGTCCAGGATCGGATCGAATTCGTTCACCGCATCGATGGAATAGGACTGCCGCGCGGTTTCCGGGCGGCCCGACCTGCCGGCCGGAGGCTGCAGCGGGAAATCCGGATCGGTGTTCTTCTGTACCAGGAAGAATTCGAGTTCCGGGGCGACGATGGGCTTCAATCCGAGTTCGTCGTACAGCTCGATCACCCGCCGCAGCACGCTTCGCGGCGCGAGCTCGTGCGGCGCGCCGTCGCGGGTGAAGCAGTCGTGGATGATCTGCGCGGTCGGGTCGGATGCCCACGGCACCATGCGCACCGTTTCCGCATCCGGGCGCAGGAACATGTCCGAGTCCGAAGGCGAAACCAGTTCATAATATTCGTCCGGGTAGTCGCCGGTGACGGTGGTGACGAAGATGCCTTCAGGCAGGCGCGTACCGTAGTCGTGCGAGAACTTCGCCGCCGGGATGATCTTGCCGCGCGCGTTGCCGGTCATGTCCGGCACCAGGCATTCCACCTCGGTGATGCGGCGGTCCTTCAACCAGCGCAGGAGCGAGCTTTCTTCGGTCTTGGCTTCAGCTGGCCGCGGTTTCGAACCGCTCTTTCCGCCGGCGACCTTCTTCTTGTCGGGCTTCTTCACCGGTTTCTTGTCCGGCTTCCTGGCGGGCTTGCTGTCGGATTTCCTGGCGGCCATGGTCAGTCTCGTAATGCAGCGCGAGCCCGGCAGGCCGCGGCGAATTCCTGGAATATTCCAAGATAGAAGGGATTTTCGGTGACCTTCCATTCCGGATGCCATTGCACCGCAAGCAGGAAGCTCTGGTCCGAATCGAGTCGCACTGCTTCAATCAGGCCGTCCGGCGCGATCGCTTCGACCACAAGGCCGCGACCCAACTGGTCGACGCCCTGTCCATGCAATGAGTTGACCAGCGCGGTATCGGCCCCGGCGATGCGAGCCAGGCTTCCGCTAAGCGCCACGGGATGGCCCGGACCGTATTGCACGTCGAGATCCGCGGATTCGTCTTCGCGATGGTCGTTCAAGCCCGAGACGTCGTGCACCTTCTGGTGCAGCGTGCCGCCAAGGGCCACGTTGACCTCCTGCATGCCGCGGCAGACCGCCAGCACGGGCAAGTGCATTTCAATCGCCAGCGACACCAGTGGCAGGCTCGTCGCGTCGCGCGCCGGGTCGTGGAGATTGCCCGGGTAGCTTGCGGGTCCGGAATAATGATGGGGCTCGATATTGCTGTAGGAGCCGGTAAGGAACAGCCCATCCAGCCGCTCCAGCAATTCGCGCAGCGGCAAGGGCGGCGACATCGAGGGAATCATCACGGGGATGGCGCCTGCGGCCTCCACCACGGCGCGGACGTACTTCTCGCCGACCGCCTGGTAGCGGTGATGGCCAATGGGCTTGCTGTCCGACGGAAGTCCTACCAATGGCGCGCGCGGCATAAACGGCTCGGTCCCGGATTTGAAGCAACCCTACGCCAGCCGTTTGATTTTATCAACGCTGTTGAGTATTTTTTACACCCACTGGGGGCTCTGCTAAACTCCGGCCAACCCCAGCGGAAGTCCGCCATGACCCGACCCTCGAAGCCGATGCCACTGCATTCGATCCCCGCCCCCGGCCTTCCGGACGAGGATGCCGCCGAGCTCCACCAGATCGCCGGCTGCGAGATGATCGACCTGCTGCTGCCCGACATGAATGGGCTGCTGCGCGGCAAGCGCATCACGCGCGACGCGCTTGAAAAAGTTTACGCCAACGGCGTCTGCCTGCCGATGTCGCTGATTGCCACCGACATCACCGGCAACACCGTGGAAGAGACGGGCCTGGGCTACGCCATTGGCGACGAGGACCGGATCTGCCGGCCGATTCCCGGCACGCTGCGACCGATTGCCTGGCAGGAACGGCCAATGGCGCAGTTGTTGCTCAACATGGAAGACGCGAATGGCGGCGCCTTCGAGGCGAACCCGCGCGAAGTGCTGAAACGCGTGGTGCAGGGATTCACTGACCGCGGACTGACGCCCGTCGTTGCCGTCGAACTCGAGTTCTACCTGCTCGACGCCGAATTGACCGTGGATGGAAGGCCGCAGACGTCCATCAATCCTGCAACCGGCGTGCGCAATGCGACCACGCAGGTCTATTACATGCAGGACCTCAACGACTACCAGCAATTCACCGATGCGGTCGCCGACGCCTGTCGCGCGCAGCAGATCCCGGCCGATACCGCTGTCGCCGAATACGCGCCGGGCCAGTTCGAGATAAACCTCAAGCACCGCAGCGACGCGGTGTTGGCCTGCGACGATGCCATCTTCCTCAAGCGCGCCATCAAGGCCATCGCCGAAGACCAGGGCATGATCGCCAGCTTCATGGCCAAGCCCTTCGTCGACCAGGCCGGCAGCGGCATGCACATCCACGTGAGCGTGCTCGACCAGGATGGCAACAATATCTTTGCCTGCACGCCTGACGCGCCCAGCGACACCCTGCGTCACGCCGTCGCGGGCCTGCAGAAAGCTTCGGCAAGCTGCATGCTGATGTTCGCGCCGCACGCCAACAGTTATCGGCGCTTCGTGTTGAATGCCTTCGTGCCCTTGAACGACTGCTGGGGTTTCAACAACCGCACGGTCGCCATGCGCATCCCGCACAGCGACCCGGCCAATATCCGCGTCGAACACCGCATCGCCGGCGCCGACGCCAACCCCTACCTGGTTACCGCCGCCGTGCTCGCAGGCATCCTGCAGGGACTGAAAGACAAGGGTGACCCGGGTCCGGCGATCGTCGGCAACGCCTACGAGCAAACCGAGCAGCGCACCCTGTTCTGGCGCGACACGATCAACGACTTCATGGCCAGCAGTTTTGTCACCGAGGCCTTTGGCGCGCAGTTCAAGCACATCTTCGGCCAGCAGAAGCTCAAGGAAATGCGCAGCTTCTACACCGAGGTCACGACGCTGGAATACGACTGGTACCTGCGCCAGGTCTGAGCATGGACAGTCTCGCGCGAGCGTCTGCCCAGGCCACCATCGCGCTGCCCCGCACCGCCTATTCGGAAACGACCCCGACCCCCGACGCACAGCCGCGCCTGGAAGGATCCGTGCAGGCGGACGTCTGCATCCTGGGCGCCGGGCTGACCGGCCTGTCCACCGCTATCGAACTGGCCGAGGCCGGCTTGAGCGTGGTCGTACTGGAGGCGAAGCGGATCGCCTGGGGCGCGTCAGGCCGCAGCGGCGGCCAGGCCATCTTCGGTTTCGGTTGCGACCAGTCCAAGATCGCGGCGATGGTCGGTTTGCCGGAATCCCGGCGCTTGTTCGACTGGTCGCTGGAAGGCATCCGGTTGATCCACGAACGTTGCGCGAAGTTCGACATCGACTGCGACTGGCGCGACGGCCACGCCCATGTCCCGATCAAACAACGCCAGGTCGTCGAACTGCAGTCATGGCAGGCCGACCTGTCGGAAAATTACGGCTACGACGTGCAGTGGTGGGACCAGGGCGCACTGCGGGGGAAACTGGCCAGCGAAAGGTACCTGGGTGCGCTATTCGATCCGCGCAGCGGCCACCTCAATCCCCTCAGGTACACGCAGGGGCTGGCGCGTGCCGCCCTGGCGCTGGGCGTGAGGATCTTCGAGGAATCGCCCGTGGTAAAACTCGATCGCGGCGTGCGGCCCGCGATGAAAACCGCGCACGGTGAAGTCCAATGCAATTTCGCCGTACTCGCGGGCAACGCCTACGTGCACGGCATCGCGCCGGAACTCGATTCGCGCATCATGCCGGTCGGCACCTACATCGGCGCAACCGAGCCGCTGGGTGTCGAGCGCGCGCGCTCCTTGATCAGCAACGACATGGCAGTGGCCGACGTGAACTGGGCACTGGATTATTTCCGGCTGAGCCGCGACCACCGCTTGCTGTTCGGCGGCCGCGCCAGCTATTCCACGCTGCCGCCCCCCAACTTGCGCCGCACCTTGCAGCGCCGCATGACCCGCGTCTTTCCGCAGTTGGCCGACGCGAAGATGGACACCGTCTGGGGTGGTTACGTCGACATCAGCATGAACCGGGCGCCGCACTGGGGCCGCCTGGGCAGCAACGTCTATTTCGCGCAGGGTTTTTCCGGCCACGGCATTGCCGCCACCGGGCTGGCGGGACGAGTCATTGGCGAAGCGATTCGCGGCCAGGCGAGTCGCCTGGACGCGTTTTCCCGAATCGGCCATCGGCCGTTTCCCGGCGGGCGGGTGTTCCGCACGCCGATGCTGGTGGCCGCAATGGCCTGGTTCAAGCTGCGTGACGCGTTGTTCTAGTCGCCCATCTGCTTTTGCAGGTGTTCCCAACGCTCCTGGGCATCCAGGGTGCGTTCGGCGGTAAGGCGGGCTTCCATGCGCTCGAGGCCGATCTCGTCCCCGGTGTCCACGCAGTAACCATAGCTGCCGTCGTCGATGCGCTTGAGCGTGCTGTCGATCTTGTTGATCAGCTTGCGATAGCGATCGCGGGTACGCAGTTCGAGCGAATTCTCGGTTTCGCGCGTGGCCCGCTCGGCTTCATCGCCGACGTCACGCACTTCTTCCTTGAGGTTTTCGATGGTCTGCTTGGATTCTTCGATCAGGTCGCTCTTCCAATTCAGCAGGCGCTGGCGGAAGTATTCGAGCTGGTAGGGACCCATGTATTCCTCGTCTGCACGCGGCTTGTAACCGGCAGGCAGCACGACGCGCTGGCGGGCGACCGCCGGCTTCACCCGGTCAGGGCGCGGCTTGGTGGGCTTGACGTAGCCGGCGCGCACGCCAACTTCGCGACGCGGCGCTTCCACCTTCGCTGCTGCCGGTTCAGGCGCAACTGAGCGAGCGCTCGATTTGGCGCTGGACTTGGCAGGAGCCGGTGCCGCCTTGGCCGGGGCCGGCTTGGCCGCTACGGGCTTGGCAGCGACAGGCGCGGGTGCAACCGGAGCGACGGCCTTGGCGGCAGGTTTGGCTGCGGGCTTGACTGCTGGCTTGACTGCTGGCTTGGCGACAGGCTTCGCTGCGGGCTTGGAAACAGCTTTGGCAGCCTTGCTGGACTTGGCGGCAGGCGCAGGCTTTGCAGCCTTTGCCGGGGCCTTGCTGGCAACGGGTTTCTTGCTGGGCTTCGTCGCTGCCTTGGGAGTGGGTTTGGCGGCCTTCTTGGCCGGCTTTACTGGGGATTTCTTGGCTACGGTCTTGATGATCTTCTTCACTGGCTTGGGTGCGGCCTTCCTGGCCGGGGATTTCTTGACGGGCTTTGCAGCCTGCTTGGGCTTGGCCTTCGCGGGTTTGGCAGCAGGCTTCGCCTTCGCGGGCTTCTTGGCCTGCGGGGCGGGTTTCCTGGCAGCGGCTTTGGCAGCTTTCTTCACTGTTTTCTTGGTGGCCACTCGGATTTTCCTCGCTTTCCTTGAGTCACGAAGGCGGCGTGTTATAGCCTAGTCCTCGACGAGCGGCAACCTTATCCTCATCGCCATGGCCGCGCAAATGTTCCGATCATTCATAGTTTTCCTGCTCCGCGGCTACAAGCTGTTGATAAGTCCACTATTGGGCCAACGCTGTCGCTTCTACCCGAGTTGTTCGACTTACACGATGCAGGCGGTTGAACGCTTCGGCGTCTTCCGTGGTCTATGGCTGGGTGCGCGGCGCATCGGACGCTGTCATCCCTTCCATCCCGGAGGCCACGACCCCGTGCCAGATCTTCCAACGAGACACCACGAGTGAGTTCAAACCGCCTCCTCCCTGGCCTGGCCAGCGCCGCCTTTGCGTTCGCCGGATTGGCCGCAGGAAACCTGCACGCTGCCGTGGATTGCGCAGGGCTTGCCCCTGCCGCCGTTCCCGGGCAGGTACCCCAGGGCGGCATCGTGCGCGGGCGAGTGCCAGCGGGCAGCGAATTGTCGATGCTCGGCGGCGAATCCGCTGGCGACCCCGCGCTTGCCATCAGGAACCTGCGTGTCGGCAGCGAAGGCGAATTCGTCTTCGGCGTCGGCCGCGATGCAAGCGGGCCGGTTCGGCTTCATCTTGAAACACCCGATGGCCTCGCCTGCGACTTCGCGGTCAAGGTCACGACGCGCGAGTGGAAGCTTGAGCGTGTCGACGGCGTGCCCGAAGCCACGGTCGAACCACCCCCCGCCATCGCCGCGCGGATCGAGCGCGAGCAGGCATTGGTAGCGAAGGCGCGCGAGCGCGACGACGACCGAAACGATTTCGTGGCCCGCTTCGACTGGCCCCTGACCGGGCGCATCAGCGGCGTCTATGGAAGCCAGCGAATCTACAACGGCAAGCCGAAATCACCGCACTCCGGGCTGGACGTGGCCGCACCGAAGGGCAGGCCCGTGCTGGCGCCCGCCGGCGGCACCATCACATTCGCCAACCCCGATCTTTACCTGACCGGTGGAACGGTACTCGTGGACCATGGCCACGGATTGAGTTCGAGCTTCCTGCACTTGAGCCAGCTGGATGTCAGCGTCGGCCAACGCGTCGAGAAAGGCCAGTCCCTCGGCCTCGTCGGCGCGACGGGTCGCGCCACGGGCCCGCACATGCATTGGGGCATGAACTGGTTTGGCGTGCGCGTGGATCCGCAATTGCTGGTCGATCCGTCGCTCAATCCCGCGGCGAGCCGAGCAAGCGCACCACCATCGCGATAATCGCCACGGCGGCGATCAACAAGACCGCCCAAAGCAGCCACGCCCGCTTGCTTTCCGGATCGAAGGCCGTCAACGCAGCCTCGCCACCGGCGGTCTGCATGGCGCCGAGCGTGGCTTCGGTGGGCGACCAGTCACGCCCGTACTTGGCGCGCACTTGCCCCACCAGGGCATCCAGCGGAAAGTCCTGGCGTCGTTGCGTCGAGCTTCCTGCCGCCACCTTGAAAGGTGGCTTGCCGTGCGTCAGCAACAGCCAGGTTTCCGGTCGGTAATCGAATTCGAGGATGGGCGTACGGGCCAGCTCGATGCTGGGCTCGATTCGCCACTCGAGCATGCGCGTGCCGGAAATCGGCATCGCCTCGTTGTCCAATTGCACGCCCGCGCCGCGCAGGCGGAAAGCAGTCAACTGGCCGATGTAGATCCAGTCGCGGGCATCCACTTCCCGGGCGCTGACGCTGAAGGCCGCGATCGCGTTGTCATCGCCCAGTTCAATGTTCACCCGCTCAACGGGAACCCGCGCCGGAAGCCGATAGACGAAGGCCTTCCCGTCGCGGCGCACGAACTCGGCCGCGATGCGGCTGCGCTGGTGGATTTCCCGAGCGGCGGTGGCGGGCTGCAACAAAAGGCGCACGCTGCGCAGCGGCAACCCGCGTGTACCATCGACGATCTGCAAGCGCAGGTAGCGTGCCGAAATCGGCGCGAACTCGATCTGTCGGCGGAGCAGCGACTGCCCACCCTGCCGAAGGTGTGCAATCGTCGCTGCGTCAACCAGCGTCCGCCAGGACTGCAGGTCGTCGCTGGCCTGCACGCGCAACTGGCTGCTGAAATCCGGTGCGTCGAGGGTTAGCTCGAACTCGATCGCCTCGATGGTTCGGTCGGGTGCCCGCACATCCACCAGGTAGTCGGTGATGGTTTCTTCCGGCCCGTGCCGAAGCGTCGCGTCCAGGCTCAAGTCACCAGTCGTCGATCGGGTGATGTGCAGGTGCAGGTCTGCGGGCGCGTTCGGATCAGGCGCCGGCAACGCAAACCACGGGCTTTCGCGCCAGGTTGCAGGGGGCGGGCCATACGAAGCTGGCATCGGGCCGAAGGCCAGGGGCTGGTCGTCGCCGTTGAAGGCAACCACGTCGCCCAGGTCTGCACGCGTCGCGATTCGATAGACCGATTCATCCAGTGCCAGCGCGAAGGCACCGTCGCACTGGACCGGCTTTTCATCCTCGGGCGTGGCGGCATTGGGCCCGGCGCCACAGTGGCCAAGCACGGGCCACTGCCGGGCGAAGTCATTGGGCTCGCTCGCAGCGATCGACAGTGCGGCAAACATCGAAAGCACTGCAATCAACTTCTTCATGTCGATTCCCCCGATGGCTGGGTGCGCGGCGGCGATGGCGCGACGTAACCGACGCCGACCAGCAACAAGCCTACCGCCATGAACGAGACGATGCCCGGCAAGTTGCCCATGTAGCTGCGATCCACGAACAGCAGCTTCGCCAGCACGATGCCCATCAACACCGCGCCGCCCATCCAGACCGTGCGATCGCGACGCAGTGAACCACGAACCCAGGCCGCGACACCCAGCAGGCTCCAGAAGACGGTCAGGCTGGCCTGGCTGAATCCGGAATCGAGGATGTTTTCATTCCAGGGCTCGCCATGCAGGTGATGCACGGCGCGCAGCGTGGCCATCGTCACGAAGGCGAATGCCGGCAGGGGCCATGCCGCACGCAAGGGCTTGAGCTCCGGAATCTCGCCGCACAAGGCAAGCACCATGGCTGCCACCGCCAGCAAGCCCAGTTCCAGCGGATTCAGCAGCGGCACGAACGTGAGCGGCATCGCGCTGCCCTCCAGGAACAAGCCGAGCACGAAGGCTGCCGACAGCAGCAACATCGCCGGCGCGAACCAGCCAACCCGATAGTGCTCGTCAAACTTTTCTGCCGCCGGCCATGCGAACCAATGCGGACGGCGCCACAGGCCCAGTGTCATCAATCCGACTGGTGCAACCAGGGCAATGAATTGCCAACCCTGCGCGAGTTGCTGTGCATCGATGAAGTCCTTCGCCTGCATCATCAGTCCCAGCGCCAGCGTCCACATGACGGACAGATGCAGGATCGGCAGCACCCGCGTTTCATCGTCCCTGCCTTGCCACAACGCATAGGCCTGCGCGACGCCGAACAACAGCCAGCAGCCCAGCGTCGGCGACGCGAACGGCGAGCCGAACTCCCCGTCTGCCGCCAGCACCAGGCCGAATCCGCACAGCGCCACCAACACGCCCAGCCAGCGCAGGCGGGGCCACGACAGCTTCGTGGCGAGCATCGTCGCCGCGATCGACGAGATGCCGAGGTACAGCGCAACGAAGCGCCATTCACCCAGCGTGCCGCGACTCGCGTCGTCCAGTTGCCCGATCACCCCGACCGCCCACCACAGCACGCCCCAGGCGAACAGCATCAAGGGCAGCCCGAGCACCGGGCGGTGGCGATCGTGCATCAGGGCCAACGCGAAACCCGAGAACGAAAGAATGGCGGCGCCCAGCCACTGCGCGTTGAGCAGGAGCATTGTTTCAGCCGGTAGCGGCAACGTGTTTTTCGAAACGCTCATGACATACGCGCCGGCGGCAAGCCATTGCAGGGCCAGTCCGGCCAACCAGGGAAATTTGCGATCCTGGCGCAAGCCCAGCCAGGCGACGCCCGCGCCCTCCAGCGCCCACACACTGGCTGTCGTGCTCGCGCTGAAAGCCAGCGGCACCGCCAGCGTCGCGAAGCCCAGCGCCAGCGCGGCGTACGCTTCGGTCAGCAGGCGCTCGCCGCGGCGATTGCGCAGCCAGGCGACCAGGCCCGCATATACCAGAGCCACTACCAAAGCGCTGAAGGCCATGCCGATGCGGTCGTGCTTGAGCATCGCGGCCTGCAGCGGAAACGCGACCAGCGGCGTACCGAATACCAGCGTGCCATCCACCCAGGGACGGCGATGTTCGGTCTGGCGCAGGACGTACATCAATCCGATCAGGATGTAGAAGACGAAGAACAGGATCAGGAAGGGCTCGACCGTGGCGAACAACTCGGGGCGGTAATACTGCTTGCCCCAGGCCGTGCCGACACCGAAGGTGAAGGCGAAGCCCATCAAGTTCAGCAGGCGCCAGCTCTGTCGCCACGAAATGGCGAACACCGCGCCGTTCAGGACGGCGTAGTAGGTAAACAGCGCGACATGATTGGCGCTGCCGGTCGAGATGATGACCGGCGCCAGGTAACCACCCAGGAAGCCCAGCACCGCCAGCGACATGTTCCTCTGCAACAGCGACAAGGCGGCCGACCCGGCCACCAGCACCACGACCAGCGCGAATGCGAGTGCCGACGGCAACAGGGAATACAGGCGATAGGCCGCGAACACGGTCAACAACAAGACGCCGATCGCACCGCCCTGCAAGCTGAGCCCGAAGGCTGGCTTTCTGATTCGTTCACGCCATCCCAGCGCCAGGCCGGCCAGCGCAGCGACGGCGATCACGATGAGTCGCGTTTCGATGGAAAGCGTGAAGTAGCCTTTCTCGACCGCGAGTTTCAGTGCTGCGCCGACGCCGAACAGCAGCACCAGCACGCCAATCTTGACGGGCACGTTGCCTTCGGTGAACCAGCGCTTGACGCTGGCAACCAGCTTGGCGTCCCACGAAGGTTCCGCCGGCGCACGCGGGGGTGCTGACGCGGCAGGTGCGCGTGCAGGCGCTGCGGTTTCGCGAACGGACTGCATCGTCTCGGGAAGCGGTGGCGGCGCGGGAGCGGGAGCGGGAGCGGGAGCGGGAGCGGGAGCGGGAGCGGGCGATGCTGCGGCGCGGGGCTCCGGCGCTGGCGCAACTGGCTCGGGCCTGGCGGCCATCAAGGCAGCCAGCCTTGCCTTCAAGCTCGAAACCTCGCGTGCCGCAGCGTCGGCATCGCGACGCAGCCGGCTTTGCGCGAACAACATCATCACCAGTATGAAAGCCGCGACCGCGCCGAAAAGATTTCGGCTTTCGGCCAGGCCGGCGCCGACAATCGCGGCGACAAACGCAAGCACCCAATTCATGCGCACCCCTCGCCCGGGTGGGGACCCGTTGTTGCGCGCAGTCTGACCGATCACGCGCCCCAATAACAACGAAGGCCGGGAAGACCCGGCCTTGTTATTTTTCAGTTAGCGAAACGACCCGGGCTTCAGGGCGTGGAGCTGTAGCCGCCGACAATGCCCTTGGTGGCCATGGCCACCGCGTTGTGCGGATGCAGGCTTTCGAAGTGCGAGGCGCGAACCCAGAAGTCGCTGATGCGCTCGTCCTCGTCCAGCGCCTTCTGCATGCGGCGCGCGGCATCCTCGCAGAACATCAGGTTCTGGCCGTTGAGCCGGGCGAAGGCTTGCTCGTCTTCGCGCTTCACTGCCGTCTGCACCGGCGTCTTCAACGCGCCTTCGATGCGGTCGATGATTTCGATGAAGGGCAGGTTCTGGAACGACGGAGCGAGCCTGGCCTTTACCTCGGCCGTGCTGCGTTGGCTATGCGGCGTGGCGTTGATGCCCTGCTCGCTGCCCAGCCAACGCAGTACCGCGGCATGGTCGAGCGGCGAGCCTGCCGGGAATTCGCCGACGAAATTTTCCTGGATCAGCTGGCGCGCGAGTGCCGCCGAGCACGGACAGGTGCTCGAGTAGGCCGCCTGCACGCCGACTTCCAGCGAAAACTGCCCACGATCGAGCAAGGCGGTCACGCTGACCGGGTAGGACTTCCAGCCGGTGTTGTCGCTGACCAATGCCGGACGACGCACGAGGTAATCGAAATGGACCTGCACCATGGCGCGGTCCGACAGGTCGGCGTGCGAATCGAGGAAATCCTTGAGCAGGCGACGCAGGCTGCAGGGCGACAGCGGTTCCGCGCCCAGGGCCTTGTCCACGTGAAGGTACAGGCGCGACATGTGGATGCCACGCACGTCGGCGCGATTGAGGTTGACGAAGGCATTCACCCGCGCGCCACTCGTGTGCACCGCACCCGCGGCGTCGGAGATCGCCACGGGGATTTCGATCTCGCCCATGCCGACCCAATCGAGCAGGCCGGCAACCGCGGGACGCGCCTCATTGGCGATGTCGGGCATCACGCGCGCGAGGTTCTCAGTAATCGGGGCCATGGGCAGCTTCGCAGTGGGAGTGGTGAACAGTGTAGATGGGGTCTTGTGCAGGGTACGTCAACCACTCGGCAGCAACTCACGATTGCCGGGCAGCGCGCCAGGCGCGCCACAGGCTGGCCGGGGGCGACGGCGCACCGAAGGGCTTGCCGCCGGCCAGCCGACGCAGGCGGGCCTGGTCGAAGCCGGCGCGTGAGCGCCTGACGAGTGCCGCACCGGGCAGGACGGGCGGCAGGGCCGAGAGCAGTTCGCCAGCCCAGTCACGCACCAAAGCCTGTCCCTGCACCGTAGGCAACTCGGCCGCGCTTATGCCGTGGCGCGCGAACAAATGCATCGGAATGCGCGCCTGGTCCTCGCTGGCGAGTCCTTCCGGCAGCCGCTGCAGCAACCAGTGGATCGCGAGGCTGCGGCTGGCCCCGGCGGACTCGTGGGCCGAGAACAGTCGACTTTCGACCTGCAGCACGGCATTGGCCAGCGGGGCGAGTGCCGCCACGGCTTCTTCGGTATCGGCAGCGCGCATTGAATCGGCTTCGAAAGCCAGCAGGGCCCGGCCCAAGGCCGACCACGGCGCCTCGCGGCCAAGCAATTCGACGCCCAGCGGATGGCGCTGCCTGCCCTGCCCCAGCCCGATCATTTCTTCGGCCCACCAGGTCGTCTTGATGCGCGCCACGCCCGGATCGCTCAGTTCGAACAGCGACTCCCGCAATTCGTGAAGCAAGGCGCCCCAGGCGCGAAAGGTTGGCTTGTCGGCCACGGGGCAAAATACTTCGGCGAAGACCATCTCGGGTTCGCGCTGCAGCCACTTGGCAACGAAATGCGCGCCGGCGTCCTGCGACTGGCCGTCCATCTCAGCCGCCCAGGATGCCCGGGCGCATCATGTCGATGGGCTGCTCGGCATAGGCGTCGGCCTGCCACTGCCTCGGGTCTTCGTGGTCCTGCCGGTAACCCCACAATGCCGCCACGGATTTCATGCCGGCGTTGCGCGCGGCAAGGATGTCGCGCTCGTCGTCACCCACGTAGACGCAATCGGCGGGCGTGCTGCCCAGGCTTTCGCAGGCGTGGAAAAGTTGGTCCGGATCGGGCTTCTTTCGCGGCAAGCTGTCGCCACCAATCAAGATCGCGCTGCGTTGCGTCCAGCCCATGCTCGCCACGACGCCCACGGCCAGGTAATGCGGCTTGTTGGTGACGATGCCCCAGCGTGAACCGGCAGCCTCGATGGCCTGCAACACTTCCGCCACGCCGTTGAACGGCGTGCTGTGCGTGGCAACCGCTTCGGCATAGACATCCAGGAAGGGCTGCCACAACAACTCGCGTTGCTCGGCGCTGCGCTCGGGAAAAGCAACCGCAAGCATTGCGCGCGCGCCCTTGGAAACCACGGGACGGATGGCAGCCAGCGGCAATGCAGCGATGCCCTCGCGCGCGGCAATCACGTTGAGCGCGTTCAATAAATCGACAGCGCTGTCCACCAGGGTGCCGTCCAGGTCGAACAGCACCAACGGCTTGATGCCCGCGATGCTCACGGCTTCACCGCGCAGGCGAGGTAGTTGATGTCGGTGCGCCGGTTGACCCAGGCCTTGCGCCGGATCGGGTCATAGGCCAGGCCACTGACGTCTTCGAGTTCGAAACCCGCATCGCGCAACCAGGCCGACAATTCCGCCGGCTTGATGAAGCTCTTGTAGTCGTGCGTACCCTTGGGCAGCAGGCCGGCCAGGTATTCGGCGCCGACGATGGCCACGGCGAACGCGAGCGGCGTGCGATTGAGTGTGGAGACAAAAAGTCTTCCGCCGGGCTTGAGCAAGGTCTCGCAGGCGCGCAGCACCGAGCCGGGGTTTGGGACGTGTTCCAGCATTTCCATGCAGGTGATCGCATCGAAGGAACCCGGCGCTTGCGTCGCCAGTTCCTCCACGGCGACGAGCCGATAGTCCACCTGCAGACCCGATTCCAGCAAGTGCAGGCGCGCCACGTCGATCAGTTCGGGGGCCAGGTCCAGCGCCGTGACATGCGCGCCTTCCCGAGCCATCGCTTCGCTCAGCAAGCCCGCGCCGCAGCCGACGTCGAGCACCTTCGCGTCGCGCAAGCGAACCCGCTGGGACACGTAGCCCAGTCGCGCCGGATTGAGTTCGTGCAAGGGCCGCTGCGGTCCATTGGGATCCCACCAGCGGCGCGCCAATGCGCCGAAGCGCGTGATCTCGGCCTGGCTGACGTTTTCCTGCGTCATTTCGGGCTTCGCACGGCGGCGATGCGTTGCTGCCATTGGCGCGTCCGCGCGAGCAGGCCCGGAATATCCATGTCCACCAACACGCCGTCGGCGAGCTTGCGCTGCCCGGCGATCCACACATCGGTCACCTGCTGGCGGCCGGTGGAATAAACCAGTTGCGACACGGCGTGGTAAAGCGGCTGGGTTTCCAATGCGTCCAGGGCAACACAGGCGATGTCCGCCTGCTTGCCGACTTCAAGCGAGCCGATCCGGTCGCCCAGGCCGATCGCCCTGGCGCCGCCCATCGTCGCCGCGTGCAAGGTGGTCGCGGCATCCATTGCCGTCGCATCGCCTGACACGCCCTTCGCCAGCAAGGCCGCGCAACGCATCTCGTCGAACATGTCCAGGTCGTTGTTGCTGGCGCAGCCGTCGGTGCCGATGGCGATATTGACGCCGGCGCGACGAAGCCGCTCGATCGGGCTGAAGCCCGAAGCCAGTTTCAGGTTGGATTGCGGGCAATGCGCCACCGATACGCCGCGTTCCGCACACTGCGCGATTTCAGCGTCGGTCAGCTGGGTCATGTGCACGGCGATCAGGCGCTCGTTGACCAGGCCCAGGCGGTCCATGCGCGCCAGCGGCCGCTGGCCGTACTGCTTCAGGGAGTCCTCGATTTCCTGCGCGGTCTCGTGCACGTGGCAATGCACGGGCAAATCCAGTTGCTCGGCCAGCATGCGGATGCGCTCGAAGCTGTCGTCATTCACCGTGTACGGCGCATGCGGCGCGAAGCTCAGGCTGACCAGCGGATCGCGCCGGTAGTTGTCATGGACTTCCAGGCCCTTGTCGAAATACTCGGCCGCGCTGCCGGCCCAGGCCGACGGAAACTCGATGAAGGGAATGCCGACCACGGCGCGAAACCCCAGCCGGCGATAGGTCGCGGCCTGCATGTCGGGAAAGAAATAGTTTTCGTTGCAGCAGGTGGTGCCGCCGCGCAGCATTTCCGCCACGGCGAGCTCCACGCCATCGGCGATGAAGGCCGGGCTCATCACCGCTGCTTCGATGGGCCACACGTGCTCGGTCAGCCAGGGCATCAGCGGCAGGTCGTCGGCGACGCCACGCATCAGCGTCATCGGATTGTGCGTGTGTGCGTTGACAAGACCGGGGATGAGCACCGACTCGGGACGCGACGTGATCGTTCGAGGTGCGTAGCGCGCGTGCGCCTCGGCACGCGGCAGCAGGTCGGTGATCCGGTCGCCGTCGATCACAAGCGCGTGGTCTTCCAGCACGATGCCGTGCGGCACGACCGGGACGATCCAGCCGGCTTCGATCAAATGGTCGCAGGGCTGCCGGGGTTCGACGCTCATCGGCCGGCTTACTTCACCCGGCCGACGTATTCACCGGATCGGGTATCGACCTTGATGATTTCTTCCTGGCCGACGAACAGGGGCACGCGAACCGTCGCGCCGGTTTCGAGCTTGGCCGGCTTGCCACCGCCGCCCGAGGTATCGCCGCGTACGCCCGGATCGGTTTCGACGATTTTCAGCTCGACGAAATTCGGCGCCTGCACCGCGATCGGCTGGCCATTCCACAAGGTGACGACGCAGTTCTCTTCGCCCTTGAGCCACTGCCAGCTGTCGCCGACCGCGGCCTTCTCGGCCTGTACCTGTTCGAAACTTTCGGTCTGCATGAAGTGCCAGTACTCGCCGTCGGCATACAGGAACTGCATGTCTGTATCCATCACGTCGGCTGCTTCCAGCGAGTCGGTCGCCTTCATCGTCATTTCAACGACGCGACCGTTCTTGATGTTGCGGAACTTGATGCGGGTGAAGGCCTGGCCCTTGCCCGGCTTGACGTACTCGGCCTCGGTGATGACGCACGGTTCGCGGTTGACCAGGATCTTCGATCCGGGCTTGACGTCGTTCATGCCGTAAGAGGCCATCAGTACACTCCAAAAAAGAATCCGGGCTGCCGGGTCGGGCAGCTAAAATGGGGACATTGCAGGCGATTGCCCTGCGCTGAGCTCCCTATGATACCCGCACACTCCGCCCCAGCCCAACCCGCCCCGACTCCGCAGGACGGCCTCGTCGTCCCCCTTGCACCCACTTCGGACTGGCGCCGCGCCTGGCGGGACGCGATTCGCGACCCTCGCGAGTTGCTGGAACTGCTGGACCTGCCCCAGGTGGCTGCCAGACTGTCGGCCGATGCCCAGGCGCAGTTTCCGATGCGCGTGCCGCGCGGTTTTGCGATGCGCATGCGGCGCGGCGACCCGGCGGACCCGCTACTGCGCCAGGTCTTGCCGCTCGACGACGAAGACCGGCTCGTCCCCGGTTTCGACCTCGACGCGGTAGGCGATGCAGCTGCCAATGCGGGCACCGGCATCCTGCACAAGTACCGGGGCCGAGCCTTGCTGGTCGCGACCGGCAGCTGCGCGGTGCACTGCCGATACTGCTTCCGTCGTCATTTTCCGTATGCCGAGCAGACGGCGGCGGCGAACCACTGGCAGGCGGCGATCGACTTCCTGCGCAACGACTCTTCCATCAGCGAGCTCATCCTGTCAGGCGGCGACCCCCTGTCCCTCGCCACGGGAAAGTTGGCCGAACTGACCGGAGCGCTGCGCGGCATTGCGTCCCTGCGTCGCCTGCGCCTGCACACGCGCCTGCCCGTGGTGCTGCCGGAACGCGTGGATGCCACGCTTCTCGACTGGCTCCGCACCCTGCCCTGGCCGGTGTCCATCGTCATCCACGCCAACCACCCCAACGAGATCGACGTGGAGGTCGCGCAGGCCCTGCGCCGACTCCGCGAAACGGGGGCGGTGCTCTTGAACCAGTCGGTACTCCTTCGCGGAGTCAACGACGATGCCCGGGTCCTCGCCGAACTGTCCGAGGTCTTGTTCGATGCCGGCGTATTGCCCTACTACCTGCACCAGCTCGACCGCGTCGCCGGGGTGGCTCATTTCGAAGTTGACGATCAATGCGCCCGCGCTCTGCATTCAGAGTTACAGTCATTGCTGCCCGGCTATCTCGTGCCTCGCTTGGTGCGCGAGGTGGCGGGCGCACCGGGCAAGACCCCGCTGTGATGGCATTCACATAAAGAGTTCTGGTATCGTTTTAAGCTACGCCGATAAGTCATTGAAGAATAAGGAGTGCCATTGATGGCACAGCAGGATGCGGTCATCCGCCTGCTTTTGGTTGAAGACCAACTGGAAGACGCCGAGCAGTTGATCAGCATGCTGCGCAATGGCGGCATGGCGATCCGTCCGCAGCGGCCGGAGTCCCTGGACGACCTTGACCACCTGCTAGCCACGCAGGCCATTGACATGGTGCTTGCCCGCACCGAGGCGAAATACATCCCTTTCGCCGACGTCGCCCGGCGCGTCGAATCCACCGGCAAGGACATCCCGGTGCTGGCCACGGCGGACGTGCTCGACGAAACCACGGTGTTGGCAGGAATCGCCGCTGGCGCGCGGGACGTGGCCCTGCGATCGCGGCCCGAACACGTGCAGTTCGTCGTCCGCAATGAATTCCAGTCGCTGCTCAGCCGGCGCGGCCTGCGCCACCTGGAAGCAGCGCTGCGTGAAACCGAGCGTCGTTGTGACGCATTGATCTCGTCCTCGCGCGACCCGATCGCGTACGTGCACGAGGGCATGCATATCCGCGCCAACGAGGCCTACCTCGAGATGTTCGGCTTCGAGGTCTTCGATGACATCGAGGGCCTGTCCATCCTCGACCTGATCTCGCCCGCAGGGGCTGAGGCGTTCAAGGCGCTGCTCAAACGCATCGACAAGGGCGAATCGCCGCCCCGGCAACTTCCCATCCGCGCCCAGCGTGCAGACGGCAGCGAGTTCGATGCGGCGATGGAATTCACTTCAGCCACCTACGAGGGCGAACCCTGCCTGCAGATCGTGTTCCGCCAGCAGACCGTGGACGCCAACATGGTCCGCGAGCTCGACACGCTGCGCCAGCGCGACCCGGTTACCGAGCTGTTCAATCGCCAGCACTTCATGACCGAAGTGGAAGCCGCCGTCGCGATTGCCGCCGACGGCAAGGGCGTGCAGAGCCTGCTGCTGGTGGAACCCGACAACTACGAGAATCGACTCGGTGAAATCGGGCTGGCGCATGCCGACGAACTGCTCAAGCAGATCGCCGCGCGCCTGGAGACGGCGATGCTGGGTGATGTTGCGCCAGCGCGCTTCAGCGACCACAGCTTCGCTGTCCTTTGCCGCCACCACGACCACAAGCAAACCGAGGAAATTGCCGAGCGCATCCGCGCCGCATTCGACGGCCACATCCTGGAAGTGGGCAAGCAATCGCTGTCGCTTACCGTCAGCATCGGCGGCGTGCAGATCGGCGAGAAGATCGCCAGCCTGCCGCAGGTGATGGCCAAGGCCAGCCAGTGCCTGCAATCCGCGCAGGGCGTGGGCGGCAATCGCATCGAAATCTTCGACCCGGCGGCCCGCGATCGCGCCGAGGAAGACCGGATCCAGGCCTGGGTCGAACGCATCAAGGAAGCACTGCGGGAAGACCAATTCGTCCTGAACTTCCAGCCGATGATCAGCCTGACCGGCGATCCGAACGAAAACTACGAAGTGCTGCTGCGCATGAAGGCGCCGACCGGCGAAATCGTGGCGCCCGACCAGTTCATGCCCATCGCCGAGGAACACGGCCTGCTCGTGGACCTGGACCGCTGGGTGATCGGCCGCACGATCAGCCTGTTGGGCGAGCGTCGTCGCGCCGGCAAGGACACGACGCTGTTCGTGAAGGTGGCGCCGTCATCGCTGGTCGAGGGCGACCTGCACAACTACATCGGATCCCAGCTGAAAGCGCATTCGGTGCCCGGCGTGCACCTGGTGCTGCAGCTGCCGGAATCGAAGATCTATACCCATCTGCGCCCGCTGCAGGCCTTCCAGAAGATCGTCGCCAGCTTCGGCTGCCGCCTGTGCCTGGAACAATTCGGCACCAGCCTCAACTCCTTCCAGATGCTGGGGCACTTCGATCCGGCGATCCTGAAGATCGACCGAAGCTTCATCGCCGACCTGGCCAAGAACACCGAGAACCAGAAGAAGGTGCGCGAATTCGTCACCGAAGCGCGCAAGCTCGACAAGCAGACCATCGCCGAGTTCGTATCCGACGCCGCATCGATGACGGTTCTCTTTTCGATCGGCGTGGACCTGGTGCAGGGCAACTTCCTGGCCCCGCCCAGTGCCTCGATGAACTACGAATTCGGCTGACGAGTCAGCCGAATCCGGTAGCAGCCCGGCCTCAGGCTTCGATCTGCGCCTCGCGCAGGCGCGCAATGCGCACTTCGATCGGCGGATGGCTCATGAACAAACCACGCAAGCCGTGGGCGATGCCACCCGAGATGCCAAACGCCTTCACTGCGCTGGGCAAGGTATTGGCGCCATGGTTCAAGCCGAGCTTCTGCAAGGCCGCGATCATCTTGGGCTTGCCGGCCAGGCGGGCGCCGCCCGCATCGGCACGGAACTCGCGCTGGCGGCTGAACCACATCACCACGATCTGGGCCAGCATGCCGAACACCAGGTCCAGCGCGAACACGATGCCGTAATAGGCAAAGCCCGGTCCGCCCTCGCGATTGCCGCTGATGGCGGCATCGATGGTGCGGCCGACCACGCGCGACAGGAAGATGACGAAGGTATTCAGCACGCCCTGGATCAGGGTCATGGTGACCATGTCGCCATTGGCGACGTGGCTGATCTCGTGGCCGATGACGGCTTCCGCCTCGTCGCGGCTCATCGCGCGCAGCAAGCCGCTGGACACGGCAACCAGGGAATTGTTGCGGCTCGGTCCAGTCGCAAAGGCATTGATTTCTGGCGCATCGTAGATGCCCACTTCAGGCATCTTGATGCCTGCGGCCGCGGCTTGCCGGCTGACGACATCGAGCAACCAGCGCTCGCCATCGTTGCGCGGCTGTTCCAGGATCACCATGCCGGTGGTGCGCTTGGCCATCCACTTGGAAATCATCAAGGAGAAGAACGCACCGCCGAAACCGAAGATCGCCGCCATCAGAAGCAGGGTCGAGTTTTGGCCGAGGTTTACTCCGAAGTAACGCTGCAGGACGCTCAGCACTACGCCGAGCAGCAGCATGACCGCCAGGTTGGTGGCAATCAGCAATCCGACTCGCTTGAACATGTTCACTCCACTGCGCCGCCAATCGGCGCTCGTGCCCATACAATGAGATCGAACCCGTGAATTTCAAGTAACCAGACGCAATGACTGCGGCGCCAGACCCCTCCCAGCCCTATCGCGGCCGCTTTGCGCCCTCCCCGACTGGCGCTCTGCACCTCGGCTCACTGACCGCCGCCCTGGGCAGCTGGCTGATGTCCAGGCACCACGGCGGCGCCTGGCTGGTGCGGATAGAAGACCTCGACCCACCGCGCGAACAGGCGGGCATGGCCGACCGGCACCTGCGCGACCTAGCCAGCTTCGGCCTCGTGTCGGACGAGCCCGTGCTTCGCCAGAGTGAACGATCGGCGTTCTACGCCGAAGCCCTGCAAAAGCTGCGTGAGGATGGCTGGGCCTTCGAATGCCGATGCAGCCGAAGCGACCTGGCGGCCTCGGGAGGAATCCACAAGCATTGCGTGAAGCAGCCTTCAGGAAAACACGCGGCCTGGCGGGTGCGCCTGCCGCGCAAGATGGTCTCGTTCGACGATGCCGTTCGTGGCCATGTCGCGCAGGACCTGGGCAGTGACGTCGGTGACGTGGTGGTGCTGCGCGCCGACGGCTATTGGGCGTATCAATTGGCGGTGGTGGTGGACGATGCGTTGCAGGGCATCACCCAGGTCGTGCGTGGCGCCGACCTGCTCGACTCCACGCCGCGGCAGGTTGCCTTGCAAGGCCTGCTCGGCTATCCCACGCCATCCTATGCGCACCTTCCCGTGGTGCGCGAAGCCAATGGCGCCAAGCTGGGCAAGTCCCTCGCCTCGCTGCCGCTCGACCCGGGCAATCCCCTGCCAGCATTGGTCAAAGCCTTCGGCCTGCTGGGTCAGGACGTGGCAGCGATGCAAGGAGCCGAACACGCCCGGCAAGCGCTCGCACGCGCAGTAACCGTTTTCAACCCGGCATCCATTCCGGCGCAGGACCATTGGCTGGCGCAGTCCTGACCGGTTGGCATGGCCGTTCCGTGCCGCCCTTCACACCCAGGCTCCCCTGTTTAGTTGCAAGCTGCCTCCAGACACGCGATGCTCGGGAAATTAGCGGTACAGATTCCTTGTGGTATTTGCGTCTTGTTCCGGGGTGGTCATGTCTCAAGTCCGCATCATCAAGAAGTATCCGAATCGTCGCCTGTACGATACGGAGATATCGAGCTACGTCACGCTGGAAGACGTGCGACAGCTCATCATCGAAGGCGAGTCCTTCGAGGTCCGCGACGCCCGCAGCGGCAAGGATCTGACCCGCGCCGTGCTGCTGCAGATCCTCGCCGAACACGAGGACATCGGCCAACCGATCTTCTCGACCCAGTTGCTGACCACCGTTATCCGTTTCTACGGCGATTCCCTGCAGGGAATCGTCGGCAGTTACCTGGAACGTTCCATCCAGGTATTCAACGAACAACAGCAACAACTGCGCGGCCACATCGGCACCGTGGTGCAGAACCCCTGGGCGCTGCTGAGCCAGTTGACCGAACGCAACATGGAGGTCTGGAAAGGCCTGCAACAGGGCATCAAGACCGGCCTGTCGTCGGTTGCCGAAAAACCCGACGAGCCCACCAAGACCGAGCCCCGGCAGCGCAAGCGCGCCGCCCGCCAATGACGCACCGTCTGGCGTTGGTCACCGGCGGCATCGGTGGCATCGGCACGGCTGCCTGCCGCCGGCTGGCCCGCGACGGCTTCAAGGTCATCGCATCCGACCTTCCCGCCAGCGAAGACCGACTGCGTATTTTCATGGACGAGATGAACTGGCTGGATGTTGGCTTCGAGCCGGCCGATGTCAGCAACATGGATTCCTGCGTCGGCCTGGTCGAACGAATCCAGTCGAAGCACGGCACCATTTCAGTGCTGGTCAACGGCGCCGGCATCACCCGAGACGTCAGCCTGCGCAAGATGAGCCTGGACCAGTGGCAGCAGGTGATGCAGGTCAACCTCGACAGCGTGTTCAACCTCAGCCGCCTGGTCGTCGAGGGCATGTGCGCGCAGGGCCATGGTCGGATCGTCAACCTCAGCTCGATCATCGGGCAGACCGGCGCGTTTGGTCAGAGCAACTACGCCGCGGCCAAGGCAGGCATGCACGGCTTCACGATGGCGCTGGCGCGCGAAGTCGCGGCCAAGGGCGTCACCGTGAACAGCATCAGCCCGGGCTACATCGATACCGCGATGACCGCAGCGATACCGGCCGAGCTGCGCACGCAGATGGTCTCGTCGATTCCGGTGGGACGCATCGGGTTGCCCGAGGACGTCGCCAACGCGATCTCCTTCCTGTGCTCGGAACAATGCGGCTACCTGACCGGCATCAACCTGCCGGTCAATGGCGGCCTGTTCATGAGTTTCTGAAACGCGGCGCGGCTATTTGGCCGGCGCGGGCTGGCCGCCGCAATACTTCGCGAAATACTGCTCGGCCCGCGGCATCATCGCCTGCAGGTTCGCGATCCGGTTGGCCGGATCAGGATGCGTGGACGCAAACTCCGGCGGCCGCGCGCCGCCGCCGATCTGCGACATCCGGTTCCACAAGGGAATGGCCTCGTGCGGGTCGTAGCAGGCAGCCGCCGCCAGCATGAGCCCCACTTCGTCGGCCTGGGTTTCGTGGTCGCGGCCATAGGGCAGGACCACGCCGTATTGCAGGCCCGCGCCGAGCACGGCCATCAGCATCTGCTGCTGTTGCATGTCCATGTCGCCGACCGCAACACCTGCCGCCATCTGGCCGATCTGCACCAGCTTCTGTTGCGCCATGCGCTGCGATCCGTGGCGGAGCAATGCGTGGGCGATTTCATGGCCCATCACGACGGCCATGGCGTTTTCGTTCTGGGTTACCGGGATCAGGCCGGTGTAGACGGCCATCTTGCCGCCGGGCAGGCAGAACGCATTGGCCTGCTCCGATTGCAGCACCGCCACGCTCCACTCGAAAGTCTTGGCAAGGTCCGGCGACGGCTGGGAATGTTCCGCAGCCAGTTGCGCCTCGACGTCGCTGGCGCGCGCGACCAGGCGACGGGCGATGCCTTCGATCTGCTTCGCCGTCGGATCGGAAGCATCGAGCGGCTTCTCCTGGCTGAGCACTTCCTCGAAAGCCTGCAGGCCGAGTTGCGCTTCCTCATCCACGCTGGCGCCGTAACGGGCCTTTTCACCCGTGTAGGGATCGGTCTTCGCGCCGCCGAACCAACTGAAGGCTGCGTACACGGCAAACACGATCAGGACCCACCAGCGAATTCCGCCGCTGCGCCTCACCCGACCGTCGGTGCCACCACCCAGCATTGCCATGCAAGCTCCTCCTTCCGTGGATCAAAGTTCGCGCACCACCCGGAAACCCAGCCTGGCGGTGGTGCTATCGACCGCCATCGGCAGTCTATTCGCGGATCGGGCCTGATCCAAGGAACTTCCCCACGATGCGCCGCGCGCGACGCGTCGTGGACAGCCGGGATTCACCCACGCGCTGCCATCCATCGGCGCACGCTGGTAGCTGTCATGCCAGCAGTCGAGCGTCCACTCTGAAACATTGCCGATCATGTCGAAGGTGCCGAAGCCCTCCGGCTCGAAATTCCGGACCGGCGCCGGACCCCAGAAGGCATCGCGATAGCCGGGAATCGCATTGCTCCACTTCCTGCCCGTTCGCGACAGGTCGCCATCGCCGGTCAGGTTGCCGACGATCCGGCTGGGCTGTCCCGAACCCCAGGGATAGATGGTTTGCTTGCCGGCGCGCAGCACGTATTCGAATTCCGCCTCGCTCGGCAGGCGATAGACCTCGCCCGTTTGCGTGGACAACCAGGTCGTATAGGCAACCGCATCCGACCACGCGACATGGACCACGGGCAAGGATGCCGATGCGATTCGCCCGACGTGGTCGCGACGCCAGTCAACGCCAACGTGTTCGCTGAAGACGCCGCCCTTCTCGTCGTACACGGTGGAATGGCCTTCACGCGTAGCCACGGTGCGATAGCCGGTGGCCTGGACGAAGCGCCTGAAATCGGCGACCGTCAATTCGTTGCGGGCAATCGCGAAACCACGACGGAATTCGACGGCGTGGACCGGTTGCTCGCTTGCCTTGCGCAAGGGATCGGCTTCATCCGAACCCATGACGGTCTTTCCATAGGGAATGACGATCATCTCCGGTGCGTTGCCGCCCACCTTCAGTTTTTCCGCGAACACTTCCGCGGGCTTGAACGGACCGTAATGTCGCGCCAGGTGGATTCGCTCGCGCAGCGCCTCCACGCCGAAAGGCTGCGCGGCCACCATCCCTGCTCGCTTGAGCAAGGCATCGGCGCGATCGAGCCGCAGCCTGTCCACGGCTTCGTTGCCGCGTGCCAACAGGTTGGCGGTGCGCCATTCGCGCCGCTCGATGATGCGAAGGCCCATCACCCGTGCCCCGGCGCTGCCCGGCAGGAAACGCTCCGACTCCAGCAGGCGCGCATCGGCCTGGTGGAAATCATCGGACACGGCCAGCTTCCATGCCTTGTCGAGCAGCTTCGCATTCAATCGCTTGCGCTCGACCGCCGCGGGTTCGTAGTCGGGATAGGCCTGCATCGCGCGGGTGAAGAAGTCGAGCGCGCTTTCGCCCGCCGGCTCGGTGAATCGATCGGCCGCGGCGGCAGCTTGCGCCTTGCCGACCCATTCGGCAGCTTGCTGGGCGCTGGCGAGATGCCGCCGATAACCGGCCAGGTCGGGATGATTGGGCAACAGTTGGTCGGCAATCTTCACCACGCGCCGCGCATCGGCGAACCTGCCTGCACGCGCTGCCAGCCTGCCGCGCTCAAGCAGTGCATCCAGGCTCGATTGAACGCCGGCAAGGGCCCGCGTATTGCCAGGCTCGATGGCGAGGATTGCCAGGTAGAGTTCCAGTGCACCCGGCCCAGGACTGCGGTCCTGGTCGAGTTGGCCGCGCGCAAGAGCCTCGTCGGCCTGGCGCAAGGTGTCCGGTATTTCCGCGGCGCTGATGGCCGGCACTTGCGACTTCCACGCCGTATCCACCGGTTGCTCGGGCACCGACGCCTTGGCAACGACGCTGGGCTCGGCGCCTGCCGGCGCGGGTGCAGCGGGGGCTTGGGGTGCGGCGGGTCGGTCGCAGGCCGCGAGCAATCCACACACGCCGATGCTGATCAATAGATGACGCAGGCGAGCCATGGACCGGGACCTCGGGCCCGCAACGGGCGCGGGCGAATCGAACTTAGGCTAACCTGCCCTCTTTTGGCAATCAAACCCACGTGACCCACTGGATCGACAAAGCTGACACCCTCGCCGCGCACCTGGACGCCTGGAAAGGCCAAACCGTGGTCGCGATGGATACCGAATTCATCCGCGAACGCACCTATTACCCGCAGCTGGCCCTCGTGCAGCTGGCGGTCCCTGGCGAGGTGTTGTTGATAGACCCGTTGGATCCCGGCGTGGCGGCGGTGCTGGCTGGTTTCCTGGAGGACAGCTCGATCACCAAGCTGATGCACAGCGCCAGCGAAGACTTGCAAGCCCTGTTGCGCGGCTGCGGCGCCGTGCCGTCGCCGGTATTCGACACCCAGGTCGCCGCGGCGCTCGCGGGCATGGGTTCAGGCTTGAGCTACCTGAAACTGGTCGAGCAGGTCACCGGCGTCACGCTCGAAAAGGGCGAGACGCGTTCCGACTGGCTGCGTCGGCCCCTGAGCGATTCCCAGCTGAAATACGCGGCGGATGACGTACTGCACCTGCACGCGGTGCATGCCGTGGTCGAGCCGAAATTGCGCGCACTGGGCCGACTGGGTTGGCTGCAGGCCGACAGCGATCGCGCCATACGCAATGCGCGGCTGGACACTGACGATCCCAATCCCCACCTGGCCGTGCGCAGTGCGCAGTCACTGGACGCCGCCGGACAGGCCCGGCTGCGCCGCCTGCTGACCTGGCGCGATGCCGAGGCGCGGCGCTCCGACCGGCCCAAGAGCTGGGTACTCGACAACGAACTCGCGGTGCAACTGAGCCGCCGTCCCTTCGATGATTTCCATCGCTTCAGCGCCGTGATGGACGCGAACCCAAAAGCGCCACGCAAGGCGCGACGCGAACTTTGGGACCTGGTATCGGCGCCGATGGCGGATGACGAAGCCAATCTCCCGCTCAATCGAAGTGGCGAGGGACTCGACAAGGAACGCCTGAAGCGGATGCAGGAAGCCGTTGCGGCGCTCGCGACCGGCCTGGATGTGCCCGAAGGCCTGTTGTGCGCCCGCAAGCATCTCGAAGTCCTGATGGAAGGCAGGGGCTGGCCCGATGCGCTGGCGGGCTGGCGCCGCAGCCTGCTCGAACCGGTGCTGGCGCCGCTGCTCGGTTGAGCCGGCCGGGTTGACAGCTCGAAGCACTTCGGTTCCACTCAAGCCATGACCCGCGCCGCCGTAACCACTACGACTACGATTCGCACCCTTACGGGGCGGTCGGTCGTGCGCGAGTAAGTTCTCGTAAACCATGGCCCCGCACCTCGACGAGGATGCGGTGGCACGCATCCCGACGAGAAGGGGCCTCCCCTGGAGGCTTGGATGCAAACGTTGGATTCGACACAAGCAAACCCCGCCCAACCAGCATCGCCCGGTGCTGCCGGCACCTGGGTCGCGCATAAATTCGGTGGCACCTCGATGGCGGATGCAGGCTGCATTGCCCGCGTCGCCGACCTGCTGTTGGCTCGCCCCGAAATTGGACAATCCATCGTTGTGTCGGCAATGCGGGGCGTGACCGATGCGCTGACCGAGCTCGCGCACGCGGCATCACGACGATCGACCGATTGGGAGGCCGAGCTCGAGACCTTGCGCAAGCGCCACCTGGACGCCGCTGCCGCGCTGGTGCCGTCCGATACCGAAACGGCCCGGTGGCTGTCGGCACAATTCGACGGGCTATCGGCATTGCTGCACGCGCTCGCGGTGCTCGGAATTTCGGGCCGCGAGACGATCGAACGGATACAAGGGCTGGGTGAACTCTATTCGGCGAAGCTGCTGCATGCCGCGCTTCTCGCCCGCGGCAGCGACGCCGCCTTCCTCGATGCCCGGCAGGTGCTGGTCGTGGATCCTGGTGAATTGGGCGTGGTCGTGGACTGGCCCGAAAGCAGCAGCCGCCTGCGCGCCTGGCGCGACATGAATCCGCAGGCGCGAGTCGTCATCACCGGCTTCATCGCCAGCGACCGCAACGGCCGCGCGACCACGTTGGGGCGCAACGGCAGCGATTTCTCCGGTGCGATCTTCGCCAACCTGTTCGATGCCAGCCAGTTGCAGATCTGGACCGACGTGGACGGCATCCTGTCCGCCGACCCACGGCTGGTGCCGGAAGCGGTATCCCTTCCCTCGCTGTCCTATCGCGAAGCCTTCGAGCTCGCCTATTTCGGCGCGAAGGTCATCCATCCGCAAACGCTGGTGCCTGCACTGGATCGCCAAATTCCAGTGTTGATTCGCAACACCTTCAATCCGGTATTTCCTGGTACGCGCATTGGACCGTCTGCGGATCCATCCGGTCCGGTGAAGGCCCTGACCCTGTATCCAGACCTGGCCCTGGTGAACGTGGAAGGCGCCGCCATGATCGGCGTGCCGGGCACCGCGCAACGCGTGTTCGAGGCGCTGCGCCGCGCCGATGTGTCGGTGGTGATGATTTCGCAGGGTTCGTCCGAACAATCGATCTGCAGCGTGGTTCGCGCCGAGCAGGCTGCCCTGGCCGAACAGGCCCTTTCCCGGGCCTTCGATAGCGAACTGCGCCGCGGGCAGATCCAGTCGATCGAAGTGACGCGCGACATCAGCGTGCTCGCTGCGGTGGGCGACGGCATGGCCGGCACGCCCGGCGTTGCGGCACGGCTCTTTGATGCCCTGGCGCGCGCCAGGGTAAACGTCCGCGCCATCGCGCAAGGATCGTCCGAACGCAATATCTCGGTCGCCATCTCCAGCCGCGACGCGCATCGCGCCTTGCGCGCGGCGCATGCGAATTTCTGGCTGTCGCCGCAGACGATTTCGGTGGGCATCATTGGCTCCGGAAAAGTGGCAGCCGCCTTGCTTAGCCAGTTGCACGAAGCCCTGCCCCGCCTGCGCGAAAGCGCCGGGCTCGACCTGCGCGTTCGCGCGCTCGCCAACAGTCGTCGCATGTGGCTCGATGAGCGGGGCCTGGGTGATGGCGATTGGCATGCCTCGCTCGACGCCGCGGAAACGCCGACCGACCTGCAGGCCTTCGCCTCGCACGTGCATACCGAACACCTTCCACACGCCGTCATCATCGATTGCAGCGCCAGCGATGCGGTGGCCGCCTGCTATGCCGACTGGCTGGCGCAAGGCATCCATGTAGTGACGCCGAACAAACAGGCCGGCGCAGGCCCACTCGTCCGCTACCAGGCCATCCGCGAAGCCCGCGCGCGCAGCGGGGCGCGGTTTCGTTACGAGGCCACCGTCGGCGCCGGCCTGCCCGTCATCCAGACCCTGCGCGACCTGATCGACACGGGTGACAAACTGCACTCGGTGGAAGGCATCTTCTCCGGCACGTTGGCCTGGTTGTTCAACCAGTTCGATGGCTCGCGGCCGTTTTCGGAACTGGTATTGCGGGCGCTGGAACTGGGCTACACCGAACCGGATCCGCGCGACGACTTGTCCGGCATCGACGTCGCGCGCAAGCTGGTGATCCTGGCCCGCGAGGCCGGCCTGCCGCTGTCACTGGACGAGGTGCAGGTGGGCAGCCTGGTGCCGGAGAGCCTGGCCAGCACCAGTCGAGCGGATTTCCTGCTGCGCCTTCCCGAAGCCGATGCCGAGATGGCGTTTCGCCAAGCGCGGGCCGCTGCCGATGGAAAAGTATTGCGTTACGTTGCCCGACTCGACGCACAGGGCTGCGCCAGCGTGGGCTTGGCCGAGGTCGCCCGGTCGCACGCCTTCGCCAATCTTCGGCTGACCGACAACATCGTGCAGTTCACGACGCGCCGATACGCGGATAATCCGCTCGTGGTGCAAGGCCCAGGCGCCGGCCCCGAGGTGACGGCGGCGGGTGTGTTCGCGGACCTCTTGCGCGTTTCGTCGAGTCTGGGAGCACAGGTATGAGTGGTGGCTGGAAAGAAGCTTTCGCGCCTGCAAGTGTCGGCAACGTGGGCGTGGGCTTCGACATCCTCGGCCACACGGTCGCCGGCATTGGCGATCGCGCGCGAGTACGGCGAATCGCCACGCCTGGCGTGGTGATCTCCGCGATCCACGGTTTGTCGCTGGATCTTCCGCTCGATGCGGCACGCAATACCGCTGGCGCGGCGCTGATGGCGATGCGCGAAGCCCTGGACCTCGATTTTGGCTTCGAACTGGTACTGGAAAAAGGCCTGCCGCTGGGATCGGGCATGGGCGGTTCGGCGGCATCCTGCGTGGCCGCGCTGGTTGCGGCGAATGCCTTGCTCGATGCACCGCTCGATCGCGAAGCGCTGTATCCATTTGCGCTGGCGGGCGAAGCCATCGCCAGTGGCGGACTGCATGGCGACAACGTCGGGCCGATGTTGCTGGGTGGCCTGGTGCTGGCCAGCCACGACCGACTCGTGCGCATTCCGGTGCCACCGGAATGGCATTGCGTGCTCGTGCATCCCGATGCCGTGCTGGAAACGCGTCGTGCGCGCGAAGCCTTGCAGGGCGACTACAGACTTCGCGAGTTCGTGGCGCAAAGCGCGAACCTGGCCCTGGTCCTGGCAGGATGCTTCCAATCGGATGCCGCGCTGGTACGCGCGGGTCTTGACGATGTCCTGGTGGAGCCACGTCGTGCTCCCCTGATTGCCGGCTTCGCCGAAGTGAAACGCGCGGCCCTTGAAGCCGGAGCGATGGGCGCCAGCATTTCGGGCGCCGGGCCAAGTGTGTTTGCGTGGTTCGAAACACGCGCGGGCGCCAAAGGCGCCGCCGAAGCCATGCAGGCAGCGTTCCAGCACGCCGGTTTCCAGAGCCAGGCCTACGTATCGCCGGTCGCCGGCCCGGCCGCGGAGCTCATGGCATGAAGTACGTGAGCACGCGCGGCAATGCGCCGCGGGTCGATATCGGCGTGGCGCTTGCCGCCGGCCTCGCGCCTGACGGCGGCCTGTACGTGCCTGAGTCCCTGCCCCGGCTGGAAGTGGCGGATTTCGATACTGCGAATTCACTGGCGGAAGTTGCGGTGCCCTTGTTGACGCCCTTCTTCGAGGGCGATGCATTGCTCGGTGGACTTCCTGCCATTTGCTCGCAAGCCTTCAACTTCGAAACCCCGCTGGTTGCGGTCGAAGGCGGCAGGATCTTCCAGCTCGAGCTGTTCCATGGCCCTACTGCCGCGTTCAAGGATGTCGGCGCGCGCTTCCTTGCTGCGTGCCTCCAGCGACTGCCGCGCCCCGATGCACGCCCCCTGACGATCCTCGTCGCGACGTCGGGCGACACCGGGGCAGCGGTTGCCGCCGCCTTCCATCGGCTGCCGGGCATGCGCGTGGTCATCCTGTACCCCGACGGCCGTGTGTCGCCGCGACAGGCGCACCAGCTGGGATGCTTCGGCGACAACGTACTTGCCCTTGCCGTGCGCGGAAACTTCGATGACTGCCAGGCGCTGGTGAAACAGGCCTTGGCCGACACCGGCCTGCAATCGGCCGTACCGCTTAGTTCCGCCAACAGCATCAGCCTGGGCCGCTGGTTGCCGCAGATGGTCTACTACGCCCAGGCGTCGCTGGCGCATTTTCGCCTGACGCGGTCAGTGCTGAACTTCATCATTCCGACCGGCAACCTGGGCAACGCCGCGGCCGCCGCTCTCGCACGCCGGATCGGCCTGCCGATCGGACAGATCGTGCTCGCCACCAATGCCAACGATGTGCTGCCGCACTATTTTTCAGGCGCGGACTACACGCCGCAGGCCAGCCAGCAGACGTTGGCCAATGCCATGGATGTCGGCGCGCCGAGCAATTTCGAGCGACTTCGATGGATGTATCCCGAGGACACGCTGCTACGGGCTTCCTTCACTGCAATCGCAACCTCCGACGAGCAGATCCGCGAAGCCATCGTTCGCCACCACGCGCATACCGGTCGAGTGATTTGTCCGCACACCGCGACGGCCCTGCACGCCCTGCAATCGAGCCCTCGCAATCCGGCCGACGCCTGGGCGATCGTGGCGACGGCCCACGCGGCGAAATTCGAAGGCGTGGTGGAGCCCCTGGTCCACGGGCCCGTGCCGGTGCCCCCGATGCTGGCCGCGCTGCTCGCCCGACCCAGCCACGCCGAAGCCATGCAGCCCGACTACGGCCATCTTCGTGATCGCTTGCTTAACCTCGAAGGCTAGCCGGCCGCACGGATTGGCTCCGCCCGACGCCCGGGGTATCATCACCCCAGTGGGGCGGTAGCTCAGCTGGGAGAGCGCTGCGTTCGCAATGCAGAGGTCGAGGGTTCGATCCCCTTCCGCTCCACCATTTCCCGGATAGGTGCATGAAAAACCTGTGGATCCTGCTGTTGGTGTGCGCCGTCGCGGCCGCCGCGTTTTTCCTGGGCCAGCGGACACGACCGGCTTCGCCCGACGTGAGGCCTGCCCCGGTCGCCGGCCCCGCCACACCGGACAAACCCACCGCCAGCGTCAATGCATTCGGCGAGACTCTGTCTCCGCAGCCGACCCGCACCTTTCGTGGACCGGACGGCCTGCCCATGCTGATTTCCTACGAAGTCGACGTGGTTGCGGACAGCAAGGACCGCGAGTTGGTGAAGGCCGCCGTGCTTGAAGACATGAAAAACCATCCGCGCAATATCAAACGCTCGTATGGACTCGAGATGGATGAGATCAAGGACATCGTGGAAGGCCGCAAGCCTTTCCCGGAACAACTGCTTCCCAAGCCCCCTGCCGAACCACCCGCAGCCAGGTAATCCAGGACTCGACGGCAAGCAAGCATGGATCCCATCGACCTCGCCCGAATCCAGTTCGCTGCCAACATTTCCTTCCACATCCTGTTCCCGACGATCACGATTGCGTTGGGCTGGTTCCTCCTGTTCTTCAAGCTTCGCTTCCGTGCGACGGGCGACGGCAAGTGGATGAAGGCCTATGCCTTCTGGGTGAAGGTCTTTGCGCTCAGTTTCGCGTTGGGCGTAGTGAGCGGCGTCACCATGAGTTTCCAGTTCGGCACCAACTGGCCCGGCTACATGAACACGGTCGGCAACATCGCCGGTCCGTTGCTCGCCTATGAAGTCCTGAGCGCCTTCTTCCTGGAAGCGACCTTCCTCGGCGTGATGCTGTTCGGGCGCGACCGGGTGTCGGACAACATGCACACGCTGGCCACCTTCCTGGTGGCTGCCGGCACGACGCTTTCCGCGTTCTGGATCCTGGCGCTGAATTCCTGGATGCAGACGCCGGACGGCTTCGTGATGATCGACGGACAGGCGCATGTCAGCAGTTGGCTCGAGGTGATCTTCAATCCCTCGCTGCCCTATCGCCTGACGCATATGCTGATTGCTTCGGGGCTGACCGCCTCGTTCCTGGTCGCGGGAATTTCCGCCTACCAGTGGTTGCGCGGTGACCGCGTGCCGGCGGTGCTGGCTGCGTTGCGCGCGGGAGTGTTCGTGGCTGCCGCGCTAATTCCGATCCAGATATTCGTCGGCGACTTGCACGGATTGAACACGCTGGAACACCAGCCGGCGAAAATCGCGGCAATGGAAGGTATCTGGCATACCGAAAAAGGCGCGCCGCTCTTGCTGTTCGCGCTGCCCGACGAGGCCGGCAGGAAGAACGATGCCGTCATCTCCGTCCCCAAGTTGGCCAGCCTCATCCTGACCCATGACGCGGAAGGCGAGATTCGCGGGCTGGACCAGTTCGAAGGAAAACATCCGCCCGTCGCGCCGGTGTTCTGGGCCTTCCGGGTGATGGTCGGGATGGGCGTGCTGATGTTGCTCACGTCCTGGTTCGCCGCGCTCAAGTTGCGCCGCGGCGGTTCGTTGTCGACTTGGGCAGCGCGCGGACTGGTGCTGATGACCTTCAGTGGCTGGCTGGCGACGTTGGCAGGCTGGTATGTCACCGAGATCGGCCGACAGCCCTATCTTGTATCAGGCCTGCTGCTGACGCGCGACGCCGCATCGAGCACCGCCGCGCCGATCATCGGCATCTCGCTGGCGATGTACCTGGCGCTGTACCTGCTGCTGATCGTTTCCTACGTTACCGTCGTCTTCCACCTGGCGCGCAAGCGCGTCGGCATGGATGAAGCCCACGAACAGCAACAACCTGGCGTGGAGTTGCCGGCATGAGCGAATGGCTGCCTCTGGTGTTCGTGTTCCTGATGGCCCTGTCCATGCTGATCTACGTGGTGCTGGACGGTTACGACCTGGGCGTCGGCATCCTGGTGCGGCGCGCGACCGATGCGCAGAAGGACCAGATGATTTCCTCCATCGGCCCGTTCTGGGACGCGAATGAAACCTGGCTGGTGCTCGGTGTCGGCATCCTGCTGGTTGCCTTTCCGAAGGCCCACGGCGTCATCCTGGGCGGGCTGTATCTTCCGGTCGCAGCGATGCTGGGAGGACTGATCCTGCGCGGGGTCGCCTTCGATTTCCGGGTGAAGGCGCACGACGACCATCGAATCTGGTGGAACCGCGCGTTCTATTTCGGCTCGCTGCTCACCACCTTGTCGCAGGGCTTCATGCTCGGCATCTACCTGCTCGGTTTCGAATACTCGGTCGGCAACATCGCCTTTGCACTCGGCATCGGATTGTCGCTGGTGGCGGGCTATTCCCTGCTCGGCGCGACCTGGCTGATCCTCAAGACCGAGGGCGAGTTGCTGGCGCGCGCGGTCACCTGGGCGCGCGGAAGCCTGTGGCTGACCGGCGTGGGCATCATCGCGGTATCCGTGGCGACGCCACTCGTCAGCAGCCGGATCTTCGACAAGTGGTTTGCGCTGCCAAATCTGTTCCTGCTGGCGCCGATCCCCTTGCTTACGGCTGGAATCTTCCTGCTCTGCCATCGCACGCTGGCCCGCATGGGCCGGGCGGAACCGCATCGTGCCTGGTTGCCCTTCGCCTCTGCGGTGTCCCTGTTCCTGCTGTCTTTCATCGGCCTGGCTTACAGCCTGTTCCCGTATCTCGTGGTGGACAAGATCACTTATCTCGAGGCCGCCACGGCCACGGAATCCCTGAAATTCATGGGCGTGGGCATCGCCATCACGCTGCCGGCCATCCTTGGCTACACCGCGTATTCGTACCGGGTCTTCTGGGGCAAGACGCGCGCCCTCAGCTACTGATCGACCGCGGGCCGCTAGAACAACTGCTCTAAACTGCCTGTTGACAGGCCTGTAAATCGCAGTTTAGTGTCGGGTCATGCCTTCACACCACGCCACGCACGCAATCCAGAACGCCCGGGTCCTCCCGGTGTTCGCGATTGGCTTGGCGCCGCTGTCGGCCCTCGTAGCGCTCGTACTCGTACTCGTCCTTATTATCCCCGGAGGTGCGGGCTGAGGGCGTTCGTCGAATACTGAAACTGACGATAAAACCTGAAACCCCGCACCCGGAAACGGATGCGGGGTTTTTTGTTGCCCGGCTCGCCAAAGCGAACCATGCAAACACAAAATCCAGACGCCAAAACTGCCGAACCCGCCCGCGACCGCGTGCGGATCTTCGATACGACGCTGCGCGACGGTGAACAGGCGCCCGGCTATTCGATGAGCCGCGCGCAGAAGCGCCGGCTGGCCCAGGCACTTGCCGACCTTGGCGTGGACATCATCGAAGCGGGCTTCGCGCAGGCCTCCGACGAGGACTTCGCCGCAGTGCACGCCATCGCCGGCGACCTGCGCGGCCCGACCGTCTGCGCGCTGGCCCGCTGCCAGTTCGGCGACATCGAAGCGGCCGCCAGGGCGCTGGAACCCGCGCAGAAATCGCGCATCCACGTCTTCATCGCCACCAGTCCGCTGCACCGCGAACACAAGCTGTCCATGAGCAAGCAGCAGGTCATCGACAACGCGGTCGCGGGCGTGCGCCGCGCCCGGCAATTGTGTGACGACGTGGAATTTTCCGCTGAAGACGCGATGCGCACTGAACCCGAGTACCTGGCCGAGGTGATGGCCGCGGTGATCGACGCCGGCGCCGGCACCTTCAACGTGCCCGACACGGTCGGTTACACCACGCCTGCCGAAATGGGCGAGCGCATCGCCTACCTGCGCAAGCACGTGCGAAATATGGATCGAGCCATCATCAGCGTGCACTGCCACAACGACCTGGGCATGGCGGTGGCGAACAGCCTGGCCGCCGTGGCGGCGGGCGCAAGGCAGGTCGAGTGCACCCTCACCGGCATCGGCGAGCGCGCCGGCAACGCCGCGCTGGAAGAGATCGTGATGGCCCTGAAGACGCGCTCGGAGTTGTTCGGCGTGGATACCGGCATCGCCACCCAGCGCCTCTACCCGACCGCGCGCCTGCTGACCAACCTGCTGGGAATGAGCCTGCCGCGCAACAAGGCCGTGGTCGGCGAAAACGCCTTCGCGCATGAAGCCGGCATCCACCAGCACGGCATGCTCAAGCACCGCGGCACCTACGAAATCATGCGTCCCGAAGACGTCGGCTTTGCCCAGTCGCAGTTGGTGCTGGGCAAGCACAGCGGCCGGCACGCGCTGCGCGAGCGGCTGGCGGGCCTGGGCCATCACCCGGACGACGCCCAGCTCGACGAGATCTTCACCCGCTTCAAGACCCTGGCCGATCGCAAACGCGAGGTATTCGACAACGACCTGGAAGCCATGGCGCTGGGCCGCGATCCCGATGCGCTGGGCCCGTGGCGGATCGCGCAGTTGCACACCTCCAGCCACGTCGGCGGCATGGCGTCCGCAACGGTGAAGCTGTCGCACGAGGACGGTCGACAGGCGTCCGAGGCGTCCATCGGCGACGGGCCGGTGCACGCCGTGGTGCGCGCGATCGAACGCGCCACCGGCCATGACCTGGCCATCGGTGATTTCCAGGTGCGCTCGCTCAGCCTCGGTGGCGACGCACAGGGGCAGGCAACGCTGACCGTCGAGCACGCGGGTCGCTCCATCCGTGGCAATGGCGTGTCCACCGACATCGTTGAAGCAGCGGCGTTGGCCGCGCTGGAAGTCGTCAATCGGATCGAACGACTGGCCGATCAATCGCCCTCAGTGCCCCCGCACCCAGCCCATTCCAATCCATCCGTGTCGACGCCGATGCGCGCCGCACTCCAGCCTTGACGGAGCAACAGACCATGAAAGCCCCTTCCCTGCTCTGGCACAACGGCCGCATCAAACCCTGGCATGAGGCCAGCGTGCATGTCGGCGCGCATGCGCTGCACTACGGGTCGTCGGTGTTCGAAGGCGAGCGCGTCTACGCCACGCCACAAGGCCCGCAGTATTTCCGCCTGGCCGAACACACCGAGCGCCTGTTCAACTCGGCAAAGATCTACGACCTGGCCATCCCCTACACGCCCGACCAGATCAACCGAGCCTGCGAAGAAGTCATCCGCGCCACCGGCCTGGCCAGTGCCTACGTCCGTCCCATCGCCTATCGCTCGGGCTTCACCTTCAGCCTGGCGCCTTCGGCGGACGTGGCGGTGGATGTCGCCATCATCGCCATCGAATGGGGCAGCATGCATGGCGCTGCTGCCTTGCAGGACGGCGTGGATGTCTGCGTGAGCTCGTGGACGCGGGCTGCGCCAAACACTTATCCCACCGGCGCGAAGGCAGGCGGCAATTATTTGTCGAGCCAGTTGATCGCGCAGGAAGCAGTGCGTGGCGGATTCGTCGAAGGCATCGCGTTGGCGCCGGGCGGCTTGCTGAGCGAGGGCGCCGGCGAAAATATCTTCGTCGTGCACAAGGGACGGATATATACGCCCTCGGCCGGCGCAAGCATCCTGTGCGGCATCACGCGAGATACCGTGTTCACGCTGGCCCGCGAGTTGGGCTATGAGGTGGTGGAACAATCGCTGCCGCGCGAAATGCTGTATTTCGCCGACGAAGTCTTCATGACCGGCACTGCCGCGGAAATCACGCCAGTGCGCTCGGTCGATCGCAAGCAGGTCGGCAAGGGCCAACCCGGCCCGGTGACCAAGGCCCTGCAGAAGGCTTTCTTCGGCCTGTTCGACGGCAGCACCGCCGACCAGTGGGGCTGGCTGACGCCGGTGACGGAAACCGCCGCCCGTGAAATGGAGGCCGCGTGATGTCCGCCAACAAACGCACCTTGCTCGACAAGCTGTGGGACTCCCACCAGGTGTTGGCTGAAACGAAGTCCACGCCGGGCATCCTGTACATCGACCTGCACCTGATCCACGAAGTGACCTCGCCGCAGGCCTTCGACGAACTGCGCATGCGGGGATTGCCCGTGCGGCGACCGGATCGCGTGCTGGCGACACTCGACCATTCCACGCCGACCACGCCCACCGACGACCTGGGCCAGCATCTGTACGCCAACGCCGAGGCCGCCGCGCAGGTGCAGCAGCTGGAAATCAACTGCATGCAGTTCGGCGTGAAGCTGCACGGCTGGAGCAGCGAGCACCGCGGCATCGTCCATGTGATCGGCCCGGAGCTCGGCGCGACTCAGCCGGGCATGACCATCGTCTGCGGCGACAGCCACACGACCACGCACGGCGCCTTTGGCGCGCTGGCCTTCGGCATCGGCACGACTGAAGTCGGCCATGTACTGGCGACGCAGTGCCTGCTGCAGCGCAAGCCGAAGAATTTCGCCATCCACGTGGAAGGCAAATTGCCGGCGGAGACCAGCGCCAAGGATCTCGCCCTGCACCTGATCGGCAAGATCGGCGTCAATGGCGGAACCGGCTATGTGCTGGAGTTCCGCGGCAGCGCCATCCGTGCGCTGGACATGGAACAGCGCATGACCCTGTGCAACATGTCCATCGAGGCAGGCGCGCGCGCCGCCTTGATCGCGCCCGATGAAACCACCTTCGCCTACCTCAAGGGACGGCCGATGGCGCCACAGGGCGAAGCCTGGGATCGCGCCCTCGCGCATTGGCGCGCGCTGCCCAGCGACGAAGGCGCCAGCTACGACCGCGAACAACGCTTCGACGCCGCCGACGTGCGCCCCACCATCAGCTACGGCACCCATCCGGGCATGGTCACGACGCTGCATGCGCCGGTGCCCGCGCCGCGCGACCTGCAGGAACGACGCGCACTGGAATACATGCACGTGGAATCGGGCAAGCCGATGGCGGGCATGCCGGTGGACCTGGTGTTCCTGGGCAGCTGCACCAATTCGCGACTGGGCGACCTGCGCGCCGCAGCCGAATTGCTGCGCGGACGGCGAATCGCATCGCGTGTGCGGATGCTGGTGGTGCCCGGCTCCGTCGCCGTGCAGCGCGAAGCGGAAGCCGAGGGACTGGACCAGGTTTTCCGCGCCGCCGGCGCCGAATGGCGCGAGCCGGGTTGCTCGATGTGCATCGCCATGAACGGCGACCTCGCCAAGCCCGGGCAGTTGGTGGTCAGCACCAGCAACCGGAATTTCGAAGGTCGCCAGGGACCGGGCGCTCGCACGGTGTTGGCCAGTCCGCGCATTGCCGCCGCCTCCGCCCTGGCCGGTTGCATTGCCGACCCGCTGCAATTCGCCCGCGCGCAAACGGAGCAAGCCGCATGAAACCGTTCACCCGACTGCACTCGTGCACCGCCGTGCTGGCGCACGAAAATATCGACACCGACCGGATCATCCCGGCGCGTTTCCTGACCACGACCGGTCGCGAAGGCCTGGGTCGCCACGCCTTCCATGACTGGCGCTACCAGGCTGACGGTTCACCCGATCCGGACTTCCCGCTCAATCATCCGGCGGCGCAAGGCTGCGAAATCCTGGTGGCCGGGCGCAATTTCGGCTGTGGTTCGTCGCGCGAGCACGCGCCCTGGGCCTTGCTCGATTATGGAATCCGCGCGGTGCTCTCGTCCGAGATTGCCGACATCTTCCGCAGCAATGCCCTGCGCAACGGCCTGTTGGCCGTAGTGCTGGGCGAGGCCGAGCATCGCTACCTGCTCAAGCATCCGCATATCGAACTGGCGATCGACATCGCCGCGGGCACGATCGAACTGCCCGATGGCGGTCGCTTCCGCTTTGAGATCGATGCCTTCGCCCGGCATTGCCTTCTGCAGGGCGTGGACCAGCTCGGCTTCCTGCAGCAGCACGCACCGCAGATCGCTGCCTTCGAAAATCAACGCGGGGCCCATGCATGAAGGCGAGCATCGCCCTGCTGCCCGGTGACGGCATCGGTCCGGAAGTGACCGACGCCGCGGCGACCGTGTTGTGCGCGGTCGCCGCAGCAGCCGGCCACCAATTCCACTTCAGCGAAGGCGCCATCGGCGGCTGCGCCATCGATGCCTTCGGCAGCGCCCTGCCCGATTCCACGCGCGACGCCTGCCTGGCCGCGGATGCGGTGCTGCTGGGCGCGGTCGGCGGACCGAAATGGTCGGACCCGAAAGCCAGCGTGCGTCCCGAACAAGGCCTGCTGCAATTGCGCAGCGCGATGGGCGTTTACGCCAACCTGCGGCCGGTGCGCGTGCATCCGCGCGCGGCGGAATTCTCCCCGGTGAAGGCCGACCGACTGGCCGGCGTGGACCTGATGTTCGTGCGCGAATTGACCGGCGGCAGCTATTTCGGCAAACGCCAGCGCGATGCAGACAGCGCCAGCGACCAATGCCGCTACACCGTGATCGAAATCGAACGCGTGCTGCGTCGCGGTTTTGAACTCGCGCGCAGCCGTCGCGGCCACCTGACCTCGATAGACAAGGCCAACGTGCTGGAAACCTCGCGGCTGTGGCGCGAGACGGCAATCCGCATCGCCAACGAGTACCCGGATGTCTGCCTGGAACACCAACTGGTCGATTCGATGGCGATGCTTCTGATCTCGCGGCCATCCGCCTACGACGTACTGGTGACAGAGAACCTGTTCGGCGACATCCTGACCGACGAGGCCGCCGTGCTGGCCGGTTCGCTCGGCCTGCTGCCCTCGGCATCGCTGGGTGATGGCAAGCGCGGACTGTACGAGCCGATCCATGGGTCGGCGCCGGACATCGCCGGCAAGCAATGGGCCAACCCGCTCGGCAGCATTCTCAGTGCGGCCCTGATGTTGCGGCATTCGCTGGGCCTGGAAGCGGAGGCAGCCGCCATCGAATCAGCGGTCTCAACCGTGTTGGATCGCTGCGAACTGACACGCGACCTGGGCGGCGATGCGAGCACGTCGCAAATCACCGACGAAGTGCTCGAGGCACTACGCGACGCCCATTTCGACAGCAGGCAGGCCGCCGCATGAGCACGCGCAAGCCGCAGCGCAGCGACGCGATCAAGGCTGGGCCCGACCGGGCGCCGGCCCGCGCCATGTTGCGCGCCACCGGCTTGGACGATGCCGCCATCGACAAGCCCTTCGTGGCCGTCGTGCACACCTGGTCGAATGTTTCCCCTTGCAACCTCAACCTTCGCGACCTGGCGCAATCGGCTTGCGCGGGGGTGCGTGCCGCCGGCGGCACGCCGATCGAGTTCAACACGATCGCCGTTACCGACGGCATCGCGATGGGTACGCCTGGCATGCGCGCGTCGCTGGTCTCGCGCGAGCTGATCGCCGACTCCATTGAACTCGCGGTCGAGGGCCACTGCCTGGATGCCGTCGTGGTGCTGTGCGGTTGCGACAAGACCATTCCTGCCGCAGCCATGGCACTGGCGCGGATGAACCTGCCCGGCGTGGTCTTGTACGGCGGCAGCATCGACCACGGCACGCTGGACGGCAAGGCCATCACCATCCAGGAAGTGTTCGAGGCCGTCGGCGCACATGGCGCAGGCAAGATCGGTTGCGAACAACTTGCCAAGGTCGAATCACACGCCTGCCCCGGAGCCGGCGCCTGTGGCGGCCAGTTCACCGCCAACACCATGGCCATGGTGCTGACGTCGCTGGGCCTGTCGCCGATGGGCTTCAACGACATCCCCGCCACGCACCCGGCCAAGGCCGAGGCCGCGTTTCGCTGTGGCGAAATCGCGATGGCCTGCCTGGAAAAAGACATCCGCCCGCGCGACATGCTGACCCCCGCGTCGTTCCGCAACGCGGCGCGGCTGGTCGCCGCAACCGCAGGATCGACCAATGCCGTGTTGCACCTGCTGGCCATCGCGCACGAGGCGAACGTGCCGCTGGTGCTCGAAGATTTCGAAGACGCAGCGCGTGGCACGCCGGTGATCGCGGACTTGAAGCCCGGTGGTCGCTTCACCGCAGTCGAACTCACCGCAGCGGGCGGTACGACCCAGGTCGCGCGCGAATTGCAGACGGCCCGCATGATCGAGGACACGCCGACCGTCACCGGTCTAAGCTTGTTCGACGAATTGAAATCCGCCATGGCCGCGCCTGAAGGCCAGCAAGTCGTGCGCACCGTCGCCGCGCCGATCAAGGCGCGCGGTGGTTTCTCGATCCTGTACGGAAACCTGGCGCCCGAAGGCTGCGTGCTGAAACTGGCCGGCCACGGCCGCCTGCATCACGAAGGGCCGGCGCGCGTGTTCGAAAGCGAGGAAGAAGCGTTCGCCGCAGTTCAATCCGACGGCATCAAGCCGGGCGACGTGCTCGTCATCCGAAATGAAGGTCCCGCAGGCGGTCCCGGCATGCGCGAGATGCTCGCCGTGACCGCTGCGCTGGTGGGACGCGGCTTGGGCAACGATGTCGCCCTGATCACCGACGGTCGTTTCAGCGGCGCGACCCACGGCTTCATGGTCGGGCACATCGCCCCCGAAGCCGCGCGCGGCGGACCGATTGCCTTGCTGCGCGAGGGCGACCTCGTACGCATCGACGCCGATTCGCGGCGTCTCGAAACCGACGCCGACCTCGATTCCCGCCGCGCGCTTTGGCGCGTACCGGAACCCAAGGTAACCCGCGGCGCGCTCGCCAAGTACGCCCGACTGGTCGGTTCGGCAGCCCGAGGCGCCGTCACCGACGAATCACTTCATATCCCATCCCGTTCCGGAGAAACCGCATGACCACCACCATCGCCACCACCGACGCGCTGAAGCAATCGAAGATCGCCATCCTGGGTTATGGCAGCCAGGGACGCGCCCATGCGCTCAACCTCCACGAATCGGGTCTCGATGTCGTGGTCGGCGTGCGCGCAGGCGGCAAGGGCTGGACCCAGGCGCAAGCCGACGGGCTTCGCGTCGCCGAACCCGCAGACGCTGTGAAGGGTGCCGATCTCGTCGCCGTGCTGACGCCCGACATGGTGCAGCCCGCGCTTTATGCCGAAGCCATCGCGCCAAATATCAAGCCCAACGCCGCGCTGTTGTTCGCCCATGGGTTCAACGTGCATTTCGGACAGATCAAGCCGCGCGCGGACATCGACGTGATCCTGGTCGCCCCCAAGGGCCCGGGCGCGCTGGTGCGTCGCGAATATGAAAAAGGCCACGGCGTGCCTTGCCTGTTCGCCATCGAACAGGACGCCAGTGGCCATGCCCGCGAAAAAGTGCTGGCCTACGCGGCCGGCATCGGCGGCGCGCGCGCGATGCTTATCGAAACCCACTTTGCCGAGGAGACGGAAACCGACCTGTTCGGTGAACAAGCTGTGCTTTGCGGCGGCGCCACTGAACTCGTCCTGCAAGGCTTCGAGACGCTGGTGGAAGCCGGCTACAAGCCCGAGGTCGCCTACTACGAGTGCCTGCACGAACTGAAGCTGATCGTGGACCTGCTGCACGAAGGCGGCCTGGCCAAGATGCACCAGTTCGTTTCCGAAACCGCCCAGTACGGCGACCTGACCCGCGGCCCGCGCGTGATCAACGACGAAACCCGCACCCGCATGCGCGAAGTGCTGGCCGAAATCCGCGACGGCCGATTCGCCAAGGAATGGGTGGCCGAATACGAAGCCGGCAACGGCAACTACAACGCCATGAAACAACGCGACCTCGCCCACCCGATCGAACAGGTAGGCCTTGCGCTGCGCGCGCGAATGCCCTGGTTGAATCCCGCGGGAGCATGACGACATGGACGGATCACGACAATTATCCACCCGGGTCTGCACCGGCGCGCAGTGGCTGCTGCAAGCGCTGGAGGAAGAAGGCTGCGAGGTGATGTTCGGTTATCCCGGCGGCGCGGTGATGCCTGTCTACGACGCACTCGTGGACAGTTCCATCAGGCACATCCTGGTGCGCCATGAACAAGGCGCCGCGCTGGCGGCCGACGGCTACGCGCGCGCCTCCGGAAAAGTCGGCGTCTGCCTCGCCACGTCGGGCCCGGGCGCCACCAACCTGCTGACCGGCATCGCCAATGCCTTCCTCGATTCCGTGCCGATGGTCGCCATCACCGGCCAGGTGCAGACGATGGTGATGGGCACCGATGCATTCCAGGAAGTGGACGTGTTCGGCATGAGCCTGCCGGTCGTGAAGCACAGCTATATCGTGCGTCGCGCCGAGGACGTCTATGCGACCGTGCGCGAGGCCTTCGCCATCGCCCGCTCCGGCCGCCCGGGTCCGGTGCTGATCGACCTGCCGAAGGATGTCGCGTTGGCGAGTGCCCAGGCGCGCGCGCCGCGCTTCAAGCACGGCACCGATCGACGCGGTGAATCAGAGGGCCTGATGCGTGCGCGCGCGTTGTTGGCCACTGCAAAACGCCCGTTGCTGTACGTCGGCGGCGGCGTCGGCATGGCCAATGCCGAAGGCCCGCTACGCTCGCTGATGCGCTCGACCGGCCTGCCTGCCGTGTACACGCTGAAGGGACTGGGCTCGGTCGATCCGGATGCGCCCTTCAACCTCGGCATGCTGGGCATGCACGGCAATCCTGCGGCGAATCATGCCGTGCAGGAATGCGACCTGCTGATCGTGGCAGGCGCGCGCTTCGATGATCGCGCCACCGGAAAGCTCGACACCTTTGCGCCCGGCGCACGGGTGTTGCACATGGACATCGACGCTGCGGAAATCGGCAAGCTGCGCAAGGCCGATGTCGGCCTGCGTGGAAAGCTGGGCGAACAATTGCCGGCTTTGGCGCAACCGCTGCAAATCTCGCCGTGGTTGCAGCGCTGTCGCGAGTTGAAGTCGAAACATGCGGAGCGTTATGACGCGCCGGGAGAAGGCGTGTTCGCGCCCGCGTTGCTGAAACAACTGTCCGAGGCCGGCGGCAACCGCCTGATCGTCGCCAGCGACGTCGGCCAACACCAGATGTGGGTGGCGCAGCACTGGCGCGTGCCGCGCGCCGCCGCGCATCTTTCCAGTGGCGGCCTCGGCACGATGGGCTTCGGCCTGCCCGCCGCCATCGGCGCGCAACTGGCGCGTCCTGACGCCTGCGTGGTCTGCGTCAGTGGCGATGGCTCGATCATGATGAACATCCAGGAATTGGCCACGCTCAAGCGCTACGGCATCCCGGTCAAGATCGTGCTGCTCGACAACTCCTGCCTGGGCATGGTCCGGCAGTGGCAGGAATTGTTCTTCGCCGAGCGCTACAGCGAGGTCGATCTTTCCGACAATCCCGACTTCGCCGTGCTGGCCCGCGCGTTCGGCATCCCGGCTTTCACCGTGGAACGCGCCGACCAGGTGCCGGCCGCCATCGAGCGACTGCTGGAGGAAGACGGCCCGCTCTTTTGCCACGTGAAGATCGACCCGCGCGCCAATGTCTGGCCGTTGGTGCCGCCCGGCAAGTCGAATGGGCAAATGATGGGCTGTGCCGCGTGAGCGTTGACTTCCACATCGAGCTCGACCACAGCGAGGGCGCCTTGCTGCGCTTGCTGGGCACCATCGAGCGGCGCGGATTCGCGTTGTTGAACCTCGCCGCCGACAAACCCGATGAGGAAAGTTATGTCGTGCGCCTGCGATTGGCCGGTGAACGCGACCCGCTGGTCCTGTGCCGCCAATTGGAACGCCTGGTGGAGGTGCGCTTGGTGAAGGTCGTCCCCCCGCCGCCCGAACCACCACCGCCACCAGGCTTCCAGGCTACCTGGCTTTGATCCCCAAACATCGTCTACACATCACAAGGAGCACCACCATGAACCAGCGAATTAGCAGCGAGTCGTCGTCACGCATCCTCCGCGCCCTGCGCACACCGACTTGCGAGCAAACCCATGACTCCGTCCTTCGAACACCAGGCCACGCACGACTTCGCTGAAACCGACCACGCTGCATTCCATCTGCAAGCCAGCGGCCGTCGCGCCGGGAATTCGCGTGACGTTGCACCGCTGCACATCGTTACGCCGCTGCTTGGCGCCGAAATCAACGGGCGCAGGGTCGGGCTGAAGCTCGACAACCTGCAACCCGCCCGATCCTTCAAATTGCGGGGCATCGGCAAACTCTGCCAGCACCATGCCGATCGCGGTGTCAGGCACTTTGTCTGTTCCTCCGCCGGAAACGCAGGTTATGCCGTCGCCTGGGCCGGTCGCGCGCTGGGCGTACCCGTGACCGTTTTCGTGCCCGGCAACACGCCCGAACACGTTCGCCGGCGGATCGCCTCGCTCGGCGCCCGCGTCAATGTCGTCGGCGACGTCTGGGACCATGCCAATGCCGCGGCCATGGAACTCGCCCGCTCGCCGGGCTGCGCCTTCATCCCTCCCTTCGACCACCCGATGCTCTGGCAGGGCCACGCCTCGCTGGTCGATGAACTCGCCGTGCAATGCGAACGCGCGCCCGATGCGATCCTGCTCGCGGTGGGCGGCGGTGGCCTGCTGCTGGGCGTGCTGGAAGGACTGGCCAGCGTGGGATGGCGCGACACGCGCGTGTTCGCCGTCGAACCCGAGCGCGCATCGTCGCTGGGGCCAAGCTTGCAGTTGGGGCGCGTGGTCGAACTGGAACGGCCGAATTCAGTCGCCAGCAGCCTGTGCGTGAAGCGGATCGCCCCGTCGCTGGTGGCGGCCTGCGCCGGGCGAAAGGTTACTCCGCTCACTGTCAGCGACGAGGAAGCGACCCAAGCCTGTGTAAGGCTTGCCGAAGACCATGGACAGGTGGTGGAACCCGCTTGCGGCGCAGCGCTGGCGCCGCTGTACGCAGACCACCCGGCGCTCGCCGGACTTCGCAGTGTGGTCGCCATCGTCTGCGGCGGGATGGTCGTGACCCTGGAACAACTTGCGCATTGGAGTCGCGCAAACCTGGGCTGACACCGATAGCCTTCCACTTGACCCGGTCTGGCGAGACTTCCAACATAGGCAAACGCTTGTCTGGGAAGATCGAATGACCGCCGCCATCGGCAAGACGCGCATGGAAGCCTTCAGCGATGGCGTCATCGCCATCCTGATCACCATCATGGCGCTGGAGCTGAAGGTGCCGGACCGGCGCATTGAAAATGAACCGATCGGCGGCCGGACGTGACCTTGCTGGTACCGCTGACGCCGGCGGAGTTCATGGATTACAAGTCGACGTCCATCCCCATGTATGCCCACGAGAAGGTCAGGTCCGGCGAATGGGCCGAAGCCGACGCGATGCGGCTGGCGCGCGAGGCCTTCGACTTGCTCCTGCCGAACGGACTCGATACGCCGGGCAACCATTTGTTCGGACTGCGCGAGACAGCGGATGGGCCCTTGCTGGGCGTGCTCTGGTTCGCGATCCGCCAGCGCGCCGCCGACCGAATCGCCTACGTGTACGAAATCGTCATCCAGCCGCAGTTCCAACGCCAGGGCCACGCCAAGCGTGCATTCCGTGCGTTGGAGGACAAGGTACGGGAAATGGGGCTGTCGGGAATCGCCCTGCACGTATTCGGCCACAACACCGGCGCGCGCGCCTTGTACGAATCACTCGGCTACGAATCCACCAATATCACGATGTTCAAGCCGGTCGGCTGATTCAGCGCGAAGCGGACTCCTGCTGGCGATCGACCCAGCGCTGCACCTTTACCTGCAGGACCTGCAGCGGCACGCCACCATCCTTCAGCACTTCGTCGTGGAAACCGCGGACGTCGAAGCGCTCGCCCAGCGCTTTTTCAGCAACTGCGCGCAGGCGCTGGATCTCCAGCATGCCGACCTTGTAGCCGAGCGCCTGCCCGGGCCACACCGCATAACGCTCGACCTCCGCTTCGGCCTCGGCTGGATGCCCGCCTTCGGTGTCGACGACATAGCTGATCGCCTGTTCCCGGCTCCAGCGCAGTCCATGCATGCCGGTGTCCACGACCAGGCGTACCGCGCGATGCAATTCATCCTGCAGTCGGCCGAGGTCGCCGTACGGATCATTCCGGTACAGGCCCATCTCGTGGGCAAGCGACTCCGAGTACAACCCCCATCCCTCGCCGAAGGCATTCGAGTACAGCGCGCTGGCGATGATCGGTGCATCCAGGCCCATGCCGATGGCAGTCTGCAGGTGATGGCCCGGATTGCCTTCGTGGTAGGTGAGCGTCTTGAGCTTGTAGGACGGCCAGATCGCCGTGTCGCGCAGGTTGATCCAGTAGATGCCGGGCCGTGAACCGTCAAGCGCGGGGGCGTCGTAGTAGCCGCCGCTGGAACTCTTCTCGGCTTGCGGCGGAATCGCCCGCACTTCCACCTGCTGGGCGGGAAGCTTGCCAAACCATCGGGGCAACAGCGGGGCGATTTCCGCCAAATGCCCATTGAGGTCGTGGAGCAGCCGCTGCTTCCCGGCTGCATCGTTGGAATAGGCGAATCGCGACTGCTTGCTCAGTGCCGTCATCCGGTCGCCCACGCTGCCGCTGGCATGCCCTTGCGCCTTGAGCAACGCATCCATTTCCGACGTGATCCGCGCGACCTCCGCCAGGCCAAGGTCATGGATCTGCTGCGGCGACATCGTGGTGTCGGTCATGTGCAGGATCATCGCCTGGTAAAGCTCAGGCCCCTTCGGCAAACGCCAGATGCCGGCGTCGTGCACGGCCTCGGCGCGCAGCGTTTCCAATTTCGCGGCCAGTCGCCTGTTGGCCGGCAGCACGACATCGGCTACCAGCACACGCGCGCGCTGGACCAGTGCATCGGATGTTGCGATGTCGGCGCCGCGGAGCTTCTCGCGGAAGGAAGACACCAGCGGGTGCCCGGCCGCGTCCGGCGTGTCGTGGCCACGCAGGGTGGCCAGGGCTTTGCCTATGATGAAATCCGGCGGAACCACGCCGAGCTTCCGATCGTGTTCGATCTTGCCGATCGCGTCGTCCACGGTCGCGCCATAGGCGGCCAGCCTGGAAAGATAATTCTCGGCGTCGGCCGCGCTGCGAACCGTGTGCTGGCTTTCCAGCAGTTTCGGCACCGCGTCCTGCGGACCTGACAGCTGGGTAACCGGATAGGGCACGTACCACATGCCCCAGTCACTCAAGGCCACGCCGTATTCGACCACGTTCGCCGGAGCCAGGGCGCTGCGTAGCTGGGTCGTGAGCAGGGCATGCAGGTTCTGGTCACGGTCGCTGGCGGAAGCGACATCGAAGGCACCGAGTCGCGACAGCAGTATCCGCAGGGCTTCGCGCTTGTTCACCTCGTCGGACACGCCTCGCTTCGTCAGCCGGCCGTGGAGGCCGCCTCCCGCAATCGCATCGGGAACCCCGTAGTAGGTCGCCATTTCCGGAAGCAGCGAAAAATAGCCGCGAGTGATATCGGCTTCGAGCCGGGCGATCGAGACCGGAGCCGGGGCCGGCGCAGCAAGCTCGATGGGCGCGGGCGATGTGGAACAGCCGGACAGCAGTCCGGCTACGAGGAAGGCGAGCATCGTCGGTCGGAACATGGTGGTGGCCAGGGCGGAAGTGCAGAAACGATAGCACCGCCCACCGCGCGACGCTGCCAGCACGATCAGGACGCCAAGGCGCTCCTGGCATCGAGCAACGACACGAGCTCGGCTCGTGCGTCCAGGTTGTGCACGGGCAACACGAGCACGTCGCCAGGACGCGCCCATTCCAGCAGCGCCACGGCGGCATCGACCTCGACCAGGATGGTATGCACGCTGGCTTCGGCCACGCCTTGGCGCAGCAATTCGTCACGCAGCACGGCCGGCACGGCGCCGCTGTCCCTGCCGCGCATGTAGCCAGCCATGTCCTTCAGCACAACCCACTCCGGCCTGGCTGCCGCGGCCGTGCACGCCAATTCGCGAATGGCCTTGTCGTCGCGATTGCCGGCCTGGCCGAGCAGCAGTCCCAGGCGGCCGCCAGAGCGGGTGCGGATTTCTTCGGCAACGGCCAGCAGTCCGCGCAGGCCGTCCGGGTTGTGCGCGTAATCGAGCAGCACGTCCGCGCCGCCGATCTGCCAGCGTTCCAGCCGACCGGGGTTGTCCAGGCGATGGCTGCCGAACTCGGACAGAACCCTCGCGATGACATCCGCCGCGATGCCCAGTGCGGCGGCGACGAGGGCGGCGCCGGCGAGATTGGCGATGTTGTAGCGCGCGGAACCTGCGATGGTCAGCGGCATCCGTGCAACGGCTCCAAGGCGGTGGGCCAATCCGTCCACATGCAGCAGGAGCTCACCGTCCGCGACACCGCAGCTCATGCCGCCCGCCGCGCGAACCATCTGCAAGCGGGGATTCATATGGTCCAGCGAGAACCAGGCCAGCGGACAGGCCAGGTTGGCGGATTTCTCCACCAGCAAGGCGTCGTCGGCATTCAGCACCAGCACGCCATCGGCGCCGATGGCGCGTGCGAGCACGAGCTTGGCATCGGCCAGGCGCGCGAGGTCATGCACGCCGTACTCGCCGAAATGATCAGGACTGATATTGGTGACGATGCCGGCGTTGGCGTGGTTCACCGCCAGGCCGCGGCGCAGGATGCCGCCGCGCGCGGTTTCAAGGACCGCCGCCTGCACGCGCGTGTCGCGCAATACCTGGCGCGCGCCGGACGGGCCGGAAAAGTCACCGGTCTCCACCTGTTCGCCGTCGATGAAGACGCCATCGGTGCAATTGAAGCCGGCAGGTTTTCCGGCCGCACCGAACATCGCCGCCAACAGGCGCACTGTGGTGGTCTTCCCGTTGGATCCGGTGACGAGCACCGTTGGAATATCGTGCAGCCCGGTCCAGTCGACATCGGCCAGGTTCGCTGGCAATTCGGTGAGCGGCCAGGTGCGACTACCCTGCCCCGCGCCAACGGAAATGGAATCATCGTCGTAGAAGGCAGGCAGACCGTGTTGCGAGGCAATCGCCAGCAACATCATTGCTTTCTGGTTGGATTCCGCCGCGGCGAAGCAACGAATCGTTTCCAATGCCGAATCAAAATCCCAGGTGGTGGGATAGCCCGGCGCCTGTGGCAGCGGCAATGCCTGCACCGCCACGGCCGCACCTTGCCAGGCCCACTCGTTGACTTCGGTAGCCGACAACAACTGGTCGAGTGGCGCGGTGAACGCCAGCGAGGCCCCGCCGGCATGGCGGTCGATCGAAATCGCAGGTTCCGGCCACTCCAGCGCTGCCACCATGCGACGCACCCGCGATTCCCAATCGGCGACTTGTGCGTCGTCGGCCGCGAGTACGTCGGCTATCGCCGCGCAGTCGTGGAAATACAGGTTGGGTCCGGTCAGGCGCCTGGAGCTGTCGAAATAGCCGGGCGCGGACTCGCTCAGTCGTCCTCCTCGCGACCCAGGCGCACGCCGCGTTCATCGCGCACCAGGCCTTCGATTTCGGTCACCGGCTCATCCGCACTCATCACCGTCGCCGGCACGGTCGCTTCAGCCTTGCGAAGCGGCGCAGCGCCCTCGGCGCGGAACTTGATCACCTGCTTCCAGGATCGCGTCAATGCATCCGCAAAAATCAGCACCAGGTCGCCGGGCTGGCCCATGCGCAAGGCGGCATCGATGGCTTCCTGCTCGTCGGGGATGATGCTGATGTTGGCATCGTCCACGCCTTGCGCCTTCAGCGTGCGCGCCAGGATCAGCGGCACTTCGTCGCCATCGCGGCCGCGCAGGCCGTCGTCGCGGCGACAGATGTAATGATCGAAGCGGCCGGCCACGGCCTCGGCGATCGCGCGGATGTCCTCGTCACGGCGATCGCCTGGGCCCGCCATCACGATGATGCGGCGGCCCTGCACGTCCAGCCGCTGCGCGAGGTCGGCCATCACGCCCACCGCGTGCGCATTGTGGCCGTAGTCGAAGATCACCTTGAAGGGATGCTCGTCGAACACGTTCATGCGGCCCGGGGCCTGGAAGAAGGTGCTGCCGAAGGTACGCAGGCCCTGGCGGATGGCATCGAGCTTGATGCCCATCGAGAATGCCATCGCGGTGGCGAACATCGCGTTCTGCACGTTGTGCAGGGCACGGCCCTCCAGCGTCGCCGGCACCAGGTGCGTCCACAGCAGCGGGATATGGCTGCCCTTGTCGTACAGCGTGATCATCTGGCCGTTGATGCCCGCTTCCAGCGCGCAAGCGCGGCCGCCGGCTCGGATGTGCTCGCGCACCAGCGCGTGCTGCGGATTCATGGTGACGTAGCAAATGGTCTTGGCGTCGGTGTAGGCCGCCATCTTCAGCACCAGCGGGTCATCGGCGTTGAGCACTGCGCAATCGCGCGCGACCTCGACGATAATCCGCTTCACTTCCGCCAATTGCTCCAGCGTGTCGATGCCCTTCATGCCCAGGTGGTCGGCGGCGATGTTCAGCACCGCGCCCACGTTGACGAAGGGCACGCCCATGCCGGCGCGCAACAAGCCGCCGCGTGCGGTTTCCAGGATCGCCATGTCGATCTGCGGGTCGGCCAGCACCATGCGCGTGGCCATCGGGCCGGTCATGTCGCCTTCCACCGTGCGCTGGCCGTCGATATAGACGCCATCGGTGGTGGTCAGGCCGGGCGTGAAGCCCGCCATCTTGGTGATATGCGCGAGCATGCGCGCGGTCGTCGTCTTGCCATTGGTGCCGGTGACCGCGGCGATCGGTACGCGCGCCGGCGAGCCTGGCGGAAACAGCATGTCGATCACCGGGCCGGCCACGTCGCGTGGCGTGCCTTCGCTGGGCGCCACGTGCATGCGGAAGCCGGGCGCGGCATTCACCTCGCAGATGCCGCCGCCGTGGGTCTGGTAGCTTTCGGCGATATTGTCGCTGAGGAAGTCGACGCCGCCCACGTCCAGCCCGATCGCCTTGATCGCGCGCACGGCCATGTCGCGGTTGTCTGGATGGATGATGTCGGTGACGTCGGTCGCGGTGCCGCCCGTGGAAAGATTCGCAGTGGATCGCAGGTACACGACCTCATCGGGTTTCGGCACGGAATCGCGGTCGTAGCCGACGCGGCCCAACATCATTTCAGCCTGGGCATCGAGTTCGAGGCGGGTCAGCACTTTTTCGTGGCCGACGCCGCGGCGTGGATCCTGGTTCACTACTTCAACCAGCTGCGCGACCGTGTGCACGCCGTCACCGACGACGTGGCCGGGCGTACGCCGCGTGGCGGCAACCAATTCGCCATTCACCACCAGCAGGCGATGGTCGTCGCCGGTAACGAAGGTCTCGACGATCACGGATCGCGAATGTTCACGGGCGGCGCGGAAACCGGCAACCACTTCATCGTCGTTGGTCAGGCGGATCGAGATGCCACGACCGTGGTTGCCGTTGTAGGGCTTGGTGACGACCGGATAGCCGATGCGGCGCGCGGAGCGCTTGGCCTGGTCCTCCGTTTGCACCAGTTCCTGGCGCGGCACGGGCAGGCCCAGCGAGGCGAGGATCTTGTTGGTCTCTTCCTTGTCGCTGGCCAGTTCCACCGCGATATGCGAAGTCTTGCCGGTAATCGTCGCCTGGATGCGCTGCTGGTACTTGCCATAACCGAGCTGCACCAGTGACTGCGAGTTCAGTCGCAGCCAGGGAATGTTGCGTTCTTCAGCCGCGTGCACCAGCGAGGCGGTGGACGGGCCCAGCGCGCGGCGTTGCGCGTAGCGGATGAATTCGTCGCGCGCGGTCGGCCAGTCCCAGTCGGCGGGAAGGAGGCCGTTGGTCTGCAACTCCTTCGGCAACAGGGAGGTCAGCAGGCGCATCGCAAGCTCGCCTGCCTCGATGCCCTCTTCGCGCTGTGCGTATTCATACACGACCGTGTAGACACCCGGCTTGCCGGCGCCGCGGGTCTTGCCAAAGGTCACCTGTTCACCCGCCACGTTCTGCAATTCGATCGCGACGTGTTCCAGCACGTGGCCCAGCCAGGTGCCTTCATCCTCCCGCAGCCTGCGCACGAAACCACCCGGCTCGCCGTAGGAACAACCGTGTTCGGCCAGCCCTGGCAGCGCTTGCAGCAAGCCATCGATGAAGGCATCGCCGAGCTTGGCCGAGGGCCAGTTCTCGAGCTCGCCCAGGTCTAGTTCAAGCCGGATGACCGGGAAGTGCGCGTAAAGGGAGGGGCCTACGTAAACGGAACGGTCCAGGATGCGCATCTTTGTTTCCCTCGCTTGCTGCGGTTTGCGCCACGGGTGGCGCGATCAGTCAATCAGATTTTGGGTCGCGCCAGTTTGCCCGCGCTTGCATCCCGCGTGTGCAGGTCGAAATTCGTGCCAGCCACCAGCAGGTGCAGCTTGATTCCGAGCATACACACCGGCTGGCCTTCGGCGACCAGGTCCATGGACGAAAACTCGATGCCGCTGGCGTCAATCAGCGTAACGCCGCCGCTGCCCTCGACCTCGATGACATTGCCGGGACTGATGAAGGCGGCCGTGTCCTCGTCCAGGCCGATGCCGACCGCGAACGGGTTGTAAGCCATGGCCGTCAGCAGGCGGCCGATGCGGTCACGCTGGCGGAAATGCTGGTCGATGATGACGCGGTTGGTCAGGCCCAGGCCCGGCGCGAGTCGCACGCTGCCGGCGATAGGCGATGCGCCCTCTTCGCCGAAGGCGATCATGTGTTCGCTGATGAAACTCGCACCCGCGCTGGTGCCGGCCACGTGCACGCCCTCGGCGTTGCGGGTCCGCACCAGCTTGGCCACGGGCGTACCGCCCAGGATGGTGGACAGGCTGAGCTGGTTGCCGCCGGTGAAGAAGATGCCGGTCGCCTCGCCGATACGGCGCAGGCTTTCGGGGTTTTCGCATTCGGCGCGCGAGTCGAAGTCCACGCTGGCAACGCGCCCGGCACCGAGGCCGGAAAAAATCTTTTCGTAGCGGGCGCCGGTGTCGGCCAGGCGGCTGGCCGTCGGCAACACCACGATGTCGGCATCGCGGCCGCCGCAAAGCTCGACGAAGCGCTGCAGGATCTGCGGATTGTTTTCCTTTTCCTCGCCACCACCAATCGGCACGATCCAGCCACGGGTGGAACCTTCAGGAACCTGGCTCGGGCACATCAGCAACGGCCCCGGGACGTTGACCACGAAGCGCGACAACGCGCCCGCATGCAAGCTTCACTCATCAGACGGCTCACGATAAACAATGACGCAGTATCCCACACCGGCCGGGTCGGCCGAGGCCCGCAGGCGCGGGAATCAGGCTGAAGTGGCGCTATCGGCGGGCATCGGCTGCAGCGCCGGGTCGAGCACCACCCTCTCGTCGAAGACGAAACAGCCGCCCTCGTAGCCTTCCCCGCCCACTTGCTCGAAATAGGCCAGGATGCCGCCTTCGAGCTGCAGTACGTCGCCATAGCCGGCCTCGGCCATCCATGGCGCCGCCTTTTCGCAGCGGATGCCGCCGGTACAGAAGCTGACGACCGCCTTGCCCTTCAGCGCGTCGCGGTGCGATTCCAGCGCATCGGGCAGCTGCGTGAAGCGGTCAATCGGCAATTTAATTGCCTGCTTGAAACTGCCGAAGGCAACTTCCTGCTGGTTGCGCGTGTCGAGCAGGACGAGTTCCCGCCCAACGTCGTCGTGCCCCTGGCGCAGCCAGTCGCGCAGCGTGGCGGGGGACACCGCAGGCGCCCGCGCTGCATCCGCGGCGCGGATACGCCCACCGAAGCTGATGATTTCGCGCTTTACCTTGACCCGCAGCCGCCGGAACGGACGCGAGTCACTGAGGCTGAATTTCGGCGTAATCCCTTGAAACCGGGGGTCGCGCCCAAGGTCGTCCATCAGGCCATGCACATCTTCAGCCTGCCCGGCCAGGAACAGGTTGATACCCTCCGCTGCCACCAGCACCGAACCCTTCAGCTCACGCGCCTCGGCGAGCTCGCGCAGCCACGCAGCCACCGCGTCGGGTTCGTCGATGGCCACGAAGCGATACGCGGCGACATTGAGGATCGGGGACATGCGGACGAAGGGAACCAGGCCTCAGGCCGGGCCGATGTAGTCCCGCTTGCCGATCTCCACGCCGTTGTGGCGAAGGATCGCGTAGGCCATGGACAGATGGAAGTTGAGGTTGGGGATGGCAAACCCGACCAGGTAGGCAAAGCCCTTGAATTCCAGGGTCTGCGAGCCTGCCTGTATGGTGATGTCGCGGTCTTCGGAGCCCGCCAGCGCCGATTCGGGAATGCTGTCGATGAAGGCCTGCACCTTGGCGATGCGCGCCTTCAATTCCGGAATGCTGGTTTCAGTGTCCTCGTGCTTCGGATTTTCGATGCCGGCCAGGCGCGCCATCGGGCCCTTGCCGAAATCGCAGGCGATCTGCACCTGGCGGATCAGCGGGAACATGTCCGGGGCCAGGCGTGAACCGAGCAATACCGCCGGATCGATCTTGCGAGCTTCGGCCGAGGCCAGGGCCTTGTCCAGGATCGCGTCGAGGTTGCGCATGGCGCGGGTCGCAGTGGTGCGGGCAAGGGCGAACATCGTGATTTGCATGGAAAACTCCATCGGGACAGGGCGCCAATGATACGCACTGGGGTGTTTCTTGCGATAATTGGCCATTGGCCCCGTAGCTCAGCTGGATAGAGCGGCTTCCTCCTAAGAAGCAGGTCGTGCGTTCGAATCGCGCCGGGGTCGCCACTCGCCATTGCTGCATCCGCCGCCCCTCCGCCACCGGCGGCGGGTGCGGCGCGCAATGGCGCAACCACACGTTTCCGGAGCTGCCATGACCCACCCCGTCCTTACCGCCCTCGGCCTGTCCGACAATGAATCCGGCACCTATCTCGGCCACGGCGAGTGGTCCGCCACCCGCGATGCCGGCGTGATCGAGCCAATCAATCCGAGCACCGGTGACATCCTGGCCCGCGTGCAGGCGTCCAGCGAAGCCGACTACGAGATCATCCTCGAACGCGCGCAGGCCGCCTTCAAGGTCTGGCGCAGCACCCCCGCGCCGAAGCGCGGCGAAGCCATCCGCCTGTGCTCCGATGCCCTGCGCAAGCACAAGGACGCACTGGGTTCGCTGGTTGCGCTGGAGATGGGCAAGATCAAGCCCGAGGGCGATGGCGAAGTACAGGAAATGATCGACATCGGCGACTTCGCCGTCGGCCTGTCGCGCCAGTTGTACGGCCTGACCATGCATTCCGAGCGCCCGGGCCACCGCATGTACGAGCAGTACCAACCGCTGGGCGTGGTCGGCATCATCAGCGCCTTCAATTTCCCGGTCGCGGTCTGGGCCTGGAATGCCTTCCTGGCTGGCGTCTGCGGCGACATCTGCATCTGGAAGCCCTCGCCCAAGACACCGCTGTCGGCCATCGCCTCGCTTCGCATCTGCAATGAGGCGCTCAAGGCCGGTGGTTTCCCGGACATCTTCTTCCTGTTCAACGACGCCGGCACCGAACTGGCCGCCAACTTCGTGGACGACAAGCGCGTGCCGTTGATCAGCTTCACCGGCTCCACCCACGTCGGCCGCATCGTCGGCGAGCGCGTCGCACAGCGCCTTGGCCGATCCTTGCTGGAACTCGGCGGCAACAACGCCATCATCGTGGAAGAAAGCGCGGACATGAAGCTGGCCATCCCGGCCATCGTGTTCGGCGCAGTCGGCACGGCCGGCCAGCGTTGTACCACCACGCGCCGCGTGTTCGTGCAGGAAAGCATCTTCGACAGCGTGCTCGAAACCCTCGTCAAGGCCTACAAGCAGGTCGAGACCAAGATCGGCGACCCGACCCAGGCCACCACGCTGATGGGCCCGTTGAACAGCCAGGCGGCCGTGCAGCAGTTCCTTGCCGCCATCGACAAGGCGCGGGCTGCGGGCGGCACCGTGCAGACCGGCGGCTCGGCGATCGAGGGCAAGGGCAACTTCGTGTTGCCAACCATCATCACCGGCGTGCCCAACAGCCACGAAGTCGTGCAGACCGAAACCTTCGCGCCGATCCTGTATGTCATTCCGTACAAGACCCTGGACCAGGCGCTGGACATGCAGAATGCCGTCCCGCAGGGCCTGTCTTCGTCCATCTTCACCCGCGACCTGCGCTCGGCGGAGAAATTCCTGAGCGCTGCCGGCTCCGACTGCGGCATCGCCAATGTGAACATCGGCACCTCCGGCGCCGAGATTGGCGGCGCATTTGGTGGCGAGAAGGAAACCGGCGGTGGCCGCGAATCGGGCTCCGACGCGTGGAAGGTTTACATGCGCCGCCAAACCAACACGATCAACTACTCCGATGCGCTGCCCCTGGCGCAGGGAATCAAGTTCGACCTGTAAGCAATCTCGCAGACCACACGGGAGCCAGCGATGAACACCACCATCCGCACCAGCAACCTCGCCATCGTCAGCCTGGTTTCGGGAATCCTGGGCTGGACGATCCTGCCCTGGGTCGCCAGTATCGTCGCCATCGTGACGGGCCACATGGCCCGCGCCGAAATCCGGCGCAGCGCCGGCACCATGGAAGGTGATGGGCTTGCCGTCGCCGGGCTCGTGCTGGGCTACGCGATGGTGGTGATCAGTTTCATCGGCCTGATGCTGGTCATCCTGTTCTTCGGCGGGCTCGCGGTGTTGTTGGGTTGGCTGGGCATGAACGGCCAACTCGGATAAGCGATGGCCATCTATCCCCTCGCCCGGCAGTTCCTGTTTCGCATCGATGCGGAACGGGCCCATGGCCTGGGGCTGCACGCGATCGAGGCCGCCTACCGCAGCGGTCTGAATCCCTTGCTGGCGATGCGCCCGGCAGCCTTGAAGACGCGCGTATTCGGCGTCGATTTCCCAAACCCTGTCGGCTGCGCAGCCGGCCTGGACAAGAATGGCGAGCACATCGATGCCTTGATGTCGCTGGGTTTCGGCTTCGTCGAGATCGGCACCACCACGCCGCGCCCGCAGCCGGGCAACCCGAAGCCACGCATGTTCCGCCTGCCCGAGCACCAGGCCGTCATCAATCGGCTCGGCTTCAACAACCTGGGCGTGGATGCACTGGTGCGCAATGTCGAAAAGGCCAAGCGCAACGGCATCCTGGGCATCAACATCGGCAAGAATAAAGACACGCCAAACGAAAAGGCGTCCGACGACTACATCCATTGCATGGAACGCGTGTTCGCGCTGGCCGACTACATCACGGTCAATATTTCATCGCCGAATACCACCGGCCTGCGCGACCTGCAGGAAGAAGAGACGCTGCGACGCTTCATCGGCGAATTGCGCGAGGCACAGGAAGAACTGGGCGGCGTGCACGGCCACCGCACGCCGATGCTGCTGAAGGTGTCGCCCGACCTGACCGACGAAGAACTCGACGGCATGGCCAGCGTGCTGAACGCGGCGCGCATCGACGGCGTGATCATCGGCAACACCACGCTTGACCGCAGCGAGATCCAGGGCCATCCGCATGCTGGCGAAACGGGCGGCCTGTCAGGCCAACCCCTTTACGCAAGGTCCACGGCGGTGTTGCGCAAGCTGCGCCTGCGGCTGGACGACAGCATCCCGCTGATCGGCGTGGGCGGCATCCTGAGCGGCGCCGATGCAGCCGGCAAGATGGCAGCCGGCGCGCGCATGGTGCAGTTCTATACCGGCATGATCTATCGCGGCCCTGAACTCATCGGCGAATGCGTCAGCTCGATCCGCCGCTTGCGCGAGGGCGTTGCGTGAGCGGATACCAGCTGGCCGAGAATGTTTCCCTCGCCGGCCGCAATACCTTCCACGTTGCCGCCCGCGCCGCGATGATGGCCGACGTCACGCGTAGCGAGGCGCTGTCCGAACTGTTCGACTTCGCCATGCTGCGCGAGGGTCCGGTGATGGTGTTGGGCGAAGGCAGCAACCTGTTGTTCGCCGCGGATTTCCCGGGCGTGGTGGTTTGCCTGACGATGGCCAAGGTCCACATCGTGGAAGACGATGGGTCGCATGCGCTGGTGCGCGCGGAGGCTGGCCTGTCCTGGAACGACCTGGTGACATGGACGCTGGGCCGCGGCCTGTGCGGACTGGAAAACACCGCGCTCATTCCCGGCACCGTAGGCGCCAGTCCGATCCAGAACATCGGCGCCTATGGCGTCGAAGTCGGCGAGTTCATCGAGACGGTCGAAGCCTTCGACCGTGGCACCGGGCAGATCAAGCGCGTGGCGCATGCCGACTGTGAGTTCGCTTATCGGGACAGTCGCTTCAAGGCTGACCTCGACCAGTGGGTGATAACGGCTGTCGAGTTCCGCCTGCCCCGCCAACGCGAACTCAAGCTCGACTACGCAGGTGTGCGCGAGGAACTCGCGGCCATGGGCGTGGACACACCGCGCGCCTCGCATGTGGCTGAGGCGATCAGCCGCATCCGCACCCGCAAGCTGCCGAATCCGGCGTTGCTGGGCAATGCCGGCAGCTTCTTCAAGAATCCGGTGTTGCCGGCCGCGCAGGCCGATGCCTTGAAGGAAACGCATCCGCTGTTGCCAGTGTTTCCCTCAACAAGTTCCGAACTGCGCAAGGTATCTGCCGCCTGGTTGATCGAAAAAGCGGGCTGGAAGGGCTTCCGCGAAGGTGATGCCGGCATCGCCGCGCAGCATGCGCTGGTACTGGTAAACCACGGCAATGCGACAGGTGCGCAACTGCTGTCACTCGCGCACCGGGTTGCCGATTCGGTGCAGGAAACGTTCGGGGTCGGCCTCGAGCCGGAACCGCGACTGATCGGGGCGCGCTGGCAGCGGTGACCGTCACTCCGACCATTCGCCCGGTGGACAACGTGCCGCGGGCCGTCATGTTCATGGTCGCCAGCACGGTGCTGTTCGGCGCGATGGCAGTCTGCATCCGGCTTGCGTCATCGCAACTGCATCCGTTCGAAATTGCCTTCTTCCGAAACCTGTTCGGTTTCGTCTTCACGTTTCCGCTGCTGTTCCGGCACGGCTGGGGAATCCTGCGCACCGACAAGCTGCCGCTGTACTTCCTGCGCTGCTGCATCGGCATCGTTTCCATGCTTGCCGGCTTCTGGGCGATCGTGCACCTGCCGCTGGCTCAGGCGGTGGCCCTGTCCTACTCGACGCCGATCTTCGTCACGATCGGCGCGGTATTCGTGTTGGGCGAAGTCGTCCGCGCCCGGCGCTGGACTGCCGTCATCATTGGTTTCCTCGGCGTGCTGGTGCTGATGCACCCGGGCACCGACAGCTTCAACTTCGCCAGCCTGGTCGCGGTGCTGGCGGCGGTGATGAGCGCCAGCGTCGCGATCAGCATCAAGTTCCTTTCGCGCACGGAAAAGGCAGATGCCATCGTCATTTACACCACGATGATCTGGGTGCCTCTGTCCTTGGTGCCTGCGCTGTTCTATTGGACCCAGCCGACTGGCATCACCTGGCTGTGGATCGTGCTGTCGGGCTTCCTCGGCACCACCGCGCACATGTGCTGGACCCGTGCCCTGACCCTGGCCGACGCCTCGCTGCTGACGCCAATCAGCTTCCTGCAGGTGCTGGTGGTCGGCGGCTTTGGCTATTTCCTGTTCGGCGAAACCGTGGACGGGTGGACCGTTGCCGGTGCCACCATCATCTTCGGTTCCAACGTGTATATCGCGCATCGCGAAGCAAGGTTGGCGCGACGCGCGGTGACCGACCCGGACATCAATCCGGAAACCCAGCAGCGCTGACCGCGAACTACTGGCGGGTGATCAGGTCTTCTTCGGCGCCAGTGGCCGGCTTGGGTTTCGGTGCTTCGCGCGCCACCAGGTGGTACATCGCTACGACCCATGCCATTGCTGCAGCCCAGCCGGCCAGGATGTCCGAGGGATAGTGTACGCCCAGGTAGATCCGCGACATGCCGACCAGCAAGATGAAGGCAGTCGCGGCAGCGAACACCGGCCAACGCCAACGCGAATGCCAGCACAACAAGGCTGCAGCCACGCCCAGCGACACCGAGCCCATGGCGTGGCCGCTGGGAAAGCTATAGCTGTGTTCCGGCGCTATCGACAGCCAGAGTTCCGGCCGCACGCGCGCGAAATAATTCTTGGCCACCAGGTTTAAAGCGAGCGAGCCCACCACGGCCAGGCCGAAAAACAATCCGTCGCGATACCGTCGCCGCACGACCAGCCATAGCAGGATCAACACATTGGCCGGCACCACGCCCCACACGTAGCCGATCTGCGAAACCACGCTGAAGAACGCATCGATTCGCGGCGAGGCCCACTGGTGCAGGAAGACCATCGTCGGAATGTCGAAGAACAGGAACCCGTCTTCGCGCATCTCGCTGGCAAGCCCGGCAAAGGCCCACAGGGGCAGCAGCACGCCGATGAACGGGAGCAATAGCCGCCACGGATGCCTGCGGATGAATTCCAGGCCATAGCCCAGTTCGCTCGCCAACATGCCCAACGGCGACAGCACACGCTTGCCAGGCGCCTGCCTTCCAGGCGCCTGCCTTCCAGCCGCCTGCCTAGTCACCGCTGCGGGCGTACTTGCGATCCACGTAGTCGTCGATCAATGCGACGAATTCCTGCGCGATATTGTCACCGCGCAAGGTCACTGATTTCTGGCCATCGATGAACACGGGCGCAGCCGGTGCTTCGCCCGTTCCCGGCAGGGATATCCCGATGTTCGCATGGCGTGATTCGCCAGGGCCGTTCACCACGCAACCCATTACGGCCAACGTCAGGTGCTCGGCACCCGGATGGCTGACCTTCCACATCGGCATGCGGGCACGCACGTGCTCCTGCACGGTTTGCGCCAGCTCCTGGAAGAACTCCGAGGTGGTGCGTCCGCAACCTGGGCATGCCGTCACCAGGGGCGTGAACGCGCGCAGGCCAAGCGTCTGCAGCAGTTCCTGCGCGACGATCACTTCCTGGGTGCGCGAACCACCCGGTTCCGGCGTCAGCGAAATCCGGATGGTGTCGCCGATGCCTTCCTGCATCAGCACGGCCAATGCCGCCGTCGATGCAACGATGCCCTTGCTGCCCATGCCCGCTTCGGTCAATCCCAGGTGCAAGGGGAAATCGCTGCGCGCAGCCAGGTCGCGATAGACCGCGATCAGCTCCTGCACGCCACTGACTTTCGCCGATAGCACGATGCGATCGGCAGGCAGGCCCATGTCCACGGCCTGCGCGGCGGAGTCGATGGCCGATCGCACCAGTGCCTCGCGAAGCACCCTGCCCGCATCCCAGGGCTCGTCGCGCAGGTGGTTTTCATCCATCAGTCGCGCGGCCAGCGCCTGGTCGAGCGAACCCCAGTTGACGCCGATGCGCACCGGCTTCGAATAGCGCATCGCGAGTTCGATGATGGCGCCGAACTGGCTGTCGCGCTTCTTGCCGAAGCCGACGTTGCCGGGATTGATGCGGTACTTCGCCAGCGCCTCGGCACAGGCGGGTTCAGCGGTAAGCAGCTGATGGCCGTTGTAATGGAAGTCGCCGACGATCGGCACGTTGATTCCCATCATCGCCAGCTTTTCGACGATGCGCGGCACGGCGGCTGCCGATTCCGGATTGTTCACGGTGACGCGGACCAGCTCCGAACCGGCGCGCCACAGGTCGGCGACCTGCTTGACGGTGCTTGCCACATCCGCCGTGTCGGTGTTGGTCATCGACTGGACCACCACCGGCCTGCCGCCACCTACCCGCACCGAGCCGATCAGTACTTCGCGCGTGACCCGACGCGGCTGCGCCACCGCTGTCGTCACTGCACGGCTCCGGCTTCGGTTTCCGCTTCCGCCACCAGGTCGCTGCGCAGCGGTCGAAGCAGGGCATAGTCGCCGGCATTCAGCAGCACGTCCACGCCCGCCAGGATCTCCTCGACGCGAGCTTCGTTCTCCGCGCCCGCCACCAGGTCTCGCACGACCTCGATGCGCGTGGCGCCGCAGTCCAGGGTATTGGGTGCGAGGAAATTAACTTCCTCGTCCACCAGCGAACGCATCTCGAGGGCGCGTATTGGTTCCTGCGTGAAGCCATCGCTGCCATGCACGCGAAGTCCGACCGCAGCGGTGCGACGACTGACAAGTTCGATGCCCGCCGACAAGCCGCCGTCGGCCTCATAACGAAGCCAACGGATCACGCCCAGCATCCACTCCGGATATTCATCCGCATCGGCCAGGGTCAGGCCGACCAATTCGCCGACGCGGGCCCGAATCTGGCTGGCGTGGGCCCAGGCCATGCGATAGCCGCCCAGGCTCTGGTCGAGCACCGTCGCCTCGTGCACCGGCACGCGCGAGGCATCCGTGGCCGCGCCCGCCCAGGAAGCGCGATCGACGATGTGCACGATCTGCTGCGATGCCTGCCGCATGAACGAATCGAAGTCACGCTGCCCGGCCAGGTAGAAATGAAGGCTGCTCAGGCCGAACACGGTGCGCAGCACGTGGCTTGCGGGCAGGCGCTTGTGCGAGCGTGCTGCGGAAAGTCCGAACGACCTGCGCAGCCGCTCCAGCATCTCGACCGACAGGCGAATGCCCTTGCCGCCGGACGCCACCAGCTCGGCGTGGCCGTCTGCCTGTCGCGCCAGCGCATCATCCACCTCGACGCAGAACGCCTTCATGTCCAGCCACTGGGTCGCCGGCTCGCCCACCACGGCGGGACCCGGACCACGGTCGGCGTCTTCGGGAACCACGGGGGCATTGTCGCCGGGAAGGGTGCGCGAAACATTGCAGTTGCCGGCGAAGCCACGCGTGCACTGCCACAAGAGGTCTTGCTCGACCTGGCTGAATGCCAGCGGATGGGTAATCGCCATCAGCAGTGACTGCAGGTAAAGGGTGCGAATCTCGACCGGCCCGCCTGCCAGCACGTCGTCCACCTGGCGGGCATCGAGGCGATGTTCGATGGCGAAGTGGCGCAGGCGGTGCAAACCCTGCCAGGCACCCGCGGGCGGCGCACGATAGACACGCCAGGCAACGGCGAGTGCCTGCACGTAATGCCAGGTTGAACGCGCCAGCGTCGTCGCCACCGTATTGCCGCGAAGCATGGGGATGTTTCCGGCGGGCGAGCATATTTCCACGGCGGCCATCCGGTAGCCGTGGCCCAGCGCCAGATGGAAGGCTTCGACCTGGTGCGCCGCGGCCGCTTTCGACGCGGCCAGCGGCAATGCGCTGCCTGCGTACTCGCGCTTGAGCAAGCCGATCGATTCGCCGATGGCCGAACGGAGTTCCTCCAGCACCGACAGTCGCTGCGATCCGTCCAGGCGTTGCCCGGCCAGGCTGTCCAGCGCCGTGTCCAGGCTTTGCTGCGTAGCCAGCGCATTGGCCCGTGGCAGGGCGGCGACCCACAGACGGGTCTTGCGCGCATCGGCCTGGAACGTGGGCGCGCCGACGCCCCGGGGACCCGGCATCCCTTCGCTGAGCAGTCGGTAGGTTTGACTCATGCAGCGCTCCGTTTACGTGACGCAGGCCCAAGTTTACGCGAGACGGCGGCGGCGCGGCCAACCGGGTCCCGCGCCGGGCCTAGGTAGAAGTACGAATAGCGGCCGGATCGGCGATCCATAAGATGGGTCCATCGGAAAAAGCACGTCGAAAACCACGCCTGCCCTACCAGAGGTCCACATGCCCCAGCGCCGCAAACCCAGCACCGGATTCACGCTGATCGAGATGATGGTCACCCTCGCGGTGCTGTTCATCTTCTTCATCATGGCGGTGCCCTCGTTTGCCGGCCTGAAGCAGCGCGCGGCCATCCGCGGTGCAGGCGACCAGGTGCTTGCCTTCTGGAACGAGGCGCGCTTCGAGGCAGTCAAGCGCAACCAGTTGGTGAAGGTGGGCGTGCGCACCGGATCCAACGGCGCTTTCTGCCTCGGGGCCGCCACGACCACCGACGAAGCCGATGCAACGACCTGTGACTGCATGAGCGCGGCACCGGCGACCAACGTCTGCGACGTCATGCGCTATCCGGCCGACCAGTCGGAATGGAACAACGTGACAGTCACCGGCATCAGCCTGGGCGGCACCACGAGCCTGCTGTCCATCAAGCCGGTGGTGATCGAGCCCAAGCGCACTGCGCTGACCGAAGCCACCGACAAGGGCACGCTGAGCCTGGCGGGCCCGCCCGGCCAGATGGCCTACAAGCTGAACCTGTACGTGGACCAACTCGGCCGCGGCCTGCTCTGCGAGTCGAGCTCGTCCACGGCGCGCCTGCCCGAATACGACAAGCGTCGTTGTGCGGACTGAACCCATGCGCATGATGCCTTCCCTGCCCGCACGCGGCTTCGGCCTGATCGAACTGATGGTGTCGGTCGTTCCTGGCCTGGTCGTCTCCGGCGCCGCGGTCGCCTTCGTGCTTTCCAGCCTGGACAGCAATACCGACTTCGTCCGATCCGCGCGTTTCAACCAGGACCTGCGAAGCAACATGGACTTCGTCACCCGCGAGCTCCGCCGCGCCGGCTACGACGAAAACGCGATGAAATACATCGCGCTGACCGCCAGCAACAACACGACCTCGCCCTTCTCCTCGATCAAGGTCGTACGCGCAGAGGCTGACAACAGTTGCGTCATCTACGCCTACGACAGCAAGACGGCAGGCAATGGCACGAGCACCGGGCCGGGTCGGCTCGACGTTGCGGGCGGTGAATTGCGCGCCATCCGCCGCATGACCCGCACTGTCAGCGGCAAGCTGGTGGGCGTGATGGAAGTCGCCCAGTCCAGTGCCGCGGCAACGTCGATCGATTGCGATGCCGACGGCCCGGACTACGCCAGCTATCCGGCAAGTTGCAACACCGGAACCGGTTGGTGTCCGCTCAGCGATCCCCTGCAGCTGGACATCACCCGGTTCCGGATCATCGACAGTTCATTGTGGAATCCGCCGACGGCAGTCAGCCACGGTTCGAAGATTCGTGACCTGGAACTCACCATGAGCGGCGTGCTGGTCGGCGCCAACGAATACACGCGCGAGATGCAGAGCAGCGTTCGCGTCCGGGCTGAATGCCTGCGTCCGGTTGCGGCATCCAGCACGCCCGATACCACCGGAACCCTGTGCGATACTGCCCCCGGGACCTGACCCGCGCACGAGAACAGACCTTTCCACTGATCATGCGTCATCCGACAAAAGCGATCCGCTTCAAGCGACAGCGCGGCTTGGCCACGCTGTTGGTTGCGCTTGTGATCCTCGGCATCCTGACGATCGTGGTGTTGTACTCCACGCACGTCGCTTTCTTCGAACAACGCACCAGCACCAACGAGAACCGATCTCGCCTGGTTGAACAAGCCGCCGAGTACAGCATCAACCTGGCCGGCGAATACCTCAAGGCCAATCGCGACTACATCATCTCGCGCACGGCAGGCACGGCCACCACCGGTGGCTGGCTCGCGGCCAACGCAAGCACGGGACGCAAGTGGGTGCTCTGCTCCACCGTCACCGGCTTTCCGAACATCCCCAACCTGAGCGACGGCACGCCGCATCCGTGCATGACAGAGCGCGATGCCAGCGCCTCGAGCGAGTATCCAACCAGTGCCGGCACTGGCGGGCGCCGCGGGCAGCTCTACTTCTACGGCCTCGACGGCAGCAACGGCGCCGCACAGATGACCGTCCCCTACCAGCAGCTGATGCCTGACGCGGTAAAGCTCGAAACGCCTGGCGTCGGTGTTGGCGGGACCGCCGCCTTCCCGACCGAAACGACGGTGCGCGCGCTGCTCTGCCGTATCGACAGCAGCCTGCCTAACCCGGCCTGCCGTGCGGATCCCGTCAGGGGCAACCGCATCGCGGTCAGCCTGATCGCCAACGTCGTGCTGCCTGGCGAATCATCCAGCGCCACCATCAAGGAAACCTGGGCGACGCTGGGCGCCATCGATTCCAATTCAGCGGTGCCGCTGATCGCCAGCGGCCTGCTCAGCACCGGCGGCACGATCACCATCGTCACCAATCCCAATGCAGGTGGTTATGGCCTGCCCGGCTCGCTCTGGTCGCCCAACGACGTGCAGGTGGAAAACAGCACGGGTGGCGGCGTGGCGAACATCGCGACTTGCTTCATCCAGGATTTCATGAAGGGTGAATTGATACCGACGCTGGCGCGCGCCAAGGAAATCTGCCCACAAAGCGGAAGTTCGCCGCCCTGCCACTGTCCCTCGGCGAAATCGGAGGACGATTTCTGGCTTTCCGGCTCAGCGGCCGGCACCAAGCGCGAAAACATCGATGTGCTGGACCGCGACAACAATGCCGGTGCGGTCGGCAGCCCCAGGCCGCCCGACATCCAGTTCTTTCCGGGCTCCGGACCGTCCGACGTGACCAATCCACTCAGCACGCCCATCGCACTGGACCGGCTGGTGGGCGCAGCGCCCAACACGCTGCTGTCCAACGCCTCGGCCGCATCGGATGATTCCTTGTTCGAATGGATCTTCGGCGTCAATTACGTGGTTGCCGACCACGACATCAACGGTACGACGCTGACCAATTGCGGCCCGGGCTCGCCACCCAGCCAGAACTGCGCGGACTATGCCCTGCGCAACGACCTGGGTGCGACAGTGATCGAGGGCAACTGCGCCAGCGACCAGTTCGGCCCGGCGTCCTATGGGCTGTACTACGTCACCGGCAACTGTTCGATCGACGGCGTGACGGTCGGGTCGAAGAATGCGCCGGTCATCATCGTGGTGTTCGGCGAAGCTGTCCTGAAGAATTCGATCCTGTTCGGGATGCTGTTCGTGCACTCGGACAACGTCGGCATCGAGAACGCATCGTCGGGTTACCGCATGGACATGCAGGGAGCGACCATCTTCGGCTCGCTGGTGGTGGAAGGCGACATCACCATGACCGGCAACTCGGTCATCGTTTACGACGACACGTCGCTGAACACCGACCCCTACAAGCTTCCGACCAAGGCGCGCTTCGCCCGCGTGCCCGGCAGTTGGCTTGACAAGCAGCAGGGATTCTAGCCGATGAAGCGATTCGCGCCCCTGCGGATGCAAGCTGGTTTCAGCCTGATCGAGGTGCTGGTTGCGGCCGCTGTGTTGTCGGTGGGCCTGCTGGCGCTCGCCTCGCTGCAGATGTCGATCGTGCGCACGTCCAGCGATTCCAAGGCGTATTCGGTCGCGCTGTCGCTGGCCAAGGACAAACTCGAGGAACTGCGCACCTTCAATGACGTTCGCGGCGTGCGTTCCTACCAATCGCTGACCGACGGCACCGACACGCCGGGCAACGTGGGTGGCGTGGAATATTCCCGTGGCTGGACGGTTACCCGTTACGCCTACAACCGGAACCCGGATGGCAATCCTGCAACGGCCGACCGCATGTTCCTCGCCTACGGCAGTGACACCGGCGACACACCCAATCCGTTCAACGGCAACACCTCCACCGGCTACGTGGACGACAACGAATTCAAGCGCATCCAGGTCCGCGTCACCTGGGTGGACACGACCGGTGCCACCCAAACCGTCGCGCTCGAGGATGCCATCGCTTCGCTTTCGCCCAGCGACGGCGCACTGATTTCGCGCAGCGGCTCGGCGGTCATACCGCGCACGGTCGAGGTCATCATCAACGACCCGACCCTGACCAACGGCGTAAGCAATGGCGTGATCCCGCTGGCGCTGAGCAGCGACAGCAGCGTGGACGGCACCAGCACCGCGGCCACCAATCCGCAGCCGCGCCTGCTGGGCGCCGACTATCGCGTCGCGGAAACCCGCTACAACATCCTCACCTACGGCGCCATCAGCGGCGGCACGGCTACGGCCCAGTCCAAGATCGAGACGATCGTGGTGGGCTGCACCTGCAGCTACGCCAATGCCGACACCAGCGTCGTCGGCTATCGGCCCAGCTACTGGAACGCCTATCGCTACACGCCGCCGGAGCCCGCCATCACCACGCAACCGGCAGGCTGGACGCAGGCCGATAACGAAAGCACCCATTGCACGTCCTGCTGCCGCGACCACCACGACCAGGTGGCAGGCGCGGACGTCAGCAACAACGGCCCCAAGTTCGACCCGCGGCGCAGCAACCACATGCATTACCGCCATGACTCGGGCGGCAACCTGGTCAGCTCGGGCAATTCCGGCGTGTACGAGGAATCCTGTCGCCTGGTGCGCGTGGACGGCGTGTATCGCGTCACCGCCGATGCCTATACCGACCAGGTGAACTTGCTGGAAACCAAGAATGACGGCGGCACGACGCCTTACATCCCGACTACGCAGGCAACCAGCAACTACCAGGAGTTCGCGCTGAAATTGCTTGACGCGCGATTGGTGAACACCACCAGTGCCACGACCCTCAACAACTCCTTGTCGGGTTCGGTCGTCGCAGCGCTGGAGGATCCGGTTCCCGCCACTTATCCGAGCAAATCGATCAACGAACCCGCCACCATCAGCATCGAGGACGGAGTGCAGAAGTGGTTGCACAACCGCGGCTTGTACATTGATTACCTGGAACCGGAAGTGATCGCCGCGATCGTCCAGGCGAAGACCTTGTGCGCAATCGACGCGGGCGTCGGCGGATGTGCCAGTACGCTGGCGAAAAAGGAGGCGGCGGTCTTGCGCCTGGTTCCCTTCACGTCCATCAACCTGACCGAAATTGCGAACTGGACCCCAGCGCAGCCTGCCGATGCGGGCGGCCAGGACGTGCTGGTCTACAACAACCTGCTCAAGTGCACCGTGCCGGCCGCCGATGGCGGACCCGCAGCGGGTTGCACCGCGACGGTGAACGGATCAACGGTGACCATTGATCCGAGCCGTCCCGTGCGCGGGTTGGTGCAGCGCATCCAGGTCAGCGCGACGTCCGGGAACCAGCCTGCCGTGACGGCGAGCATCCATCCCTCCAATTCGACCCTTGCCGCCCTGTCCGCGACCATCGATCCGGACGAAGGCAGCGCGGTCACCGACCACCAGAACTTCGTCATCGCCGGCGGATCCGGCGGCGGCACCACGGCTTCGTACAAGGTTGCCATCCTGGGCACCTATCCACTCAGCAGCGGCGCGCGTCCCGTCATCGACACGTCGCCCGCGTCGTCGTATGTCTACCAGACAGGCATCATCGTCAGCGGTTTCACGCTGCCCAACCCGATCGTCGTCACGCCCAACCCGGTCGCGTTCGGCGTGCCGGTAACAATGCGCATGAAGAATTACAACTACGCACAAACCGTGCTGGGCACGTCCGGCTCGCTCAACTGCACGGGGCCGTCGGGCGTAAAGGTACTGACGGGGACCAGCACCAACACCAATTACCTGCTCAACAAGCAGACCATCTGCAAGAACTACACGGTCAGCAGCGTTGACGTGAACGGCGCCGCCGTCGCCGGTCCGTTCGCCGTGGCTTCCACCGGATCGCCGTCAACGCCGGATGGCTCGCTGACCGAATACACCACGATCGACCTGCCCGCCATCAACGCCAACGACGTCGTCAACATCACCACCAGCACCGGCACCGACTACCTGCCGATCGCGAACTGCAGCTATGTCGCGAGCGACCTGACCGGTTCGGGTGGCTGGAAAGGCAGCGCCATCCCGCTGGTGACCCCGGGCGTCTGTCCGCCCTGATCCAGGCCGACCGGCCACGCTCCCGATCGCGGGTAGAATCGCCGGATGACCGAACTGGTGCGTGAACGTCCCATCCTGAAGCCAGCGCAACTCAATGCGCTGGCTCGCGACCTGCTGGAAGGCAGCTTCGCGCAGGTCTGGGTGCAGGGCGAGATCAGCAACTTCTCGCGACCGGCATCGGGACACCTGTACTTCACGCTGAAGGACGACCGCGCGCAGGTGCGTTGCGCGCTGTTCAAGCAGAAAGCCATGTACCTTCGCTTCGCGCCGCGCGATGGCGCGCTGGTGCTCGTGCGCGGACGAGTCACATTGTACGAGGCACGTGGTGAGTACCAGTTGGTGCTCGAACACATGGAAGAGGCCGGCGAAGGTGCGCTGCGCATCGCCTTCGAGGCAATCAAGCAGGCGCTCGCGGCAGAAGGCCTTTTCAACGCCGAACGCAAGCGCGCCCTGCCGCGCTTCATCGGCCGCCTCGCGGTGATCACCTCGCCCACCGGTGCGGCGGTGCGCGATGTGCTCAGCGTGTTCGGCCGGCGTTTCCCGATGATGGACGTGGACGTGCTGCCTGTCCCCGTGCAAGGCGATGGCGCCGCCGCCGAGATTCGCACGATGCTCACCCGCGCCATCGCCAGCCATCGCTACGACACGATCCTCTTGACGCGTGGCGGCGGCTCGCTGGAAGACTTGTGGTCGTTCAACGACGAAGCACTGGCGCGCGCCATTGCCGGCTCGCCCGTTCCGATCGTTTCCGCGGTCGGCCATGAAGTGGATTTCAGCCTGGCCGATTTTGCCGCCGACCTGCGCGCGCCGACGCCATCGGCTGCTGCGGAATTGATGGTGCCCGATCGTCTCGAGTTGCTGGCTTCGCTTGCCCACTCCCGGCGGCGAATGGATGCGGCCATGCAACGGCTACGAGAAGGCCTGGCGCAGCGTGCCGACCAGGCCTCGTTGCGACTGCGCGCGTTGCGCCCGCAGTTGCGCCTGGAACGAGGCCAGCACCGGCTCGCATTGCTGCTCGCCCGCCTGCAATCGGTGCAGGCGCTGGTCCTCGAATCCCGCGCGCAACGGCTGCGCGATCGTGTCCGCGCCCTGGAACAACAACACCCGCGGCTGCGGCTCGCTGCATTGGGCCATCGCGCCGACCTGCTCCGGCAGCGACTTGAATCGGCCGCGCAGCGCGACGTGCAGCAGCGCGGCATCCAGCTGCAGGGCCTGGCGCGCGCGCTGCATTCGCTCAGTCCGTTCGCGACCCTGTCGCGCGGCTATTCGATCGTCCGCGACCCCGCTACCGGCGTGATCGTTCGCGACGCCTCGCAAGTCAGCCCGGGCCAGGTACTGGAAGCCCGGCTCGCCGTTGGAGAGATCGAAGTCCAGGTAACCCGCAAGCGCTAGTCCACAGGATTAACCCCGTTTGTCCGGCAGGCACGTTCACCTTGCCGAACCCAACAAACGGAGTCGACCATGCGCCTGTCACCGCTCTGCCTCGCCATTTCCCTGACCCTGCTGGCCGGTTGCCAGCAGCCGCAACCCCGCGCCGAACTCGACGAGGTGAAGGCCGTGACTGCGGGTTCGGTCAACGCGATAGATGTCGTCTCGGTCGAGAGCACGACGGTAATGACTGCCGAACAGCTCGGCAAGGTTTCAGCGGCCGCTGCGCGCGCGCAGCGACAGGAACGCAGCCGTGTCGTCTCCGAACCGCTCGCGATGATTGCCCGGCCCGTCGCGCCGCCTCCTCCAACCGTCCACGGCATGATGGCGAATATCCCCGCACAGCCAGCCAACACCGAGAATTACGAAGAACACGCCGACAATCCAATCCAGCTTGTGTCCGACAATCCGGTCAGCACTTTTTCGATCGACGTCGATACCGGCAGCTACAGCAATGTGCGGCGCATGCTGTTGGCCGGCCAACGTCCGCCCGCGGATTCCGTTCGCGCCGAAGAGATGATCAACTACTTCGACTACGGCTATCCGATGCCTGCAGATCGCTCGGTCCCGTTCAAGGTCAGCACCGAAATCGCCCCGGCGCCATGGAACCCGCGCCATCAATTGCTGCAAGTCGGCATCCAGGGCTATCGCGTCGCGCCCTCTGAAATCCCCGCAGCCAACCTGGTCTTCCTGATCGACACCTCGGGTTCGATGCAGGACGAGGACAAGTTGCCGCTGCTGAAGAGAAGCTTTGCGGAACTAGCACGGCAAATGCGTCCGCAGGATCGCGTGTCCATCGTGGTGTACGCCGGCAGCGCCGGATTGGTGCTGCCGCCCACGCCCGGAGACCGCCAGGACCTGATCCTGGGCGCGCTGGATCGCCTGTCCGCCGGCGGTTCGACCAATGGTGGCGAAGGCCTGCAACTGGCCTACGCGATGGCGCGCAGCGCCTTCCTCGCCAAGGGCGTCAATCGCGTGATCCTGGCCACCGACGGCGACTTCAATGTCGGCACCGTGGACCAGCAGGCGCTGGAAACCATGGTCGCCGACCAGCGCAAGTCGGGCATCGCCCTGACCACGCTGGGATTCGGCACCGGCAACTACAACGACGCGATGGCCGAACAACTGGCCGATATCGGCGACGGCAACCATGCCTATATCGATTCGCTCAACGAGGGCCGCAAGGTGCTGGTGGAGGAATTGTCATCGACCATGCTGACCATCGCGCAGGACGTGAAGATCCAGGTCGAATTCAATCCGTCGGTGGTCGCCGAGTATCGGCTTATCGGTTACGAAAACCGCGCGCTGCGCCGTGAGGATTTCAACAACGACAAGGTGGACGCTGGTGAAATTGGTGCAGGTCACGACGTGACCGCACTGTATGAAATCACCCTGGTCGGTTCAGGCGCCGGTAGCGTGGATCCGCTTCGCTACGGCAAGCGTGCCGAGGCAAGCGCCAAGGGCGACGAGATTGCGCTGCTGCGACTGCGCTACAAGAAGCCCGGCAACAGCAGCAGCGTGCTGATCGAGACACCGATGCGCCTGGCCGATATCCGCCCCCAACCGAGCGATCGGCTGCGCTGGTCGGCCGCCGTCGCGGCCTACGCAGACTTGCTGCGCGGCGGCAAGAATGTCGGCGCATTCAACTGGGACGGCGTGCGCAACCTCGCCGCCAAGACGGGCGGCAAGGACCCCTGGGGCTATCGCGCCGAGTTCCTCGACCTGGTCGATCGCGCCCGCCGCCTGACCGGCGACGGCGCGCCGGTTGCGGTCAGCGAATGACCGGGAATGCCAAGCGGCTATCCGGGGACGGCAAAACTTCGTACGCTCCGTCTCATGCAGGCGGAGCTTACGGACGAAGAGTTGATGCTGGCCTACGGCGCCGGCGAGGCGAGCGCGTTCGAAACCTTGTACTCGCGGCACCGCGGGCCGCTGTTTCGCTTCATGCTGCACCAGGTCCGTGACCACGGCACGGCCGAAGAGCTTTACCAGGACGTCTGGCAGCGGGTCATCACGGCCCGGGCGCGCTACCAGCCCGATGCACGGTTCAGCACCTGGTTGTTCCAGATCGCGCACAATCGCCTCACCGACCACTGGCGCGCGCTGCAGCACCGCCCACCGGCCCCGGCCGATGCCGAGGAGCGCACTATCCGCGAGGCCGACCAGGAAACACCGGAACGGCAACTGTCCGCCTTCGAAGAACGCCGCCGCCTGCAGTTGGCTTTGGAGGAATTGCCCGCAGATCAGCGGGAGGTCGTCCTGCTACGGCTGGAACAGGAGCTCTCGCTCGAGCAGATCGGCCAGATCACCGGAGTGGGCCGCGAAACCGTCAAATCGCGGCTGCGTTACGCCATCGACAAGTTGCGCCTGAGACTCAAGCCATGACCGCGCCAAAACCGCCCACCGAAGCTCACGACGATCAGGAACGCGAACTCGCGCGAATCCTGCGTGCGTTGCCGGCCGGCGAACCGTCGCCGGAACTCGACGCGCGCATCCTGCGTTCCGCCGCGAATGCCTCGGCCAGTTCGCGCAAGCCGCATGTTCGCTGGTTCGCCTCGGCAGGCGGGCTCTGGGGCATTGGCGCGGCCGCCGCAGCGGTGCTGGCACTGGGCGTCAGCTGGCAGATGCTCGATCCGTCGCGTGGCTACGGCGAACGGACGTCGCCGGTTTCCGTCGCGCAGGAATCCGACAGCGCCGTCGTTGTTGAACTGGGTGAAACGAGGCGTGACGCCCCGCAGCCTATGCCCGGCCCGCCTCCGGCGAACGCCCCGGCGCCCGCGCGCGTCCAGGACAGTGGCGCACCGATGGCGAAGGCCGTGGCCGAAGCGCCCCGGCCCGCCCCGGCGGCGCCTGCACGCGCCTCTGAACCCTTGTCCTTCCCGCATGACGGCCTGGACGAAGGCGTTGCGGCGCGATCGGAGGCAGCGCCGAAGGTTTCCGGAATCGACGTGGCATCGGTCGAATCCACCACCATCCTCACCGCTGAACAGATCGGCAAGGTCGAAGCGCGGCAACGCAAGGCCGCCGATGCGAACCTGGCTGCGCGCGACGCGGCTGGCAGCGCGCGGGAACAGTCGGCCGACGTTTCTGGGTTCGCCGCGCCGTCAGCGACTGCCACCGGCCCGATGAAACCCGCGGCCTGGCTTGCACAGGTTCGCCAATTGCTCGCTGCCAATCGCACCGAAGAGGCACGCGCCAGCCTCAAACTCTTCCACAAGCGCTATCCCAACTACGTGGTGCCTGCCGATCTCGCGCCGCTATTGCGCGAATGATCCTCGACACGCTGGCGGCGCCGGCGACGTTCCTGCTGGAAGTGAAGAAGAGCCGCTTCCGTGCCAACGCCAGCGCCGTGCGCAATGCCGCCGAAGCGATGTCGTGGTTGCGCGAAGTCTCCGTGCCCGATGCCACGCACAACTGCTGGGCGTATCGAATAGGCGCGGACTACCGCTCATCCGACGATGCCGAACCGGGCGGAACCGCCGGCCGACCGATCCTGGCTGCCATCGACCAGCAGGGATTCGACCAGGTGATGGTGGTGGTTACCCGCTGGTATGGCGGCATCAACCTCGGCGCCGGCGGCCTGGCCCGAGCCTACGGCGGATGCGCGGCCGAATGCCTGCGCACGGCGCAACGCCTGCCCTTGGTGGACCTGGCCGAGGCCGAGATCGCCTGTGATTTCGCCCTGTCGGGCACGGTGCATTCGCTGTTGCCCGCCTTCCAGGCCGAGAAGATCGGGGAAAGCTTCGACGAACACGGCCTGCGCTTGCGTTTGCGCCTGCCCGCCTCCATGTTCGAAGGCCTGGCACAGCGCCTGCGCGACCTCAGTCGCGGCGCCGCCACATTGACGATCCACGAGGCCGACGGCGCATGAGTACCCCGATGGAATCCCCCAAGCAGCGCCTGATGTCGCTGCGCGGCCTGCTTCCATTCCTGCGTCCGCACCGGGTCATGCTCGCCAGTTGGCTCGCGGCGCTGGCACTGTCCTCCAGCGCCACCCTGGTCTTCCCGGTGGCGTTCAAGCACATGATCGACCAGGGTTTCGCCAAGGGCACGTCGGTGGACCGCTGGTTCATCCTGTTGTTCGTGGTGGCCGTGGTTTTGGCGCTGGCGACGGCAGCGCGTTTCTACTTCGTGTCCTTGCTGGGCGAACGCGTCATCGCCGACCTGCGCCAGAAACTCTACGGCCACCTGCTTTCCCTCGACCAGGACTTCTTCGAACGCACCCGCAGCGGCGAGTTGTTGTCGCGCCTGTCGGCCGATGCCGAATTGTTGCGCAGTGTCGTGGGTTCGAGCATGTCGATCGCCTTGCGCAGCGCAATCACTGTCACAGGCAGTGCGGTGATGCTTGCCATCACCAGTCCGCGCCTGGCTGGGCTGGCGCTGATCGGCATCCCGCTGATCGTTTTGCCGATCGCCCTGTCGGGACGACGCGTTCGCGGCGCAGCCAAGGACAGCCAGGATCGCGTGGCCGATGCCAATGCCCGCGCCGGCGAAACCTTCAATGCGATGCACACCGTTCAGAGTTATGCGCGCGAACCGTTCGAACGCGATCGCTTCTCGGCAGCGGTAAAACTTTCGCTGGGTGCGGCGCGCAAGCGCATCCGCATGCAGAGCATCCTGACCGCCAGCGTCATCGTGCTGGTGTTCGGCGCGATCGTCTCGGTGTTGTGGGTCGGTGCGCAGGATGTAATCGCCGGAGAAATGAGTGCCGGCACACTGGCGCAATTCGTCATTTACGCGATGATTGGCGCCGGATCAGTCGGCGCGCTGACCGAAGTCTGGAGCGAAGTGCAGCGCGCCAGTGGCGGTATGGAACGGATCAACCAGTTGCTGCAGGAAGTATCGGGGCTCACCCCGCCGCCGTCGCCGACGGCCATTCCGCGGCCCTTGCGTGGCGACCTCAAACTCGAGAATGTCCGCTTCCACTATTCGAGCCGTCCCGATGCTGCGGCGCTCGAAGATTTCAGCCTGCATGTGGCGCCCGGCGAAACCGTGGCCCTGGTCGGCCCGTCCGGCGCCGGCAAGAGCACGGTGTTCCAGTTGTTGTTGCGCTTCCATGATCCGCAATCGGGCAGCGTTCGGCTTGACGATATCGACGTGCGCCAACTGGATCCAGGCGAGCTGCGATCGGCCATCGCCCTGGTTCCGCAGGACCCGGTGATCTTCGGCACCACCGCGCGCGAGAACCTGCGCTACGGAAAGCTCGATGCCAGCGACGAGCAGATCGAAGCCGCTGCCCGCAGCGCCGAAGCCCACGAATTCCTGTCGGTATTGCCGCAGGGTTACGACAGCGAACTGGGCGAGCGCGGCGCGCGTCTTTCAGGCGGCCAGCAGCAACGCCTGGCCATTGCGCGCGCACTATTGAAGGACGCGCCAATTCTCCTGCTGGACGAAGCCACCTCCGCGCTGGACGCGCAGAGCGAACGCGCCGTGCAACAGGCGCTCGAGCGACTGATGCAGGGCCGCACCACGCTTGTCATCGCCCATCGCCTGGCGACCGTGCTGAAGGCTGATCGCATCGTCGTGATGGACCAGGGTCGCGTGGTCGCGCAAGGCACGCATGCGCAGTTGATGGAACAGAATGGCTTGTATGCGGAGTTGGCGCGCCTGCAGTTCGACCACTGACGGTCGCTGTTTTCAGGCTTCGACGAAACGAACCCGCCGCGTGATCGAGCAGGTCAGCTCGTAGCTGATGGTGCCGGCGGCCTCGGCTACTTGCTCCACTGGCAGGTCCGGTCCCCAAAGCGTGACCGGATCGCCGACGGCGACGTCTGATAGTCCACGCAGGTCGAGCGTCATCAGGTCCATCGAGACGCGGCCGATTACCGGCACGCGCACGCCATTGACCAGCACCGGCGTGCCGGCCGGCGCAGCGCGCGGATAGCCGTCGCCATAGCCGATCGCCGCCACGCCCACGTCCATGTCCTCGGGGCATTGCCAGGTGGCCGAATAGCCGATGCGTTCGCCGCGCGCAACGCGATTGATGGCGATGATGCGAGTGGACAGCGTCATCGCGGGCTTGAGCCCGAAGTCGGCGCCGGTCTTGCCGGCAACCACCGACAAACCGTACAGCGCGCCGCCCGCGCGCAACCAATCGCGGTGCGCATCGGGCCAGCCAAGCACGGCGGCGGAATTTGAAAGGGAAACCGCGCCGCCGAGTGCCGCCGTCGCTTCACCGAAGCCGATGATCTGCTCGCGAGTCTGGCCGCCACCGAATTCATCGGAGCTGGCGAAATGGGTCATCAGGGTCAGTTCGGCGTCCACGTTTTGCAACGCACGCAAGCGCGCATGGATTTCGCCGGCTCGCGTCGGCGCGAAGCCAAGGCGATGCATGCCGGTATCGAATTTCAGCCAGACTCGGATGGGCTCGGCGCTGGCGTCGGCCTCGAGCATCGCCAGTTGTGATTCGTGGTGGACGACAGTGTCCACGCCCAAGCGCCGCAACTGCGCGAGGTCGGCCGGTTCGTCGAAGCCCGACAACAGCACGATTCGCTGCGACAGGCCGGCGGCACGCAGTCGCTCGGCATCCGACAGGGCGGCCACGCCGAACGCATCCGCGCCTTCCAGCGCATGGGCCACTCGCTCCAAGCCATGGCCATAGCCGTCGGCCTTCACCACCGCCATCACCCGCGAATGGGGCGCCAGCGCGCGCACCTGCGCCAGGTTATGGCGCAGCGCGTCTACATGGATGGTGGCGGTCGTGGCGCGGGACATGCGTAAAGCTTATTCGAACGCGCCGATGGCGTCTCGCGCCAGGTTGTCGAAGCGGGTGTATTCACCGAAGAATTTCAGCTTGCACACGCCGGTCGGGCCGTTACGCTGCTTGCCGATGATGACCTCGGCCAGGCCCTTGTCGGCCGATTCCTTGTTGTAATACTCGTCGCGGTAGATGAAGACAATGATGTCGGCGTCCTGCTCGATGGCGCCCGATTCGCGAAGGTCGGCCATCACCGGGCGTTTGTCCGTGCGGGATTCCAGGCCGCGGTTGAGCTGCGACAGGGCTATCACCGGCACGTTCAATTCTTTTGCCAGTGCCTTGAGCGATCTGGAAATCTCGGAGATTTCAGTCGCGCGGTTCTCGCCCGTGCCCGGCACCGTCATCAGCTGCAGGTAGTCGATGACGATCAGGCCGAGGTCGTGCTCGCGCTTGATGCGCCGCGCCTTCGAGCGCAAGACATCCGGCGACAGCGCCGGCGTGTCGTCGATGAAGATCTTCACGTCGGACAGCATCTTGATCGCCATGTTGACGCGCGACCAATCCTCGTCTTCCAACTGTCCGGTGCGCAGGCGCGTGGCGTTGACACGACCGATCGAGGAGATCAGGCGGAAGGCCAGCTGCGAGGCCGACATTTCCATCGAATACACGGCGACGGCTTTCTTGGTCTTCAGCGCCGCGTACTCGGCCATGTTCAACGCCAACGTCGTCTTGCCCATCGCCGGGCGCGCGGCCAGGATGATCAGGTCGGACGGCTGCAGGCCGGCGGTCATCTCGTCGAAGTCGTGGAAGCCGGTCGGCAGGCCGGTGACGGTGCCCTGGTTTTCGTAGCGCTCCTGCAACTGCTGGAACGCGTCCTTCATCGCCTCGCGCAAGGGGATGAAGTCGGCGCGGCCACGGCGGCCCTGCTCGGCGATGCGGAACACCTTCATTTCGGCGGCGGAAAGTACTTCCTGGCTGTCGCGGCCTTCGGGCTGGAAACCGTCGTTGACGATTTCGGTGCCGGCGTCGATCAGCTGCCGCATCACCGATTTTTCGCGGACGATTTCGGCATAGGCGCGGATATTGGCGGCCGACGGCGTGGTGCTGGCCAGTTCGATCAGGTAACCGGTGCCGCCGATCTGGTCGGCCAGGTTGTTGGCCTCGAACCATTCACCCAGGGTGACGGCATCGAAGGGTTTGCTCTTTTCCGACAGTTCGCGAATGCCGCGATAGATCAGCCGATGGTCGCGCCGGTAGAAATCGTGTTCAGTCAGGAAGTCGCCGACCCGGTCCAGCGAATCGGGCGCCAGCATCAGCCCACCGATGACCGCCTGCTCGGCCTCGACCGATTGTGGCGGCACGCGCAAGGCGTCAAGTTTGCTGTCGGAACGAAAAGATTCGGGGCGTGCGGCCATGGATTGCTTGGATTCCGGTGTTACCAGGTAAAAATCGTGCCGCGCGATCCATTGCGCCAGCGTCGTGCAAGGCTCGTTTCGAATGTCATCAGGAAAGTTGTCACAAACCCCGAGTCCATCGTAGTCCTTCCACGGCAAATCTGTTGCAGATAAGTCTGTGGATAACACCAATCCGTCTCATCTCCCGAGACACCTCACCTGAGACGCCGAGCGCGGACGCTTGACGGCGCCGGGGGGCGGGTTCGCCCTGGTCGACTCGGCGTAGCCGCTCCTGCGGACTCAGAGTCGACCGGTCGGCCATCCATGGCCGACCTCCTGTTCGAACCCACCCCCCGTCACCGCCAAGCGTCCGGGAACAGCCGAGGTGAATGCACGAAGAAGAATCCATGCGCTGTTCCAACTTCAAAGGAACCGAGCTCCAACGCGCTGCTTGCGAAGAAGAGTGTGCCTTTGCTCCGCGGCTTTTTCCTTAAACACTCCACGTCCCTACACGACAGTTGGTGGCGACGTGGGGTATGACTTCGTAGGAGGCCGGCCATGGATGGCCGGCCGCACGCCCCTGAGTCCGCAGGATGCGGCTACGCCGGGGCGGCCGTAGAAGTTGTACCCCACGACGCCACCAGCTGTCGGCTTCGCCGATGAAGCGGCATAAAGAAAAGGCCACCCGAGGGTGGCCTTTTCACTGTGAAACGCGTTGGAACTCAGGCTTCCGGCGCGACGATGACCTTGACCTTGGTTTCGACGTCCGCGTGCAAGTGCACGGTGACTTCGAATTCGCCGGTGCGGCGGATCGGGCCGTCGCTCATCACGACTTCCGACTTTTCCAGCTTGTGGCCGGCGGCGGTGAAGGCTTCCGCGATATCGCGGGCGCCGACCGAGCCGAACAGCTTGCCTTCGGTGGAAGCATTGGCAGTGATGGTGACCGAGGCGTCTTCGAAACCAGCCAGGCGAGCCTGGGCAGCGGCGAGGATGGAGTCGGCCTTGGCTTCGTATTCAGCGCGCTTGGCTTCGAACGCAGCGACATTGGCGGCAGTGGCCGGCACGGCCTTGCCGTACGGCACCAGGAAGTTGCGGCCGTAGCCCGGCTTCACGTCGACCTTGTCACCGAGGCCACCGAGGTTCACGACTTTTTGCAGGAGGATCAGTTTCATTTGTGCAGCTCCGTTACGTTAGCGGCGCGATCGCGCCGCAACTGTTGCTGTCCGTAAGGACGAGAAAATACTTAGACGTTGTGGTTGTCCGTGTACGGGATCAGGGCCAGGAAGCGGGCGCGCTTGATGGCGGTCTGCAGCTGGCGCTGGTACTTGGCCTTGGTGCCGGTGATGCGGCTCGGCACGATCTTGCCGTTCTCGCTCAGGTACTGGCGCAGGGTGCCCAGGTCCTTGTAGTCGATCTCGGTGATGCCTTCGGCGGTGAATTTGCAGAACTTGCGGCGACGGAAAAATTTCGACATGGTCTTGTCCTCTCAGGCTCAGGCAGCGTCGACGGCGTCAATGCCGCCATCCATCGAATCGTCATCGCGACGACGGCGGTCACCCTTCTCATCCTTGCTCTTCAAGATCAGGGACGGCTCGGTGTCGGCCGCTTCGCGGGCGAGAACGATGTGACGCAGCACGGCGTCGTTGAAGCGGAAGCTGTCGCCGAGCTCGGTCAGCACCTTCTGGCCGCACTCGATGTTCATGAGCACGTAATGGGCCTTGACCAGGTTCTCGATCGGGTACGCCAGCTGGCGGCGGCCCCAGTCTTCCAGACGATGGATCTTGCCGTTGTCGCCCTCGATCAGCGCCTTGTAGCGCTCGATCATGGCCGGCACTTGTTCGCTCTGGTCCGGATGGACCATGAACACGACTTCATAGTGACGCATGGGTTGAATCCTTTGGCTTATGGATGCGGCCTTTCGGCCTGGCAGCCCCCGGACAAACCGCCTGAGCGGAGCCGTGGAGCAAGTAATCCCGGCGAACGGGCCGCTGGGAGCCGCGCATTATGCCAGAGAATTCAGGGATTTACCATGTGGGAGCGGCCTTGGCCGCGATGCCCTGCAGACCCATCGCGGCCAAGGCCGCTCCCACAACTAGGCAGCCTGGTCGGCCGTGGTGAAGCTCTCGCCGCAGCCGCACTCGGCAGCCATGCGGGGGTTGCGGAAGACAAACTGCTGGTTCAGGCCGGTCTTCACGAAGTCGATGACGGTGCCGTCCACCTGGGCCAGACTGTCGGCATCCACCCGCACCGTCACGCCGTCCTGCTCGAACACGGCGTCGCCGGCCAGCACGGAGGTGGCGATATCCACCACGTAGGCCCAGCCCGAGCAGCCCGCCTTGCGGACCCCGAAGCGCAGGCCGATGCCGCCCGGCGTCTCTGCCAGGAACTGGCGGACTCGCTCGACGGCACTTGGGGTTAGGGTTACGGCCATGGTCGGACTCCTGTTGCGGCTCAAGTATAGCGCGGGCAGTTTGAACGGCCCGTTCAAAGGTCTGCAGCAGCTGAACGGCCCGCCTGCGGTATCCTTGTCGCTTCATATTTGGGCCATGTGGGCCGGGGATTCAAGGCATGTCAGTGGTCAGCGTAAAGCAGGCGCTCGAAGGCAAGGTTGCCGCGGGCAGCGAAGTCACCGTCCGGGGCTGGGTGCGCACGCGCCGCGATTCCAAGGCCGGCCTGAGTTTCGTGAATATCAGCGACGGCTCCTGCTTCGCCCCGATCCAGGCGGTGGTGCCGTCCACCCTGCCCAACTATGAATCCGAGGTCCGCCGCCTGACCGCGAGCTGCTCGGTCATCGCGACCGGTACCCTCGTCGCTTCGCAGGGCCAGGGCCAGAGTTTCGAAATCCAGGCCTCGTCCATCGAAGTCACCGGCTGGGTCGAGGACCCGGAAACCTACCCCATCCAGCCCAAGGCGCACTCGCTGGAATTCCTGCGCGACGTCGCCCACCTGCGTCCGCGCACCAACCTGTTCGGCGCGGTCACGCGCATCCGCCACACGATGGCGATGGCGATCCACCGCTTCTTCCATGAAGAAGGCTTCTACTGGGTCAACACGCCCATCATCTCGACCTCGGACGCCGAAGGCGCCGGGCAGATGTTCCGCATCTCCACGCTGGACATGATGAACCTGCCGCGCGACGGCAAGGGCGCGGTCGATTTTTCGAAGGACTTCTTCGGCAAGGAAGCCTTCCTGACCGTGTCCGGGCAGTTGAACGTCGAAGCCTTCTGCCTCGCGCTGTCGAAGGTCTATACCTTCGGGCCGACCTTCCGCGCCGAAAACTCCAACACCACGCGGCATCTGGCCGAGTTCTGGATGATCGAGCCGGAAATCGCCTTCGCCGACCTCAACGACGACGCGAACCTGGCCGAGGGATTCCTGAAGTACATCTTCAAGGCCGTGTTGAACGAACGCGCCGACGACCTCGCCTTCCTGGCCGAACGCGTCGAAAAAACCGCGATCACCAAGCTCGAGGCCTTCATCGCCGCGCCGTTCGAACGCATCGAGTACACCGATGCCGTGGCGTTGCTGCAGAAGTCCGGCCAGAAATTCGACTTCCCGGTCGAATGGGGCCTCGACCTTCAAACGGAGCACGAACGCTGGCTCACCGAGGTGCATATCGGCCGCCCGGTGGTGGTCGTCAATTATCCCGAACAGATCAAGTCTTTCTACATGCGCCTCAACAACGACGGCCGCACCGTCGCTGCGATGGACGTGCTGGCGCCCGGCATCGGCGAGATCATCGGCGGCAGCCAGCGCGAGGAGCGCCTGGAGGTGCTCGATTCGCGCATCGCGCAATTCGGCCTCGATCCTTCGCACTACGAGTGGTACCGCGACTTCCGCCGCTACGGCACCGTGCCGCATTGCGGCTTCGGCCTGGGCTTCGAGCGCCTGGTGGTCTACGTCTGTGGCCTGTCCAACATCCGAGACGCCATCCCCTACCCGCGCGCGCCTGGTTTGGCGACGTTCTGATCCGTGGTCCAGGCGCTGCTGTTCCTGTTCCTCGGCCTGGCCGGCTCTGCGGGGCCGGCGCACTTCGGCATGCGCGTGCTGTCGTTCCGCCAGCAACTGGACAAGGGCCTGGCGTTCGCGCCGGGCACCGAGGAAGGTGGCCTGGCCTACAGCTGGTGGCTGATGCGCTTTGCGCAGCGCCGGCTCGGCGACCCGGCGCTTCGGCAGTTCGGAACCATCGCCGGCGTGATGGGCTGGATTACCCTTGTCGGCATCACTGGCACGGCGATCTGCATCGCCGCCAACATGAGAACCTGAAATGAGCGAAGAAGAAATGTACGAAGGTTATGCCGCCCAGGACTTCGAGTTCGAGGAGTGGTGGCTGGCCGCCCCGGAACACCTGCTGGTCTGGGCGCGCCTGCGCGTGCTGCACAGCGGCGTCGCGCATGTCTTCGACAGCCAGGGTGACACCCTCACCTACGAGAGTGACGACATCGCGCGCGCCGCGTTGATGGATGCCGATTTCCGATCGCTGGAAGGCATGGACGACGACGATGCCGAGCTGATCGGCATGCTGCTGGAAGAACTGCAGCCGCCGCATGGTGACAGCGATGAAGAACTGCTGCCGCAGATGATCCGCACGCTCGGGCCGAGGCACTGATCGTGGACCTGCCCCTCGCCGGCAGGCATGCGCTGGTTTGCGGCGCGTCCGAAGGCATCGGCCGCGCGACGGCATTCGCGCTGGCGAAGATGGGCGCGTCCGTCACTGCGCTGTCGCGGCGGCGGGATCGACTAGATGCATTGGTTGCCGAGCTTCCGAACAATGCGCCGGGACAGTCGCACCAGGGTTTGTCTGCCGACGTAACCGATGCCGCGAGCTTGAGCGAACGAGTGCGTTCACTATGCGCGAGCGCGCCTGTCCACATCCTCGTCAACAATACCGCCGGCCCGCCCGGTGGCCCCGCGCATTCGGCAGATCCTGCCGCCTACCTCGCCGTCTTCCAGCAACACCTGATCGCCAACCAGGTCTTGCTGCAGTCTGTATTGCCGGGAATGCAATCGGCCGCATGGGGACGCATCGTCAACATCATCTCCACCTCGGTGAAGGAACCCATCGCCAACCTGGGCGTGTCCAACACCGTGCGCGGCGCCGTCGCCAGCTGGGCCAAGACCCTGTCGTCCGAACTCGGCGGATTCGGTATCACCGTCAACAATGTTCTGCCGGGCTATACGCGCACGCAGCGACTGGACCAGATCCTGGCCGAACGTTCGGCAAGTACCGGCAAGACCCCGGCCGATATCGCCAATGCCATGCTGGCCACCGTGCCCGCGGGTCGTTTCGCGCAACCGGAAGAAATTGCCGCCGCCGTGGCCTTCTTGTGCTCGCCTGAAGCCGGCTATATAAACGGAATCAATCTCCCCGTGGACGGGGGCAGGACGCGATCGCTATGAACCAGCAGCAGTCCCGGGACAACCAGCGCTTTTTCCCGCGCGTTCCCTACGCATCCGAGCTGGTCGTCGTGCACGATCGCGAGGCCTGGCGCACCGGACTGCAGGATGTCTCCGAAGGCGGTTGCAGCGCGTTTCGTCCGCGTGATTGCGACCTCGGCGAAGGCGCTCTGGTGCGACTGTTCTTCGTGAATGGACCGGGCCGCGCAGTGGGCGTGGATGCGCGCGTGGCGCGCGACGACCCGCGCTGCATCGGCTTCGAATACCACGAGCCGCAATCCATTCCGCCTACGCCGGCCTGAGCCCCGCTCGCCCATGATCAGCCTCTCCCACTACATCGACGGCCGGGCCGCGGCTGCCAACGTGGAAAACTGGCTTGATGTCTTCGAGCCTGCCACCGGCTCCGTTTTCGCGCGTTGTCCCGCTGGTTCGGCCAGCGACGTGGATGCGGCCGTCGCCGCCGCACGGCGCGCCTTCCCCGCCTGGTCCGGCCTGCCCGCCAGCGAACGCGCGCGCTGGCTGCAACGCCTCGCCGACGCGCTCGAGTCACGCCTTGAATTATTCGCCAAGGCCGAATCGCGTGACGCCGGCAAGCCGCTTGCGCTGGCGAAGATCATCGAGATTCCGCGCGCCGTCAGCAACCTTCGGTTTTTCGCGTCGGCCGCAATGCAATTCGCCAGCGAGTCGCACCAGGGCGAAGCGGGACTGAATTTGACCCTGCGACAGCCCATCGGCGTGGTCGGCTGCATCAGTCCATGGAACCTTCCCTTGTATTTGTTCACGTGGAAGATCGCGCCGGCACTGGCGGCGGGAAACTGCGTGGTCGCCAAGCCCAGCGAAGTGACGCCGCTCACTGCCTGGATGCTGGGCGAACTGGCAATCGAGATTGGTTTTCCGCCGGGCGTGCTGAACATCGTGCAGGGCTTCGGCGCCGAAGCCGGCCGGGCCCTGGTCGAACATCCGGGCGTCAAGGCCGTCAGCTTCACCGGCAGCACGACCGTCGGCCGCGGCATCGCGACGCATTGCGCCGGTGCATTGAAGAAATCCTCGCTGGAACTCGGAGGAAAAAATCCGACGTTGATCTTCGCCGATGCGCCGCGCGAGGCGCTGTACGAGTTCATCCTGCGCTCGTCCTTCCAGAATTCCGGGCAGATCTGCCTGTGCGGCTCGCGCATCCTCATCGAACGCCGTTTCTACGATGAATTCCGCGACCAGTTCGTGGCCCGGGTCCGTCAGCTGCGCGTGGGCGATCCGCTCGACGCAGCAACCGTAGTGGGCCCAGTCGTTTCGAAGGGTCACTTCGAAAAAGTCATGGGCTACCTCGACCTCGCGCGCGCCGAGGGCGGGCGAGTCCTTTGTGGAGGCAACTCGGTGCAGCCCCCGGGCCGTGGCGAGCACGGCTGGTACATCGCGCCCACCGTCATCGAGGGCCTCGGGCCGCAGACGCGCACCAATACTGAAGAAATCTTCGGCCCGGTCGTTACGCTGCAACCCTTCGACGACGAAGAAGATGCACTCGCACTTGCCAATGCCTCGTCCTACGGCCTGGCAGCCAGCGTCTGGACGTCCGACCTGCGCCGCGCGCATCGTCTGGCTGCCGGCCTGGACGTCGGCATCGTCTGGATCAACACCTGGCTAGAACGCGACCTGCGTACGCCCTTCGGCGGCATGAAACAATCGGGCCTGGGCCGCGAGGGCGGCCTGGAAGCAATGCGCTTCTTCACCGAAGCCAAGAACGTCTGCATCAACCTCGGATAAACCATGGCCCAATTGAGCGAACTGCTGGAACGCAACAAAGCCTGGGCCGAGCGCGTCCGCGAGGAGGACCCGGGCTTCTTCAAGCGCCTGTCCACGCAGCAGGCGCCGAAATTCCTGTGGATCGGTTGCTCCGATTCGCGCGTGCCGGCAAACCAGATCATGGGCCTGGCGCCTGGCGAAGTGTTTGTACACCGCAATATCGCCAACCTGGTCGTGCACACCGATCTGAATTGCCTGAGCACCATCCAGTTCGCCGTGGACCTGCTGAAGGTCGAACACATTCTCGTGGTCGGCCACTACGGTTGCAGCGGCGTGCACGCCAGCCTGACCGGCACCCGCGTGGGCCTGGCCGACAACTGGCTACGACATGTCGGGGACGTGGCGCAGAAGCACGCCGGCCAACTTGAAAATATCGGACTTGAAACCTTGCGCCACGCGCGGCTGTGCGAGTTGAACGTGATCGAACAGGTGATGAACGTCTGCCAGACCACCATCGTCGAAGATGCGTGGTCGCGCGGCCAGGAATTGTCGGTGCACGGCTGGGTGTACAGCCTGCTCGACGGACGCGTGCGCCAGTTGGGCATGGACATCTCGGGTCGCGACGACCTGCCCGCTGCCTACGCCGCCGCGCTGCTGCGTGGCACGGGAACGCCGGAACCGGCATGAGCCAGGTCGTGCACAGCGACAAGGCCCCGCGCGCCGTCGGCCACTACCCGCACGCTCGCCGCGTCGGCCAGATGCTGTACCTGTCCGGCATCGGCCCGCGCAACGCCGCGGACAATTCGATTCCCGGCAACGTGCTCAGCGAGTTCGGCAGCCTGCTGTCCTACGACATCGTCGCGCAATGCCATTCGGTGTTCGCCAACGTGCGCGCAGTGCTCGAGGCCAGCGGCGCACAGTGGGGCGACCTGGTGGACGTGACCGTGTACCTGACCGACATGGCCCGCGATTTTCCCGCCTACAACAAAGTCTGGGCCGAATATTTCCCGGATGCCGCATCGGCGCCCTGCCGGACCACGCTGGGCATCACCGCCCTGCCCACGCCGATCGCCATCGAACTCAAGTGCCTGGCCGTGTTGCCCGAGGGAACCTGACATGCTGACGCCCGCTTTCAACCTGCAAGGCTGGATCGACGAACACCGGCACTTGCTCAAGCCGCCCGTGGGCAACAAGTGCATCGTGGATGGCGACTTCATCGTGATGATCGTCGGCGGCCCGAACCAGCGCACCGACTACCACTGGGAAGAAGGCCCGGAGTTCTTCTATCAACTCGAGGGCGAGATGGTCCTGAAGATCCAGGAAGACGGCCAGGCTCGCGACATTCCGATCAAGGCCGGCGAGATGTTCTACCTGCCGCCGCGGACGCCGCATTCGCCCCAGCGTGCGGCGCACTCCATCGGCCTGGTGATCGAGCGCAAGCGGCTGGCGCACGAACAGGACGGCCTGCTCTGGTTCTGTGAACGCTGCAACCACCTGCTGTACGAGGAATACTTCCACCTGGTGGACATCGAACGCGATTTCCCCAAGGTGTTCGAGCATTTCTACCTGTCCATCCAGCGCCGCACCTGCACCGCCTGCGGCCACGTGAACCCGCGTCCCGCCCGCTTCGAAGACGCCCCGGCCATCGACCCGACCTGAGCCGCAAACCCGGTAAACTGTGGGCATGCTCAAGATCGATACCCATGCCCACTACCTGCCGCGGGACTGGCCGGACCTTGCCGCCAAATATGGCGACAACCGCTTCCCGGTAATCCACCACGGCGACGATGGCCGGCACCGGATCTACAAGGATGGCAAGTTCTTCCGCGAGATCTGGCCCAAGACCTGGGATCCGGACGTGCGCATCGCCGACTACGCGCGCTTCGACGTGCAGGTGCAGGTCATCAGCACCGTGCCGGTGATGTTCAGCTATACGTCCAAGCCGCAGCACGCGCTTGAATTGCACCAGTCGCTGAATGACCACATGGCGGAGACCTGCCGCTCGCATCGGCGCCACTACGCCGGCATCGGCACCGTGCCCATGCAGTCTGCGCGACTGGCCGTGCAGGAACTCGAGCGTTGCATGGACCAGCTCGACCTGCAGGGCGTGCAGATCGGTTCGCACATCAACGACTGGAACCTGGACGCGGACGAACTGCGACCCTTCTTCGAAGCCGCGCAAGATCTGGACGCCGCCATCCTGATCCACCCCTGGGACATGATGGGCACCGACACCATGCCCAAGTACTGGATGCCCTGGTTGGTCGGCATGCCGGCCGAACAATCGCGCGCGGCCTGCGCACTGATCTTCGGCGGCGTGCTCGAGAAATTCCCGAAACTGAAGATCTGTTTCGCGCACGGCGGCGGCAGTTTCCCGTACACCATCGGTCGCATCGAACACGGCTTCAACATGCGTCCCGACCTGGTCGCGATGGACAACCCGCGCAACCCGCGCGAGTACTTCGGCAAGCTCTATTTCGATTCATGCGTGCACGATCCGCGCGCGCTGCGCTACCTCATCGACACGGTCGGCATCGACACGGTGATGCTGGGCACCGACTATCCCTTCCCGCTCGGCGAACAGGAACCGGGCAGCGGCATCGCCGCGCTGGGCCTGGACGAAGCCTCGCAGGCGCGGCTCTACCACGGCACGGCGCTGGAATGGCTGGGCCTGAACAAGGCACGGTTCGACTGACATGGGTGACATCGATACCGAAGCCCACGCGCTGGCACTGGACGAAGCCGATCCCCTGCGCGAGTTCCGCAACGAGTTCCATATCCCGCGCCACGGTGATGCCGAACAAGCCTATTTCTGCGGCAATTCGCTCGGCCTGCAACCGAAGGCAGTGCGCGGCGCGCTGATCGACGAACTCGACGACTGGGCGAACCTCGGCGTGGAAGGCCATTTCCTCGGCAAGCATCCGTGGATGCCGTATCACGAGTTCGTGCGCGAATCGCTGGCCGCCTGCGTGGGCGCGATGCCGTCAGAAGTCGTGGCGATGAATTCGCTATCGGTGAACCTGCACCTGATGATGGTCAGCTTCTACCGGCCGACGCCGCAACGCCACGCCATCCTGATCGAGGCTGGCGCATTCCCATCCGACCGTTACGCGGTGGAATCGCAAGTGCGCTTCCATGGCTTCGACCCGGCAACGTCCCTGATCGAACTCGAAGCTGACGAACCCGGCGGCACGATTTCCATGCAGGCGATCGAACGCGTGCTGGCCGAGCGCGGCAGCGAGATCGCGCTGGTGCTGTGGCCGGGCGTGCAATATCGCAGCGGCCAGGCCTTTGACTTGAAGGAGATTGCACGGCTCGCACAGGTGCAGGGCTGCGTGGCCGGATTCGACCTCGCCCACGGCGCCGGCAATCGCGTGCTGGACTTGCACGATTCGGGCGCGGACTTCGCTGCCTGGTGCAGTTACAAATACCTGAACTCCGGCCCGGGCGCCGTCGCCGGCTGTTTCGTGCACGAACGCCATGCGCGCAGCGATCGACCGCGCTTTGCCGGCTGGTGGGGACACGACCAGGCGACGCGTTTCCGCATGGGCCCCGAATTCATTCCGACGCCGGGCGCCGATGGCTGGCAACTCAGCAATCCGCCGATCCTGGCGCTGGCGCCGCTACGTGTTTCGCTGGAGATATTCCAGCGCGCCGGCATGGCTGCCCTGCGCGAAAAATCCATTCGCCTCACCGGCTATCTCGAAAGCCTGATCCAGCAACGCCTTGCGGATGTGCTCGACATCGCGACGCCGAGCGACGCCACCCGGCGCGGTTGCCAGTTGTCGCTGCGCGTCATCGGCGGGCGTGAGCGGGGCCGCGCCTTGTTCGAACACCTGTCGTCGGCGGGGATTATTGGTGATTGGCGGGAACCGGACGTCATCCGCATCTCACCGACGCCGCTGTACAACCGACACGCCGACGTGTTGCGCTTCGTGCGCGCAGTCGAAGCCTGGCGGGGTTCCTGATGGACGTGGGCAGCGGTCGCATCACCATCGCAGGCGCAGGCCTGGCGGGCGCCCTGCTGGCCACGCTGCTCGCCCGGCGCGGCTGGTCGGTGGACGTATTCGAAAAACGACCCGACCCTCGTGTGCGTGCCTACGAGGGCGGGCGTTCGATCAACCTGGCGCTGGCCGAACGTGGCCTGCACGCGCTGCGCCTGGCCGGCCTGCAGGATGCGGTGATGGCGCAGGCAGTGATGATGCGCGGCCGCATGGTGCATGGCCTGGACGGATCGACCCAGTTGCTGCGCTATGGCAAGGACGACTCCGAAGTGATCTGGTCGGTACATCGCGGGCGCTTGAACATCAGCCTGCTCGATGCCGCCGAAGCCGCGGGCGCGCGCATCCGTTTCGATGCCCGCCTGGACGAGGTTGATTTCGACACGCGCCGACTGCGCATCGTCAACGACCACGACCGCAGCGTCGAGGAACTCGATTTTGCCGTGTTGATCGGCGCCGATGGCGCGGGATCGGGCGTGCGTGCCGCGTTGAAACCCTGGCTGGAACTGGGCGAGAACTTCGAACCGCTCGGCCACGGCTACAAGGAACTGGAAGTGCCACCGGCAGCAGATGGCGGCTTCCAGCTTGAGGCCAACGCCCTGCACATCTGGCCGCGCGGCGGCTACATGTGCATCGCGCTGCCGAACACCGAAAAGACCTTCACCGTCACCCTGTTCCTGCCCAACAGCGGCGACCCGAGTTTCGACACACTGCCCAACTTGGCCGCGGCGCGCGCCTTGTTCGAGCGCGATTTCGCCGATGCGCTCGAGCGAATTCCCGAATTCGATGCGGACTGGATCGCCAATCCGACTGGCGGCCTGGGCACGCTCCGCCTCGACCGCTGGCACTTGGACAATCGCGCCGTGCTGATCGGCGATGCCGCGCACGCCATGGTCCCTTTCCACGGCCAGGGCATGAATTGCGCCTTCGAGGATTGCATTGCGCTCGACCGGCATATTGCACAGGCCGCCGACTGGCAATCGGCATTCGAAGGCTTCGAGAACGAGCGTCGCCCCAATGCCCAGGCCATCCAGGCGATGGCGCTGGAAAATTATGTGGAGATGCGCGACCAGGTGGACGATGCGGATTTCCTGCTGCGTCGGAAACTGGAACGTCTTTTGGCCGATCGTCATCCCGGACGATTCGTGCCGCGGTACTCCATGGTCAGCTTCATGCGAGTGCCGTATGCCACGGCCTTCGAACGCGGCAAGGTCCAGCGACAACTGCTGGTGGAATGTTGCGAAGGCCTTCAGGACATCAGCCAAGTGGATCTTGCGAAGGCAGACCAACTCGTTCAAGAGCGATTGAGCGTGCTGGGGCAAGACTGAAATGGCGGTCAGTTTCCTATGGTACGACCTGGAAACCTTCGGCCGCGACCCGCGCCGCACCCGCATCGCGCAGTTCGCCGCCATCCGCACCGACGAATCGCTTGAAGAAATCGGTGAACCGATTTCCTTGTTCTGCCAGCCCGCCCGCGACCTGCTGCCCTCGCCCGAAGCCACGCTGATCACCGGCATCACCCCGCAGCAGGCGCAGCGCGATGGCCTGCCCGAGCCCGCTTTCTTCGCCCGCCTGCACGACGAGCTTTCGCAGCCCGGCACCTGCGCCGTGGGCTACAACTCGATCCGCTTCGACGACGAATTCATCCGCTTCGGCCTGTACCGAAATTTCTACGACGCCTACGAGCGCGAGTGGCGCAACGGCAACTCGCGCTGGGATCTGCTGGACGTGATGCGGCTGATGGAAGCCTTGCGGCCGGAAGGCATGGAATGGCCGCGGCGCGACGACGGCTTGCCGAGCTTCAAGCTCGAGCACCTGGCACAGGCCAACGGCACCCGGACCGGCGAGGCGCATGAAGCCTTGTCCGACGTGCGCGCGCTGATCGGCCTCGCGAGGAAAATGCGCTCGGCGCAGCCCCGACTTTGGGACTACGCCTTGAAGGCGCGGGACAAGAAGCAGGCAGCGAGCCTGCTCGACCCCATCATCGGTCTGCCGGTGCTGCATATTTCCGGCAAGTACCCGGCATCGCGCCACTGCGCGGCGCTGGTTTTGCCGCTGGCGCGCCATCCACGCATCGACTCCCGGGTCATCGCCTGCGACCTCGACGTCGACCCGGCGCCGCTGCTCGCGTTGTCACCCGAGGAAATCGCCGACCGCCTGTACACGCCGAAGGCTGATTTGCCCGAAGGCGAAGCGCGCGTGCCTCTGAAGGAAATCCACAGCAACAAATGCCCGGTATTGGTCCCGTTGGCGCATTTGCGCGAAGCCGACCTGCAGCGCCTCGGCATCGACCTGCCTGCCTGCCTTGCCAACGCCGAACGCCTGCAGGCGGCGCCGGGACTGGCCGAAAAAGTGCGCCGCGTATTCGCCGGCGAAAGCGCGCGCGCGGCAGCCGATCCCGATGCTGCGCTCTACGACGGATTCGTGGCCGATGCGGACAAACGCCTGTTCACGCGCATCCGCAGCAGCGAGCCTTCCGAGTTGGGCGCCATCGCCGACCAGTTGAAGGATCCGCGCTTTCCGGAATTGCTGTTCCGCTATCGCGCCCGCAACTGGCCCGACAGCCTGGATGTCGCCGAACTCCAGCGCTGGAACGACTATCGCCAGCGCCGCCTGGGCAGCGATTGCGGCCTGTCCGAATACAGCTTCGCTTCCTTCCACGAAACCATTGGCCGGCTGCGGCTCACCGCCGATGCGGGCCCGAAGCAGGCACTGCTCGATTCACTGGAAGCCTGGGGCCGCGAACTGGAATCGGAACTGGCCCAGGCCGGTGCCCCCCTGACGGACGATTGATCACGTGGCCACTCCTTACTTTAGCCCCAAGACCTTCAAGTTCCTGCGCGCCCTGTCGCGAAACAATTCACGCGAGTGGTTCCACGCGCACAAGGAAGACTACGAAGCTCACCTGAGGCAGCCCTTCCTGCGCCTGATCACCGACTTGGCGCCGGATGTGCACACCATCAGCGAGCACTACCGCGCCGACCCGCGCGGTGTCGGCGGTTCCCTGTTCCGCATCCACCGCGACACGCGTTTTTCCAACGACAAGACGCCCTACAAGACCTGGTCGGGCGCGCGCTTCTTCCATGCGCGCAGCAAGCAGGTACCCGCGCCCTCGTTCTACCTGCACGTGCAACCGGGCTCGTGCTTCATCGGCGCCGGCCTTTGGCAGCCCGAGTCGGACACGCAGCGGCGCGTGCGGCAATTCATCTTCGACAATCCGGGCGCCTGGAAAGCGGCAGTGCAGTCGCCTGCCTTCAAGCGTCGTTTCGAGTTGGTCGGTGATTCGCTGGTGCGACCGCCGCGTGGTTTCCCCGCGGACCACGAACTGATCGGCGACCTGAAGCGAAAGGATTTCGTCGCCAGCGCCAACCTCGACGACGAGACGGTACTGGGCCCCAACCTGCGCAAGGCGGTCGCGACCCACCTGGCCGGACTGGCGCCGCTGGTGGACTATCTGTGCGCCGCGCTCGACCTGGAATTCTGAGCGTGGGATCGGACCTGCGCCGGTTCTCGATATTCTACTTCTGCTACTACGCCGCGCTGGGCGCCTACACGCCCTACATTGGCCGCTGGGTCGATTCGATGGGCCACGACGGCTATGTGGTCGGCGCCATGCTGGGCCTGTGGTACGGCAGCCGGATCCTTGCGCCGCCACTGTGGAGTGCATTGCTGCAACGAAGCACCCGGCCCGGCAACTGGTTCGTCGCCGGCTGCGCCCTGACTGCCTTGTGCTTCGCTGGTTTCACATTCAGCCACAGCGCCTTCGCACTGCTGGCGGTGATGGCCTGCTTCGGCCTGTTCTACAACGCGATAATGCCCCAATTCGAAGCGATGACGCTGGCCGCGCTGGGCACGCGCAGCGCCGAGTACGGTCGCATCCGCGTCTGGGGCTCGGTCGGTTTCCTGATCGTCGCCTCGACCTACGGCTGGCTGATGGATCGCCTTGGCGACGCCAGCTTTCCGTGGGTGACGATTCCGCTCTTCGTCGCAATGGTCGCGGCCGCATGGCCGCATCGCAACGACCGCCCACCCGAGCATCTGGAAACCATCGATGATGCCGAGCACTTGTGGAAGCGACCGGGCGTGCGCCGCTTCCTGCTCGTCGCGCTGCTGATGCAGATGGGCTTCGGCGCGTTCTATGTCTTCTACACCTTGCACCTCAAGGCCAACGGCCACGACGGCGCCACCATCGGCGCGCTGTGGGGCACCGGTGTGCTGATCGAGATCATCATGTTCTGGCAGGCGCCCCGCCTGATCGCGCGCTTCGGTGCGCAGTCGCTGCTGGCCTTCTGCATCGCGGTGACGATCCTGCGCTGGGTGGTGACGGCCTTGTTCGCGCGCGACCTGCCGCTGATGTTCGCGGCGCAATCGCTACACGCCTTCAGCTTCGCCATCTTCCATGCCTGCTGCATGCGCATGATGTCGGAGTTTTTCCCCGGCAAGCGGGCAGCCGCCGGACAAAGCCTGCTGTATGGCTTCAGTTCGGGCGTAGGCGGCGTGTTGGGCGCGGGCATGTCCGCATACGCGTGGGATCTGGGCGGCGGCCGTGCGGCCTTCCTGGCGGGCGCTGGCGCAGCGGCGATGGCCTGGCTCGTCTACTCACTGCGCACGCGACGCCCGTCAGGCGCTTGAGGCATCCGCGCGTTTACCAACCCGCCTGCGTACCCAGTGCGTTCGTGTCGAAGTAGTTGGCCTGGTAAACAATCTTGTCGTCGCGGGTGCGGACGATGGTGATGCCCTTGAAGTTGATCTTCTGGCCCTTGCCGCGCAGGTAAGTCGCCCAGTTGCCCAGGTTGACGCCGGTCAGCGTCCATTCGTAACTGAAGCCACCTTCCGACACGATCGGCTCGCCGCGCAAGGTCCACTGGCCGTCTGGCACGGCGCGCAGGTACATGTCGACCACATTGCTGCGCGCTTCGGCGCGACCGTTCGACAGATTGCCGAGCAGTGAATCGAAGACCACCACGTCGTCGGCCATGAACGATGCGACCTTGTCGGCGTCGCGGGCGTTCCAGGCCTGCAGGTAGGCGTCCAGCAGCGTGCGCGATGCGGTGGCGGTGGCAGGTGCCGCGACCGGCGCCGCGGTCGCCGCAACGGGCGTCGTTGCACCGGCGGTCGTGGCCGCTGGCGTGGTGGCCGCCGGACTCGCATCGGCCTCGGGTTCGGGATTGCCGCCGCAAGCGGCGAGGGACAGGCAGAGCGGGATCAGGAGCAGTCGCATCGGGGGGCATCCGGTGGATGGATGCCCCGATGATAGCCGGAAATCCCGAGGCAGGGCCTCAGTGCTTGATCATGATGTGGCGGACCGAGGTGTAGTCCTCCAGCCCGTACATGGACATGTCCTTGCCGTAGCCGGACTTCTTCACGCCGCCATGCGGCATCTCGCTGACCAGCATGAAGTGCGTGTTGACCCAGGTGCAGCCGTACTGCAATTCGGCGCTGACCCGCATCGCCTTGCCGATGTCCGACGTCCACACCGATGATGCCAACCCGTAGTCGCTGTCATTGGCAAAGGCGATGGCCTGGTCCACGTCGCTGAAACGCGTCACCGAAACCACCGGGCCGAATACTTCCTTGCGCACGATCTCGTCGGCCTGGGTGGCGCCCGCCACCACGGTCGGTTCGAAGAAATAGCCGTTGCCGGCGACGGCATGGCCGCCGGTCACGACTTCCAGGTGCTTGTCGGCGCGCACGCGGTCGAGGAAGCCGGCGACGCGGTCGCGATGCGCGATGGACACCAATGGACCCAGTTCCACGCCCTCTTCGTCCTGCGTACCCAGCTTGATGGAAGACACGGCCGAGGCCAGGTCGGCGACGAAGTTCTCGTACTTCTTGTCCTGCGCATAGATGCGCGACGCGGCCGTGCAGTCCTGGCCGGCGTTGTAGTAACCAAACACCTTGATGCCCTCGATGGCGGCCTCGATGTCGGCATCGTCGAACACGATCACCGGCGCCTTGCCACCGAGTTCCAGATGCGTGCGCTTCAGGGTCTGCGCGGCGACCTCCAGCATCTTCTGCCCGGTCGCGATCGATCCGGTCAGCGAAATCATGCGCACCGCGTCGGCCGACACCAGCGGCTGGCCCACGGTCTGGCCGCGACCGAACACGATGTTGGCGACACCCGGCGGCAACAGGTCTCCAATCAATTCAAAGAAACGCAAAGACGTCAGCGGCGTGATTTCGGAAGGCTTGAGAACCAGCGTATTGCCTGCCGCCAACGCGGGCGCCATCTTCCATGCCGCCATCATCAACGGGTAATTCCAGGGCGTGATCGAGGCGATGACGCCGACCGGATCCCGCCGAATCATCGAAGTGTGTCCGGGCAGGTATTCCGCTGCAGCCGAACCACCGAGGCATCGCGCCGCACCGGCGAAGAAGCGAAACACATCGGCGATGCCCGGAATCTCGTCGTTCAACGCAGCCTGGAACGGCTTGCCGCAATTGTCCGATTCGAGCCGCGCCAGCTCTTCCGCTTTCTCCTCGACGCGGTCGGCAATCTTCAACAGGATTGCGGCCCGATCCTTGGGCGCAGTGCGCGACCAGCCCGGCAAGGCGGCATCCGCAGCGGCCACTGCCGCCGCGACCTGCGCGGGGCTGGCCTCGGGAATCCGCACGATTTCCGCGCCTGTCGCCGGGTTGAATACGGTGAACAAGTCGCCCTGCCCTGTTTCGAGTTGGCCATTGATGAACATCCGGGTCTGCATCGAAAGTCTCCGTCTGGTTTCCTATTTTCCGCTGCCCGCCACCGAATCAGTGCCGCGGGTCAGGTAATACGCGCCGAGGATCGGCAACATCGTCACCAGCATCACCATCATCGCCACGACATTGGTGATGGGTGTGTCGCGGGGCTTGCTGAGCTGGTTCAACAACCAGATCGGCAAGGTGCGTTCGGTGCCGGCGGTGAAGGTAGTGACGATGATCTCGTCGAAGCTCAATGCGAAGGCAAGCATGCCGCCCGCCAGCAAGGCGGTGGCGATATTGGGAAGCACCACGTAGCGGAAGGTCTGGAAGGGATCCGCGCCCAGGTCCATGGACGCTTCCACCAGCGATGGCGAACTGCGCCGGAAACGCGCGATCACGTTGTTGTAGACCACCACGATGCAGAAGGTGGCATGGCCGACGACGATGGTGAACAGTCCCGATTCCACACCCACCAGCTTGAAGGCCGACAACAGCGCGATGCCGGTGACGATGCCCGGCAATGCTATGGGAAGGATAAAAAGAAGCGTGATGCCTTCCTTGCCCAGGAAATCACGCCGGTACAGCGCAGCCGCCGCGAGCGTACCGAGGCCCATCGCCGCTATCGTGGCGAGCGTTGCGATTTTCAGCGACAGCCATATTGCCGAACGCACGTCTTCGCGCGCCCAGGCCTGTCCAAACCATTCCAGCGTGAAACCCTGCAACGGAAAACTGAAAGCGCTGCGTTCGGTATTGAAGGCGTAGAGGAAGATCACCAGGATCGGCGCATGCATGAAGAACAGGCCAGCCCAGGCAGCCAGCTTCAGGCCGAAGCCCGCGCGATCGGAACCGGGCGCGTCAGAGCGCATCGAAGGCCCCCAGTCGTTTGGCGATCATCAGGTAAATCGCGATCAGCACGATCGGCACCATCGTGAACGCCGCCGCCATCGGGATGTTGCCCACGGCGCCCTGCTGCACGTACACGTAGGTGCCGATGAACAGTCCCGACGGGCCGATCAAGGTCGGGATGATGAAATCGCCCAAGGTCAGCGAAAACGTGAAGATCGATCCCGCCACAACACCGGGAAACGCCAGTGGCCAGATCACGTGTCGAAAGGTTTGTCGCGGCCGCGCGCCCAGGTCCATGGACGCCTGCACCAGGTTGGGCGGCACGCGTTCCAGCGCCGCCTGTATCGGCAGCACCATGAAGGGCAACCAGATGTAGGTGAAAACCAGGAAGCGGCCGAGGTGCGACGTGGACAAGGTGGATCCACCCACGTAGGGCAAGGCCAGTACGCCGTCCAGCAACCACAGCAGGTGCAGCTTGGTGATCAGCCAGAAGACGATGCCGCCCTTGGCCAGGATGACCGACCAACTGTAGGCCTTGACGATGTAGCTGGCCCACATCGGCAACATCACGCCGATATAGAAGAAGGCCTTGGTGCGCGGACCGGCGTAACGTGCCATGTAGTAGGCAATCGGGAATGCGATGACCGCCGCGGCGACCGTGACCGCGCAGGCCATGGCCAGGGTCCGGAGCACGATGTCAAAGTTTCCCTTCTCGAAAATCTTCGCGTAGTTGTCGAGCGTTAGCGTCGGCAACACGCTCATCGAAAAATCATCGAAGCCGTGGAAGCCCTGCCACAGCAAGGCCAGCAAGGACCCCAGGTAGATCACGCACATCCAGATCAGCGGCGGGCCCAGCAACACCGCCAGCATCAGGCCGCCGCGGCGATGCAGCAGCGCCGCCACCCGGCGCAACGGCGTGCGCAGGTAGACGGCGTTGGCGTTCACGCGGGCAGTTCCCGCAAGGGCACCATCGCCTGGTCGGACCAGGTTGCGAACAATTCGTCGCCGACCTCGGGCAGCGACTCGCCATCACCTTCGTCATTGTTGACGTTCGCCACCAGGCGCACGTCGCCGGCCAACTGCAGTTCGATGCGGCTGCTTGCGCCGTGGTACTGGACGCCGATCACGCGCGCCGGCAGCTGGCGGCTGTTGCCCGCGGCGCCCGCAGGCGATCGCTGCAAACGCACATGCTCGGGTCGAAGCGAAAACGCGCCCATGCCCGGGCCGCCAAGCAGTGCCGCGGCAGCGCCCGTAAAAACATTCGAGGTACCCACGAAGCGCGCGACGAAAGGCGTGGCCGGACGCGTATAGAGCCCACGCGGTGTATCCACCTGCTCGATCCGGCCCTGGTTGAAAACCGCCACGCGATCCGACATGGACAGGGCCTCGCCCTGGTCGTGGGTCACGTAGACGAAGGTGATGCCGAGCTTGCGTTGCAGCGCCTTCAACTCGCCCTGCATCTGTTCGCGCAGCTTGAGGTCCAGCGCGCCGAGTGGTTCATCCAGCAACAACACGCGCGGGCGATTCACCAGCGCGCGCGCCAAGGCCACGCGCTGCCGCTGTCCGCCCGACAATTGCGATGGCCGGCGTGCACCGTACTCGCCCAGGTCCACCATCGCCAACGCCTCGCGGCTGCGCGCCAGTCGCTCGTCCTTGCCAACGCCCTTCACCATCAATCCATAGGCCACGTTGTCGAGCACGTTCATGTGCGGAAACAACGCATAGTCCTGGAACACGGTGTTGACGTCGCGCGAAAACGGCGGAATACCGGCCGCTTCCACGCCATGGATGCGGATGGATCCGGACGTGGGTTGCTCGAAGCCGGCGATCAGCCGCAGGCAGGTGGTCTTGCCCGATCCCGAAGGACCGAGCATCGAGAAGAATTCACCTTCGGCGATGGCGAGGGACACGCCATCGACGGCCCTCACCTTTCCGTAGTGGCGGGAAACTTCCTGGAACTCGACGGCGAACGACATGCGCGGCCCAGGAGGTCGGAATCAGCCACCCATGATCTTGATGTAGTCCTCGGTCCAGCGGCTGTACGGCACGCAGGTCGCGTCACCGCACTTGGCCTCGGGCGTCCGCCAGAAATGGATCTGGTCGAAGTTGTCGATGCCGTTGGTCTTGCAGCCTTCCGCGCCGAGCAACGCATTGTTCTCGCAAGCCACCGGCACGGCCGGCAGGGAGCCGAACCACGCAGCCACGTCGCCCTGCACCTTCGGACTGATCGACCACTCCATCCACGCATACGCGCAGTTGGGATGCTTGGCCTCGCTGTGCATCATCGTGGTGTCCGCCCAACCCGTGGCGCCTTCCGCGGGGATGACGGACGCGATCGGCTGTTTTTCCAGGACCAGTGCGTTCACCTGGTAAGGCCACGAACCGGAAGCGGCAACGCCCTCATTCTTGAAGTCGCCCATCTGCACCGTGGCGTCATGCCAGTAGCGATGGACCAGTGATTTCTGCTTGCGCAGTACGGCCAGCACCGCGGCGTACTGCTCTTCGTTGAGTTCGTACGGATCGGTGATGCCGAGCTCCGGTTGCTTCGACATCAGGTAGAGGGCGGCGTCGGCGATGTAGATCGGGCCGTCGAAGGCCTGCACGCGGCCCTTGTTGGACTTGCCGTCCGGGAAGCGCTGTTCCTCGAACACCACGCTCCAGCTGGTCGGCGCTTCCTTGAATACCTTGGTGTTGTACATCAGCACGTTCGGGCCCCACTGGTAGGGAACGCCGTAGTGCTTGCCTTCCACGGTATGCCAGGCGGCATCCTGCAGGCGCTGGTCGAGCGTGCCGTACGAAGGAACGCGCGCGGTATCGATGGCCTGTACCTTGCCGCCGGCGATCAGGCGAAGCGATGCATCACCCGAGGCTGTCACCAGGTCGTAGCCGCCCTGGTTCATCAGCGACACCATCTCGTCGGACGTGCCCGCGGTCTTCACGTTGACCTTGCAGCCAGAGTTCTTTTCGAACTCGGTGACCCAGTCATAGCTCTTGTCGCTTTCGCCGCGCTCGATGTAGCCCGGCCACGCGATGATGTCGAGGGCGCCTTCCATCACCGGTGCCGCCGGCGCGCCGGCGGTCGGTGTTGCGGGCGCGGCCTCGTCCTTTTTTCCGCAGGCTGCCAGCGCCAGGACGATCGCAGCCGCCAGGGCCACGTGCTTGATATTCAAGGACTCGTTTTGGACGATCATGTGCAGACGCCTCCCCCGCAGGTTGTTTACCGATCGGGAAACCACGCTTGGCGGCCCCGCGCTTGAAGCTGTGTCAAGGATATTAACCGCTTTGTCATGCTATCAGTCAACACGGGCCCGGGCGTCGGCAGCGGCCGCCACCCTGACCAGAACCTGGCGTTCCCGGCCGTCATCCACCAACTCGATTCCATCTTCCTCTAGCTGGCCCTCCAGCCACGTGCCATGGTCCGCCGCCTCCCCTGGCAGTCCGAACTCCACCCTGATGCGATAAATCGTTGAACCGTGGCGATAATCCATCCCGAAGCCGTTCCAGCCGGCCTTGGCAACCGGCTGCACACGTAGGCGTCCCTCTTCCACGCGCAGCCCCAACAGGGACTCCACGGCAAGCCGGTACATCCAGCCCGCGGAACCGGTGTACCAGGTCCACCCACCGCGTCCACCGTGCGGCGCGACTGCGTAGACATCGGCGGCAAGGACGTAGGGCTCGACCTTGTACACGGCCACGGCCGCCGCATCGCGCGCATGGTTGACCGGGTTGATCATGTCGAAGAGTTCCCAGGCGAGTTCGCCCTGGCCCGACTGCGCGAATGCCATGGCCGCCCACACGGCAGCGTGGGTATATTGGCCGCCGTTTTCGCGCACGCCGGGAACATAGCCCTTGATGTAGCCGGGGTTGAGGTGGGACTTGTCGAAGGGCGGATCGAGCAGTTGCACGATGCCGGCATCGCGACGCACGAGTCGCTTGTCCAGTGACTGCATCGCGGACTGCGTCCGCTCGAGGCCGGCCGCACCGGACAGGACCGACCAGCTTTGCGAAATCGAATCGATCTGGCATTCGTCGTTGCCGGCCGAGCCAAGCGGCGTGCCATCGTCGAAGTACGCGCGCCGATACCAGGCGCCGTCCCAGCCATTGGCCTCGACCGCGAGCCGAAGCGATTCGGCCTGCGCGCGGCATTGCGCTGCGGTGTCGGCATCGTCCCGGCGCTCGGCGATCTTCGCGAAGCGCCCGAGCACGTCGTACTGGAAGAAGGCCAGCCAGATACTTTCGCCGCGGCCGTCGGCACCGACCAGGTTCATGCCGTCGTTCCAGTCGCCGCAACCGATCAGCGGCAGGCCATGCACGCCTCGAGGTTTCGCGTTTTCCAGCGCGCGCAGGCAGTGCCCGTACAGGGTTTCGCGTTGCTCGGATCGCACCGGCAAGTCGTAGTAGCTTTCTTCCTCGCGGCTGACCGGACGACCCTCCACGAAGCCGACCACTTCGTCGAGCACGCCGGTGTCGCCCGTGACTTGCACATAGCGGCTGACCGCCAGCGGCAGCCACAGGAAATCGTCTGAGCAGTGCGTGCGCACACCGCGGTCGAGCGGCGGATGCCACCAGTGCTGGACGTCGCCTTCGGGAAACTGGTGCGCCGCGCAAAGCAGCAGGTGTTGCCGAACCTGCGCCGGCGCGGCATGCAGCATGGCCATGCTGTCCTGCAGCTGGTCGCGAAAACCGTAGGCGCCGCCGGACTGGTAGAAACCGCTCCGCGCCAGGAAGCGACAGGCGATGGTCTGGTACATGAGCCAACCGTTGGCGAGCACGTCGAGGGCCGAATCGGGCGTGGAAACCTGCACGGCCGACAGCGTATGCCGCCAGTGGTCGCGCACGGCTTGCAGCGCGGTGGCAGCCGCGCCCGAACCACGGAAGCGCTGCACCAGCGTGCGCGCGTCCTGCAGGTCACGGCCCAAGCCCAGCCGGAAGACTATCTCGCGCTCTTCACCGTCTTCGAGCTCGAAGGCAGTCTGGATGGCGGCGCACGGGTCCATGCCCGCGCCCAGGCGGCCGGACAAACGCGATCGCGACATTGCCGCGGGATTGCGCAAGGACCGGTTGCGACCGATGAATTCGCCGCGGTCGCCGGTGACACTGCGCGACCCGGCGTCGGCGTCGAGGAAGGCGACGCGATCGGGGAATTCCATGTTGTAGGCATTTCGCGCGAACAGTGCGCCACCTGCCCCATCGGCCTCGGTGACCAGGTGCATCGCCTGCTTCGATCGCAAGTCGCCCAGCACCCACTCGGCATAGGCGGTGGCCGACAGGCGACGCTGGCGCCCGGACTGGTTGCGAAGCTTCAGCACCGAAAACTTCACTGACGCATCGAGTGCGACATACACCCACAATTCGCTGCTGATGCCGTCTTCGCTGTGCTCGAACACGCTGTAGCCGAATCCATGCCGCGTGACATAGCGGCCCGGCCCGCGCGTGGGCAGTGGCGTGGGCGACCAGAATTGCCCGGTCTCCTCGTCACGCAGGTAGATCGCTTCACCGCTGCCATCCGACACCGGGTCGTTATGCCAGGGTGTCAACCTGAATTCGTGCGCATTCTCGCCCCAGGTGTAGGCGCCACCCGATTCCGAAACCACGGTGCCGAAATGGGCGTTGGCGATCACATTTACCCACGGCGCGGGCGTTGCCTGCCCCGGCGACAATCGGATCACGTATTCGCTGCCGTCTGCGGAGAATCCGCCCAGGTCGTTGCGCAGGATCATGCCCTCGCGCAGTTCCACCTGTTCTTCGGTCTCGGGAACGACGGTGACTTCGCTGCGTGGCGCGCCGCGCTCGAGTGCACGCGGCAATGGCGTCTCGAGCGGACGGCGACCGACCTGGTCCGCCAGCGAACCCTTGTCGTCGCTCAGGATCACGCGCGCCACCGATTGCATCAGGATCCGGTCTTCGCTCGATATCTGGTGCGCCGGCCGCACGAAGACACCCCCCGGCTTGTCGATCAGGCTGGCTTCCAGCCCGCCCGCAATCAGGCCCATGATCAGGTCCTGCAGGTGCTGTCGGTAGCCGGCACGGTCCTCGTTCCAGATGACCAGGTCCACGGCCAGGCCCTTCAGTCGCCAATAGGCATGCGCCAGCACCATCTGACGGACCAGTTCGATGTTGGCGGCATCGCTGATCTGCACCAGCACGACCGGCAAGTCGCCCGATACCGAATGGCCCCACAGGCTCGACTGGCCGCGACGATTCTTCGCGAGCACGGCGGCCGGCGCCCGCATCGCGCTGGTGGCGTACAGGATCGAACCCGCCAGGCGCTCGAACAACTGCGCCTCGGACTGCGTGGCGTTCAACTGCCGCAACAACACCTGGCTATGCGTCCAGGCCAGGTCGAACACGCGGTCGGCCAGGCGACGGTCGCGATATTTTTCTATCAGCCCGATGCAAGCCTGCCGGCTTTCGCCCATGCCCGTCACCACGTCCACCGTCACCTGTTGGTCGGGCTCCAGGGTTACGCGGCAGCGGATCGAGACGATCGGATCGAGCACTGAACCTTCCGAGTCCGACAGGGCTTCTGCCAGCATCGCCGCCGGCCGCGCCACGCAATTGCCGCGACCGAGGAACCGCGAGCGGTCCGTTTCGTAGCTGATGGCATGCGCGTCCGCGTCGTGGATGGCCATCAGGTGGCACATCCAAGGCACGGCTTCGTCGGCGGCGCGCGGGCGTCGCGTGCAGATGATGGCCTGCAGCGGGCGCACCAGTTCGGTCTGCACGAACAGCTTGCTGAAGGCCGGATGCAAGGCGTCGGCAATCGCCGGCGCCAGCACCACTTCGGAGTAGCTGGTCAGCTCGATGGTGCGTCGGCTGCGTGAGCGGTTGTGGATGGTGGTGCGTCGCAGTTCGATATCGTCCTCGGGTGAAACGACGATCTCGGCATGGACGTCGAAGTCCATTTCACGGCTGCGGAATTCAGCGCGGGCATCCGAAAAAATCGCTTCGTAACGCGTGGGCTTTCGCAGCGACGGCTGCAGCGACGTGGACCAGAACTCGCCGCTGGCGACGTCGCGCAGGTAGCAGAACTGGCCCCAGGCGTCGCTGGTGACGTCTTCGTGCCAGCGCGTCACGGCCAGGTCACGGCAGCGGCTGTAACCGCCACCTGCGCTGTTCACCATCACGTGGTAACGCCCGTTGGAAAGCAGCTGCAGCGCCGGCCGGCTCGAGTCCGGGTCGGTGAAGATCCGCAGCTTGGTCTCGGCCACCTTCGATGCGGTGCCCAGCGATGGCAGTTCGCCCGCCTGCAGCAGGCGCGACGCCGTGCGCGGCACGCGCTCCTGAAGCAACAACAGGGTCGCCTGCAATTGTGGGTCAGCCGCAAATCGTCGCTGCATCGGGCGACCCAGCAACAGGTAGGCGAATGACAGCAGGCTCATGCCTTGGTGATGGGCCATGAAGGAGCGGATGGTCGCGCTGGTCTGGCCGCGTGGCAGCCGGGCTGGCGTGAAGTCCACGGCCTCGTACATGCCGTAGCGACCTTCCATGCCCATCGCCGACAACTGCCGCAGGTTTTCGCAGGCGGCCGAAGGCGCGACCATCAGCGCCAGCGCCGAGGCGTAGGGCGCGATCACGCTGTCTTCGGACAGACCGCGCTTCAGGCCCAGGCCCGGCACGCCGAAGGCGCGGTACTGGTAGTTGAGATGCACGTCCACCGTGTTGTAGCCCGATTCCGAGATGCCCCAGGGCAGTCCGCGGGAATTTCCGTATTCGATCTGCCGGGCGACCGCCGCCTTGTTGGTTTCATCGAGCAAGGTGCCTGGGAAATTCGGCATCACCAGCAGCGGCATCAGGTATTCGAACATCGAGCCGCTCCAGGACAGCAGCACGGGCTCGCCCGCAGCACTGGCCAACAGGCGGCCGAGAGTGAACCAACCTTCCTGCGGTAGTTTCCCCTGCGCGATGCCGACGAAGCTCGCCAGGCGCGCCTCGGACGCAAGCAGGTCGTAATAGCTGGCATCCAGGCGCCGGTCCTGGACGTTGTAGCCGATCGCCAGCAGGTGACGATTCGGGTCGTAGAGGAAAAGGTATTCGAGTTGTGCGAATTGTTCGGCCTGGCTCGCGAGGCTGGCGATCAGCTGCATCCGCTCGGACGCGCGCGACTGCGCCAGCGCAACCAGGTCGCGCAATACCAGGGACCAGTCGTCGCTGCGCAAGCCGGCGATGTCACGCAGGCTGGGCATGCGATCGGCGAAAGGCGCGGCGTCAACGCCCTGCCACGGCGTGAGGTACTGAAGGTCCTGCAGCAGGCCGGCTACCTGGTGTTGCAGCGCGACCGCCCAGGAATGCGCCTCGGTGGATGCCTGCACATCCGCATCCAGGGTCAGTTCGCGCGCCACCCTTCCAATGGAATCCACGGTGGCGACGATAGCCTCCAGGCCTGATGCCGGAACGAGCAAACTCGCTTCGATGGCGGCACGCAGGCGGACGAACGTCGGATTCTTTTCCAGCACGGGTTCGGAATGCGAAACCAGGTTCAGCGCATCCAGCCAGCCTTGGCGAAACCGGCCGTCCACCAGCGCCTGATCGGGCAAGGCGAGCAGGCCTTGCCGAAGCGTCAACAGGTGTCCCGCCAGGTTGCCGCTGTCCACCGACGATACATACCGGGGCTGCAGTGGCTGCAATGTCTGTGTGTCGTACCAGTTGTAGAAGTGGCCCCGGTAGCGCTCCATGCGGTCGAGCGTGGCAAAGGTGTCGCGCGTTCGCTGCAGCAGCCCACCCTGGCCGAGATAGCCGAAGTCGTGCGCGGCCAGGTTGGCCAACAGTGAAAGCCCGATGTTGGTCGGCGACGTGCGATGCGCAACCACCGACGTGGGTTGCTCCTGCATGTTGTCGGGTGGAAGCCAGTTGTCGGCTTCGCCCACATAATCTTCGAAAAAGGCCCAGGTCTTGCGGGCAAGCCGGCGCAGGTATTTTTCCTGGTGCGGTTCCAGCGTTTCCTCGGTGAGTATCCGCGGCCGACTCATCTGCCAGGCAATCGCCGGCGAAACGAACCACAAGGCCAGCACCGGCATGGCCAGGAAGAGGGACAGCGGCGCTCTTGCCAGCAGAAGGGCGACCACGGCCAGAACCAATGCCGGCGCGAACCACATGCGACGCGCGGCGCCCGACAGCCCTTGTTCGCCCGTGCGCTCGACTTCGCTGGACGGCGTCCATTGCAGCAGGCGGCGACGACTGATGAACATTCGCCAGAGGCTGCGCAGCACGGCATCCAGGCTGAAATAGGCCTCGTGCGCCAGCCAGCTGAGCGACAGCAGGACGCGTGCGGCCTGCGCGAGAAGTTCCTGGGCGGTCAGGGTGACGTGTTCTTCAACCAGCGCCTCGCGGGGGATGCGGATCAATTGCAGCGCGAACGACAGCGCTGCAGGAAGCGCGAGGATGCCGAGCAGGCCGAATGTCCAGGCGACCGGCGCGTCGGAAACAGCCCAGCCGAATACGAACAAGGCCACCAGCGCCGGTGCCACCAGGCTGCGACGCAGGTTGTCGAGGATCTTCCATCGCGACAGCGAGGAAAGGGGGTTGCGCTCACGCCTGCCTGCCTTCACCGGCACCCAGGGAAGCAACCACGGCAGCAGTTGCCAATCGCCGCGAATCCAGCGATGGCGACGGCTTGCATCGGTGCGATACGTGGACGGGTATTGTTCGTACAGCTGCAAGTCGCTGATCAGGCCCGAGCGCGCGTAGCAACCTTCGATCAGGTCGTGGCTGAGTATCCTGTTCTGCGGGAACCGGTTGGCCAGGGCCCGCTCGAAGGCATCCACGTCGTAGATACCCTTGCCAATGAACGAACCTTCCGAAAACGCGTCCTGGTAAACGTCCGACACCGTGCGCGTGTAAGGATCCACGCCCGCGTCGCTGCCGAACAGGCGCGAATAGTAAGAGCGCGCACTGCTCGACAGGCTGATGCCGATGCGCGGCTGCAGGATGCCGTAGCCTTCGACGACCAGGTTGGTGACCGGATCGTGGTGCGGCCGGTTCAATGGATGTTCCATCGTGCCGATGAATTGCGCGGCCGACTCGCGCGGCAACTGGGTGTCGGTATCAAGCGTGATCACGTAGCGAACGCCACGCAGGATCGAGATGTCCCCGGCGATGCGCGAGAAATTGTTACGCCCACCCCCGCGCAGCAGCGTATTCAGGTCGGCGAGCTTTCCGCGCTTGCGCTCGAACCCCATCCACGCAGGCTCTCGCGGATTCCACTTGCGCGGCCGGTGCAGCAGGAAGAACCGGGAACCTTCTTCCGCGGGATAACGCTCGTTGAGTTCGTCTATGCGATCCACTGCCAACTGGACCAGGCCGGCGTCCCCATCCAGGGACTCCACGCCGGCATCGAGGAAGTCGGTGAGCAGCGCGAAGTGCAGGTGCGCATCGCGATTGGCGAGGTAGCGAACCTCGAGGCCCTCGACCAGCGAATCCAGGCCTTCGACGCTGCCCAGCATCGTCGGTACGACCACCAGGGTCCGGGCCTCGACTGGAATGGCGTCGGAAAAATCCATTCGCGGCAAGCCGCCCGGCCGCAGCATCAAGGTCGCGATCCAGTTGACCAGGGCGATCGCCAACTGGCTTCCGGCAAGAAATGCTGTGCATCCCAGAAGCGCCAACCACCCTGGACCCAACTGGCTTTGCGCCGACAACACGAAAGGCAGCGCGACGAGCGCCGACAGGACGGCAATCGGCCCCAGGTAGAACGGCAAGGCCGCCCGCGTGGCCAGGCGTCGGCCGCTCTCCATCCAGTTCCTGCGCGCCTCGATGCTTTGCTCCAGCTCGGGCAGGCCGCGATCGAGCAGGAAGTAACCGATATGTCCGCTGCGTGATTCCGGGTCACGTTGCCAGGCGACCCGGGCCAGCAGCAGCGCGGCCGAGGCTACCTCGGACTCACCCTGCGCGCAGCGTCGGGAGAGTGCTTCCACCACGTGGCGATACTGGTCGCGCGTGGCGAAATCCATGGCGGCATAGACACCCGCCGGATCGTCGCGCAGCACCTGCTCGACGATGCTCATCGTCTCCACGAACTCGCGCCAGTCGATGGCCGCCAGCGCGCGCAGGCTGCCGATGCTGTTGCCGATGGACACCTGGTCGGCCGCCTGCTGTTGCGCTTCCAGCTGCACCAGGTTCTCGATGCCCTGGCCGGCCTCCACCAACCAGTGTTCGACCCAGTTCAGCGGCATCGAAAGTGCGGCACTTTGTCCCTGCAACCGGCGACTGAACTCCGCGACGAAAGCGCTGCTCATCGGCGGGCCCGATCGCGCCATGTCCGCCACGGCCAGCACGACGTTTTTCGGATCGCGCTCGGCCACGTCCATCAACTGGTCGGCCCAGTGTTCGGCCAGGCTTCGATCGGCCTTCTCGGCCAGCACGCGGGCGCCGACGCGACGCAGGTTCTCGATCAGCGCCAGTCGCAGCATGATCGGGATCGCCCACAGCTCGCCCAGCTTCAGCGGCGAGATGGACTGGTAGGCGGCCACGAAGCGGCGCAGGCTCTCGGTATCCACGCGGCCGTCGCCATGCGAGATCGCCTCGAGCGCGATGTCATAGACGCGCGGCATGCCGGCCGACGGGCCGCTCGCCAGGCGCGGCAACTCCCGGCTGTAACCCTTGGGAAGATGTCGCTGCGCCGTGCGGATCTGTTCTTCGATCAGGTAGAAATTGTCGAGCAGCCATTCGGCGGCCGGGGTAATGCGCCGGTTGTCGCGTGCCGCGGCGGTTAGCAACTCGCAGCAATTGACCAGCACTTCCTCGTTGTCGGCCAGGCGGCCCAGCAGCAGGTCGGGGCCGCGGCCAGGCCGCAGGCGATGCTGTCGCGCCAGGGCCTTGCCATGGCGCTCCATCTGGTCGGCGCTGAACAATTCCGAGCGCAGCGCGGGCTCGTCGGCGGGGCGCAGGCTGCGCGCGCGGCGGCGCCTGAGGAAGGCGCGCAAGCGCGAAGGCCTCAATATCTCGATTCTGCGACTCATTGCAAAACCATGGCCGAATGCTTCCCGGGTGCCAGCTCTCGCATCGTGGAGTCTTGTCCTTGGTTCGGTTCATGATCGCATCCGCGACCGCTTGCTGAACCAGATCACCGCAATGGACACCCAGTCCGTTTAGGTTGCGGTCATGCGCGGTGCGTCATTCGTCGTCGGGATTGCTCACGCCGTGCGGCACGTGGCCGGCTGCAACGTGCAGCCGGGCGTTCGCGATATTGAGCTGTGAATCGTCGAAGAAGATGTCCGCGCCGAAGGCCTCCAGGAACGGCCCTTTGTCGCGTCCACCAAGGAAGAGCGCCTCGTCCAGGCGGACCCCCCACTCGCGCAACGTGAGGATGACCCGCTTGTGCGCAGGCGCGGACCGCGCCGTCACCAGGGCAGTGCGGATCGGCGAATCGTCGGGAGGAAACGCCGACTGCAGTGAATGCAGTGCGGCCAGGAAGGCGCGGAACGGACCGCCACTGAGGGGCTCGTGGGCGCGCATGGTTTCGTGGGCGTGGAAGGCGGCGAGACCGTCTTCCTGCGACACGCGCTCGGACTCGTCGCCGAAGATGACCGCGTCGCCATCGAAGGCGATGCGCAATTGGTCGTGGACCTGGGTCGCCGCCTTGGCAGGCAGGATGGTGGCCGCCGCCACGCCGTCGCGCAGTGCTTCGCGCACCGATTGCGGGTTCGCCGACAGGAACAGTTGCGCACCGAAGGGCTGGATGTAGGGCGTGGTTGGGGCGCCACTGGTGAACACCGCCCGGGCGATGGCCAACTGGTAGTGCTCGATGGAATTGAAGATGCGCAGCCCGGTGTCGGACGAGTTGCGCGACAGCAGCACCACTTCGACCCGTGGCTCGTCGGCGGGCGCCCCGGCATTCATGGCGAGCAACTTGCGCACCATCGGGAAAGCGATGCCGGGTTCGAGGATGTCGTTCTCGTGGGAACGCTGGTGCTCGGCGTAGGCGTCGAGTCCCTGGTCCTCGAACAGGGCGTGTCCTTTCTCCAGATCGAACAGGGCACGCGCGGTAATCGCAACCACCAGCTTGCTCGTCGGCTGCGGCGCCTCGGGTACCGGAGCGGACTCTTCGACGGTCATGCCTGCCTAGGTGACGAACTGTTCATTGAGGATGCGTTCCTCGAGATTGTGCTCGGGGTCGAACAGGAGCGTGACCGTGCGATCGCGCGACTCGCGGATGCGAACTTCCACCACGTCGCGCACTTCATGCGAATCGGCGGTGGCGCTGACCGGGCGCTTGTACGGGTCGAGGATTTCCAGCTTCACTTCGGTGTCGGCACGCAGCAGCGCGCCGCGCCAGCGCCGCGGCCGGAATGCGGCGATCGGCGTCAGGGCGATGACCGATGATCCGAGTGGCAGGATCGGGCCATGCGCGGAAAAATTGTAGGCGGTGCTGCCCGCCGGCGTTGCCACCAGCGCGCCATCGCAGACCAGTTCGTCCAGGCGAACCTGGCCATTGAGGTGCACGCGCAGGTGCGCAGTCTGCCGCGTCTGCCGAAGCAGCGAAACTTCGTTGTAGGCGAGCAGGTTCATCGTTGCACCTGCCTCGGTGATGGCCACCATCTCGAGCGGGCGCAGCACCGCGGGCTCGGCAGCGCCCAAGCGCTGCAGCAGGTCGTCCTGCCGATACTGGTTCATCAGGAAACCGACCGCGCCAAGCTTCATGCCGAATACCGGCCGACCCGTACCGCCGTGCTGGTGCAGGGTCTGCAGCATGAATCCGTCGCCGCCCAGGGCGCAGATCACGTCGGAATCCTCGGGAGAGTGCTGCGGATGCACGGCCACCAGCGCCTGCAACGCGGCCTGCGCCTCGGGCGTGCTGCTCGCAAGGAAGGCGATGCGGGGGTTGGGCGGAATGGGCATCGGTCTTGTCCAGTGTTCGGCGAAGAGTACCCCACTCTGGTGGCTTTTTTCTCGCACTGTGCTGAGTTCCAGAAAGTGCGCGCGGCGCCGGGGGTGGGTGTATTCGTACGCGCCCAGGAAAAAACGTCCTGTTTTTTACTGGTCGGCGGCCGCTCATGCGCATCCTGCGCTCGCGGCACTCGGGCATCCATGCCCTTCGCTCCTGGCGTCCTGCCCCGCTCGGCCGAACACACCCACCCCCGACGTCATCCCATTCACGGCCGCACGATTCACGAGAAGAGCCGAACCATTCTTGCGGTGGTCGGAGCCGCGCTTTGACAGGGAGAGAAGAAAAGCCACTGATCGACCATGGCTCTTTCTAACCCTGCCAATTCGCCGAGGCAGAGCGCTGGCCTTGGGCGGCCACATGGTCGAAAGGACAGCAGGATTCAGTACGGATGGCTTATGGCAGCGGGGACCGATATCCATTTTCCCAAAATGGGTGTCGGTACCGGCCTCGCCGGAATCGCGCAATGTCACTCACCAAATGGCCTCGCCCGGAGGCGAGGCCATTCGAGGTATTTACAGGATGCGGATGTGGGCGGTCGCGAGTTGCGCCAGGCGGCGGACAGCGACGGACAGCGTCGCGAAATCCATCGTGCGCAGGTTTCGCATGTCGTTGAACATCGTCAGCGTGTAGCGCAGCGTGGCGTCGTCGCGGCCGAGCCAGTCGCGGACGAGGCGTTCGGGACGCGTACCCGGTGAGGCGGAGCCGAGCACCGTTCCGACCAGCGCGCGCTGTTGCGACTGCAGTTCGTCCCGCAGTACGCCACGTGCCTGCGCGTGCCAGCGACCGTCAACCGGAAGCCTTTCCACGCAGTCCATCAGCCAGGTCGTGTGCAACGCATCCGACAGCGCGAAATAGACCAGGCCAACATCGCCGACCGGCAGGTTGCGCTCCAGCGCCACTTCCACGATGTCCAGACCGTAGCTCAGGTAGGGCACGCAGGCCATGGCCAGTGCCAGGTCGTTGCCAAAGCCCTGCTTGCGCCACTGGTCGCGATCGGCCTGCAGCGAAGCGCGGCTGGCGGCCGGCAGGATCTTCGGCAGGACGTCGCGCAGTTCGCGCAATGGCGCGAGGTAGCGCTCGACCATGCTTGCGATCACCAGGATGTCGCCAGGGCGGTTCAGCAGCCACCGGGTCATGTTGCGCTGCAGGTGCCACAACGCAGTCAGCGCGGCGATCTGCGACGACTCGGTGACCTTCAGGTCGAGGTCGTCGATGGCCGCCCAGAAAGCCCGGGCATCGAGCACTTCGCGGCTGACGCTGTAGGCCTTGGCGATTTGCGCCGGCGATTCACCGGTGTCTTCCTGCATGCGCTGCAGGAAGGTGGAACCCATGCGATTGACCATCGAGTTCGTTACCGCAGTCGCGATGATCTCGCGGCGCAGGCGATGGTTTTCCATGTCGTCGGCGAAGCGTTCCTGCAAGGCCTTCGGGAAGTAGCGGACCAGTTCCTTCGACAGGTGCGGATCTTCCGGCACGTCGGAGTCGAGCAGCTCATTGAAGATGACGATCTTGTCGTACGACAGCAACACGGACAGTTCCGGGCGCGTCAGGCCCTGTCCACGCGCCTTGCGCTCGTTCAGCTCGGTGTCGCTGGGCAGGAATTCGATGGCGCGATCCAGGAGGCCCTGCGATTCCAAGGTCCGGATGAAGTGACCGAAGGATCCCAGGCGCGAGGTGCTCATCGACTCCATCAGGCTGATCGCCTGGTTTTGCCGGTAGTTGTCGTTCAAGACCAGTTCGCCGACCTCGTCGGTCATGCTGGCCAGCAGCACGTTGCGTTGTTCCATCGTCAGCTCGCCGCGCTTTACGGCAGCACCGAGCAGGATCTTGATGTTCACTTCGTGGTCGGAGGTGTCCACGCCTGCGGAGTTGTCGATGAAGTCGGTATTGAGCAGCACGCCATGCTGTGCGGCCTCGATACGGCCGCGCTGGGTCATGCCCAGGTTGCCGCCCTCGCCCACCATCTTGCAGCGCAGCTGGCTGCCATCGACGCGAAGTCCGTTGTTGGCACGATCACCGACGTCCTCGTTCGATTCACTGGCGGCCTTCACGTAGGTACCGATGCCGCCGTTCCACAGCAGGTCCACCGGCGCCTTCAGGATCGCATTCATCAATTCGTTCGGCGTCATCTGCTCGACGTCGCCGGCAATGCCCAGGGCGAGCCGGACTTCGGCTGAAACCGGGATGCTCTTGGCCGAGCGCGGATACACGCCGCCACCAAACGAGACCAGGCTCTTGTCGTAATCATCCCAGCTCGAGCGCGGCAGCTTGAACAGGCGCTCGCGTTCGGCGAAGGACTTCGCCGTTTCCGGCGTCGGGTCGAGGAAAATATGGCGATGGTCGAAAGCGGCCAGCAACCTGATGTGGCGCGACAGCAACATGCCGTTGCCGAACACGTCGCCGGACATGTCGCCGACGCCGACCGTCGTGAAGTCCTGCGTCTGGCAGGCGCGGCCAAGCGCGCGGAAATGGCGCATGACCGATTCCCAGGCGCCCTTTGCCGTGATGCCCATGCCCTTGTGGTCGTAACCGACCGAACCACCGGAAGCGAACGCATCGCCCAGCCAGTAGCCGTGCTCGGCGGAAATGCCGTTGGCAATGTCGGAGAAGGTGGCCGTTCCCTTGTCGGCCGCCACCACCAGGTACGGGTCGTCGCCGTCGTGTCGGACGACATCGACCGGATTCACGACCTGGCCGTCGACCAGGTTGTCGGTGATGTCGAGCAGGCCGTTGATGAATCGCTTGTAGCAGGCGATGCCCTCGGCCAGCACGGCGTCGCGATCGCCGCCCACCGGCGGCCGCTTGACAAAGAATCCGCCTTTCGACCCGACCGGCACGATCACCGTGTTCTTCACCATCTGCGCCTTCACCAGGCCCAGTACTTCGGTGCGGAAATCCTCGCGACGGTCGGACCAGCGCAGGCCGCCGCGTGCCACCGGGCCGAAGCGCAGGTGCACGCCCTCGACGAACGGCGAATAGACGAAGATTTCGCGATAAGGACGCGGCTTCGGCAGTTCGGGAACCAGCGCCGGATCGAACTTGAAGCTGATGTAGTCCTTGTGCGTGCCGCCCTCGCCCTTCTTCTGGAAGAAGCTGGTGCGCAGCGTCGCGTTGATCACCGCCATGAACGAACGCAGGATGCGGTCTTCGTCCAGGCTCGACACGCGCTCCATCGTGATCGCCAGCGCGTCGCCGCAGGCATCGATCTGCGCTTCGCGATCGAGCGCGCGGTCATTGCCCATTTCCTCGAGGATGGTCGCCAGTTGCGGGCGCTCGTTCTCGGGGACGATGGCGGTCAGCGAGAAACGCAGTGCCTCGCAGGTCTTGCGGTCGGCCTTCACGTCGCGACCCGGCTCGAAGCGCGCCTCGAACAATTCGACCAGCAGGCGCGCGATCAGCGGGTAGCGGGCAAGCGTCTGTTCCATGTACGCCTGCGAAAAGGTCACGCCGGTCTGCTGCAGGTACTTGCAGTACCCGCGCAACATCGCAACCTGTCGCCAGCCCAGGCCTGCGGCCAGCACCAGGCGATTGAAGCCGTCGCTTTCGGCATCGCCACGCCACATCGCGGCGAAGGCTTCCTCGAAGCGCTGCCTGGATGAATCCACGTCGACCTTGCCGGACATGGACTCGACTTCGAAATCCTGGATGACCACGCGCGCATCATCGAGTTCGAGCACGTAGGGGTGCTCGCTGTTGATGCGCAGGCCGAGGTCTTCCAGCATCGGCAAGGCATCCGACAACGCAATCTCGCGGCCGGTGCGGAAAAGCTTGAAGCGCAGCCCGCCATCGGCGGCGTAGTACAGCGACAGCCTCAGGTCATTGACGCCATCCACCAGCGCCGCCTGGCCGACGTCACCGGCCGCCTGGTCGGGCGTGACGGATTCGACATAGCCGGCAGGCATGGCCTTGCCATAGCGGTTGGCCAGCTTGATGCCGGCTTCTTCGCCATGGATTTCAATCAGGCGCTCGCGCAACTGGTCGTGCCAGTTGCGGACGATGTGCACGAGTTGCGCCTCGATGCGGGCCGGATCGGCCTCGACTTTCTCGCCGCGGCGCGGACGGACCAGCACATGCAACTGCGCCAGCGGCGACTCGCCGATGCTGACCGTGGTGTCGAGCCGCTCGCCGTGCAGTTCTTCCGACAGCATCGCCTCAATGCGGCCGCGCACGTCGCTGTTGAAGCGGTCGCGCGGGATGAACACCAGCGCCGAGTAGAAACGACCATGGCGGTCGCGGCGCAAGAACAGGCGGGGACGCGCGCGTTCCTGCAAGGCCAGGATACCCATCGCCGTCGCGGAAAGTTCTTCGATGCTCGACTGGAAAAGCTCGTCGCGCGGCAGCGTTTCCAGGATATGGCGCAGCGCCTTGCCGCTATGGCTGGTCTCGCCCAGGCCGGACGCGGCCATCACTGCCTCATGGCGCTGGCGAACCAGCGGGATTTCCCAGGGGCGGCGGTTGTAGGCGCTGGACGTGTACAGGCCGAGGAAGCGCTGCTCGGCCACGGCGCGACCACTGGCGTCGAACTTCAGCACGCCGATGTAATCCATGTAGCCCGGGCGATGCACGGTGGAGCGCGCATTGGTCTTGGTCAGGATCAGCGGATCGAGCGTGGCGCCGGGAGGCAGGTCAGAGGCAGCGAGGCCTGCAAGCGGGCGTGGTTTCGCGCTGTCGTCCTTGCCGCGCATGATTCCAAGTCCGGTACCCGGTATGGCGGCCAGTGCCCGCGTGTCTCCTGCCTGCGTCACTTCATATTCCCGATAACCAAGGAAAGTGAAATGGTTGTCGGCCGCCCAGCGAAGGAAGTCTTCCGCTTCGGCGCGGGTCTGGTCGCTGGCCGGCATGATGCGGGAATCGAATTCACCGGCGATCTTCAGCATCTGCTCGCGCATCCGCTCCCAGTCGCCGAAGGCAGCCCGTACGTCGGCCAGTGCGGCGGCGATCGATGCTTCAAGCGCCGCCATCTCGGCTTCGCCCGGCAGGCGGTCGGCGTCGATGTGGATCAGGGACTCGGCCGCGCCTTCGCCGACACTGATCAGGCTGCCACCGGAGTCACGCGTTACCGGGAACACCGGATGCACGATGCCGTGCGAGCTCAGGCCGTGGCGTGCCAGCGCGATGCCGACCGAATCGACCAGGAAGGACATATCGTCGTTGACGATCTGCACGACCGAATGTCCTGTTCCGAAGCCGTCTTCCGGGCCCGGGTTGAAGACCCGGATCTTGGCGGCACCGGGGGTGCGACGGGCAGCGAACTCGCGATTGCTGATGGCAATCGCGGCCCAGGCGTCGGAGCTTCGCAGCTCCAGCTCTTCGGCAGGCACGCGGGCGTAGAACGCTTGCGCGAAAGCCAGCAGGTCGGCCTGGCGGTCGGCAGCAACACGCGCCTTCAGGGCGGACTGGATCGATTCGATGGTGACGGCGTGGACAGTCTGGGCAGGCATCTGACGCGATTCCGATAGGGCGTGAAAAGTGCGGAATTGTAGCTTCCCCGCCCTGCCACGGCGACCTTTTGCCGCATCGGAATCCGTGCTAGCACGGCCAATCGGCGCCGACCCTCGCCAAAGCCGCGCGGAAAACGGTTACTGCGTCAAACCGGGGGTCAACCCGGCTCGCACGCCAGCGCATTGCCCTCAGCGAATTCCCGTCTCGTTGCGCGCAATGACCAGGCGCTGGATCTCGCTCGTGCCCTCGTAGATCTCGGTGATCTTTGCATCGCGGAAGTAGCGCTCGAGCGGCATCTCTTTCGAGTAGCCCATGCCGCCATGGATCTGCACGGCCTGGTGCGCGATCCACATCGCGGCTTCCGACGAGGTAAGTTTGGCGACAGCCGCTTCCGTGCTAAAGCGCCCGCCCTTGGTTTCGACCTGCTGCTTCTTCCAAGCCGCGCGCAGCGTCAGCAACAGCGAGGCGTCCAGCTTGCATTTCATGTCGGCGATCTTGGCCTGGATCATCTGGAACGAGCCGATCTGTGCACCGAATGCCTTGCGTTCCTTCACGTAGGACAAGGAAGCTTCGTACGCGGCGCGGGCGATGCCCACAGCCTGCGAGGCGATGCCGATGCGGCCGGCATCGAGCACGCCCATCGCGATCTTGAATCCTTCGCCTTCCTTGCCCAGCACTTCTTCCGGGCTGGCCACGTAATCCTGGAGTTCGATCTCGCAGGTCGCCGAGGCGCGGATGCCCAGCTTGGGCTCGGTCTTGCCGCGGAAAAACCCGGGCTTGGCCGTGTCGACCATGAATGCGGTGATGCCCTTCGCGCCCTTGGCCGGGTCGGTCTGCGCGAACAGGACGATGTACTTGGCGACAGGTCCGGAGGTGATCCAGCTCTTCTTGCCATTGACGATGTAGCTGCCATCTTCCTGGCGGATCGCGCGGCAGCGCATGGCCGTTGCGTCGGAACCCGACTGGGGTTCGGTCAACGCGAAGGCGCCGATTTCGCGGCCCTCGGCAATGGCGCGCACGTACAACTGCTTCTGCGCTTCGGTGCCGTACTGCAGGATGCCGTTGCAGAACAGGGAATTGTTCACCGACACGATGGTGGAATGCGCGGCGTCGGCCGCAGCGATCTCGACCATGGCCAGCACGTAGCTGATCGGGTCCATGCCGGAGCCGCCGTATTCGGTCGGGACTTCGATGCCCATCAGGCCGTTTTCACCCAGGGTCCGGATGTTTTCCAGGGGGAATTCGCCGGTGCGGTCGTGGTGTTCGGCGCTGGGCGCGATCTTTTCCTGCGCAATGCGCCGCGCGACGTCCTGGATCATCAATTGCTCTTCGGTGAAATCGAAATCCACGGCGCTTGCCCTCAGGTTGTTGTCCAGCCCCCTATTGTAGCGGCAAGCACCGGTGAAGCCCGCGAGAACTGCCTTGACGCATCATGGCGCAGCCTCTAGGCTGCTATATCTTTAAATCGGGATGAAAGGATAAATATGGATCTCGATGCCTGGTCGGCCTGCCTTCGGGTACTCGCCGACCCGACCCGTGTCCGCCTGCTCGCCCTGCTGGAGCGCGACGAACTGACCGTGGCCGAGCTGTCGGCAGTAACCCGCCTGGCGCAGCCCCGCGTTTCGACCCACCTGGCCAAGCTCAAGGACGCGGACCTGGTGCGCGATCGCCGTGCCGGCGTTTCCGCCTACTACCGCTTCAATGAGGACCAGCTCGAACCGGCAGAACGTACCCTGTGGAATGCGCTGCGTGGCGGCACCGACGATCCCCTGCTGCGGCAGGATGCTGAACGGCTGACCGCCGTGCTCGCCCAGCGCCGTTCCGACCAGAATTGGGCCGACTCGGTCGCCGGCGACATGGAACGCCATTATTCGCCGGGCCGCACCTGGGAGGCGCTGGCGCGAGCCGCCCTGCCCATGCTCGACCCCGGTGAAGTGCTGGACGTGGCCTCCGGCGACGGCGTACTGGCCGAACTGCTAGCTCCGCACTCCCGTCGCTATGTTTGCATCGACTCCAGCACCAAGGTGGTGTTGGCCGCCAGCGAACGCCTGCGCAAGCTCGAACATGTGGAGGTGATGGAGGGCGACATGCAGGCCCTGCCCTTCGACAAGCCGCAATTCGACCTGGTCTTGCTGATGCACGCGCTGACCTATGCCGACAAGCCCGCGCTTGCAGTCGCCGAAGCCGCGCGCGTATTGCGCAAGGGCGGCCGACTGCTGCTGACCTGCCTGGCCAAGCATGAGCACAAGGGGGCGGTCACGCCCTATGGCCACGTCAACCTGGGCTTCACCGAAAAGGAACTGCGAAAGTTCGCGGCCAAGGCTGGCCTTGCCGTGCAGGTCTGCGAAGTGGTCACGCAGGAAAAGCGGCCGCCGCATTTCGAAGTACTGACCCTGCTGGCGCACAAGGAATGATCGAGCTTCGCTGGAAAGACCCGGCGCGCGTCGCGCTGCTGGAACAGGCCCTGGCGACCCGCATCCTGGTGATAGACGGCGCCATGGGCACCATGATCCAGCAGCACGGCCTGGATGAAGCCGGCTACCGCGGCACTCGCTTTGCAGAAGGTTACGACGCACAGGATGTGCGAGTGCCGCGGAGGGCAGGAAGCCCGGGAGCGGCCGATGACATTCAATTCTCCCAAGGAGAAGCGCATCGCCACGGCCCCGGCTGCGGTTGTGCCGGGGATTTGAAGGGCAACAACGACCTGTTGACCCTTACCCAACCTGAAATCATCCGCGGCATCCATCGCGCCTACCTCGAGGCCGGGGCCGACCTGCTCGAGACCAACACCTTCAATTCGACCCGGGTCTCGCAGGCCGATTACAAACTCGAACACCTTGTGCCCGAACTCAATCGCGAAGCCGCAAGGCTGGCACGGGAATGCTGCGCCGAATTCGAGGCGCTCGATCCGTCGCGCCCGCGCTTCACGATCGGCATCCTGGGGCCGACATCACGCACCGCGTCCATGAGCCCGGACGTGAACGACCCAGGCTTCCGCAACATCACCTTCGACGAATTGGTCGAGAACTACACCGAAGCCGCGCAGGCGCTGATCGATGGCGGCAGCGACGCGATCATGGTCGAAACCGTGTTCGACACGCTCAATGCCAAGGCCGCGCTGTACGCGCTCGACGCGTTGTTCGAATCGCTTGGCCAACGCGTCCCCGTGATGATCTCCGGCACCATCACCGATCGTTCCGGACGCACGTTGTCGGGCCAGACGGCGGAGGCCTTCTGGTATTCGCTGCGCCACGCGCGACCCCTGTCCATCGGCCTGAACTGCGCGCTGGGAGCCAAGGACCTGCGCGAACACATCGACGTGTTGTCGCAGGTCGCCGATACCCACATCAGTTGCCATCCCAATGCCGGATTGCCGAATGCCTTCGGTGGTTATGACGAGGGCCCGGAGGAAATGTCCGGCATGCTGGGCGAATTCGCGCGCGCCGGTTTGCTGAACATGGTCGGCGGCTGCTGCGGCACGACGCCGGCGCACATCCGCGCCATTGCCGATGCCGTGGCCGGCTTGCCGCCGCGCGCCCTGCCCGCCATCACGCCACGTACGCGCCTGGCTGGCCTGGAACCCTTCGTCATCACGCCGGACACGAATTTCGTCAACGTCGGCGAACGCACCAATGTCACCGGCTCGGCGCAGTTCAAGAAGCTGATCCTCGAGAACCGCTACGACGAAGCCCTGGCCGTGGCCCGCCAGCAGGTCGAGAACGGCGCGCAAGTAATCGACGTGAACATGGACGAAGGCATGCTCGATGCGGAGGCCGCGATGTCGCGCTTCCTGCGCCTGATCGCCGCCGAGCCGGACATTGCCCGCGTGCCGCTGATGATCGACTCCTCCAAGTGGAGCGTCATCGAGTCTGGCCTGAAGTGCGTGCAGGGCAAGGCCATCGTCAATTCCATCTCGATGAAGGAAGGCGAACAAGCGTTCCTTCAGCAGGCCGCCAAGGTCCGTCGCTACGGCGCCGCCGTGGTGGTGATGGCGTTCGATGAAAAAGGCCAGGCCGATACCCTGCAACGCAAGGTCGAGATCTGTTCGCGTGCGTTTGCGCTGCTGACCGAACAGGCCGGCTTCGCTCCCGAAGACATCATCTTCGACCCGAACATCTTTGCCATCGCCACCGGCATCGAGGAACACGACGACTACGCGGTTGCCTTCATCGAGGCGACGCGTGAACTGCGCCTGCGCTTCCCGCTCAGCCACGTATCCGGCGGCGTGTCGAACGTCAGCTTCTCGTTCCGCGGCAATAACGCGGTGCGCGAAGCGATCCACGCCGTGTTCCTGTACCACGCGATCCAGGCGGGCATGGACATGGGCATCGTCAATGCCGGTGGCTTGCCGATCCTGGACGACCTGGAACCCAGCCTTCGCGAAGCCGTCGAGGACGTCGTGCTCAACCGCCGTCGCGATGCGACCGAGCGCTTGCTGACCGAAGCCGACAAGCACAAGTCGAAGAAGGGCGAAGTCCGCACCGAGGACCTGGCCTGGCGCGACAAGCCTGTGAACCTGCGCATCCAGCACGCGCTGGTGCACGGCATCGACAAGTTCATCGAGGCCGACACCGAACTGTCCAGGCAGCAGGCCGCGCGCCCGCTGGACGTGATCGAAGGGCCGCTGATGGATGGCATGAACGTGGTCGGCGACCTTTTCGGGGCCGGAAGAATGTTTTTACCCCAGGTCGTGAAGTCGGCGCGGGTAATGAAAAAAGCCGTGGCCCACCTCATCCCCTACATCGAGGAAGAAAAGCTGCGCAGCGGCGACGCCGGCAAGCCCAAGGGCAAGGTCCTGATGGCCACGGTGAAGGGTGACGTGCACGACATCGGCAAGAACATCGTCGGCGTGGTCCTGGCCTGCAACAACTTCGACGTGGTGGACCTGGGCGTGATGGTCGCGACCCAGACCATCATCGACCGCGCCCGAGAGGAAAAGGCCGACATCATCGGCCTGTCCGGCCTGATCACGCCATCGCTGGAAGAAATGAGCCACGTCGCCCGTGAAATGAAGCGCCAGGGCATGGAACTGCCTTTGCTGATCGGCGGCGCCACGACTTCGCGCGCGCACACCGCACTGAAGATCGCGCCCCACTACGCACAACCCGTCGTCTGGGTGAAGGATGCCTCGCGTGCGGTGGGCGTGACCCAGAGCTTGCTGAGCGTCGACCTGCGCGCGCCGTTCGTGGCGCAGGTGGCCGCGGATTACGCCGAGGTTCGCGCGCGCCACGCCAATCGCGGTGATGCGAAGCCGCTGATGTCACTGGAGCGAGCCCGCAAGAAGCGTTTCGACGGCGGATGGAGCGAATACCAGCCACCCGCGCCACGCCAACCAGGCGTCACCGTATTCGATGACGTACCGCTTGCCGAACTGCGAGACATCATCGATTGGACGCCGTTCTTCCAGACCTGGGAATTGTCCGGACGCTACCCGCAAATACTGGACGACGCGGTGGTCGGCAGCCAGGCGCGCGAGTTGTTCACCGATGCCAAGGCCATGCTCGACACCATCATCAGCGAACGCTGGCTGCGCGCGAGCGCGGTGGCCGGGCTGTGGCCGGCGCGGTCGGTCGGGGATGACATCGAACTTTCGACGGAATCCGGACCTGCCGTCCTGCATTGCCTGCGGCAACAGGCGGAGAAGCCCGACGATCGCGCCAACTTCTGCCTCGCCGATTTCATCGCGCCGCGTGAAAGTGGACGCGAGGATTGGGTCGGTGCGTTTGCAGTGAACGCCGGCATCGGCATCGATCCGCACGTAGCCCGCTTCGAGGCGGACCTGGACGATTACAACGCCATTCTCCTCAAGTCGCTGGCCGATCGCCTGGCCGAGGCCTGCGCAGAATGGCTGCATCGCAAGGTGCGCACCGAGCTATGGGCTTACGCGCCGGATGAATCCTTCAGCGTCGAAGACCTGGTGGCGGAAAAATACGTGGGCATCCGCCCTGCCCCGGGCTATCCGGCATGTCCCGAGCACAGCGAGAAGGCGACCTTGTTCCGGCTGCTCGATGCAGAGAAACGAATCGGGCTGCGCCTGACCGAAAACTTCGCGATGATGCCCGCTTCAGCGGTCAGCGGCCTGTACTTCTCGCACCCGGGCAGCCAGTACTTCGTGGTCGGCAGGCTGGGCCGCGAGCAAGTCGCGGACTACGCGCGGCGCAAGGGAATTTCGCTGCACCAGGCCGAGCGCTGGTTGGCGTCCAACCTCGACTACGATCCCGAGTAATCGGATCCGGCGACCGGGTCACCAGACCAGGTCGTCGGGCACCTGGTAGGCAGGATCCGAGTACGGATCCTCGCCGGGCGCCGCATCCGGATCCACCTTCAATGCGACCGAGGGCGGAAAAATTGCTTCGGCCTCAAGCAGCAATGCAAGCGGCACCAGCAGGTAACGCCCGTCCATCTGCGCCACGCCCAGTTCGCCGGCATTCAAAGCCTTCAACTGTTCGGCATTGACGTAAATACGCTTGATCTTGCCGCCGTACTGGAAGTGCCTGGCGATTTCCGCAGCCGGATCGTTGAGCGCCTTGTCCTTCAGCAGCACTCCCAATTGCGCCTTGGCCTCGCGACGAAGTTTCGCCTCTTCCTGCTTGATGCGTTCGGCCTCGATGCGATCGTCCTTTTCTTTCTGAGCGCGCAAGGCATAGGCCTTGGCGAGGTCGATTTCCTCGCGGGTGCGCGCAGGACGTGGTGCGGCATTCGCGGATGCAGGGCGGCCGTGCGCGGGTCGCCGGTCACCCGGCCGACGATCGCCAGGCTTGGCGCTCGACGGAGCTGCGCTCGACGGCTTGTCCTGGCCGGACCTCACGTGCGCTGGCTTGCCGCGCGAGTCGTGGCGTCCGCCCTCACGTTGCTGGCCTTTCGCCCCGCGCTCATTGGGCACATGCGGCTTGCGCTCTACGGCAGCCGGCTCGGGCTTCGGCGCGGGCTTGTAGCCCAGGCCCAGCAGTTGATCACGTAGGGAATTGCTCATGGATGACGGGTTCCGTGTGCGCTTGCGACGCACCTGCGTCGCCGGCTCAGTAATGCGGCGGAGGCGGCTCGTTGGCCGGATCGGAGTACAGCAGCGTGCGCAATTGCTTCAAGTCTTCCAGCGCTCGCTGCAGGAGTTCATGGTTGCGCGACGCTTCCTCGCGCGACGCGGCCAGTGCATCGCTCATTTCGTTCAGCGCCTGCTCCTGGAACGCAAAGCGCATCTCCAGGTCGGTGAACCGGCGATCGAACTGGAATTCGAGTGAGTTGTCGTCGCCTTTCGTGGGCATGGCTCAGCCGACCTTCGTGATGGTTCGGCCACGGCCGATGCCGTAGTAAGCCAGGCCCGCGGCTTCGACTTCGGCAGGCTCGTAGATGTTGCGGCCGTCGAAAATGGCGGGGTCCTTCAGCGCAGCCTTCAGCTTGCTGAAATCCGGGCTCCAGAACGCCTTCCATTCCGTCAGCACGATCAGGGCATCGGCGCCGGCCAACGCTGCCATCGGCGATGCAACCAACTGCAGGTCGGCGCGATCGCCATAGATGCGTCCAGCTTCTTCCATGGCCTCGGGATCGTAGGCCTGCACCTTCGCACCGGCTTCCCACAAACGCGCCAGCAAGGTGCGACTGGAAGCTTCGCGCATGTCGTCGGTGTTGGGCTTGAAGGCCAGGCCCCACAGCGCAAAGGTCCGGCCTTGCAGCTTGCCGTCGAAGTGGCGCATCAGCAATTCGAAGATCTTGTGCTTCTGGCGATCGTTCACCGCTTCCACTGCTTCGAGGATCTGGGCGTTGTAGCCATGCTGGCGCGCGGTGCGCTCAAGCGCCTGCACGTCCTTCGGGAAGCAAGAACCACCGTAACCGGCGCCCGGATAGATGAAGGAATAACCAATGCGGGGGTCGGAACCGATGCCGTGGCGGACCATCTCGATGTCGGCGCCCACGCGTTCGGCAATGTTCGCCATCTCGTTCATGAAACTGATCTTGGTGGCCAGCATCGCATTGGCGGCGTACTTGGTCAGTTCCGCCGAGCGCACATCCATGGCGACGATGCGCTCGTGGTTGCGGTTGAAGGGCGCATAGAGGCGTTTCATCGTCTCCAGCGCGGAGGCGCTTGCGGTGCCGACCACGATGCGGTCGGGCCGCATGCAGTCCTTGACCGCGTCGCCTTCCTTCAGGAATTCGGGATTGGAAACCACTTCGAAAGCCAGGCTGACGCCACGCGTCTTCAATTCGGCGGCAATCGCGTCGCGCACCTTGTCGGCCGTTCCGACCGGCACCGTGGATTTGTTGACGATGACCGCGCTGCGCGTCAGGTGCTTGCCGATGGTGCGGGCCACGGCCAATACGTACTGCAGGTCGGCGCTACCGTCCTCGTCGGGCGGCGTTCCCACCGCGATGAAGATGACTTCGCCATGGTCGATGGAGTCGGAAGTTTCTGTGGTGAAGCTGATGCGGCCGCCGGAATGGTTGGCGAGCACCAGTTCTTCAAGGCCCGGTTCGTAGATCGGGATGACGCCCCGGTTGAGGCCGTCCACTTTCGCCGCATCGATATCGACGCACACGACTTGATTACCGACTTCCGCAAGGCAAGTACCGGTGACCAGCCCCACGTATCCGGTGCCGAAGACTGTAACGCGCATGCTTGCTCCCTGCCCGTTGGAACGGCGACGGCGATGGCCGTCGCCGTCCTCGCTTACTTGACGATGCCGAGCAGCTCGACTTCGAACACCAGGGTCGAGTTCGCGCCGATCGGCGGCTGGCCGTTCGGGCCGTACGCGAGGTTCGACGGAATCCACAGCTTGTACTTGCTGTTGACCGGCATCAGCGCCAGGCCTTCGGTCCAGCCCGGGATGACCTGGTTCAAGGCGAATTCAACCGGCTCGCCACGATCATACGAACTGTCGAAGGTCGTGCCGTCGAGCAAGGTGCCCTTGTAGTTGACGCGGACCTTGTCGGTGGCAACCGGCTTCGGGCCGGAGCCTTCGCGCATCACCTGGTACTGCAGGCCCGACGGCGTGGTGCGCACGCCCGGCTTGGTCTTGTTGGCTGCCAGGAAGGCTTCGCCCTCGCGCAGGTTCTTCTGGCCCGCTTCAGCTGCCTTGGCTGCCATCTTCGTCTGCAGGTGCTGGCTGAACTGGTTGCGGATCTGCTCGGCCTCGGCCGGGGTGAGCTTGGTGGTCTTGCCGGCGAACACGGCCTGCATGGCCTGCGTCAGCGTGGCCATGTCGATTTCATCCTTGATCGGCTCAAGCGACTTGGCGACGTCCATGCCGACCATGTAACTGTTGCGCTGCTTGTCGGTCATGGCGGCGGCAGCCGGGCTCATCGCCGGGTCGCCGGCCTTGGCGGCAGCCTTGTCAGCCGCGGGCGTCGGGGCCTGGGCGGTGCACGCCATGCTGCAGGCGAACGCAGACATCAAGACTGCAGAACGAAAAACCGAAGTCATCTGGTACCACTCCTGGAATATGCCGGGTCGTCCCGGCGCAAGCGCGTATTGTCGCGGCCCGGCAGGCTCGCGGCAATGGCTCTCACTTCCGGGATTCAGGTATCGGCTGTTCGAGCAAGGCTTCCACCCGCGCCACGAAGGCCGGATCCGTAGGCGAAGTGCGGCTGCCGAAGTTGGCCACGACCCTGCCATTGCGGTCGATCAGGTACTTGTGGAAGTTCCAGCCCGGCGCCTTGCCGGTTTCCGCCGCCAGGCGCTTGTACAAGGGCGTGGCCTCGGCACCTTTCACGTGGACTTTTTCGAACATGGGGAATTTGACGCCGTAAGTCAGCGTGCAGAACTCCTGGATCTGTTTCTCGCTGCCCGGGTCCTGCCCCATGAAGTCGTTGGAAGGAAAGCCCAGCACGGCGAAGCCACGGGCCTTGTAGCGCGCATGCATGGCCTCAAGGGACTCGAATTGCGGGGTGAAACCGCACTTGCTGGCCGTATTGACCACCACCAGCACCTTGCCGGCGTAAGCCTTCTGCAAATTCACCACGCGCTTTCCGGCCAGTTCCCGGTAGTTTTGGTCCAGCAAGGCCCCGCCAGCGTGGACCGAACCGGCCGCCAGGCTCAAGACCAGGACCACAAACTTCAATACTTTCATCAACTTGCCCCTCGGCCCGGCGAGTGCCGGGATATGTGCCATCAGTTTGGTCGCTTTTTTGTGTAGAGGGTGTTGACAAGCAAAAATCTAGTGTTATAGTTTGCTACAACACCATTCGGTTACCTCACCAGCACGGGAGGCGTCATGTACCACAAAATCAAAAACACGTTGGCAGGCCTGGCAGTCGCCATGTCCATGGTCGGCGTCAGCTACTCCGTCGGCCACCCGCCTACCCAGGCGACGGTCCAGATGGACTACAAGAAGCCCGGCGTCGAAGCACAGCTGGACGATCTCCAGGCCGCCCGCCTGCGCCTGCGCGGCATGCGCAGCCAGATGTCGATGCCCTTCTACTCTTTCGCGCCGCTGCTGCCGCGCCGGGAGGGTTGAGATGTCCATCGCCTGGAGTGACAACGCACCCATTTATCGCCAGCTGAAGGAACGCGTCGTCGGCATGATGCTCGACGGTCTCCTGAAGCCCGGCGATGCGCTGCCCTCGGTCCGGCAAATCGCCGCCGAGTACCAGCTCAATCCGATTACCGTCTCCCGCGCCTATCAGGAACTGGCAGACGAAGCTTTGGTGGAAAAACGAAGGGGACTTGGCATGTACATGACCGACGGGGCGCGCGAAAAGCTGCTGGCCAGCGAACGCGAGCGTTTCCTGAAAGAGGAATGGCCGGCGATGCTGGAACGCATCACGCGCCTGGGTTTGGATGTTGACCAGTTGCTGCGCGCGGGAGGTGCCAAATGAGCGCCGTCATTTCCGCACGCAACCTCAGCAAGCGCTACGGCAAGTCGGTCGCCGTCGACAACATCAGTTTCGAAATCCCTGCCGGGCGCATCATCGGCCTGATCGGCCCCAATGGTTCGGGCAAGACCACCACGCTGAAGGCAGCGCTGGGCCTGATCCCCTTCGAGGGCGAATTGAAGGTGTTGGGCCTGGATCCGCGCACCCATCGCGACGAGCTGATGGAGAACGTCTGTTTCATCGCCGACGTCGCCGTGTTGCCGCGCTGGATCCGCGTCAGCGAGGCGGTTGACTTCGTTGCCGGCGTGCATCCGAAGTTCGACCGCAAGAAGGCCGAGCGTTACCTGGCCAATACCAAGCTGAAGCCTTCGATGAAGGTCAAGGAAATGTCCAAGGGCATGATCGTGCAACTGCACCTCGCCCTGGTGATGGCCATCGACGCGAAGTTGCTGGTGCTGGACGAGCCGACGCTGGGCCTGGACATCCTTTACCGCAAGCAGTTCTACCAGAACCTGCTGGAAGACTACTTCGACGAAGAGAAGACGATCATCGTGACCACGCATCAAGTAGAGGAGATAGAACACATCCTCACCGACCTGATGTTCATTCGCGAAGGCCGTATCACCCTGTCGGCATCGATGGACGAGATCAGCGAACGCTTCGTGGAAGTGATGGTGCCGGCTGAAAATGTGACTGCCGCAAAAGCGCTGAATCCGATCGACGAGCGCCAGGTGTTCGGCAAGTCGGTGATGTTGTTCGACGGCGTGCCGCGGGCACAGGTCGCGGCATTGGGCGAAACCCGGAACGTTGGCGTTGCCGACCTGTTCGTGGCCAAGATGAAAGGAACCTACGCATGAACACGATGAAGTGGCTGGTCAAACGCGAATTCTGGGAACACAAGGGCGGGTTCTTCTGGACCCCGCTGGTGGTCGGATCGATCATCGCGCTGGGAACGGCAGCTTCCGCCATCACCGGCCTGGTGATGAAGAGCAAGCACGGCATGAACATCAACGGCCAGCAGGTCACCAACCTGTCCGGCGTGATCGAGCCCGAACAGCATGCCCAGATCGTCAACGCCATCAGCCAGGGCTATATCGCCGCAGCGGCGCCCTTGTTCATGGTGATGGCGGTGGTGATCTTCTTCTTCTGCCTGGGCACCCTGTTCGACGAGCGCAAGGACCGCAGCGTGTTGTTCTGGAAATCGCTGCCCGTCTCGGACGGCGAAACGGTGTTGTCGAAGTTGGCCATGGCACTGGTGGCGGCACCGCTGATTACCCTCGCCTTCGGCATCATCACCAGCATCCTGGTGTTGCTGATCGCGGTTATCAGCGGCGCAACGACCGGCCTGAACCTGGCTGGCGTGTTCGCCAACCCGGCTACCTACCTGGCGCCGTTCAAGATCCTGGCGGTGCTGCCGGTGTACCTGGTCTGGGCCCTGCCAACCGCAGGCTGGTTGATGATGGTCTCGGCCTGGGCACGCACCAAGGTGTTCCTGTGGGCGGTGGGTGTTCCGCTGCTAACTGCCGGATTGCTGGCCTGGTTCGACGCGATGTTCGACTTCAACTGGGACATCGAGTGGTTCTTCAAGAACATCGTGCTGCGCGGCCTGCTCAGCCTGGTGCCGGGCGCCTGGTTCGGCTTCGTGGATCCGCCGGGCGGCATGCACATCGACGACAACCACTCGTTCGACTTCACGGTGCTGGTGGTGCAGAGCTGGAAGACCCTGGCCTATGCCCACGCCTGGATCGGCGCGGCCGTCGGTGCCGGCATGATCTACGCCGCGACCCGCCTGCGTCGCTGGAAGGACGAAGGCTAAGCCTTTTGCAAGCTGAAGAAACACGACGCCCCGGTCATCCCGGGGCGTTTTGTTTTTCAGCCACCGCCGCCCGAACCAATGCCGCCGCGCGTCAGCGCCGACGGGTCGAGCAAGCGCCGGAGTTCCTTTTCGGTGAGCGAGGTCATTTCCTTCGCAACATCCAGCACCGGCCGACCTTCCTTGTAGGCGCGCTTGGCGATCTGCGCTGCCGCTTCGTAACCGATCACCGGGTTCAGCGCTGTTACCAGGATGGGATTGCGCGCGAGGCTCTCATCCAGCCGGGACTGCCGGACCTGGAAGCCCGCAATTGCGCTATCGGCCAACAGCCGCGTGGACGAAGCGAGCAGTTCGATCGACTGCAGCAGGTTGTGCGCGATGACGGGCAGCATGACGTTGAGCTGGAAATTTCCACTGGCGCCGGCCACGGTAATCGTCGCGTGGTTGCCCATCACTTGTGCGCAGACCATCGCCATCGCTTCGGGAATCACCGGATTCACTTTGCCCGGCATGATCGAACTGCCTGGCTGCAGCGCGGGAAGTTCGATTTCCCCGAGGCCGGCCAGCGGACCGGAGTTCATCCAGCGCAGGTCGTTGCTGATCTTCATCAGCGACACCGCCAGCACGTTCAGCTGGCCGGAAAATTCGACGGCCGCGTCCTGCGACGCGATGCCCTCGAACAAGTTCTCGGCCTGTCGGAATTTCACGCCGGTCGAGACGCGCAACGCAGCGATCGCCTTGCGGCCGAAACGCGTATCCGCATTGATGCCGGTGCCAATGGCGGTGCCACCCAGCGGCAGCGCGTGCAATCGCTTGCTGCTGTCGTCCAGACGTTCAATGCCACTGTGGATCTGCGCCGACCACCCGGACAGCTCCTGGCCCAGGGTCAGGGGCATCGCATCCATCAGGTGGGTCCGGCCTGTCTTCACCACCTTCGACAACTGCTTGGCGCGACGATCGATGGTGGTCTTCAAGTGCTTCAGCGCCGGCCGCAACTGATCGTGCCAGGCGATGGCGGCGGACACCTGGATGGCGGTCGGGATGACGTCGTTCGAACTCTGGCCCAGATTGACATGGTCGTTGGCATGCACGGACCTGCCGAGCCTGCGCGAGGCCAGTGTCGCGATGACCTCGTTGGCATTCATGTTGCTGGAGGTTCCCGAACCGGTCTGGAACAGGTCGATCGGGAACTCCGCGTCCAGTTCGCCCGCAGCCACCCGCGCCGAGGCCTCGACGATGGCATTCGCAATGCCCATGGGCAACAGGCCGAGAGCATGGTTGGCCTGGGCGGCGGCGGCCTTGACCAGGCCTAGCGCGCGCAGGAAGGTGCGCGGCATGCGCAGTCGGGAGATCGGGAAGTTCTGCACGGCACGCTGCGTTTGCGCGCCGTAAAGGGCGGCCGCGGGCACGCGCATCTCGCCAAAACTGTCGCGTTCGATTCGGGTCTTGCCGGCCATGGGCGGCTCCGTGTCTTTCAGGCCCCGATGATAGCCCCGGCCAGCCAGCGGGAGCGCGCCCGGCGGCCCGTGTAGAATTGGCGTCTTGAACGGAGCTTGACCCGATGCCCGACCAGACCCTGCTGGCACTGTCCCCGCTCGATGGCCGCTATGCCGGCAAAGTCGCCGCGCTGCGCCCCATTTTTTCCGAATTCGGGCTGATCAAGGCCCGGGTCCGGGTCGAGGTGGAGTGGCTGCTGGCGCTCGCCGATGAACCGGGCATCGTCGAACTGGCCGCGCTTTCTGACTCTGCCGTCGCTCGGCTGCGCGCACTGGCCGACAACTTCGACACCGGCGACGCCGCAAGGGTGAAGGAGATCGAGCGCACCACCAACCACGACGTGAAGGCGGTCGAGTACTTCATCAAGGAAAAACTGAAGGACGATGCCTCGCTCGCCGCGGCGCTCGAATTCGTGCACTTCGCCTGCACGTCCGAAGACATCAACAACCTCAGCTATTCGCTGATGCTGCGCCAGGCACGCGATGAAGTGCTGCTGCCGGCATTGGACGCCCTGTCCGGCACCCTGCGCGACATGGCGCATGCGCATGCGGCCTTGCCGATGCTGTCCCGCACCCACGGCCAGACCGCCTCACCGACCACGGTGGGCAAGGAACTGGCCAACGTCGTGGCGCGACTGCAACGCCAGCGCAAGCAATTGGCCACCGTTGAGATGCCAGGCAAGATCAACGGCGCGGTCGGCAATTACAACGCGCATGCCGTGGCCTATCCGGACGTGGACTGGCCCGCCTTTGCGAAGCGCTTCGTGCACTCGCTGGGCCTGGACTTCAATGCCTACACCACGCAGATCGAACCGCATGACGGCATTGCCGAACTGTGCGACGTGCAGCGGCGCATCAACATCATCGCCATCGACCTGTGCCGCGACATCTGGGGCTACATCTCGCTGGGCTATTTCAAGCAATCGGTGAAGGCGGGCGAAGTCGGTTCGTCGACCATGCCGCACAAGGTCAATCCGATCGATTTCGAAAACGCCGAAGGCAATTTCGGCATCGGCAACAGCCTGCTCGGTCATTTTTCCGAGAAGCTTCCGATCAGCCGCTGGCAGCGCGACCTGACCGACTCCACGGTGCTGCGCGCACTGGGCACCGCCTTCGGCCATTCGCTGATCGGCTTCGATTCGCTGGCGCGCGGACTCGGCAAGCTCAGCGTGAATCCGGAACGACTGGCCGCCGACCTCGATGCCGCCTGGGAAGTGCTGGCCGAGCCCGTGCAGACGGTGATGCGTCGCCACGGCCTGCCCAATCCCTACGAACAATTGAAAGCACTGACGCGCGGCCACGGCATCGACCAGGCGGCGCTTCGCGAATTCGTCGCCTCGCTCGACCTGCCTGCCGATGCCAAGGCGCGCCTGGCAGCGCTGACACCCGCCACGTATGTCGGCCTCGCCGACGCCCTGGCGCGCGAGATCTGACCATGCCGGTCACCGAGGTTCGCGCCAGCGCTGAAGATTTCCTGGGCATGCCGGTGTCGCGCTTCCTGCGCGAGTTCTGGCAGAAGGAAGCCCTGCTCATCCGCCAGGCCTTCCCCGGCTACAAGGCGCCGCTCAGCCCGGAAGACCTGGCTGGCCTTGCCTGCGAGGAAGCCGCGCTTTCCCGCCTGGTCACTTACAAGCGCAAGCTCGATCAGTGGCAGCTGCGCACGGGGCCGTTCGCCGAAAGCGAATTCCCGAAGCTCGGAAAGAAGGACTGGACGCTGCTGGTGCAGGACATGGACAAGTGGGACAGCGACGTTCGCGCCCTGCTCGACCGGTTTCGTTTCCTGCCTGCCTGGCGCGTCGACGACATCATGATCAGCTTCGCCACGCCGGGTGGCTCGGTTGGCCCGCACGTGGACCAGTACGACGTCTTCCTGCTGCAGGTACAGGGTCATCGCCGCTGGCAGGTTGATGCGTCGACCGATGCGCCGCGCGCCTTCCGCGCCGACGCCGAACTCAAGTTGCTGCAGGAATTCACGGCATCCGACGAATGGGTGCTGGAACCAGGCGACATCCTGTACCTGCCGCCGGGCGTGCCGCATCACGGCGAGGCCGTGGATGCCTGCATGACGTTTTCAGTTGGCATGCGTGCGCCTTCCCAGGCCGAACTGATCGTGGACCTGGCCGAGGAGCTCGCTGCCCGCCTGCCCGAAGAATCGCGTTACTCGGATCCGGACCTCACCGAGCCGAACGATCCGTTTGAAATCGACGATGCCGCCCTCGCCCGCGTCGACCAGGCCATCTCGTCGCTTCAGTCGCTTGGCGCGGCCGAAAAGCGCGAATGGTTCGGCCGCTTCATCACCCGATACCGCGCCGCCGGCGAAGTCAGTGCCGGGCCGCGCGTGCCGAGCCTCGCCAGCGTTGAAACTTCGCTGGCAAAGGGCGGCCTGTTGCTGCGGCATCCGTTCTCGCGGGCGGCTTGGGTCGCCGATGGCCCGACCCGCTCGGGCAATGCGTTGTTGTTCGTGAGTGGCGAGTCGTTTGCGATGGATCGTCGATCGGCGCATGTGCTGGCATCGTACGAGGCGCTTGACGATGCGGCGCTGGCCAAGCTCGACGCGGCCGGACGCACCGCGCTCGGCGAATTGCTGCAACGTGGCCACTATCACTTGAAGCGCGCTTCGAGGACCCGTGAATGAGCTCCCTTCCCGAATTTGATTTCCGCGTCGAACCCGCTGACTACGTGGTCGATTTCAAGGACCTGCGCAGTATCCGCGAGCCGGTTTTCGTGGTCGAGCAGGAAGTCCCGCTGGAAGAGGAATGGGACGAGCTGGACCCGAAATGCCAGCACGTGATCGCCCGCGACTCCGAACACAAGCCGATCGGCACGGGTCGACTGACGCCTGAACACAAGATCGGCCGCATGGCCGTGCTGCGCGAGTGGCGCGGCAAGGGCGTGGGCGAGGCGCTTCTAGTGGCGTTGATCGACCAGGCCCGCGCGCAGGGACTGCGCGAAGTCAGCCTGAACTCGCAAGTCGACGCTGTTGGTTTTTATGAAAAATTCGGCTTCAAACCCTATGGCGGTCAGTTCGAGGAAGCCGGCATCCAGCACCAGGCGATGAAACTGGAGCTCGACCCGCTGGTACCGAGCCCGCGCGCCGCGGCCCGGCCCCGTGGCCCCTCCGTGGGCGTGGAGGAGTTCGTCGGTCTCGAGAAGACCATTGATTCGATCCGCACCCTGGTGCTGCAGGCCCGACGCGAACTGGTCGTGTACACCCGCGACCTCGAGCCTGCGGTATACGCGCACCCAGCCATGGTCGATGCCTTCCGGACCTTCGGCGTCGCAGGACGAGGCGCCGTTGCGCGCTTCATTATCCAGGACCCCAGCGTCGCCCAGCGGACCCCGCATCCCCTGCTGGCGCTGGCCCAGCGACTGCCCAGCAGTTTCCTGTTCCGCAGTCCGCAGGATCCCGAGGAATTGCAATACCCCTCGGTGTTCGTGGCCAACGACAACGATGGCTACTTGTTCCGCCTGCTGGGCAGCCGTTTCGAGGGCGACTGGAGCCCGGCCCTGCCGGGCCGCAATCGCCAGTTGCGGGAACAGTTCGGCCGCAGCTGGGAACGGGCGCGACCGTGCACCGAACTGCGCTCATTGGCCATCTAAAGCCGCGGCATCGCGGCTTGCGACCTTCGTCGCGGGTACTCACGGCTATAAGCCTCGGGCTATAATTCGCGTTCTGCCTGCCCGGCTGGAACGGGGCAGGCGAACCAACCCGTCACAGCCTGTATCGCCAACGAGGCAGCTAACAACGTCGTGGACAGCCTGATCAAGCAGTTTTCCCAGACCTCCCAGCTTTCCGGCGGCAACGCCGGCTTCATCGAAGACCTGTACGAGCAATACCTGGTCAACCCCGACAGTGTCGGCGGTGCCTGGAAATCGTACTTCGACGGCTTCAAGGGTCGGGAATCGGGCGACGTGCCGCATTCCGCGGTCATGGCGCAGGTGCAAGCGGCGGCCCGCGGCGCGCAGCGCAGCGGCGGAATCGACGAGGAGGCGGCGCGCAAGCAGACCGCCTTCGGCAAGCTGGTGACAGCCTACCGTTCACGCGGGCACCTCGGCGCATCGCTCGATCCGCTGGCGATGACCCCGCCGCAGCCGGCACCCGACCTCGGCCTCGAATTCCACGGCCTGGACGCATCCGACCTGGACCGCGAGTTCAGCGTCGCAACTTATTTCGGCACCGAAAAATTCAAGCTGCGCGACCTGCTCGCGAAGCTCAAGGCGACCTATAGCTCCAACATCGGCGCGGAGTTCATGCATATCTCCGACGCCACCCAGCGCCACTGGATGCAGCAGCGCCTCGAAAGCGCCGCCGGTCAGTTCGGCCTCGGCGCGGAGGAAAAGACCCGCGTGCTCGAGCGCCTGACGGCCGCCGAAGGCCTGGAACGCTACCTGCACACCAAGTACGTCGGCCAGAAACGCTTTTCGCTGGAAGGCGGCGACTCGCTGATCCCGCTGATGGATACGCTGGTGCGTCGTGGCGGCGTGCACGGCGTGAAGGACGTAGTGATCGGCATGGCCCACCGCGGCCGCCTGAACGTGTTGATCAACACGCTCGGCAAGCCGACCGCCAAATTGTTCGCCGAGTTCGAGGGCAAGTTCGACCATCCCGATACGCCCGAGCATTCCGGCGACGTCAAGTACCACATGGGTTTTTCCGCCGACGTCGCGACGCCGGGCGGCCCGGTGCACCTGGCGCTGGCCTTCAATCCCTCGCATCTCGAAATCGTCGACCCGGTGGTCGCCGGCTCGGTGCGCGCGCGCCAGTTGCGCCGCCAGGATGTCGGCCGCAAGCAGGTGATGCCGGTCTTGATCCACGGCGACGCGGCCTTCGCCGGCCAGGGCGTCATCATGGAATTGTTCCAGATGTCGCAGGCGCGCGGATTTGCCGTCGGCGGCACGGTGCATGTCGTCATCAACAACCAGGTCGGCTTCACCACCAGCCGCCCGGACGATGCGCGATCCACGCTGTACTGCACCGACCCGGCGAAGATCGTCGGCGCGCCCGTGTTGCACGTGAATGGCGACGACCCGGAAGCCGTGGTGTTCTGCGCGCAACTGGCCTTCGATTTCCGCCAGGCCTTCTCGCGCGACATCGTGATCGACCTGGTCTGCTATCGCCGCCACGGCCATAACGAAGCCGACGAACCGGCGGCAACCCAGCCGCTGATGTACCAGAACATCCGCGCCCGCAAGACCACGCGCGAACTCTATGCCGACGCGCTGCAGGCGCAGGGCGTGATCGACGCCAGCGCCGCGTTGGCGATGGTGGATGGTTATCGCAACAAGCTCGATCGCGCCGAAGTGACCACCGACGTCGCCAACGTGGGGCCGGATCCGTTCGCCGTGGACTGGAAGCCGTGGCTGACCGGCAAGCTGTCGGATGCCGTGAACACCGGCCTCGCCCGCTTCTCGCTCGACAGCCTGGCCAAGCGCATCAACACGCTGCCGGCCAACCTGTCCCTGCATCCGCGCGTCGCGAAGATCTACGAAGACCGCCGCAAGATGATGGCCGGCGACTTGCCGATGGACTGGGGCTTCGCTGAAAACCTCGCCTACGCGACCTTGCTGACCGAAGGTTATCGCCTGCGCCTGGTCGGCCAGGATTCCGGTCGCGGCACTTTCTTCCATCGCCATGCCGTATTGCACGACCAGGTGACCGACGGTACGTACATGCCCCTGCATGAACTGACCAAGGACCCCGAGCACGCGATCATCATCGACTCGCTGTTGTCGGAAGAAGCCGTGATGGCCTTCGAATACGGCTACTCCACCGCCGAACCGATGACGCTCAATATCTGGGAAGGCCAGTTCGGCGATTTCGCCAACGGTGCCCAGGTCGTGATCGACCAGTTCATCACCTCCGGCGAATCCAAGTGGGACCGCCTGTGCGGCCTCGTGCTGTTCCTTCCGCATGGTTACGAAGGGCAAGGCCCGGAGCACAGCTCCGCGCGCCTGGAACGCTTCCTGCAACTGTGCGCATTGAACAACGTTCAGGTCTGCACGCCGACCACGCCTGCGCAGATGTTCCACATGCTTCGCCGGCAGATGCTGCGCGCCACGCGCAAGCCGCTGATCGTGATGACGCCCAAATCCCTGCTGCGCAACAAGAACTCCGTCTCGACGATGGACGAACTGGCCAAGGGCGGTTTCCAGAACCTGATTCCGGACAGCCGCTGCAAGGACGCCGCCAAGGCCAAGCGCGTGGTCGTCTGCGGTGGCAAGGTCTATTACGACCTGATGGAAGCCGCGGACGCCAAGGAACTGAAGGACGTCGCCATCGTCCGGATCGAACAGCTCTATCCCTTCCCACGCGCCGAACTGGCCGCCGAGCTTAAGCGCTTCGGCCATGCCAAGGAAGTGATGTGGTGCCAGGAAGAGCCGATGAACCAGGGCGCCTGGTACCAGATCCAGCACCACCTGCGCACCTGCCTGCAGCCGGGCCAGGTGCTCGACTACACCGGTCGCGCACGTTCCGCGGCGCCTGCTTGCGGGCACCTGGCGACGCATGTGGTCGAACAGGCCAAACTCCTTGCCGACGCGCTGGTCAATCCCGCCGACGGCGACCACGTCTCCGAATAATCGAAACCCATACAGGGCAACGCCAATGAGCATCGAAGTCAAAGTCCCCGTCCTTCCGGAATCCGTTTCCGACGCGACCATCGCCACTTGGCACAAGAAAGTGGGCGACAGCGTGCGCCGCGACGAAAACCTGCTGGACCTGGAGACCGACAAGGTCGTGCTGGAAGTCCCCTCGCCGGTTGACGGCGTGTTGAAGGAACTTCGGTTCAAGGAAGGCGACACGGTGACCAGTTCGCAAGTGGTCGCGATCATTGAAGCAGGCGCGATCGCCGCCGCGCCGGCGCCTGCCGCCGCCGCTGCAACTCCCCCTGTGGGAGCGGCCTCGGCCGCGACTCCCAAGACCGCCGCAGCCCCAATCGCGGCCGAGGCCGCTCCCACAAAGGCCGACACCTCGCAGCTGTCGCCCGCGGGTCGCTTCGTCGCCGAAGCCAACCAGATCAATCCGGCCGATGTCGCCGGCACGGGTCGCCACAACCAGGTGACCAAGGAAGACCTCGTCAACTTCATCAAGGCCGGTGGTTCGGCGGCACCGGGCGGCGCCCGCCCCGAGCAGCGCGTGCCGATGACCCGCATCCGCCAGCGCATCGCCGAACGCATGATGCAGTCGAAGAATTCCATCGCCATGCTCACCTCCTTCAACGAGGTGAACCTGGGCAAGGTGATGGCGATGCGCAAGGAACTCGGCGAACCGTTCGAAAAGACCCACGGCATCAAGCTCGGCTTCATGAGCTTCTTCGCCAAGGCTGCGGCCAACGCCTTGCAGAAGTACCCGGTGGTCAACTCCTCGGTGGATGGCACCGACGTGATCTACCACGGCTACGCCGACATCTCGATCGCCGTCGCGACGGAAAAAGGCCTGGTCACGCCGGTCCTGCGCAACGTCGAACAGCAGGGCTTCGCCGACATCGAGCAGGGCATCGCCAACTACGCCAAGGCGGCCCGCGAAGGCGGCCTGAAGCTTGAAGACCTGCAGGGTGGCACCTTCACCATCACCAATGGCGGCACCTTTGGTTCGCTGATGTCCACCCCCATCGTCAATCCACCACAGTCGGCGATCCTGGGCATGCACGCCATCAAGGAGCGTCCGATCGCAGAAAACGGCCAGGTCGTGATCGCACCGATGATGTACATCGCGCTGTCGTACGACCACCGCATCATCGACGGCAAGGATGCAGTGCTGTTCCTGGTGGACATCAAGAACCAGCTGGAAAACCCGCACCGCATGTTGCTTGGCCTGTAAGAATTAGGAATACGTAGATGAGCGAGCAGTTCGACGTAGTGATTATCGGTGGCGGCCCCGGCGGTTACGTGGCCGCGATTCGCGCCGCGCAGCTGGGCCTGAAGACGGCCTGCGTGGACGCCTTCATCGGCAAGGATGGCAAGCCCGCCCTGGGCGGCACCTGCCTCAACATCGGCTGCATCCCGTCCAAGGCATTGCTCGATTCGTCGCGGCAATTCCACAACCTGACGCACCTATTCAAGGACCACGGCATCAGCGCCGACAACGCACGCATCGACGTGCCGGCGATGGTTGCCCGCAAGGACAAGATCGTCAAACAGTTCACCGGCGGCATCACGTCCCTGTTCAAGGCGAGCAAGGGAAATCCGGTCACCGCGATTGCAGGCTTCGGCACGCTGCATCCGGGCAAGGTCGTGCGCATCAAGGGCCACGACGGCAAGGAAGCGGAAATCACCGGCAAGCACATCATCCTGGCCGCGGGTTCCAAGCCGATCGAACTGCCGTTCGCAAAATTCGACAACGTGCGCATCCTCGACAATGCCGGCGCGCTCGACATCAGTGCCGTGCCCAAGCGCCTCGGCGTGATCGGCGCCGGCGTGATCGGCCTGGAACTGGGCAGCGTCTGGCGCCGCCTCGGCAGCGAAGTCACCATCCTGGAGGCGCTGCCTGATTTCCTGGCTGCCGCCGATGCCGACATCGCGAAGGCTGCCGCGCGCGAGTTCAAGAAGCAGGGCCTCGACATCAAGCTGGGCGCCAAGGTCAGCAAGGCCGAGATCAAGGGCGAGGAAGTCCACCTGACCTATGCCGACGACAAGGGCGAGCAATCGCTGGTCGTCGACAAGCTGCTGGTCGCGGTCGGCCGTCGCGCTGCTACCGACGGCCTCTTGGCCGAAGGCACCGGCGTGAAGCTGAGCCCGCGCGGCGTGATCGAAGTGGACGGCCACTGCGCCACCGGCGTCGAGGGCGTCTGGGCCATCGGTGACTGCGTGCGCGGTCCCATGCTCGCGCACAAGGCATCCGAAGAAGGCATCGCGGTTGCTGAACTGATCGCCGGCCTGCCCGGCCACGTCAACCTCGACACCGTGCCTTGGGTCATCTACACCGAGCCGGAAATTGCGTGGGTCGGCAAGACGGAAAAAGAATGCAAGGACGCCGGCATCCCGGTGAAGGTCGGCACGTTCCCGTTCGCGGCCATTGGCCGCGCGGTGGCGATGAACGAACCCGCCGGCCTGGTGAAAGTCGTGGCGCATGCCGAGACCGATCGCATCCTCGGCCTGCACCTGTGCGGCGCCAACGTGTCCGAGATGGTGCACGAAGGCGTGGTCGCGATGGAGTTCCACGGTTCGGCCGAGGACCTCGCGCGCATCTGCCATGCGCATCCGACCATGTCGGAAGCCATCCACGAAGCCGCGCTGGCCGTGGACAAGCGGGCGATCCACAAGGCCAACTGATCCTGCATCGAAGTTCCGGAGGCGCGCCATGAACACGCCGACACCGTTCCGCGCGTTTCGGATCCACAACGACGCAGCCGGCTATCGCGCCGGCGTCGAGACGATGGCTTCCGCCGATGCACTGAGTACCGGCGAAGTGCTGGTCAAGGCCGCGTACTCGTCGGTCAACTACAAGGACGCCCTCGCCGGTACCGGCCAGGGCAAGATTCTTCGCCAGTTCCCGCTCAACGGCGGCATCGATGTCGCCGGGCATGTGCTGGCTTCCACCGATCCCGCGTTCCGCGAAGGCGATGCGGTGCTCTGCACCGGCAGCGGCCTGTCCGAGACGCGCGATGGCGGCTACAGCGAAATGATCCGCCTGGAAGCGAAGAACACGATCACGATTCCGGCTGGCCTCGATTTGCGCGAGAGCATGGTGCTCGGCACGGCCGGCTTCACGGCCGCGCTCGCGCTCTACCGCATGCTGCAGAACGACCAGCGGCCTGACATGGGCCCGATCGTCATCACCGGCGCTTCTGGCGGCGTCGGCACGCTGGGTATCGACATCTTTTCGCGCGCGGGCTTCGAAGTGCACGCGATCACCGGCAAGACCGACCACGCCGATTTCCTGTCCTCGCTGGGCGCGACGAAAATAATCTCGCGCAAGGAACTGCATTGGGGACAGCGGCCGCTGGAGGCCGCCTCCTGGGCGGGCGCCCTGGACAATGTCGGCGGCGAAACCCTGGCCGGCCTGACGCGCTGCATCATTCCCTACGGCAACATCGCCAGTTGCGGCATGGCTGGCGGCCATGAACTCGCCACCACCGTGATGCCATTCATCATCCGGGGCGTGTCCCTGCTGGGTATTGCGTCAGCCGGCACCGCGCGAGCGGTGCGCGAACAGGTCTGGCAGCGGCTCGCCAGTGACTGGAAACCGGCGCACCTTGGTCGCATCGGCAACCGCGAAATCGGCCTGGATGGCCTGGCGGACGTGTTCCCGACCATGCTCGCCGGTGATTCATTCGGCCGTACTGTCGTCAAACTGTGAACGAACCTTGCGTATGCGACGCGATGCAGGCATACAATCACCGCATCCTCTGGAGGGGTTATGGCACGCATCCTGATTGTTGATGATTCACCGTCGCAGCTGATGGGCATGAAGCGCATCGTCGAAAAGCTCGGGCACGAAGCAGTGACGGCCGAAGACGGCGCCGCGGGCGTCGAAGCGGCGAAGGCATCCCTGCCCGACCTGATCCTGATGGACGTGGTGATGCCGAACCTCAACGGGTTCCAGGCAACGCGCGCCATTTCGAAGGAAGCCACCACCTCGCAGATCCCGGTCGTTCTGGTCACCACCAAGGACCAGGAAACCGACAAGGTCTGGGGCATGCGCCAGGGCGCGAAGGCCTACATCACCAAGCCGTTCACCGAAAACCAGTTGGTCGAGGTCATCAACTCGCTGCTGGTGCCGGGCTGATCCCTCAGGCGCGGGGTTTGCCGCCGAACTGTTCGGCCATCTGTTCGTAAAGTTCGCGCTGCGCCGGGGTTTCCGCGCGTGGCGCGGTCACTTCAATCTCGACGATCTGGTCCCCTGCCGCAGGCTTGCCCGGCAGTCCGCGGCCACGCAGTCGCAATTTCTTCCCCGTATCCGAATCCGCCGGCACACGCAGGTCGACGCTGCCACCCAGCGTCGGAACGCTGATGGTCGTGCCCAGCGCCGCTTCCCACGGCGCCAGCGACACGGTGTACAGGATGTTGCGCCCATCCACCTCGAACTCGCCATGCGGCTTGTAGTCGATCTCCAGCAGCAAGTCGGACCGGTGCGGTCCCTGGGACTGTCCTTGGCCGGCCAGCCGGATGACTTGTCCCGGCCGGATGCCGGCCGGAATTTTTACCTGCAGCGTGCGCCCATCCACGCCGATGGACTGGGTGCCGCCGGCGTAAGCCACTTCCAGCGGGATGGAAATCTTTGCGCGCAGATCGCCCGGAGGCGGCGCGGCGCGTGGGCCGCGGCCCGCGGCGCGGCCGCCGCCGAATAGTGATTCGAAAAAATCGCTGAAACCATCGCCGCCCATGCCTTGTTCAAAGCGGAAGCCGCCATTGCCGGCGCCGCCATGCTGTTGGCCGAAACCGGGTGGCGGTCGAAAGTCCTCGCCAGGCCGATAGCCGCTCGCGCGCAACTGGTCGTACTCGGCGCGCTTTTCCTTGTCGCGCAGGACTTCGTAGGCTTCGTTGACCGACTTGAAGCGCTCTTCGGCCCCCTTCTCCTTGCTGACGTCGGGATGGTACTTGCGGGCAAGGCGACGATAGGCGGCCTTGAGCTCCGCCTCGCCTGCGCTGGGCTCGACGCCCAGTTCCTGGTAGTAATCCTTGAACTGCATTGACCGCTCCATGAAAAAAGCCCGCGAAGCGCGCCTCGCGGGCCAATTCTACGTCCTCGTCCGCGTCGAGGGTCTTATTGCACCGTAATGCGGCGCGGCGTGGTTTCGGGGCGCTTGGGAATGGCGATTTCGAGCACGCCATTGCGACCGGTCGCCGAGATGCCCTCGGGGTTGGCGCTTTCGGGCAATGCGAATCGACGATAGAACACGCCGTGGGCGCGCTCGACGCGCGAGTAGCGCTCGTTTTCGGTGCGCGCTTCGGTGCGACGCTCGCCCTTGATGGAAAGGATGCCCTTGTCCATATGCACTTCGATGGCGTTCGGGTCCACGCCCGGCAGGTCGGCCAGGATCAGGAAGCGCTCGGGCTCTTCCTTGATGTCCACGCGCGGAACCCACTGGCTGGTGACGACGCTGGATGCGTCGGTTTCGGTGTCGCCGAAGAAACGGTCGAACACCTGCTTGATTTCTTCCTGGAGCGGATTGGCGGCGCTGCTCCACGCCAACGATCGGTTGTTGCCCATGTCTGCTTTCCTCCTGGTTGATCTGGTCCGGCCGCGGCCATTCATGCCGCTGTCACGAATGTGAGCGCGGGCTTTCCAGATTCAAGCCCCGCCGGCGGCCCGGCCCCGATCTCGTTTAAACTTCGTTTTCCTTTGTAAACGACGCGGAGAAAAGATGAGCATCCAGGCAGGCGACAAGATCCCCCAGGCCACCCTCAACTATCTCAAGGACGGCGTCCAGGCGATCAACACCGACGAACTGTTCAACGGCAAGAAGGTCGTGCTGTTCGCCGTGCCCGGCGCCTTCACCCCAACCTGCTCGGCCAAGCACCTGCCCGGTTATGTCGAGAAGCTCGAAGAATTCGCCAAGCGCGGCATCGACGTCGCCTGCGTGTCGGTCAACGACGCGTTCGTGATGGGCGCCTGGGCCAAGGACCAGCACGTGCCGGACAACGTGCACATGCTCGCCGATGGCAATGGCGTGTTCACCAAGGCGCTCGGCCTGGAACTCGACGCCACCCCGTTCGGCATGGGCCTGCGCGCCAAGCGCTTCGCGCTGTATGCAGAAGACGGCGTGGTCAAGCAGGTGCATGTGGAAGCGCCGGGCGAATTCAAGGTATCAGCCGCCGACTACGTGCTCGAGCACCTGCCCTGATTCCGGGCGACTATCCATCCGCCGCTCGGCGCCGCAAGCCATTCCTTTCGTTCCACAGGAGCATCCCATGAAGAAGCTGATTGCAGTACTGCTGCTCGCCCTGATAACCCTCGCAACTCCCATGCTGGCCTCGGCCGATTGTTTCGACTGCGGCAGGATCAAGAGCATCGAGGCTTACACCGGGCACCGTAGCGGCACGGGCGGCGCGATCGCCGGCGCCGTGGTCGGCGGCGTCATCGGCAACCAGGTCGGAGGCGGCGACGGCAAGAAGCTGGCAACGGTCGCCGGCGTCGTTGGTGGTGCCTATGCCGGCAAGAAGATCGCCGAAAACTCCGAGAAGACGAAGTACCGCATCGTGGTGCGCATGGATGATGGTCGCCTGGAAACCGTCACCCAAAGCAGCGTCAAGAACCTGAAGGTCGGCAGCTCGGTGCGCATCCGCGACGGCAAGGCCGTTCGGCTCTAAACGCTTCGCAAGAAGGTCGGCCGGCATTGCGCCGGCCGGCCTTTTATTTTGGCTGCATCATGGACGGCAGCTTTTCCGCCTGATGGGTGGCGGCAGCAACTTTGGCGATCGGTGTCATCTGCAAGGCCACGTCAGCCATGTCCAGGCCCAGGCCGTTGCTTGCGCCGCGCGAGCGCATCATCCGCCCGAAGTCCACGTCCACGTAGCCCATCGGCTGGCCCTCGGCCGAGAACGCCATGCCCGGCACGCCGTCCACCAGCAGCAGGGTCTTCGGAATCCGCGTCTCGCCCATGATGAAACCCGGGCGGAACACCGGCACGCCGCCCCACTCGTCGGACGTGCGCAACAGCGAGAAGAAGGTCATGCCCGGTTCGGCGCGAATGCCTTTGTCCAGGTCGACGAAAGTCAGCCCTGCCGGTGGCGTGCGCAGTCGAAGCCAGGCCAGGCCCAGCTGCGTGTCGCGAGTCACCAGATCGGCAGGCAACCAGTCTTCGCTGCCGGCCAGGCGTACGCGAAACTCGCTGGACTTGGCGACCGGCGCCGACCCCGGACTCTGGCCGGCGCCCATGAAAGTCCGGAAGTCCACGCTGACCGAGCGGTCGGGCACCAGCAGCAGGCCGTTCGCGCTGACCAGCAAGGCTTGCGTGCGGTCCTCGATGCGGTCTTCCTTGCCCGACGAGGTCACCGACATGACGAACTTGACGGTCACTACCGAAGCGGCGTGCTGCGCCGTCAACGACCGGTAGATGGCGCGATAGTCCTGCGCATCATCGCGTCCAACCGGTGCAATGCCGGGGGCGGCATCGGCTGCAAACCCGGCCGTGGGCAAGGCGAGCAGGACCGAGGCGAGGAGGATGGCGATCTTCATGGTTTCTCCGTGGCGTCCGCGTTCAGCCAATAACGTTCAAGGAACAGGATCCGGGTTTGCGTACCGCGAATTACCTGCAGCGGTATAAGGTTGTCGCCCGGCGAGGCCAGCGCGGTTTCCAGGGCCTTCGACAGCTGGTTGGGCGTGCTGATCGCCTCGTTGCCAAGGTGGGTGATGACATCTCCGCGACGCAGGTGCGCCAGGCCGGCTGCGCCACCACTCTCCACGCCATCGATGTATACGCCCTGTTTGTCGGAATTCAAGCGCAGGTTCACCCGATCGTAGAAGCCCAGCTCGCGCAACTGCGCGCGAAGGCGGCCGCTCGCGAGCGTACGCAATCCCGACGTCTCGACCGGCGAGGGCAAGACGGCCAGTTCGAAATGCTGTGGCTTGCCGTCGCGCATCGCGGTGAACTTGGCGGTGGTTCCCACGCTGAGGTCGTGCACGCGCTGGTCGAATCCTTCCGACGAAATATCATTGGCCGGCTTCAGCGGTTCGCCGTCGATGGCGACCAGCAAGTCGCCGACGCGTGCGCCCTCCTTCGCCAACGGACTGCCCGGATAGATTCGCGAAATGCGGAAACCCGCGCTGGGCAAACCGATGTCCTTGGCGAGCGTGCTGGTGAAAGGCTGAACTTCCACGCCGACCCAGGACTTGGGCAGCTCGGGCAGCGGTTCACGCGACTGGTCGCCGAACACCGGCTTCAACAGGCTGAGGCGTTGCGAGCCGTTGCTCTCTAGTTGCAGCACCAGCGGCTTTTCTTCGGTGGCCGTCGCCGCCTGCGCCAGCATGTCGTCGAGTTTCGCCACGGGCTTGCCGTTGACGGCGCTGATCACCACGCCTGCCGCGATCTCCGGCCGCGCCACGGCAGCGGGGCCGCCCGGCCTGATTCCCGTTACCAGCACGCCGGACTCGGCCTGGATGTTGCGGCGCTTGCCCATGGCCGGCGTCAGTTCCGAGGCGGACATGCCATAAGCTGCCAGCGCCGATTCGCGGCCGCGCTCGGTAGCCTGCGCCAGCGCCTTGAGCTTGATCTCGCGCTGCGTGCCATTGCGGCTGACCTGCAGTGACACCATCGAATCGATGGGCAGCTCGGCGATGGCCTGCTGTACCTGCGGCACGTCGATCGGTTGCAGCGCGGTGATCGGGCTGCCATTCAGGCTGAGGATGCGGTCGCCTGCCTGCAGGCCCGCCTTTTCCGGTGGCGAACCGCGTTCGACGGCATTGACCAGCACGCCCTGCGTGTAGGGCGTGCCCTTCAGGGATCGCAGGCGGAAACCCAGCGATACACGCGGCACCTTTCCTTTCTGGATCAGCGACTCGACGATACGGCCCGCTTCGGCGCCGGGGATGGCGAAGGCGAGGTCGCCGCCCACGATCATGCCGCGCGTGTTCACGCCGACGATTCGTCCCGACAGGTCGACTAGCGGGCCACCCGAATTGCCGGGCGCGATCGAGGCATCGTGCTGGATCCATGCGTAGTAACGACCCGTGGGTTCGTCCTCGCTCAGGCTGTCTTCGTATTCGGCCTCGTCATCGAACAAGGACACCAGCAGGCGGCGCGGATTATTCACGACACCCGCGCTCATCGAATTGGACAGTCCCCAGGGCGCGCCCATCGCCAGCACCGTGTCGCCCGGCCGCAAGTCGAGCTGCGTCGCGAATTGCGCGAAGGCGAATTTTTCCGGCGCGGCCGGCTGCACCTGCAACACGGCAAGGTCGGACAGGGTATCCGTGCCGACCAGCTTGGCCGGCAGTTCGCGACCATCGGCGAACACGACGCGGAAGGATTTTCCGTTCTGCGTGACGTGTGCGTTGGTGGCGATGTGCCCCGCTTCGCTGACGACGGTACCGCTGCCGCTGGAGACGCTGAGCGAAGGCTCACCCTGTCGATAATCCTGGCGCACCGTCAGGATGCTGACGACCACGGGCAGCACACGGTCCCTGGCGGCGGCAATCCGATTGTCGTCGGCGGGCGAAGGCAGGGCCTGGTCGGCGATGGCGGGGACGGCGGCAAAAAATGACAAGGCCAGCGCGATCAGCGCCGGACGAATGCGTGGATACGAAGGATGCATGGCGACCCCGGAAGACTTGCCCCAGCTTAGGGCCAAGCCGGGTGAAAAATCCATGAGTGTTCGGCCTTGTTCGACGGCGTCCGCAACCTGTGGGTCGCGGACGCCTACCGCATCACGGTTCAGGCGGGTGCCGGCTCGCCCGGCTCGACGCCGGCATCCGGCGCGGCTTCTTCACCCTCGGCGATGGCATCGACCACGTCCAGGCGTTCCACGGCAATCAGCTTCTCGTCGCCAGCCACGCGCATCAGCGTCACGCCCTGCGTGTTGCGGCCGACCTGCGACACTTCCGCCGCGCGGGTGCGGACCAGCGTGCCCTGGTCGGAGATCAGCAAGATCTCGTGTTGCTCGGTCAGCTGGATCGCGCCGACCAGCGCGCCGTTGCGGTCACTGGTCTGCAGCGCAATCACGCCCTGCGTGCCACGCCCCTTGCGCGGATATTCGGCCTGCCCGGTGCGCTTGCCGAAGCCATTCTCGCTGGCGGTCAGGATGTCGCCATCGCCGTCCACCACGATCATGCTCTTGACGCTTTCGCCCTTGGCCAGCTTCATGCCGCGCACGCCGGTGGCGGTGCGACCCATCGAACGGACTTCACCTTCAGCGAAGCGCACGGCCTTGCCGTTGGACGCGAACAGCATGATGTCACGCGAGCCGTTGGTCATCTGCACGTCCACCAAGCCGTCGCCTTCATCGAGGTTGATCGCCCAGATGCCGGTCGAACGCGGACGAGAATAATCCGACAGCGGCGTCTTCTTGACGGTGCCGTCGCGGGTGGCGAAGAACACGTACATGCGTTCGCTGAATTCGCGCACCGGCAGCACTGCCTGCACTTTTTCGCCTTGTTCCAGCGGAATCCAGTTGATGATCGGGCGGCCGCGCGAGTTCGGGCCCGCGTCCGGCAACTGGTACACCTTCAGCCAGAACACGCGTCCGGCGCTGGTGAAGGTCAGCAGCGTGTCATGGGTGTTGACCACCCATAGGCGCTCGATGAAATCCTCTTCCTTCACCGCCGTGGCCGAACGACCCTTGCCGCCGCGCTTCTGCGCGCGGTAGGCGGTGGTCGGCTGGCGCTTGGCGTAACCGGCGTGCGAAAGCGTGACCACCACGTCTTCCGATTCGATCAGGTCCAGGATGTCGAGGTCTTCCTCGCCCGGGCGGATCTCGGTACGACGCTCGTCGCCGAATTCTTCCTGCAGGTTTCGCAGCTCGGTGCGGATCACGTCGAGCAGCACATCCGGATTTTCCAGGATGCGGATCAGGCCGGCGATGGTTTCCAGCAACTGGCGGTATTCGTCGGTCAGCTTTTCCTGTTCCAGCCCGGTCAGGCGGTTCAGGCGCATTTCCAGGATTTCCTTCGCCTGAACTTCGGTCAGGCGATAGCCATTCTCGTGGAGTCCGAATTCCATCGTGAGGTCTTCGGGACGCGACGCTTCGGCGCCAACCGCACCCAGCAGCGCGCGCACCAGGCCCGGCTCCCAGCTCTTGGCGAGCATGCGGTCCTTGGCGACGGCGGGGCTTTCTGACGTCTTGATCAGTTCGATCATCTCGTCGATGTTGGCGAGCGCGACGGTCAAGCCTTCCAGGATGTGCGCGCGTGCGCGGGCCCGGCGCAATTCGAAGATGGTGCGACGCGTAACCACTTCGCGGCGATGGCGCACGAAGGCTTCCAGCACCTGCTTGAGGTTCAGCAACTGCGGCCGGCCGTCCACCAGCGCCACCATGTTGATGCTGAACACGCTTTCAAGCTGCGTCTGCGAGTACAGGTTGTTGAGGATGACCTCGGCCGACTCGTTGCGCTTGACCTCGATGTAGATGCGCATGCCGTCCTTGTCGGACTCGTCGCGCAATTCCGAGATGCCCTCGATCTTCTTTTCCTTCACCAGCTCGGCGATCTTTTCGATCAGCCGCGCCTTGTTGACCTGGTACGGCAGCTCCGTGACGATGATCGACTCGCGACCATTGTCCTCGTTGATCTCGATGTCGGCTCGGGCCTTCATGCGGACCCGGCCGCGGCCGGTGTGGTACGCGGCATGGATGCCGGCGGCGCCGTTGATGATGGCCGCAGTCGGGAAGTCGGGGCCCGGAATGTACTGCATCAGGTCGCTGATGGTCGCTTCCGGATCGTCGATCAGCGCGATGGTCGCGTTGATGACTTCGGTGAGATTGTGCGGCGGGATGTTAGTCGCCATGCCGACCGCGATGCCGGCCGAACCGTTGATGAGCAGGTTCGGGACCCGGGTCGGCATGACCGTCGGTTCCTGTTCCTTCTCGTCGTAATTGGGTTGGAAATCGACGGTGTCCTTGTCGATGTCGGCCATCAGCTGGTGCGTCAGCTTGGCCATGCGCGCTTCGGTGTATCGCATGGCGGCGGCGGAGTCGCCGTCGACCGAACCGAAGTTGCCCTGCCCGTCCACCAGCATGTAGCGCAGCGAGAACGGCTGGGCCATGCGCACCAGGGTGTCGTACACCGACTGGTCGCCGTGCGGATGGTACTTACCGATCACGTCACCGACGATTCGGGCGGACTTGTAGTAGGGCTTGTTGGAATGCGCGCCCAGCTCGTGCATGGCGAACAACACGCGGCGATGGACGGGCTTGAGGCCGTCGCGGACATCCGGGAGGGCGCGCCCCACGATCACGCTCATCGCGTAATCGAGGTAACTCCTGCGCATCTCGTCTTCAAGGTTTACCGGGATGATTTCCTTCGCCAGCTCTGCCATTCTTTGATCCGATTTCCGCAGTTTTTGGGGTGGCGCGAACGCGCGCCGCAGGCTGCTTTCGCAGACGGGAAATCATACCAGAACCGGGACCTTCGCGGCAGCCGGAAAGCCCATGAAAATCAGGGGTTTCAGGCCCTTGACACCGGCCCGAACATGGCCGCCATTTTCTCACCGTCGGGATGCTCGATCACGCCCCGTTCGGTGACCAGCGCATCGATCAGCCCGGCCGGCGTCACGTCGAATACCGGGTTGAACGCGGATACGCCGTCGGCCACAGTGCGCACGCCGGACATGGACAGCAATTCGGCGCCATCGCGCTCCTCGATGTGGATGTCTTCGCCGCGGGCCGTGGCCATGTCCACCGTGGATGCAGGCGCCACCACCATCACCTTCACCCCGTGGTGGCGGGCGGAAATGGCATGCGCGTAGGTTCCGATCTTGTTGGCCGTATCACCATTGGCGCAGATGCGGTCGGCGCCGACGATCAGCCACTGCACCACGCCCGTTTTCATCAGGTGGGCGCCGGCCGCGTCGGCGATGAGAGTGGCCGGAATGCCGTCTTCGCGAAGTTCCCAGACGGTAAGGCGCGCGCCTTGCAGCCAGGGCCGGGTCTCGCCTGCGTACACGCGCTGGATACGGTCCATCGCGACCCCGGCGCGGATCACGCCGAGCGCGGTGCCGAAGCCGGCGGTCGCCAGCGATCCGGTATTGCAATGGGTCAGGACGCCCGAGCCGGGCGAGATCAGGTTGGCGCCCAACTCGCCCATGTGGCGGTTGGCTGCCAGGTCTTCGCGCTCGATGGCGGTGGCCTCGGACTCGATCGCATAACGCCAGTTAGCGCCCGCCGTCGCCAGCACGCCGCGCATGCGCGCGATGGCCCACATCAGGTTCACTGCAGTTGGCCTTGCAGCATTCAGCTCGACGATCCGGGGCTCCATGGCCTGCATCGCTGCCGCGCCGGTCGCCGCGTCCACGCCATCGGCTGCCAGTACCACACCGAAGGCCGCCGCGATGCCGATCGCCGGTGCACCGCGCACGACCAGGTCGCGTATCGCCTGGCTGACCTCGTGGCTGCTCCTGCAGTCGAGGTATTGCACCGTGAAGGGCAATTTGCGCTGGTCCAGCAGCGACAGCATGCCGTCGTGCCATCGGATGGGCCGGATGTGGTCGTATCGGTCGAAGTCCATGTCGGTTTTCCTGGGCGATGGCCTAGTTTAGCCGGGCTGGACGCCCGCTTCGCAGGGCTCGCTGGCCCGCGTTATGCTGGGGCATGGCAATTACTCGAAAACCTGCCCCGAAGGCCGACGCCGCGAATCTCGAAGTGGTGCTGCCCGAGTCCGGCGTCGAACGCACGCTGCACGCCGCCTGCGTCAAGGCAGGCGCCGCTGCGGCGCTGCAGGTGGCCCTCGACCGCCTGCCGATGATGAAGCCCTTCCTGCCGCGCGCCGTTACCGATGCGGGCCGTGGCGACGCGCCGGAACGTATCCAGCGCCTGCTGGTGAAACAGATCTACGCGCGTTACCACCTCAAGCCCGCGGGCTGGGAAGTCGAGGGCATCCTCGCAGTGGCGCAAACGCAGAGCGTGATGACCCCGCTGGCTTCGCAAGAGGGATTGAAGTCGGTGTTGAGGGCCTGGGTGCCGGACAGCGTCAGCAGCCCACTGATCCGCTACACGCCGCTGGAGCCTCTGATCACCGCTACCGCGAAAGCCGTTGCCGCCACCTGGGCCGCGGGTCGCTATGCCGACAGCGTCTGTCGCTTGCGACGCGCTGGCGCCGACTGGCTGCCCGCACCCTTGTCGGACGCCTTGAACCTGGCGCCGACGACGCTGCGGCGCTGGAGCGCAGAAGCACTGACGCTTGCCCTGCCGCCGCTGCGCCTGGCCACCACCTGGGGGCTGCGTGTCGCCGAATTCGCCAGTCCGACACTGAAGCCAGCAGCGCCTGCGAAGAAGGCTGCGAAGGCAACGAAAGCGGCTCAATCAGCACGCAAGAAGGCATCGACTGCCGCGCGGCCGCGAAGCAAGCCCAGTCAGTAGATCACGAACTCCGCGCGGCAGCCGCGATCCACCCAGACGCCGCCATTGCGAGTGCCCCAGCTCACGTTCAAGCGGCAACTGGAATCACTGAGCTGGCGGCGAAGCTGCGCGCGACCACCGTAACCATAGCTTCCACAGAAGTTGTAACGGCCATCGTGCGATTCGCAACGGATCACCCGGCCGGAACCATAGCCGTAGCCGTAGCGATCGTCGTAGCGATCAGCGTAACGATCGTCATACCGGTCATTGCGGTAGCCGTAGCGGGAATCACGATAGCTCGCGGCAACAAAACGTCCGCGGCAGCCTCGAGTCACCCATACCGAATCCCGGCCGACGCCCCAGGTACGGCCACGGATGCACGCGCTTTGCGACATCTGGGCAATCAGTCTTACGCCGCCGCGGGTATCCATGCGGCAATAGTTCGTGCGGCCATTGCGCGACTCGCAGCGAACCGCGCGATCGTATGAATCGCGATAGCCATCGTCGCGATACCGGCTGTCGTAGTAGCCGCCCTGGTAGCCGTAGGCTGCCTGGGCACCACCGGCGACTGCCGCCAGGGCAAGCGCAAGCCCTGCCAGGAAACCAGGTTTGAAGATTCTTTTCATCGCCCATTCTCCAAAATTGACCCATCGACTCGCTGTCGACGAGGCAAAGATATTCGGCGTCCGATGAATGCGTTTCGAATACTGCGTCGCAAGCCTGCAACGCTCAGCGGCAATTCATCTTGCGAGCTGTGATCGCCCGCACACGCACCGCATTGTCAGCCCCCCACAAAGCCCCTAAGGTGCATGGCATGAGACTAGCCTTGCGACCTGGGCACGCGCGGCCGGCCTTCTACGGCCTGGCGGGCCTGTTGCTGGTCCTCGTGACGAGCCTGGCCTTGGCCCTGAAGAGCCCGCTGGTCGTCGCCGGCACCCTCGCCTGCGGCCTGATCCTGATCGCCACCGTGCACCAATTGCTGGCCCAGGCCGAAGAACGCGCCCTCGCCAGCGAGCAATTGGCTGAAACTGCCCGCCTCGACCTGCAGAAGCTGCAGGTGAGCCAGGAATCGCGAAGCACCGACCTTGCCTTGCTGGGCCGATACGGCAATCTGCTGATCGGCTGCACCGACCTGGCTGAAGCCTTGCAGATCAGCGAGCAGATGCTGTCCCTGTTGCTGCCCGACAGCGCCGGCACCATCTATCCGCTGATCGATGGCGAGGGCCTTGCCGAAGCCACCCATCTGTGGGGAATCCACGCCGGCAATACCCACAACCAGGCCAGCGCCGAAGACTGTTGGTGCATGCAACGCAAGCGCATGCACCTGGGCAACAGCGCATCGCCGGAAAGCCTATGCGCACACGTGGCTGCGGTTGAAGGCGGCGAATCATTCAGTGCCGCCTGCATCCCACTGGTCGCCCAGGGCGAATCGCTGGGCTGGATCTACCTGAGTGCGCACGGCACCGGCGCCTTTCCGAAACTGCAGGTGGCGGTCGCCGCCGCCGATCAGCTGGCGTTGGCGCTGGCCAACCTGAAACTGCGACAAAGCCTGCGCGACCTGTCGGTGCGCGATCCGCTGACCGGCTTGTTCAACCGTCGTTACCTGAGTGAATCCCTGGGCCGCGAACTCTCGCGCAGCAAGCGCCGCGGATTGTCGTTGACGGTGCTCGCCTTCGACCTGGACCACTTCAAGGATTTCAACGACCGCTTCGGACATCCCGCAGGCGATGCGGTGCTGGTCGCTTTCGCGCGCATCCTGCAAAGCTACTCGCGCAGCGAGGACATCGCCTGCCGCCAGGGCGGCGAGGAATTCGTATTGATCGCGCCCGAGATGGACATCGGCGTTGCCCTGCGCCGCGCAGGTGAGCTGATGCGCGTGCTGGCCGGGATGGACGTGATGCACGAAGGCCAACTGCTGCCGAAACTCACCACCTCCATCGGCGTGGCGATTTTCCCGGAGCATGGACAGACGCCGGAGAGCCTGTTGATGCAGGCCGACCAGGCGCTTTACGAGGCCAAGGCCCAAGGGCGCAACCGGGTGATGGTGGCCACGGCACCCGCCGAGGGCATTCCCGGACTGGCCTGAGGGCGGCGCTTTTTCCAGGCCTTGCTTCAGGCCCGGTCGAAGGGCACGGCGATGACGTCCGCGATTCGCTCGGCGTCCAGCATCATCATCAGCAGGCGATCCAGGCCCATGGCCACGCCCGAGCAATCGGGCAGCGCGGGCAGTGCGGCCAACAGTCGCTCGTCGATGGGCGGAATCGAATCGCCTTTCTTCTTTCGCCGGCTCAGGTCGCGTACGAATCGCTCGCGCTGTTCGTCGGCGTCGCTGAGTTCGCGATAACCGTTGGCGAGCTCCACTGGGCCAAGATAGACCTCGAAACGTTCCGCAACGGGGATGTCGCCCTGGCGGATCCGGGCCAGCGCTGCCTGGCTCTTGGGATAGTCGTACACCAGCAAGATGCGGTTGTCGGGAATGGACGGCTGGATCAGGTGGGTCATCAGCAGGTCCAGCCAGTCGTCGCGCGTAAGGCCTTCGGCGCGAATGTCGAACACAGCCAGCGGCGCGCGCAATTCCGCCTCGCTCGCGGTCAGCGGATCGATGCCGAGGTGCTCGAGGTAGAGCTGGCGAAAACTTGTATCGCGGATACTTGCGCTCTTGCCCACCAGTCTCAGCGCCGCCTTCACGAGTTCGGCACACTCATCCATCAGCTGGTGGTGATCCCATCCCAGGCGATACCACTCCAGCATGGTGAACTCGGGGTTGTGCAGTCGCCCGATCTCGCCGTTGCGGAATACCTTGCCCAGTTCGTAACAGCTGCCCACGCCCGCCGCCAGCAATCGCTTCAGCGGGAATTCGGGCGATGTGCGCAGCCAGCGCCGCGCCGCACCCGCCGAAACATGGCCGCTGAAATCCAGGTGGAAGCTCTCGATATTCGGATCGGTATTGCCGGCTGCCGACAGTATCGGGGTCTCGACCTCGAGCACGCCGCGTTCCAGGAAGAATCGGCGAACCAGCGTGTTCAGGCGCGCGCGCACCTGCATGGCTTCGATCGACGCGGTCGGCTTCCAGTCTTTCATTGGCTATCCCGGATTGCGGCAGGGCTCATTGTGCGTGTTTGTCGAGGAAATCCAAAAGCCTGGCTTCATCCCAGACTTCGACGCCCAGTTCGATGGCTTTTTCCAGCTTGGATCCGGCAGCCTCACCGGCCACCACGAAACTGGTCTTCTTCGAAACGCTGCCCGATACCTTCGCGCCCAGCGCCTCCAACCTGTCCCCGGCCAGGTCGCGACTCATGCCCGACAGTGCGCCGGTCAGGACGACGGTCTTGCCGACCAATGGTCCTTCCGTCGATCGCTGGGGCGGACCCTCGGCCCATGCGACGCCGGCAGCGCGCAGTTTCGCGATGACTTCCCGGTTGTGGGCTTCATGGAAAAACGTGGCGATGCGCCGCGCGACCACCGGCCCGACATCGGGCACGTCCAGCAGTTGCGCTTCATCGGCAGACATCAGTGCGTCCAGAGAACCGAAATGGCGCGCCAGCGTCTTGGCCGTTGATTCGCCGACGTCACGGATACCCAGCGCGAACAACACGCGCTCCAGCGTGGTCGCGCGACTGCCTGCGATGGAGTCGAGCAGGTTCTGCGCCCACTTGCTTGCCACCTTGCCGCCCTTGGCGGTCTCGGGCACGGTGCCATCGCGTTGGTCGGCACGCCGGCGCATCTCGAGGAAATCGTCCAGCGTCAACCGGTACAAGTCGGCGACGGTGGACAGGTAGCCGAGCTCGACAAGGTCGTCGATCAGCCGATCGCCCAGGCCCTCGATGTCCATCGCCCGCCGCGATGCGAAATGGATCAGCGATTGCTTGCGCTGCGCCGGGCAGAACAATTCGCCGGTGCATCGCGCGGCAACCTCGCCCTCTTCACGCACCACGTCCGAACCGCATACCGGACAGGACGTCGGCATCGAAAAGGGTGGATTCAGCGGCGTGCCGTCGTCGTCGCGCGGCCGCTCGTCCAGGACCACGCTCACCACTTCCGGAATCACGTCGCCGGCGCGGCGCACGATAACGCTGTCGCCTACGCGCACATCCAGGCGCGCGATCTGGTCGGCGTTGTGCAAGGTTGCGTTGGTCACCACCACGCCGGCGACGTTCACCGGCGCAAGCCGGGCGACGGGAGTGATGGCGCCGGTGCGTCCCACCTGCACGTCGATGGCCTCGACCCGCGTGGTCTGTTCCTGCGCGGGAAACTTGTGCGCCAGCGCCCAGCGCGGCGCGCGCGAGACGAAACCCATCGCCTCCTGCTGGTCCAGGCGGTCGAGCTTGTAGACCACGCCGTCGATGTCATAGGGAAGCTTGTCGCGACGCGCGCCGATGCGTTCGAAGTAGGCCAGCAATCCCTCCGCGCCAACGGCAATGCCCACGTCGGGGCAAACCGGCAAGCCAAAATCGCGGAACTGCTGCAGCACGCCCGAATGGCGGGGCGCCGGAGTCCAGCCCGAGATCGCGCCGAGCGCATAGGCGTAGAAGCTGAGCGGGCGCGAGGCCGTGATCCTCGAATCGAGTTGCCGCAACGAGCCGGCAGCGCCGTTGCGCGGATTTGCCAGCGGCTTGTCGCCTTTGGCGCGCGCGCGCGCATTGAAAGCCTCGAACGCGGCGCGCGGCATGAAGACTTCGCCGCGAACCTCGATCAGCTTCGGCGCATCGCCGCGAAGGCGCAGCGGAATAGCCCGGATGGTTCGCAGGTTCGCCGTCACGTCTTCGCCGGTGGCGCCGTCGCCGCGCGTCGCGCCGCGCACGAATACGCCATCCTCGTAGCGCAGGCTGATGGCCAGGCCGTCGAGCTTGGGCTCGGTGGAAAACGAGGGTGCCGGTTCACCCAGGCTGGTGCTGATCCGCGCGACGAATTCCCGCACCTCCTGTTCGGAGAAGGCATTGCCCAGCGACAACATGGGCTTGGCGTGGTGCACGGGCGCGAACTCGCCCTGCGCTTTTGCGCCGACTCGCAAGGTGGGCGAGTCCGGACTGCGAAGTTCCGGGTGCGCCTGCTCGATCTCTTCCAGTTCGCGCATCAACGCGTCGTACCGCACGTCCGCAATGGTCGGATCGTCGAGCACGTGATAGCGGTAATTGGCCTCGTCGATCAGCTCGCGCAGCCGGGCTGCGCGCTTGGCGACCTCGCCCATGGCCTAGCGACCCGGTCGGATATTCATCTTCTCGCGGGCGCGATCGTAGGCGCGCATCTCGTCGCGGATATTGGCGATGCGCTGGCGACCCAGGGCATTGCGTTCTTCGTCCAGCAACACGGCGTCGAGCAGCTCGGCCATGCGCTGCGCCGTCGGCAACAAGGTATCCCATGCATCCAGCGCCGACATCGGGCCGGGCAGCGTGATGAAGAAATTGATGCCCGGCGTCTGCAGTTCCTTGATGCTGCGCAGGTCGAAGTAACCAGGCTTCACCAGGTTGGCGACGCTGAAGATCGGACCGAGCTCGGGATGCTTGTCCACCATGCGGTGGAAGATATTCATGTGGCCGTAAACCAGCCCGGCCTTCTCAGAGGCCACCACCAGGTCGGAGCCGCTGAGCGACTGGCCTGCGCGCGCCACCAGGAAGATGGAAACGATCTTGTCGTACTCGCCAGCAGGCCGGCTTCCTACCGATCCGGCCGGGCGCACTGCCGAAGGATCACCTTCGCTGGACTGGACACCGACGGCGTCGCCGGCGACGGACTGGCGTTCGTCGGCCCGTCCCTCTTCGGCTTCGATGACTTCGCGAAGGGTGGGTTCGACCCGGTCGGCGGCGTCGCCGGCCGGCGCGGCGACGCGCCTGCCCTGTCCCCGCCTGTTTCGGCTGGAGTACAGGATCACGAGGAACACGATCAGGGCAACCAGGCCGATGCCGATCCGCATCATGTTGGTGTCACTGAGTCCTTCAATCATCGCCAGTCTCCGGAGTGTGCCAACCAGGTTGCTTGGGGCCGATCCATCGGACCGGTCTATCGCCGATTATGCCGCACGGAGCGCTCAGGCGGCACCCACCAGCCGCGAGGCCTCCGCCAGGTCCACCGACACCAGCCGGCTGACGCCGGGCTCGCGCATGGTGACGCCGGACAATTGCTTCGCCGCCTCCATCGTCGCCTTGTTGTGGGTGACGAACAGGAACTGCACCTTTTCGCTCATCTCGGTAACCATCGCCGAGAAGCGACCCACGTTGGCTTCGTCCAGCGGCGCGTCCACTTCGTCCAGCAGGCAGAACGGCGCCGGATTGAGCCGGAAGATGGCGAATACCAAGGCCACCGCGGTCAACGCCTTCTCGCCACCCGACAGCAGCGAAATGTTCGAAACACGCTTGCCCGGGGGCCGCGCCATGATCGATACGCCGGTGTCGAGCAAGTCCTCGCCTGTCAATTCCAGATAGGCATGGCCGCCGCCGAACAGGCGCGGATACAGCTCCTGAACGCCGGCATTGACCCGGTCGAAGGTTTCCTTGAAGCGTCCGCGGGTTTCGCGATCGATCTTCTTGATTGCGTTCTCCAGCGTCTCCAGCGCCTGGCACAGGTCGGCGTTTTGCGCATCCAGGTAGGTCTTGCGCTCGCTTTGCTCACCGTATTCCTGGATCGCGGCCAGGTTCACCGGCTCGAGTCGGCGCATTTTTGCGTCAATGTCGGCCAGCGCCTTGGTCCAGATCTCGAAATCGGCATTTTCCGGCAGGGCCTGGACCACGGTTTCCAGCTCGAGGCCGGCGGCGGCAATCGCTTCGCTGATCTGCCCGGCCTTCAGGCTGACGGCTTGTTCCTGCAGGCGCCGCGCACCGATCGCCTCGCGTTGCGCCAGGGCTTGCTGGTCGCGCTGCTGGCGGGTCTGTTCGTACTTGCGCAGCTCGTTCTCGACGCCATCCAGCGCCGAACGCGCGGCGCCGAGTTCCTTTTCCACCAGCACGCGCTGGTCGAGTACGGTCTGCCGTTCCGACTGCAGCTTGAGGATCGGCGCGTCGCCTTCGGCCAATTGCCCGAGCAATTCATTCAGGCGCAACTCCAGTTGTGCCCGCTGGCTGCCCATGCGTGCCAGTGACTGGGTAAGGGCAAGCACTCGCGCGCGCTGCGCTTCAAGTGAAAGCGCGAGCTGATGGGCCGCCTCGCGCGCTTCGCGGGCCTGGTTGCGAGCCGTGTCGCGCGCCTCGCTGAGGCTGCGTCGCAAGGCGTCGAGCTGCTGCCGTTCGGTTTCGTGCTCGCCCATGCGCGCCACGGCATCGCCCAGGCGTGCACGCGCTTCGCGGGCCTGCGTCTGCGATTCGTCCAGGGTCTGCGCCAATGTCGCCAGTTCAGTATCGATGTGCGCGACGCGACCTTGCGCGGTCTCGACGCGGCTGCGTAGTCCCTGCAACTGGCCGGCCAGTTCGGACACGCCGCGATGGCTCAGGTACAGGCCGCGCTGGGCGTCTTCGCGAAGTTGTTCGGCTTCCAGCAGGCGGTCGCGCATGCTGGTCAGCGCGTCGTTGTGTCGGGTCTCGCGTGCAGCCAGGGCTTCGATTTCGGCGCGGAGCTGCTTGATTTCGCTCTCGCGCGCCAGCGCGCCCTGTTGCGCTTCACCGCTGCGAAGCACGCGAATCCAGCCCTTGCCGAACCACTCGCCGGCGCGGGTCACCACCGCTTCCGTGCCGTCGAGCCGGGCGAGCAAGGCACTTGCCTGCGCGACATCATCGGCGACATGCACGCTGGCCAGAAGACGGCGCACCGATGCCGGTCCGCGCACCCGTGCGGCCAGTGAATCGGGCGGCACCGGGAAACTGGCATCGGCGCTCGATGAAACGAGGGCGACGCGACCCTGGCCCAAGCTCGACAGCGCATCGAACCATTCTTCCGGCGAATCCACGGCCACGGCTTCCAGCAGGTTGCCGAGCACGGTCTCGACCGCGGCTTCCCAGCCCGCGTCCACGTCCAGTGCCTCGCCCAGGCGCTGTTTGTCCTGCAGGCCCTGGGCCTTCAGCCAGTCGAGCGCAACATTCTTTTCCTGGCCCAGCGCCGCATGCTGCAACGCTTCCAGCGAAGCGAGCCGGCCGCGCGCCGCCTGGATCTGCTTGCGCGTGTCCGACAACTCGGCCTGCATCTGGCGCTGCTGTTCCTGCAGCACGGACAGGGCCGTCTTGCGTTCTTCCAGGGCGGTGGCAAGGCCATCGAGCCCGGACTTGTTCTGGTCGTGCTCGGCCGACATCGTCGCCAGCGATGCAAGCAGTGCGGCCGTATCGAGGCCGCTGCGCTCCGCGGACAGCACGTCGCGACGACGGGCGGCATCGGCGGCCTGCTTTTCCAGGTATTCGATCTTGGTGCGCTCGACTTCCGCCCAGCGCGAGGACTCCGACTGGGCGCGTGCGTACGCGTCCCAGCGCTGCTGCCAGTCGTGCAGCGCGGCTTCCGCCACGCGCAAGGCTTCCTGGCGTTGTTCATCTTCGGCGTTAAGTGCGGCCAGGCGCGGATCCGACTCGGCGATCGTGGTGCGCAGTTCGCCCATCTGGCGTTCATCGCCGGTGATGTGCTCGCCAATCTGCGCAAACGCGGCATCAGCCTCGGCGCGCGCGGTCTCGAGTCGCTGCCGCAGTTCGCGCTGGTGGGTGATCTGCTGTTCGATGCGCGCCAGTTCGCCGCTGACGCGATAGCCTTCGGCCTGCACCGCGCCGAGTTTTTCGCTGGCTTCGCCCTGCTGCACACGGCAGGTTTCGATCTGGGCTTCGGCCGCGCGCTGGTCGGCAAGGATCTGCTGAAGTTTCAGCTCGTCCTGGGTCAGCAGTTCGCGGAAACCAGCGAGTTCGGCATCGAGCTTGCGGTATTCCAGCGCCTTGAGTTGCGCGTCCTTGTTCAGTCGCTCGGCCTGCAGGCCCTGGTATTGCTCGGCGGCGCGCGCCTGGCGTTTCAGGTGGTCGATCTGCTTGTCCACTTCCTCGCGCAGGTCGGTCAGGCGCTCGAGGTTTTCGCGGGTGTGGCGGATGCGGGTTTCGGTTTCCTTGCGCCGTTCCTTGTACTTGGAAATGCCGGCGGCTTCTTCCAGGTAAACGCGCAGGTCTTCCGGGCGGGCTTCGATGATCTGCGAAATCATGCCCTGCTCGATGATCGAGTAGCTGCGTGCGCCAAGGCCGGTGCCGAGGAACAAGTCGGTGATGTCACGCCGGCGGCAGCGCGCGCCGTTGAGGTAGTAGTTGGACTGGCCGTCGCGGCTGACCGAGCGCTTGACCGAAATCTCGGCATAGCGCGCGTATTCGCCGCCAATCGCGCCCTCGGCATTGTCGAAAACCAGCTCGACCGTAGCCTGGCTGACCGGCTTGCGGGACGACGAACCGGAGAAGATCACGTCGGTCAGGCTGTCGCCGCGCAGTCGGCTGGCGGAGCTCTCGCCCATCACCCAGCGCACGGCGTCGATGATGTTGGACTTGCCGCAGCCATTCGGACCAACGACGCCGGTCATGTTGGTCGGCAGGTGCAGCACGGTGGGATCGACGAAGGACTTGAAGCCGGACAGCTTGATCGTGGAAAGGCGCATGGCAACCAATGGGTGGTGCGGAACCGGACTGTTGCCGGCTGTCGGGGTCCCGCCCCGCCGCGTGGTTTCAGGTCATCCGAAAACCGGCCGCCTTCAGTCCAAGTTATTGATTTTACTGGAAGACTGACGCATCCGGATCGCGGTCAGTGGGCAGTATAACAGCGGCCTGCTGGAGCGGCCCGTGGGAGCGGCCTTGGCCGCGATTGCCTGCAAGCTCATCGCGGCCAAGGCCGCTCCCACAGTCTCAGCTGTGGTCGTGGCCGGGGGCGGCTGCATGGGCGCCCTCGCCTTCGATGCGATCCAGGAAATCGACCGCCCGGCGCAGGTGCGGTATGACGATGCTGCCACCCACCACCAGCCCGACGCTGAAGGCCTCGAAGAATTCGTCCCGGTTGACCCCGGCTTCCTTGCACTGGGCGACGTGGTAGCTGATGCAATCGTCGCAACGCAGCACCATGGACGCGACCAGTCCGAGCAGCTCCTTGGTCTTCACGTCCAGCGCGCCGGGCTTGTAGGTCTGCGTATCCAGGGCAAAGAAACGCTTCACCACCTGGTTGTCATGGCCGAGGATGCGGTCATTCATCCGCTGCCGGAATTCGGTGAATTCCTTCAGCCGGTCCGACTCCGCATCCTGGCTCATGGCGAGGCCTCCACCAGGGGGGCCAGGCCGCCGCTGCGGTCGAGCGCGACGAGTTCCTCATAGCCGCCCACGTGGGTGCCGTTGATGAATATCTGCGGCACGGACGTGCGCCGGGTGCGCTCCATCATCAGTGCGCGCGCCGCCGGGTCGGTGTCCACCCTGACTTCCTGGTAGCCGAGGCCGCGGGACTTCAGGAAGTTCTTCGCGGCGACGCAATACGGACAGACGGCGGTGCTGTACATGATGACTTCGGGCATCCAAATCTCCTGTGTCCCCACTACATGGGTCCGATACGGAACATTTTACAGTCCCGGTGGTCGAAGCCGGTGAAAGGATCGAGACGAACCTTAACCCCCGATTCACCCCTCCCCGGCGTCGATGCGGCATGCTTGTGCGAATAGATGGAGTCTGCCTTGCGCCCGATCCTGCTGGCTACCGCAATCGCTTTCGCACTGGGCCTGGCCTGCTCGCCCGCCGATGCGCAGGACAAGAGCCTGCCGGACATCGGATCGTCCGCGGGTGAATTGCTGACCCCCGCCGAGGAATCGCAGTACGGGGCGTACACGCTCTACCAGCTGCGCCGCTTCGGCTACCTGCTGGAAGACCCCTTGATCGACAGCTGGATGGGAACCATGGGGCACCGGCTCGGCGCGGCTTCCGACCGACCGGCCCAGCCGTTCAACTTCTTCCTGATGCGCGACCGGCAGATCAACGCGTTCGCCACCCTCGGCGGTTACATCGGCATCAATGCCGGCATCGTGCTGACCGCGGAAAGCGAAGACGAGGTTGCCGGCGTGGTCGCCCACGAAATTTCGCATGTCACCCAGCGCCACGTACTGCGCGCCGTCGAACGCGCCAAGAAGGACCAGTTGCCGATCATGCTTGCGACCGTGGGCATGATCATCGCGGCCCAGCAAAGCGGCCGCGGCAGCGACGGCGGCGCCACCAGCAGCGACGATGCCATCATGGCGGCCGTGGTCGGCGGCCAGGCGCTCGCGGCGCAACGACAGATCGACTACACGCGATCGGGCGAGTCCGAGGCCGATCGTGTCGGCATCCAGACCCTGTTCAATGCCGGCTACAAAGCCGACGGCATGGCCAACTTCTTCGAGCGCATGGAGCGGCTCACCCGCGGCAACTCGGGCGGCTACAACACCCCGGCCTACCTGCAGACGCATCCGGTCAACACCACGCGCCTCAGTGAAGCCCGCGAGCGCGCGCAGCGCCTGCAGCGGGAGAAGCCGAACTACAAGCCGAGCCAGGCCTCGAACGCCAACCTGCTGTTGCCGTGGGGACTAACCGCCGCCAGCAGCGGCGTTGCACCCGAGCCGGTCCGGATGTTCGATTGGGCGCGGGAGCGCCTGCGCGTGCTCAGCGCCGACACGCCATCCAAGGCATTGAAGGAAACGAAGAACGCCGTGGACATGGCCGGCACCAAGGCGACGGATGCGCAGCGCTACGGCCTGGCCCTGGCGCAAATGAAGGTCGGCTACCCCGCCGCCGCAGAAGACGCGCTGCAGGCCCTGTCGCGCAAGCATCCGGGCAACCTGTGGCTGGGCCTGGCGCTGGCCGAGAACGCCTTCGTCGCGCACAACCCGGGGGAATCGCGCAAGCGTTATGAAGGGCTCCTGGCCCGCCATCCCGACGATCGCGCCGTCATCCTGAGCTTCGCCGAAACGCTCAACTCGATTGGCGGCGCAGATGCCGGGAAGCGCGCGCAGGCCATCCTGCGGCCCCTGCTCACCGACAACGCCGACAATCCGCTATTCCAGAAAAACTACGCCCGGGCCTCGGAACTGGCCGGCGACCTGCCGCGCGCGGGCGAAGCGTACGCCGAGACCGCCTACCTCAACGGCCGTGCCGAGGACGCGCTCAACCAGCTCAATGCCCTGCTCAAGCGCTCCGACATCAGCTACATCCAGCGGGCCCGCATCGAAGCCCGGATCGCGGCCATCACCCCCGAGGTTCTTGAGATGCGCCGCCGCCGGGTCAAGCCCCAGGACTTGCCCGCCGACAACAGCTGATCCGGTTGCTTGCTGGGGGTCCTTGGCCGCACCAGTAACGCTACCGTCACAAAAGTTTTATCTACTTGCACCCAACGCCTGCAAATGACACGGTACGGAAGTGCAAAAACGCATCCTGATAGTCGACGACGAGCCCGCCATCCGCGACATGGTGGCTTTCGCCCTGCGCAAGGGTGACTACGAACCCGTGCATGCCGGCGACGGTCGCGAGGCCGCGGCCGCCATCGCTGACCGCGTACCCGACCTGATCCTGCTCGACTGGATGCTGCCCGGCGCGAGCGGCCTGGAACTGGCCCGGCGCTGGCGCCGCGACGACCTGACCCGCGATGTTCCCATCATCATGCTGACCGCCCGCGGCGAGGAAAATGATCGGGTGAGCGGCCTGGAATCGGGCATCGACGACTACGTGGTGAAGCCTTTTTCCGCGCGCGAGCTGTTGGCGCGCATCAAGGCCGTCCTCCGCCGGTCGCGCGAGGACGAAGATGACGGTTCCGTGTCAGTGGGCGCCCTGCGCATCGACGGCGCAGCCCACCGCGTGTACGCCAGCGACCAGCCCCTGCATGTCGGCCCCACCGAATACCGCCTGCTGCATTTCTTCATGACCCACGCCGACCGCGTGTACACCCGCACCCAATTGCTCGATCACATCTGGGGCGGCAACGTCTATGTGGAGGAGCGCACGGTGGACGTGCATATCCGACGGCTGCGCAAGGCGCTGGAGCCCAGCGGCCTGCAGGACATGGTGCAGACGGTGCGTGGATCCGGCTACCGCTTTTCCAACCTTCCTTGATGGCCGGGGAGCGCTTCCGTCGTTCCCTGCTGATGCGCCTGGCGTGGCGGCAATCGCTGTTTCGATCCATCCTGCTGTATGCGGTCGCGCTTGCGATCGGCTGGTGGACGGGCCAGATGGCCTGGGTGCTCCTACTGGCAACCCTGCTGGTTGCGGCGCGCGGCTACTGGCGACTGTTCCGGGTGCTGCGCTTCCTGGACTGGCGGCAACAACTGCGAACCGTCCATGGCCAGGGCCTCTGGGCTGCCCTGGAAACCTTGATCTATCGCCGACAGACGGAAACGCGTGCACGCGCGCGCCGCCTGGTCCGGCTGCTGCGCGCCTACCGCCAGGCTGCGACGGCAATGCCCGACGGTGCGCTGATAGTGGACAGCCGCGACTACCACCTGATCTGGTTCAACAAGGCCGCGCGGCGATTGCTCGGGCTGCAGTATCCGCAAAGCCTCGAAACGTCCCTCCTGGACGCCTGGCGTGATCCACGCGTGGCGGAGTGGCTTCGCAGCGGGCGTACCGACGAGCCAATGCTGGACCTGGCCTCGCCCGTGGATGAAAACGTTCGCCTGAGCCTGCGCCTGCTTCGGTATTCGCCGGACCAGTGGCTGGTGGTGGTGCGCGATGTGACCCAATTGGTTCGGCTGGAACAGGTGCGAAGGGATTTCGTCGCCAATGTCTCGCACGAACTGCGTACGCCCCTGACCGTGGTACACGGCTACCTCGACATGATGGAACCCGGCGACAACCCCGAATGGGCGCCGATGCTCGATGAAATGCGCAAGCAGTCCCAGCGCATGAATGAGTTGCTGGAAGACCTGCTCACCTTGTCCCGGCTGGAAGCCCGTGACCACCTGAGCGATGAAACCATCCCGATGGAATCGATGCTGGTCACCCTGCGGCGTGAAGCCGAGGCCCATAGCCAGGGCCGCCACCAGGTAGTCGTCAGCGACGAAGCGCGCTGCGACCTGCAGGGGTCATCCAAGGAATTGCACAGCGCCTTCTCCAACCTGGTCAGCAATGCCATTCGCTACACGCCCACGGGCGGACAGGTCGAGATCGCCCTGCGACGCACCAACGACGGCGGTGCCGCGCTTTCGGTCCGCGATTCCGGCTACGGCATACCGGCACAACACCTGCCGCGGCTGACCGAGCGCTTCTACCGCGTGTCCACCAGCCGGTCGCGCGAGTCCGGCGGCACGGGACTGGGACTGTCCATCGTCAAGCACGTGTTGGGCCTGCACCAGGCCCACCTGCAGATAGAAAGCGAGGTTGGGCGCGGCAGCACCTTTACCTGCGTTTTCGGTCCTGAGCGGGTGCTCGTGCGGCAACCGTTATAATGCGCGAATGACTGCCAATCCCGACGCACCCGACGGCGAGCTCTTCCTCAATCGCGAACTCTCGCAACTGGAATTCAACTTCCGGGTGCTGGCCCAGGCGCAGGACAAGTCGATCCCCCTGCTCGAGCGCCTGAAATACCTTTGCATCGCCTGCACCAACCTCGACGAATTCTTCGAAGTTCGCGTCGCGACCGTGCTGACCGCGCTGGAGTTCGGCGCGCCGCTGCTGCCCGACCGGATGGACCCGAAGCTGGCGCTGGAAAAGCTGCATTCGCTGGCCGGAAAACTGGTGGACCAGCAATACAAGCTCTGGAACGACGACCTGCGCCCGGCCTTGAACAAGGCCGGCATCCGGGTGCCGACGCGCGACAGCTGGACCGCGAAACAGAAGCGCTGGCTGCAGAAATACTTCAACGACGAAGTGTCCCCGGTGCTGTCGCCATTGGGCCTGGACCCGGCGCATCCGTTCCCGCGCATCCTCAACAAGAGCCTGAACGTAGTCGTCGTGTTGGAGGGCAAGGACGCGTTCGGCCGCAAGGGAGGCATGGCCATCGTACGCGCGCCGCGATCCCTGCCCCGCATCATCCAGTTCCCCGAGGAAATTTCGGGGGGCAAGAACGACTTCGTCTTCCTGTCAGCCATTCTCACCGCCTTCGTGGACGACCTGTTCCCGGGGATGAAGGTCAAGGGCGCCTACCAGTTCCGCGTCACCCGCAACTCCGAGCTGTTCGTTGACGAGGAAGAAGTCGAAAACCTCGCCAGCGCACTGAAGGGCGAGTTGCTGTCGCGCGGTTTCCAGCCGGCAGTGCGGCTTGAGATTGCCGACAATTGCCCGAAGTCCATCGTCAAGATCCTGCTCCAGAATTTCAGCCTGGAACAGAACGCGGTGTACCGGATCAATGGTCCGGTCAACCTCAATCGCGTCATCCAGGTTTACGACATGTCGGACCGGCCGGAGCTGAAGTTCCCGTCGTTCAAGGCTCGCCGCGCCAAGCTCGACGACGAGGCGCCGTTTGAAACGCTGCGCGATCGCGACGTGCTGTTGCACCACCCCTATGAAAGTTTTCGCAGCGTACTGGACCTGCTGCAGGCCGCGGCCAACGACCCACAGGTTCTTGCGATCAAGCAAACCCTGTACCGAACGGGCAAGGACTCGAAGATCATCGAGCACCTGATCACGGCGGCGCGCAACGGCAAGGACGTGACGGTAGTGATCGAGCTGCGGGCGCGCTTCGACGAGGAAGCCAACCTGAACCTGGCCGACCGTTTGCAGGAAGCCGGCGTGCAGGTTATGTACGGCGTCGTCGGCTACAAGACTCACGCGAAAATGATGCTGATCGTGCGGCGCGAGGGCAAGACCTTGCGCCGCTACGTGCACCTGGGCACCGGCAATTACCATGCCGGCACTGCGCGCCTGTACACCGACATCGGCCTGATGACCGCGCAACCCGAGATCTGCGCCGACGTGCATGGCCTGTTCCAGCAGTTGTCCGGGCTTGCGCCGGCGATGAAATTGAAACGCCTGATGGTCTCGCCCTTCACGCTGCACGCGGGCCTGCTATCCCGGATCGAGCGCGAAGCGAAGCATGCGAGCGCGGGCAAGAAGGGCCACATCATCGCCAAGATGAACGCGCTCAACGAGTCGGGCGTTATCCGCGCCCTGTACGAGGCATCGCAGGCCGGTGTGAAGATAGAACTGATCGTGCGTGGAGCCTGCTGCCTGCGTCCTGGCGTGCCCGGGTTGTCGGAAAACATCAGCGTGCGGTCGGTGGTCGGGAGATTCCTCGAACACAGCCGCGTGTACTGGTTCGGCAACAACGACAAGCCCGAAATCTTCTGCTCCAGCGCCGACTGGATGGAACGCAACCTGCTGCGCCGGGTGGAAACCTGCTTCCCCATCCTCGATGCCGATCTTGCCGCGCGCGTGTTCGACGAGGAGCTGGCCAACTACCTGCTCGACAACCAACAAGCCTGGCAACTGCACTCCGACGGCAGCTATTCGCGCCAGCTGCCGGGCGACGGGGAAGTTCCTTTCTCGGCGCAGGGCGCGCTGCTGGCCAAGCTGTGTGGATAAGCCATGACTGCCCCAGAGTTCCTTCCCCTGCCCGACGGCGAACTGCTGGCGGCGGTGGACCTGGGCTCGAACAGCTTCCACATGGTGGTGGCGCGCGCCGTGCTCGGCCAGTTGCGAATCGTCGATCGCATCAAGGAACACGTGCGCCTGGCCGAAGGCCTCGACGGCAAGGGCGGCCTGAGCAAGGAAGCGCTGATCCGCGCGCACGATTGCCTGGAACGTTTCGGCCAGCGCCTGGCCGCGATTCCGCGCGGCCGCGTCCGTGCCATAGCCACCAACACCGTGCGCCAATTGCGCCAGCCGCAGAACTTCCTGATGCCGGCCGAAGCTGCCCTCGGCCATGACATCGAAGTGGTTTCGGGCCGCGAGGAAGCGCGACTGATCTATCTCGGCGTCGCCCACGGCAGCCCACCGCGCAGCGAGCATCGCCTGGTGATCGACATCGGCGGCGGCTCGACGGAATTCATCGTGGGCGCCGGCTTCGAGGCCATTGAACGCGAAAGCCTGCAGATGGGTTGCATCGCGACGACGCGCAGGTTCTTCGCCGATGGCAAGCTTTCAGCGAAGCGCTGGAAGGAAGCCCGCACGGAAATCACTGCCGAATTCCAGCAGTTCGCCTCCACCTATCGCAACCTGGGCTGGCAGGAAGTGCTCGGCTCGTCCGGCACGATCAAGGCTGTCGCCGACGTGGCCAGCGCCATGAAGGTCGGCCGCGGCGCCATCACCGATTCAGCGCTGGCCGCCGTGCGCGACCGATTGCTCGGCTTTGATCGCATCCAGGACATCAAGCTGCCCGGGCTGTCGGCCGACCGCCGCCCGGTCATCGCCGGCGGATTGCTCATTCTCGATGCAGCATTCGCAGAACTCGACCTCAAACGCATGATCGTCAGCGACTACGCGCTCCGTGAAGGCGTGCTTTACGACATCCTGGGACGCGGTACCGGCCAGGACCCGCGCGACGGTTCGGTGCGTGCATTGGCCGAACGCTACGACGTGGACCGCGATCATGCCGGCCGCATCGAAGCGACAGCGCTCGCCCTGTTCGACCAGGTCGCCGAAGAGTGGAAATTGAACGGCGACGATCGCCGACTGCTCGCATGGGCGGCACGCGTCCACGAGATCGGGCTCGCCGTGGCGCACAGCCAGTACCACCAGCACGGCGCCTACTTGTTCGAACACTCGGACATCGCTGGTTTTTCGCGCACCGAGCAGCAGTTCATCGCGGCACTGGTCCGCAACCAGCGGCGCGGACTGCACATGGCCAGCATCGGCGCGCTGACCGACCGCCTGGCTGTGGCGGCGTTGCATTGCGCCAAGCTGTTGCGCCTTTCCGTGCTGTTGCATCGAAGCCACGACACGCTCGACATCCCGGTGCAGAAGCTCGAGGCCAGTGACGGCGAGATGCGCCTCCATCTGCCGAAGGAATGGCTGGCGGCGCATCCACTGACCCAGGCCGACCTGGACACGGAAATCGACTACCTCCGCGCCCAGGGACACAAGCTGGAAGTCGTCGAGGCCTGATCCGGGTCAATCGGCGGCCGGTGCGTACCAGTCGATCCGGCGAGTCACGCCCATCAGCGCCGCCAGGATCACGAACAACATCAACGACCCGAGCACCAGCGCGTTGTCTTCCGACACGAGCAATCCGTACAGGGCCGCGTACAGCAGCGTGAGTCCCGCGGCGAACCCTGCCCCGCGCACGCGGCTGCGCAATACCGAACTCAGGTAGAAGCCCAGCAGCCCGATGCAGGCGACGCTTGCAACCAGGTAGGCGATCCAGAATTCCATGTGCTCCGACAGGCTCAGCAACAACAGGAAGAAGATCGCCAGCGCAAGCCCGACCAGGCCGTACTGGATCGGGTGGATCGGCAAACGCTTGAGCAATTCGAACATGAAGAAGGCGACGAAGGTCAGCATCACGAACAGCACGCCATACTTGCTGGCGCGATCGGCCTGCGAATAGACATTGACCGGTTCGACCAGCGACAGGTCCAGCGTGTCGAGCGCGTCGGCCGACTGCCGGTACTGCTCCTGCGTTCCGGCCGCCAGCGACGACAGCTCCCAACGCGCCTTGAACCCGTTCGCATCGATGCTTCGCGTCCGCGGCAGGAACCGGCCACCGAACTGCGGATGTGGCCAGTTCGACGACAGGTCCACCACGTTGCTGTCGGCCACGGGAGCGATGGCGAGCGACTCGGTACCACCCAGCACGATTTTCAGTCGCGTGGCCATCCGGATCCGCTCGCCATCCACCAGCGCCGGGATTCGCGCACTCAAGCCCGCGCCCCGGCGATGGCTGCCAACACCCTGGGAAAGCGCGGCCGGTCGCTGATTTACGGTCAGCGCCGGCGAGCCCACCAGGCCGCGGACATCGGCAATCGAAAAACTCAGGTACGGGTCACCCAGGATTCGGTTGGTGCCGGCAGGGACCGCCGGCAACATCGTGTCGAAGCTGGCGTCGAGCGTGGACTGCAACTCGTACACGCGAACCTCGTGCAGACCCTTGCGGCGAATAGAGGGCACCAGCGTCCCCTGCATCTGCATCGTCGCCGGGAACAGGACATGGCGCTTCGAGGTCCGGCTGATGCGCAGCACGGGCTTGCCCAACGCATCCTTGTCCTCGTATTGCACTTCATCGATGTAGGGCACGACCAGCACCGGGCCTGCCAGTGTTTGCGGCCCGGCGAAACTGCCTGCAACCGCGGTCACTGCCTGCTGGCGATAGTCCTGTCGCTCGCGAATCGTGCCGTTGATCATGCCGAGCGGAATCAGCAACAGGATCGTCAGCACCGCCACCACGACCGCCTTCCAGGCCAGCCGTCGCCCGGTCCACCGGGCGTGGTCGCGTGGGCCGAATCCGGAATCGTGCGAAGTTTGCGAGGCACCGAGCATTGTCTAGACTCTTCCGCCGGTGAAAGGGCCGGCGCTTGGGCGAAGAATCCACCGCCTGGGTGAAGGCGCGACGTATCGAATGTGTGCCGGGGATGAAGTCAGTCAGCGCGCGGGCAGGCGCAGGCGGGCGATGGCGCCGGTAGGCTCGCGGTTTTCCAGTTCGATGCTGCCGCCATGGAGCGAGGCGACTTCGCGCACGAAGCTCAGGCCGATGCCGCTGCTGCGGCTTCCATCGGGACGCGGCAGCGAATAGAAGCGATCGAATACACGTTCGGCGGCAAAGTCCGGAATGCCCGGGC
>MGYJ01000061.1:0-104832 GCA_001801685.1 Gammaproteobacteria bacterium RIFCSPHIGHO2_12_FULL_63_22 | reverse complement strand
GTTCAAGCTGCAATTGCTTCTTTTGCAGCCTGGGTTCGGCGGCATCGGCACACTCACGAAGCAGCTGGCACAGGTCGAGCACCTCGGCGCCCTGCAGCGACTGCCGGTATTCCAACGCCGCCAGCGCCAGCATGCGGTCAATCATGGATGCCAGTCGCGCTGCCTGCGTGTCGATATTGCGAAGGAAGCGGTCACGATCCGGGCCAGGCGGTGCATCCTCGAGGATTTCGGCGGCGCCACGGATGGCAGCCAACGGGCTTTTCATTTCGTGCGCCAATGTCTGCACGTATTGCTCGACATACTGCTTGCCATCGAGGCGCTCGCGCATGGTCGCCAGCGCGCGGCCCAGCTCGCCAATCTCATTGCGTCCCAGGTCAGGCGCGTCCACGCGCTCACCGGCTGTCACCGCTCGCGCGAACCGGCCCAGCGTCGCCAGCGACCGGGACAACCACCAGGTAACGCCGATGCCGACCAGGAAAGACAAGCCAAGCAGGATCCAGCCCTGGCGCAATATTGCCTGGCGACTGGTCTCGATGAAGGGCTCGATGCGCTGGTTGGCCTTGGCCACCGTCAACGAACCGATGATCCGTTCGCCATCACGGATGGGCGCGGCGACGTGCATGACGCTGCTGCTGTCGTCGTCGGGATCGGTTCGCGTCGAGCGTGCGCCGTATTTTCCGCGCAAGGTCAGGTAGACATCGTTCCAGCGCGAATAATCCTGGCCCACGGCCTGGTGCGAGGAGTCATAGACCACGATGCCCTTGGCATCGGTCACGTAGATGCGGTAGTCGAAGCTGCGCTTGCGGAAGTTCCATATCTGCGCGCGCACGTCGCGCTTCACGAGTGAATCGACGCTGCGCGCGAATTGCCCTTCACCCATGCGGCCTTCGCGCATGTCCTGCGCCGCCAACTCCGCCATTGCATTGGCTGTGTCCACCAGCGTGTCTTCCATCGCCTGGCGCACGCCGGGCTTCACTTCATTCACGAACACCCGCATCACGAAGAAACCGGCCAGGCCGACGATCAGGAAATAACCCAGGAATATTCGCAGGCCGATCTTCATTCGCTGGTTTTCAGGCTGTAACCCTGGCCGCGATGGGTCTGGATCGGATCGGCATCGCCGGCCACCTGGCGCAGCTTGGCGCGCAGGGTCTTCACATGCGTGTCCACCGTGCGGTCCACGGTTTCGGGCGCGTCGCGCCAGACATGGTCCATCAATTGTTCGCGGCTGAAGATTGCGCCGGGCCGACCCAGCAGGACGGCCAGCAACTGGTATTCGTAACGGGTCAGCGGCAACCAGGCGCCCCGGTAGCGGATGCGCTGGCCGCCGAGGTCATGGCTGAAGTCGCCCGACTCACGCAGCGCATGCTGCGTTGACGAGGCGCGACGCAGGCGGGCGCGCACCCGCGCCACCAATTCGCGCGGCGAGAAAGGTTTCACCACGTAGTCATCGGCGCCAAGTTCGAGGCCGACGACCCGATCCACCTCGCCATCGCGCGCGGTCAGGAACACCACCGGCACCTCGCTGAATTGGCGCAATTCCCGGCACAGCTCGAAGCCACTGATGTCAGGCAGCCCGACATCCAGGATCACCACGTCGAAGGGCTGCGCGCGCAGGCGGGCCAGCGCCGGGCGGCCGAGCAGGAAGTGTTCAGCTTGCAGGCCATCGGCGCGAAGCGCGTACAACACCGCGTCGGCGATCGTGCTCTCGTCTTCCACCACCAGGATGCGCGACATCGGTCCTTCCGTTGCAGCCGAGGTGTGCAAGCCCCGGCCGAGACTATATCCTCGACGATTATGAACTACCGCCACGCCTTCCACGCCGGAAACCACGCCGATGTCCTCAAGCACGTCGTGCTGCTGGGCCTGGTGGAGGCGCTCAAGCGCAAGGACACGCCGTTCTTCGTGCTCGACACGCACGCCGGTCGCGGCCAGTACCTGCTGCAGGGCGAACAATCCGACAAGACCGGCGAAGCGCGCGGCGGCATCTTCCGCTTGTTCGTGCTGCACGGCCTGCCCGCCATGGTGCAGGACTACCTCAAGCGCGTGCAGGCCGACAATCCGGTCGGCGCCCTGGTCAGCTATCCCGGCTCGCCGCTGCTGGTGGCGCAGGCCATGCGGCCCCAGGACCGACTGGTCGCCTGCGAACTGCAGCCCGACGAAGCGCGTGCGCTGGACCAGTTGTTCAAGCACGACAGGCGCGTGGGCGTGATGGCGCGCGATGGTTACGGTGCGATCAAGGCGTTGCTGCCGCCGAAGGAAAAGCGCGGCCTGGTCCTGATCGACCCACCCTACGAGGCGCAGGAAGCCGAGTTCGACCTGATCCTGGCCGCACTTGCAGAGGGCCTTTCGCGCTGGCCGACCGGCATCTTCGCCGTCTGGTACCCGATCAAGCAGCGGCGCACCTTGCTGCCTTTCCTGCGCAAGGCGGCCAAGCTGCCCTGCAAGTCGGCCTTCATCGCCGAAGTGCTGGTGCGGCCGGATGATTCACCCCTGCGTCTCAACGGCAGCGGCATGCTGGTCATCAATCCGCCGTTCCGGCTCGACCAGGACCTGACCCCCGCCCTGCCGGTGCTGGCCCGATTGATGGGCGAAGGCGGCGCCGACTCCAAGCTGCAATGGCTCAAACAGGAAGCAGGCTGATGCGACTTTCGTCTTCCGCAAGGATATTGCTGGCCCTGGTGGCGGGACTCGCCATCGGCATCTCGCTATCAGGGGCGAACCCGGCCTGGCTACCCAGGTCCATCGCCATCGCCGAACCCATCGGCGCCCTCTGGCTGGATGCGCTGCGCATGACCATCGTGCCGCTGGTGTTCTCGCTGTTGGTCACCGGCATCGCCTCCACGGCGGCGACCGCGTCCGCAGGCGGCCTCGCAGCACGCTCGCTGCTTTTGTTCGTAGTGGTCCTGCTCTGCGCAGCCGTATTCGGCCAGCTGGCCGTGGAAGGCTTCCTGGCGCTGTGGCCGATCCCCGCCAACGCCGCCGAGGCGCTGCGCGCAAGCATGGCTACCAGCGACACCGTGGTGCCTCCGGTAGCGGCGCTTTCCGAATGGCTGGGCGCCATCATCCCGACCAATCCAGTGAAGGCAGCGGCCGATGGCGAGATGCTGCCGCTGGTCCTGTTCGCGCTGCTGTTCGGTTTTGCGATCACCCGCCTGGCCCAGGTGCAGATGACGGTCCTCATCAATTTTTTCGAAGCCGTCGTGGAAGCGATGATGGTGATCGTTCACTGGGTGATCCTGGTGGCGCCGATCGGTGTATTCGCGCTGGCCTACGTGGTCGGCGCTCGCGTCGGCATCTCCATCGCCGGCGCGCTCGCGCATTACCTGGTCCTGCTGGTGGTCGTGCAAGTCCTGCTGATCGCGTTGATCTATCCCGCCGTCATGCTGGCCACCCGCGTCCCGCTGGGCGTATTTGCACGCGCGGTCGCGCCTGCCCAGGCGGTCGCCACCAGCACCCAGAGCTCCCTCGCATCATTGCCGGCGATGGTCGAGTCCACGCGGCAAATCGGTATCGCGCCACATGTCACCGCCATGGTGCTGCCGCTGGCAGTGTCGGTATTCCGCTTCACCAGCCCGGTCGCGAACCTCGCCGTGGTGCTGTACTCCGCTTCGCTGTTCGGCGTCGAACTCGGCCTCATGCACTACGCCATCGGCGCGGTCATCGCGCTGCTGATGAGCCTGGCCTCGGTCGGCCTTCCGGGTCAGGTCAGCTTCTTCGCCTCCATCGCACCCATCTGCCTGGCCATGGGCGTGCCCGTGGGCATGCTGCCCCTGCTGTTGGCAGTGGAATCGATCCCCGATATCTTCCGCACCATCGGCAACGTGACGGCGGATGTCGCCATCACCACGGTGCTCGCGGGTGACGAAGTGGATCCTGAAGGAAGCGCCTCATGAAAACCAACTTCGTGTTGGTCGATTTCGAAAACGTGCAGCCGCGCAACATGGGCCTGCTGAAGGGCGGCCCGTTCCACATCAAGGTGTTCCTCGGCGCGAGCCAGGGCAAGATTTCGCTGGAGATGGCGCAGGCATTGCAGACTTTCGGCGACGCCGCCGAATACATCCAGGTGGTCGGCAACGGCAAGGACGCGCTGGATTTCCATATTGCCTACTACATCGGCAAGCTGGCGGCGGAAAACCCCGGCGCCAGTTTTTCCATCATCTCCAAGGACACCGGCTTCGACCCGCTGGTCAAGCACCTCAAGCTCAAGCACATCGAGTGCAAGCGATCGGCGACAATCGCCGATATCCCGCACCTGAAGTCGTCGGCCAGTACGCAGGCCGCGCCGCCCCCCGCCGCCGCGCCCGCCACTCGAACGCCTGCTGCGAAGCAGACACCCAAGCCTGCTGCCGCAAAGCCTGTCGCCAAGCCCGTCGCGCCGCGCGCCGCGGTTCCAAAACCGGCGTCGAAACCCGCCGCCAAGCCGCCCGCCGACTCCGCCCGCATGACCCAGGTGCTGGAGAACCTGGGCAAGCGCCAAGGACTGCCGGCCACGCTGAGGACGTTGCGCACCACCATCGCTTCGTTGTTCAAGCCTGCGCTGGCCGACGGCGAACTCGATGCGCTGGTCGCCGAGATGAAGCGCCGCGGCAAGATCGTCGTTACCGGGACCAAGGTGTCCTATGCACTGGTTTAGTCGCACCCTTGCTGCCGCCATGGTGTTGCTGGCGACGCCAGCATCCCTCGCGATTGAAAGTACCGACAGCGCTGCCAAGGCGCCCATTCGGCAAATCGCCGTCACCATCGACGACCTGCCGTGGGCGACGCTGGGCGACGCTACGCCTGCCACGCTGGCGCAATACCATCCCCGCTTGATTGTCGCGATGAAGGAAGCGGCTATCCCGCTGATCGGATTCGTCAACGAAGGCAAACTGGTTTCGGGCGACAAGGTGGATACTTCGCGCGTGCACCTGCTGAAGGACTGGGTGGATGCGGGCTTCGACCTGGGCAACCACAGCTACAGCCATGCCGACCTGCACGCGGTCGGCCTGGAGGCTTATGAGTCGGACATCCTTCGTGGTGAGGTCTTCCTGCGTCCGCTGCTCGCCGAACGAAACAAGAAGCCCGAGTGGTTCCGCCATCCCTACCTGCGCGCAGGCCGCACGGTGGAGGACAAGGCGGCGTTGCAGGCCTTCCTGGCCGAGCATGGCTACCGCATCGCGCCAGTAACGGTGGATACCTCCGATTGGGTATGGGCAGGCGCCTATCGCAAGGCGATCGCTGCCGGCGACACGGCGTCCATGACCCGGCTGCGCGATGACTACGTGCCCTACATGGTTTCCAAGGTCGATTACTTCGAAGACCAGTCCATCCAGCTGCTTGGCTACAACCTGCCCCAGATCCTGCTGATGCATGCCAACGAGATCAACGCCGACACCTTCGGCCAGCTCGTCGCGGCCATCCGTGCGCGCGGCTACGAATTCATCACGCTTGAGGCGGCCATGAAGGACCCTGCCTACCAACGGGCCGATGCCTACCTGGGCAAATGGGGTCCCAGCTGGATCCACCGCTGGGCAACCGGCGAAGGGCGCCCCAAGGAGTTCTATGCGGGCGAGCCGGTGACGCCGGCCTGGGTGCTGGCCATGGCAGGGATTGATTCGGAGTAGGGATCAGTCCGGCACGATAGTCGTGTCGTCCTTCGTGGCGTCAGCGGCGAGCGGCGCGCGCGCCGCGGCGCGGGACGCGTACATCGAGGCATCCGCGCGGGCGATGGTGGCCGCCAGCGATTCGCGGTCTTCCCGCAACGCGCTTCCTACGGTGAATGCGCAGGGCGCCGCCGCCGAATCGAGTTGCAGCCTGCCGGCAGTCGCGCGAAGGGTTTCGTTGTCCGCCTGCGCCAACAGCACCAGGAACTCGTCGCCGCCCAGGCGGATCACGGCATCGTCGCCGCGTACGCGATCAGTGAGGAACTGCGCAAAGTCGATCAACACCTGGTCGCCGCGATCATGGCCCTGGCTGTCGTTGATCCGCTTGAAGTGGTCCAGGTCCACGGTGATGGCGGCCCAACTTGCCGCGACCGGATGGTTCGTTTCAAAGATTTCCAGGTGGCGCCGGTTGTAGACGCCGGTCAACGCATCGCGAACGCTTTGCTCGTGCAGCGCGCGGGTGTGGTGGACCTGGTCGGTGACGTCCACCGCGTTGCCAACCACATAGGCCCGGCCATCCTTGGGTTCCGAAAGCCTCGAGCTGTAGCGCCAGTGGCGATGATCGCCCTCGCCCGAACGCACCAGGAACACGCCCTGGTCCTCGCCCTTCGCTTGCACGCGATCGAGATAGGCGGCAAAGGGCTCGCGACCCGCGCGCGGCTGGAACTCCTGCAGCAGGCGGCCCACCAGGGCTTCCGACGGCTGGCCCAGTGCCTGCGCCGCCGCCGGGTTCACCAGCAGCAGGCGGCCGTCCACGTCGTGCAGGAATACGAATCCGGCGCTGAGGTTGAGCAGGTCGTGCGCCCGCGCTTCGCTTTCCCGCAACAGGGCAAGCGTCGCCTTCAGCCGCTGGTTGGAACGTCGTTGCAGCAGGTAGAAAACACCCACCACCAGCAAGGTCGCCCCGGCCAGCCAGCCGACCATGCGCGATTGCCGGTTGCTCGCCGCCAGGGTGCGCTCACGCTCTCGCGCCTGCGCGGCTTCGTCCTTGAGTCGCAACACATCCAGTTCGCGTTCTGCATAGGCCAGTCGCGCGTCGAAGTCATCCGCCGCCTTGGCCCGGTCGCTCTGCTCGATCTCGCCATCGATTTCCAGGAAGCGCGTCGTGAATGCCTCGACTTCGGCACGTGGCCTGCCTTGCTCGATCGCGATGCGGATCAATTCGCGCAGCACGCGCGATTCGTCGCGTTTCAGGCCCAGGTTGCGGAAACTCTGGTAGGCGGCATCGAGTTCGCGAATCGCCAACGACAGATCGCCCGCGTCGAACGCCGCCAGCCCAAGCACCTCATGGCCCATGCCGGTGACCTGGGAGTTCTTCAGCCGTGATCCCAGCTCGAGGACGCGTTTGCCGGTGCGCACCTGCGCATCAATGTTGCCGGCAACGCGCGCAGTGCGCGCCGAACCGAGCAGGATCTCGGCACTCAGTTTCGGGTCGTCGAAGCGTTCGGTCAGCACCTGCGCGCGGACCAGGGTCTCGTCGGACTTGGACGCCATTCCCAACTGCGCCTGCGCACGTGCGAGGTTTCGCAGCAAACGCGCCTGGGTGGGCAGCGCGAGGTCGCCGGGAAGTACGTCCAGCCCGCGCTGTGCGTACTCTGCCGACAAGGCGTGCTTGCCGAGAGAATTGCTCAACGACGAATAGGCCAGGTAAACATCTGCCGAGAGTTCCGGCGACGGCGAACCCTTCAGCACGAGCTCGGCCTCGCCCAGGAGTTTCTCGCCACGCGTGAAGTCCTGCATCGCGATCGCAGCGCGGCTCTCGAGGATCAGCGACCGGGCCTTCAGGATCGGATCATTCGCGGCTTGCGAGGCGATCACGGCGCTTGCGCCGGCAACGCGCTGGCAGGGCCAGTCGGCAATCACCCGGCAGGCATTCGCCTGCGCCAGGAGCAGCAAGGCGAGTTCGCGGGAATTCCTGGAATCGCGCGCCTCCTTGATCAGGACGGGCAGTTGCCTGAGCACCTGCTCGGGCTCGTTCAGTGCCTTGTCTTCCAGCGCATGGCGCGGAAGCGAGGACGCAGCCGAACCCTTGTCATCGGCCTGCGCCGACCAAGTCGCGGACGCCACCAACATCGCGAGCGCGATGCCGCGCCCGGCAGTGCCAACGCCGCGGCGGCGAGCCGAAGGATTCACGCCGAGTCGTCGGGCTCGAAGAAGCTCCAGCGGATTTCCGGGAAGGCCGCCTTCAACGCTACTTCCGTCTCGTTCATTCGGGCGATGCTGTCGGCAGTGGTGGCCTGGGCGTCGACCAGTTCGGCCTGCACCGCCACCATGATGTCGTTGCCCATCTGCAAAGTGATCAGGCTCCAGACTTGCTTGATTTCCGGGCGCGCGGTGATGAACTGGCGAATGGCCTCGCGCTGCCGCGGTTCGACGCTCTGGCCGATCAGCAGGGCCTTCACTTCGATCGCGACGAACACCGCGACCACGATCAGCAGCACGCCGATGCCCAGCGTACCGATGGCGTCGTAAATGGGATTGCCGGTGACCATGGTCGCAACCACCGCGATCAACGCGAACACCAGGCCCAGCAAGGCGGCCAGGTCTTCACCGAATATCACCACCAATTCGGCTTGGCGGCTTTCCTTGAACCACTGGCGCAGGCTCTGGTTGCCACGCGCCTTGTTCACCTCGACCAGGCAGGCACGCATCGAAATACTTTCCGCGATGATGCCGAAGGTCAGTACGCCCACCGCAATCCAGGGATAGGACAGCGCTTCGGTGGAATGCAGCTTGTGCCAACCCTCGTAGAGGGAAAACATGCCGCCCACCGAAAACAGCATCACCGCCACCAGGAACGACCAGAAATAGATTTCCTTGCCGTAACCCATGGGGTAGTCCGGGTTGGCCGGCAGCTTCGCCCGCTTCATGCCCAGCAACAGCAAACCCTGGTTGCCACAATCGGCCAGCGAGTGCACGGCCTCTGCCAGCATCGCGCTGGAGCCGGTGATGAATGCCGCGACGGCCTTCGCCACGAAGATCGCGAAATTCGCGCCGAGGGCGTAGAAAATGGTCTTTACTGAATCGCCCTTGCCGGCCATGCGCTTTTTCTGAATGGATTTGGAGGCAGTTTAGCATCGGCCGCTGGCGCTTCCGCGGCCTGTTTCATGGCAGTCTATCGGGGTGAACGCCACCCGCCGATCCCGCCCCGTGTCCGGTCCCGGGCGCACCGAAGCTTTCCAGCTATCCGACGGCCGGGAAATGGTCGTCCGTCCGATCCAGCCCGAAGACGCCGCGCCGATCGCTGCTTCGTTCCATCTGTTGAACGAGGACGAGGTGCGGCGTCGCTTCCTGCACATCCTCAAGTCCCTGGGCGAAGAACACCTGCGCCAGCTGACACATCCGTCCGCAGCTTCGGAGTTCGTGGTGGTCGCCGCCGAACCCTTGCCGCCGGGTGAAGCCCTGGTAGCTGCTGTCGCGCGCCTCGCCCGCGACACCAATGACCCGGCGCGCGCCGAGTTCGGCATCCTGGTCTCGCATTTCGTCATCGGCCTGGGCCTGGGCCGCCTGCTGATGCTGCGGCTGATCGAGTGGTGCCGCGAAAACGCCGTCACCGAACTCTGGGGCGACGTGATGGACGACAACACGCCGATGCTGGAACTGGCCAGCCACCTGGGCTTCCAGCGCACCTCCACCCACGGGTCACCCGGCCTGGTGCGGATCACCTTGCAACTCGCCCCGACCCGGCACTGACGCGGGCGCGACAGGCCGGGCTGGTAAACTGGGCGGCTAATGAGCCCGCGACCCCTCTTGCCGATTCCGCCGCTGCCCAAGGCCGGACAACAACGCGCCTACTGGCGCGCGCCATCCAGCGCGAGCGCGCTGGCCCTGGGCCTGGTCGAAGCCGCCCGGGCGCACGACGGGCTGGTACTGGCCGTCGCCCGCGACACGCATACCGCGCAGTCCCTCGAAAACGACCTGCGCGTGCTGGCCGACGACCTTCCGATCCTGCATTTCCCTGATTGGGAAACGCTGCCCTACGACCTTTTCAGCCCACATCCCGACATCGTGTCGCAACGGGTGGCGGCCTTGTATCGCTTGCCTACGGTTCGTCGCGGCGTGCTGGTGGTGCCGATTTCATCGCTCATGCAGCGACTGCCGCCGCCGGAATGGATAGCCGGCAACGCGCTGGACTTGCGCCGCGGCCAGAAGCTGGACATGGATGCGGAAAAGCGCCGCCTGGAATCATCGGGCTACCGAAACGTGCCGCAAGTGCTCGATCCCGGTGACTTCGCGGTGCGCGGCGCGCTGCTCGACCTGTTTCCGATGGGTTCGGAAGTACCCTATCGCATCGAGTTGTTCGATGACGTGATCGACACGCTGCGCAGCTTCGATCCCGATACCCAGCGTTCCGATCATCCGGTCGATTCGGTGAAGCTGCTGCCCGCACGGGAATTTCCACTCGACCTCGCCAGCACGAGACGCGTGCGCGAAAAACTCAGCGAGCGCTTCGACTTCGATCCGCGTCGCTGCCCGCTGTACCAGGACCTTAAGGAAGGCGGCACGCCGGCCGGCATCGAGTACTACCTGCCCTTGTTCTTCGACCACACTGCATCGCTGTTCGAACACCTCGGCAGCGACACGCTGGTCGTTGTCGGCGAAGGCGCTGCGGACGCGGCGACTGCGTTCTGGGCCCAGACCCACGATCGCTGGGAACAGCGTCGCCATGACGTCGAACGGCCCATCCTGCCCCCGGAAGAAATCTTCCTTGCGCCCGAGCTGCTGCGGGCCGAGTTGAATCGCGCCGAGCGCATCGAGGTCTGTGCCGCGGGACATCCCCAGTACGACCAATCCCGGGCGATGGCGGAACAAAAGGCGCCGCCCCTGCCCTGGACCAGCAAGGGCGAGGAATCAGGCGCCGCGCTCAAGTCCTTCCTGTCGAACTATCCGGGCCGCGTGCTGATTGCCGCCGACTCCGCAGGTCGTCGCGAAGCCCTGATCGAATTGCTCGATTCCGCGGCGATGAAGCCGGTAACGATCGGCAACTGGACTTCCTTCCTCGGCTCCGACCACCACTTCGGCATCGCGGTCGCACCGCTGGAAGATGGCTTCGCAATCACCGAGCCGGCGATAACGGTACTGACCGAAAGGCAATTGTTCCCCGAGCGCGCCGACCAGAGCCGCCGGCGCAAGAAGGCCGCGCTGCGCGACCCGGATGCCATCCTGCGTGACCTCAGCGAAATCACGATCGGCTCGCCGATCGTGCACGAAGACCATGGCGTCGGTCGCTACCAGGGCCTGGTGTCGCTGGACACTGGCGGCGTCGCGGGCGAATTCCTCTGTATCGAATACGCCAAGGGCGACAAGCTGTACGTGCCCGTGGCGCAGCTGCAGCTGGTGTCGCGCTATTCCGGCACGTCGGCGGAATTCGCGCCGCTGCACTCGCTCGGCGGTGACGCGTGGGAAAAAGCCAAGCGCAAGGCCGCTGAAAAGATACGTGACGTCGCTGCCGAACTGCTCGACATCCAGGCGCGCAGGCATGCCCGCCGGGGCCAGTCGCTGGTCGTGGACCGCTCGATGTACGAACCTTTCGCCGCAACCTTCCCTTTCGAGGAAACACCCGACCAGGCCGCCAGCATCGAGGCCGTCATCACCGACCTGGCCAAGCCCACGCCGATGGACCGCGTGGTTTGCGGCGACGTCGGTTTCGGCAAGACCGAAGTTGCCGTGCGCGCCGCATTCGTCGCCGCGACCTCCGGCAAGCAGGTCGCCATCCTGGTCCCGACCACCCTGCTGGCCGAACAGCACTACCGCAACTTTCGCGACCGTTACGCCGATTGGCCGATCCGGGTGGAAGTGCTGTCGCGCTTCAAGTCCGCCAAGGAAATCAAGGCGGCGATCGTGCTGCTGGAAGAAGGCAAGATCGACGTGATCGTCGGCACGCACCGTTTGCTGCAAGGAGACGTGAAGTTCAAGGACCTCGGCCTTGTGATCGTGGACGAGGAACAGCGTTTCGGCGTGCGACAGAAGGAAGCGCTGAAGGCATTGCGCGCCGAAGTCCACTTGCTCACGCTGACGGCTACTCCGATCCCGCGCACCTTGAACATGGCGATGGCGGGCCTGCGCGAGCTTTCCATCATCGGCACCCCGCCTGCGCACCGGTTGGCGGTCAAGACCTTCATCACCGCCTGGGACAATGCCCTGCTGCGCGAGGCCTTCCAGCGCGAACTGGCGCGCGGCGGCCAGGTCTATTTCCTGCACAACGAAGTGGACACCATCGAGAAGATGGCGCGCGAACTGGGTGAACTCATTCCCGAGGCCCGCATCCGCATTGCCCACGGCCAGATGCCGGAACGCGAGCTCGAACAAACCATGCTCGACTTCCACCGGCAACGCTTCAACGTCCTGGTATGCACCACCATCATCGAGTCGGGCATCGACATTCCCAGTGCCAACACGATCATCGTCAATCGCGCCGATCGTTTCGGGCTTTCGCAACTGCACCAACTGCGTGGTCGCGTCGGCCGATCGCACCATCGCGCCTACGCCTACCTGGTGGTGCCGAACAAGAAGGCGATGACCGGCGATGCCGAGAAGCGCCTGGAGGCGCTGGCTTCGCTGGAGGAACTCGGCGCCGGATTCACGCTGGCGACGCACGACCTGGAAATTCGTGGTGCAGGCGAATTGCTGGGCGAGGAGCAATCGGGCCAGATCGCCGAGATCGGATTTTCCCTTTACACCGAACTGCTGGAACGCGCAGTCAAGTCCATTCGCTCCGGCAAGATTCCCGACCTCGATCCGAGCATCCGCCACGGCGCCGAAGTCGAGTTGCATATCCCCGCGCTGATTCCGGACGACTACCTGCCCGACGTGCACGCGCGACTCACGCTGTACAAGCGAATCGCCTCCGCGCGCGACGAGGATGCACTGAAGGAACTGCAGGTCGAGATGGTGGACCGCTTCGGCATCCTGCCCGAACAGACCAAGCAGTTGTTCGCAGTGACCGAGCTCAAGCTCGAGGCCACGCGACTGGGCCTGCGCAAGCTTGAACTGGGCCCGATGGGTGGCCGCGTGCATTTCCTCGCGCAGCCCAACGTGGACCCGATGTCCATCATTCGCCTGATCCAGTCCCAGCCACGCATCTACGCGATGGACGGCCCGGAAAAAATGCGCGTGAAGCTGGAACTGCCCGATGCCGCGTCTCGCGTGCGGACGGCGCGCGGGCTGATGACGCTGCTGAAGACCGGTTGATCCCGGGAATCAGATGCGGATTTCGAACTGGTCCGCATCCAGTTGCGCCGGAAACCGCGCGCGATGCGCCGCCAGCGCCGCCGCCGAAAACGTCACCGTCACCACCTGGGCCTGCGCGCCACATTCGATGATGGGCGCGCCCAACTCGTCCAGCGCGACGCTTGCGCCGCTGTAGCTGATCTGGTTGCCGTCCACGCCCACGCGATTCACCGCGGCCACGTAACACAGGTTTTCAATGGCGCGGGCGCGCAGCAACGTGGACCAGGCGTACGCGCGCGCGCTCGGCCAGTTGGCCACGAACACCAGCAGGTCATAGTCGAACCGATCCGCCGCCTCCACGCCGAAACGATTGCGGATGAAGACGGGGAAACGAAGGTCGTAACAGACCAATGGGCAAACTCGCCAGCCTTTCAGCTCGACCGTCATGCGCTCGCGGCCCGAGGCATAGCGCTCGTGTTCCTTCGCCATCCGGAACAAATGCCGCTTGTCGTAGTGCTTCAGCTCGCCATCCGGGGTCGCCCACAGCAGGCGGTTGTAGACGCCGTCGCCGTCACGCATTTGGACGCTGCCAGTCACCACGGCGCCCAACGAGGCCGCCTGTCCGAGCATCCATGCCACGGTCGGGCCGTCCATACCTTCGGCGCGGGCCAGCGCTTCGTTGCTGAAGCCCGAAGTGAAGGTCTCCGGCAGTACCACGAGGTCGGTCGTACCCTTCAGCGGCGCCATCATGTCCGCGTACATCGCGTGGTTGGCGTCCGGATCCAGCCAGACGGTATCGCCCTGCACCAGGCTGACGCGCAGATCGACCATCACACCTTCTCCAGCCGCGCGATCGCGGCATCCAGCGTTTCGGGATTCTTGGCAAAACACAGGCGGACCAGTCGCTGGTCCGGCGGCGGCGTTTCATAGAACGGCGACAGCGGAATGGCAGTCACGCCCTTTTCAATGGTCAGCCAACGGCAGAAGGCGGCATCACCCAGGTCACTGATGGACGAATAATCCACCAACTGGAAATAACCACCCGGCACCGGCAAGGGCCGCAGGCGAGTGCCCTGCAGCTGCCGCGCGAACTGGTCGCGCTTGGCCTGGTAGAAGGCGCCAAGCTCGCGATGGTGCTCGGGGTGTTTTTCGATCATCGCGGCGAACGCCCACTGCGCCGGGGCGAAGGTGCAGAAGGTGTTGTACTGGTGCACCTTGCGGAACTCGGCCGTCAGCGCGGGCGGGGCGATGCAATAGCCGACCTTCCAGCCGGTGCAGTGGTAGGTCTTGCCGAAACTGGAGATGACGAAGCTGCGCGCCGCCAGTTCCGGATAGCGCAATACGCTTTCGTGCACTCGACCGTCGAACACGATGTGTTCGTAGACTTCATCGGACAGGACAAGGATGCCGGTATTGCGAACGATGTCGGCCAGTTCGGCCATGTCGGCGGCATCAAGCATCGCACCTGACGGGTTGTGCGGCGTGTTGATGAACAACAGGCGCGTGCGCGGGCTGACCGCGTCGCGCACTTTCTGCCAGTCCACGGAAAAATCCAGCGGGTCCAGCGACACGTGCACGGCGCGACCACCCGCCAGGTCGATGGCGGGTTCGTAGCAGTCGTAGCAGGGGTCGAGCACGATCACTTCATCGCCGGGGCGGACCACCGCCAGCACGGCGTCGAAAATCGCCTCGCTCGCACCGCTGGCGACGGTGATTTGTGCATCCGCATCCACCCGGCAGCCGTAGCAATCCAGGGTCTTGGCCGCGATGGCCTGGCGCAGCGCAGGAATCCCGCTCATCGGCGCGTACTGGTTCTTGCCATCGCGCATGGCCTGGCTCAACTCGTCGGCCAGCAACTGCGGCACGGCGAAGTCGGGAAAGCCCTGGCCCAGGTTGACCGCAGCGTGTTCCATCGCCAGCTGCGACATCACGGTGAAGATGGTGGTACCGACCTTGGGAAGCTTGGTTTCGATCTGCATGGAGGGATTCTGCGGCGGGCTTGATCTCGATTATGCGGACTGGCGACCCGACTTGGTAAACTTCGCCCCGGCATGAACCCATCCCCCACCGACGCCCTGCCCTTGCTGGAATGCCGGGGCCTGAGTTTCTCGCGCAACGAGGAACGCATCTTCGGCCCGCTCGATTTCAGGCTGGACGCCGGCGAGGCGCTGATGGTGCTCGGCGGCAATGGCGCGGGCAAAAGCACCCTGTTGCGCGTGCTGGCCGGACTACTGGCCGCTGGCGAGGGTGAAGTCCACGTGGGCGGCCAGCTCGTCGACCAGGGACACCTGGCGCGCGGCTGCACGTTCCTGGGCCACCTGCCCGGCCACAAGGGTGAACTGAGCACCCTGGAAAACCTGCGCTTCACGGCGGCGCTCCAGGCGTCGAACCTGCCCCCGGAACGAGCCTTGGCTGAAGTCGGCTTGGCTGGCTTCGAGGACAATCTGGCGCGACGCTTGTCGGCAGGCCAGAACAAGCGGCTCTCGCTGGCCCGGCTGCGCCTGTCGCCTGCCCCCTTGTGGCTGCTCGACGAACCCTACGCCAACCTCGACCTGGACGGGATCGCGCTGGTCAATCGCCTGATTGCCGGCCACCTCGCGCAGGGCGGCGCGGCGCTGCTGACTACCCACGGCGCTTACGCCGCGCCCCCGGTGCCGATCCGCACGCTGGACCTGACCGCATGAATGCAATCGCCCAAACCCCCGCGCCCAGCCTGATGGCCTGCGCCCGCGCCCAACTGGAGCGCGACCTGCGCCTGGTTTGGCGGCGTCGCGGCGACGCCATGCAGCCGATGCTGTTCGCGTTGATGGTGATTGCGCTCTTTCCGCTGGCTCTCGGAAGCGAGTCGCCGATGCTCGCGCGCATCGCGCCTGGCGTGCTGTGGGTGGCCGTGTTGCTGGCCGGCCTGCTAACGCTCGATTCCCTGTTCCGCAGCGACCTGGAAGACGGCAGCCTCGAACAGTTGCTGCTGAGCCCGGTACCGTTGGCCTGGCTGATTGCCATGCGCGTTGCCGTGCACTGGACCGTGACCTCGTTTCCCCTGCTGCTGCTGACGCCTTTTTTTGCCGAGTTGCTGCAACTGCCGCGCGACTTGCTCGCACCCATGCTCTTGTCGCTGGCGCTGGGTACGCCCCTGCTCAGCCTGATCGGTGCGGTTGTCGCCGCGTTGACGGTAGGAATCCGCCGCTCTGGTATGCTTTTGGCGGTGTTGGCGCTGCCGCTTTTCCTCCCCGTGCTGGTGTTCGGCGCCGGCGCGGTGGTGGCTGCCGCGCAAGGCCTGCCATGGATGGGCGCCGTCTACCTGTTGGCCGCCGGTCTGGCTGCTTGCCTGGTACTAGCTCCCCTCGCCGCCGCTACCGCCCTGCGCATCGCGCTTACCTGACCCCGGTTGATCGACCCTTGAATCGCCTCATCCTCTGGTTCAACAAAACGGGCTCGCCGCCCTTGTTCGATCGCTTCGCCGCACGCTGGGCGCCGTGGTCGTACGCCGCCGCCTTCGTCTTGCTGGCCATCGGCATCTACGGCGCGCTTTATTCGGTGCCGGCCGATTACAAGCAGGGCGAGAGCTTCCGAATTCTCTACATCCACGTGCCCGCAGCATGGATGAGCCTGTTCATTTTCATCGTGATGGCCGCCCAGGCGGTGATCGCCCTGGTCTGGCGGATCAAGGCCTGCGAAAACCTCGCCATGGCCTGCGCGCCCATCGGCGCTGCCTTCACCCTGATCACGCTGGCCAGCGGATCCATCTGGGGCAAGCCAACCTGGGGCACCTGGTGGACCTGGGATCCACGCCTCACGTCCGAACTCGTGTTGTTGTTCCTCTACGTGGGCGTCATCGGCTTGTACAACGCCATCGAGGACCGCCGCGCCGCCGCGCGCGCCGCCTGCTTCCTGGCGCTGGTCGGCCTGGTCAACGTCCCGATCGTGCATTTTGCCGTCGAATGGTGGAACACGCTGCACCAGGGCGAAACCATTCGCCTGATCGGCCCGTCGAAGATGGATCCGAGCATGATGTGGCCGCTGATCGCCACGGCGCTCGGCACGAAATTCTGGTTCCTCGGCTCCCTGCTGCAGCGCGCACGCGTGCTCAACCTGGAACAGGAATCAGGCAAGGACTGGGTGCGCAACAGCGTGGGGATGACTGCCGGTGAACATTGATTACGTACGCTTCGCCTATGCGGTGTTCGCGGTCGTACTGGCCTGGGACTACCTCTCGCCGCGAATCAAATTGGCACAAGTGCGGCGTGCAATAGCGCTGCGCGTCCGTCGCGAACAAGCAAAGAAATCCGCATGAACCCCACACGAAAGCGTCGCATCGCATTGATCGTACTCATCCTGGCCGCCGCTGCGGTGGCCGGCACCTTCATCGTGCTCGCCTTGCAGGAAAACCTGACCTACCTGCACACGCCTACCGATGTGCGCGAAGGCTCGGCCCCGCGCGACGCGCGCTTCCGCCTCGGTGGCGTGGTCTGCGAAGGCAGCGTGCGCCGGACCGACGGCACGCTGGACGTGCACTTCGCGGTGACCGATCGCGTTCGCCAGGTGCCGGTAACCTACAACGGAATCCTGCCCGACATGTTCCGCGAGGGAACCAGCATCATCGCCACCGGCCGGATGCAAGGCGAGGGGTTCGTCGCCAGCGAAGTGCTGGCAAAGCACGATGAAACCTACATGCCCAGGGAAGTGGCGGACGCCATGGCAAAAGGCATCGCCATGAAAACCACCAGCTGCGGGGCCAACTGAGTGTTGCCCGAACTCGGATTGCTTGCGCTGATCTTCGCCCTGCTGCTCGCAGTGCTGCTCGGCACCCTGCCCCTGCTCGGCGCCCATCGCGGCAATGAGGCATGGATGTCGACGGCGCGGCCCCTGGCGTTTTCGCAACTGGCACTGATCGGCTTCGCGTACGCCATCCTCACCCACGCATTCATCGTCCACGATTTTTCCATCGCCTACGTGGCGAACAATTCCAACAGCCTGCTGCCCACCATCTATCAGTACACCGCGGTCTGGGGCGCGCATGAGGGCTCCTTGCTGCTCTGGGTATTCATCCTCAGCCTGTGGATCGCCGCCGTCGCGACCTTCTCGCGGTCGCTGCCGCAGCCGGTGGTTGCCCGCGTGTTGGCCGTGATGGGATGGATCAGCGTCGGCTTCCTGGCGTTCCTGATTTTCACTTCGAATCCGTTCGCACGATTGCTGCCGGCGGCGGTGGAAGGCGGCGACATGAATCCGCTGCTGCAGGACATCGGGATGATTGCCCATCCGCCATTGCTGTACACCGGCTATGTCGGATTTGCCGTGGCGTTCGCGTTCGCCGTCGCCGCGCTGATCGACGGCAAGGTGGATGCACAGTGGGTACGCTGGTCGCGCACCTGGACCAATGTCGCCTGGTCCTTCCTGACCATCGGCATCGCGCTCGGCAGCTTCTGGGCCTATTACGAACTGGGCTGGGGCGGATGGTGGTTCTGGGATCCGGTCGAAAACGCCAGCTTCATGCCGTGGCTGGTCGGACTGGCGCTGCTTCATTCGCAGGCCGTCACCGAAAAACGCGGCAGCTTCCGCAGCTGGACCCTCCTGCTGGCGATCGCGGCGTTTTCCCTTTCCCTGCTGGGCACCTTCCTGGTCCGCTCCGGCGTACTCACCTCGGTGCATGCCTTCGCTTCCGATCCGGCGCGCGGCATGTTCATCCTGATGTTCCTGGCGGTGGTGATCGGCGGTTCCTTGTTGCTGTTCGCCTTGCGCGCACCCACCGAAGAAAAAGGTCAGCCCTTCGTCGCCGCTTCCCGGGAGACCCTGTTGCTCGTCAACAACCTGCTGCTGACTGGCGCCGCAGCCATGATCCTCCTGGGAACCCTGTATCCGCTGCTGGCCGAAGCGCTGGACCTCGGCAAGATTTCGGTCGGACCGCCCTATTTCGGCTTGCTGTTCTCGTTGTTGATGGTGCCGCTGGCGATGCTGGTGCCCTTCGGCCCTCTGACCCGCTGGCAGCGTGAGCAAGCGTCCACGCCCCTGCGCATGCTGGCGCCGTGGGCGGCCGTCGCTGCCGTCGTGGGATTGATCGCTTTCTTCAACTGGCCGAACGGCACGGTAAAAACCGCAGCCGCGTTCATCGTCGGGACCTGGCTGGTGCTGGGAACGCTTCGGTTCGTCTGGCAACGCTTCGTGGTGGGCAAGGGTCGCTTCACGGCCGAGATGGTCGGCATGTGCCTTGCCCATTTCGGGCTCGCAGTGTTTTTCTTCGGCGTGCTGATGACGGAAAGCGTCAGCGAGGAGAAAGACGTTGCCGCCAGGACCGGGCAAAGTTTTGAACTACGCGGCTACACGTTTCGCTTCGACGGCATCGAGCGCGTACAGGGCCCCAACTACGAGGCTGACCGCGGCACCGTACTTGTCACCCGCGGCGGTGAGGTCATCGCGACGATGCACCCTGAAAAGCGCGCCTATGCCAGCGGCGGATCGATCATGACCGAGGCCGACATCGACGGCGGCCTGAATCGCGATATCTACGTCGCGCTGGGCGAGCCGCTTGGACCCGACGGAAGTTGGGCGCTGCGCCTGTACGTGAAGCCCTTCATACGCTGGATATGGCTGGGCGCCCTGCTGATGGCGATCGGCGGATTTGCCGTGGTGTTCGACAAACGTTTCCGCAGGCCGGTGGCCAACCCATGATCCGCCGACTGTTGCCGCTGCTGTTTTTCGCGGCGCTCGCCGCCCTGCTGTTCGTCGGCGTGCGCATGAATTCCGGCCGTGATACCAGCGCCATCCCCTCGCCCCTGATCGGCAAGCCAGTGCCGACCTTTTCGCTGCCGGTGCTGGGCGATGCTTCGCGAATGGTTTCCAACACCGACCTGCGCGGGAAACCCTTCCTGATGAATGTCTGGGGCAGCTGGTGCCCGACCTGCCGCGAAGAACACCCGCACATCACCGCCCTGGCGCGCTCGGGAAAAGTCCGCGTAATCGGCTACAACTACAAGGATGAGCCGGCGGATGCGCAACGCTGGCTGCAGGAATTCGGCGATCCCTTCGAGTTCAACCTGGCCGACCAGGAAGGCCGCGCGGCGCTCGACTGGGGCATCTACGGCGCGCCGGAAACATTCCTGGTCGACGCCAACGGGGTGGTCCGCTGGAAGCTGGTCGGCCCCATCACCGAACAGATCATCCGCGAACAGATCGAGCCGCAGTTGGCGGCAATGGGACCGGCGCCATGAAGCGGCTTACCCTGGCAATCCTATTGGCATTGCTTGCCGCCGTCGCGTCGGCCAAGCCCATTGAATTCCAAAGTCCCTCCGAGCAGACCCGCTTCCGGGAACTGACCGAAGAACTGCGTTGCGTGATGTGCCAGAACCAGTCGCTGGCCGACTCCAACGCGCCGATCGCCCACGACCTGCGGCTGGAAGTCCTCCGGCTGATGCGCGATGGCAAGTCCGATGCGCAGATCAAGAAGTACCTGGTGGCGCGCTACACCGACTTCGTGCTCTACGAACCGGAAGTCAAGCCGATGACCTGGCTGCTGTGGTTCGGACCCGGATTGCTGATAATCGGCGGCGGCATAGTCATCGCAATCATCGTGAAAAAGCGCGGGCAGCGCGCGCCGGATGCGCCGCCGTCCAGCGACAGCCAGGAGTGGTAATGAACCAGTTCGTCTTCTTCGCTGCGTTGCTGGCACTGATAGCAGTGGCGTTCGCCATATCGGCACTGTGGCAGCGCTCGCGGCCCCTGGCGCTGGCGCTCGCATTGGCGCTTCCGCTGGCGGCGCTTGGCCTTTACTACATCAAGGGGGCGCCCGAGGCGATCGATCCCGACGTCGCCGCGGCCCCTGCACCAGCTGCAGCATCGGGTTCGATCGACGATGCAGTCGCCCAGTTGCAAGCCCGACTCGCCACGGAACCTGGCAATTTCGAGGGGCGCGTCCTGCTCGCGCGCTCGTACATGGCGATGGAAAAGTTCGAACTGGCTCGCGACAGTTACGCGATCGCGATGAAATTGAGGCCCGAGGACGTCGATGTCGCGGTTGAATACGCCGAATCCCTGCTCAGGACTTCGCCGGATCGCAGTTTTCCGCCAGAAGCCGTCGTGCTGCTGGAACGGGCGGTGGCCAGGAGTCCCGACAACCAGCGCGCCTTGTTCTTCCTTGGCATGCACCAGTTCCAGTCCGGGAAACATGCTGAAGCAGCAGGCACTTGGGAAAGGCTGTTGCCGATGTTGCAGCCGGATGCAGCCGGCGAGTTGCGCGAACAGATCAACAGCGCGCGTAGCGCGGCCGGAATGGGTCCGCTACCCAAACCCATGGAAGCCGTCGCCCTGGTCAACGTGGAAATTTCCATCGACGGCGTGCTTTCGGGCCAGGCGCGGGAAGGCGATACGATTTTCGTCTATGCCCGCCAGCTCGAAGGCGGCGGCCCGCCCGTGGCGGCGAAGCGCGTGGCACTCGGAAAACTCCCCCTCGTCGTTGGATTGAGCGATGCCGACAGCCTGATGCCGACGGCCAAGCTCAGCTCAAAGGCGCAGGTCGTGCTGATGGCGCGGCTCAGTCGATCAGGTGATGCCAAGCCGGCAAGCGGCGACATCGAGGCCGACCCGGTGGTGGTGGATACCAAAGCGGGGTCTTCCGCGTCGCTCGTGCTCAACCGGACCGTGCCGTGACCGAGTTCATCGCAGCCGGCACGAAGTTCATCGACCTGCCGTCGTCGTTCCCGTTCAAGCGAGGCGAGAGCCTGCGCAACGGTCGCATCGCTTATGAAACCTGGGGCCGGCTCAGTGCAGGCGGTGACAATGCGATCCTGATCCTCACCGGGCTTTCGCCGAATGCGCATGCGGCGGCCACGCCCGACAATCCCGAGGCGGGTTGGTGGGAAGCCATGCTCGGCGCCGGCCAGCCCATCGACAGCGATCGCTGGTTCGTGATCTGCGTGAACTCCTTGGGCAGTTGCAAGGGCTCCACCGGCCCAGCCTCGATCAATCCTGAAACCGGGCAACCCTACCGTCTTGATTTCCCCGACCTGTCGGTGGAAGACATCGCCAATGCCGCTCACGAAGTCGTGGTCGCACTGGGCATCAGGCAACTGGCCTGCGTGATCGGCAACTCCATGGGTGGCATGTCGGCGCTCGCTTATCTTTTCCTGCATCCGGGCTCGGCGCGCGGCCACATCAACGTCTCGGGCAGTGCCCGCGCCCTGCCGTTCTCCATCGCCATCCGGTCGCTGCAGCGCGAGGCGATCCGGCTCGACCCGGCCTGGAACCACGGCAAGTACGACGACGACCACTATCCCGAAAACGGGATGCGCATGGCGCGCAAGCTGGGCGTGGTGACCTACCGGTCGGCGATGGAATGGGACGGTCGCTTCGGCCGCGTGCGCCTGGACAGCGAAGTTCGCGAGGACGATCCATTCGGACTGGAGTTCGAAGTCGAGCGCTACCTTGAGGGCCACGCCCGCCGGTTCGTCCACCAGTTCGACCCGAACTGCTACCTGTACCTGTCCCGGTCCATGGACTGGTTCGACCTGGCTGAATACGCCGACGGCGACGTGATGGCCGGCCTCGCCCGCATCCGGGTGGAAAAATCCCTGTCCATCGGCGTGCACACCGACATCCTGTTCCCCTTGCAGCAGCAGCAGGAAGTCGCCGACGGGCTGCGCCTGGGCGGCTGCGATGCCGAGTTCGTAAACCTTGAATCCCCCCAGGGGCACGACGCCTTCCTGGTGGACATTGAACATTTCGGTCCGGCGATCGCCGGCTTCCTCGCCCGGTTGTAGACTTGCCGCCATGGACTATCCCCAATTCCGCGGTCGCGACGCCCTGGTTGCCGTCATCGAATCAGCCTATGCCCAAGCCAATGACGAAGCGCTGACCCATAGCCTGCGCGACGGACTGTGCAAGCTGATCCGGGACAAAGCCGTGCAACTGCCCGACTGCGTCTTCGAACCTGTCGAAGGCCACTACGCGCGTCGCGAGATCTACGCTTGCCCCGAGAAGGGCTTCAGCGTGGTCGCCATGACCTGGGCACCCGGCCAGGGCACGCCGATCCACGATCACTGCGGCCTGTGGTGCGTGGAAGGTGTCTGGCAAGGCCAGCTGGAAATCACCCGCTACGAGCTCGAGGAAGAGGCGGGCGACAAGAGCCGGTTCAGCATGCACGAAACCCTGTTGGCCGGCACCGGTACGGCCGGCAGCCTGCTTCCGCCGCACGAATACCACACGATTCGCAACCCGCAGCCCGACCAGGTCAGCATCTCGCTGCACGTCTACCAGCGCGCCATGGGCACCTGCGCCACCTATGAACCGCTCGGCGAGGACTGGTACCAGCGCGGCAGCAAGGCCCTGTGCCTGGACGCCGTGGAGTGCGACGGCAGCTTTCCGCTATAATCCCCTGACCATGTGCCGGTGTGGCGGAATGGTAGACGCGGTGGACTCAAAATCCACTGGCAGAGATGTCGTGTAGGTTCGAGTCCTATCACCGGTACCAAAGCAACAGGACCAGACCCGCCGCCCGGCGGGTTTTGTTTTTCCTAGAACGCGTAAGTCAAACCGACCATGATCGAGTGCAGGCCGCCGCTCAGTTCGTCGAAGGACTCATCGCTGTAGTAGTCCAGGACGTAACTTCCGCTCCAGCGGAACTTCGCATTGACCTGGTATTGGACGCCCAAGGACAGGCTGGACAGCGAATTGTCGATCCGGCCGTCGATCGTTGGAATCGACCCGAGGATCATGCCACTGGCGGTCTCCCCGTTCGATTTCGAATGCACGAAGCTTCCCGAGTACGACAACGCGTCGCTTACCTTCCAGTCGATTCCGGCACTGATCATGTAGGTGTCGATGTCATAGTTCGACGCGTCGTGCAGGAAGAAGATCGTGGTATTTCCCGGGGCTTCGAAACGCCGCCGGTTTGCGCCGAAGAAGAGCGCATTGAAATCATCCTTCAGCCAGGCGAAGGCAAACTGGGTCGTGACCCACTCACTAGGCATCATGCTCACCGACAGGCCAGCCGAGGTCGCCGTCCGATCCATGTCCTGGGTTACCAGCACACCATCGGTGCCGAGCAGCGAGTGGTCGTCATTGCTCTTGCTGGCGTAGTTGTAATAGCCGTTGAAGAAGGTTCCGCCCGGGGCGATGTAGGTGAGCGATGCCTTCACCTTGAATTGCTCGCTGGGGTCGGTCACCAAGGCAGTCTCGCTGGCCCACAGGTACGAAGGTGTCAGCCGCAGTGTCACGCCCTTGCCCAGCTGCGAAACCATGCGCAACGAGACCTCGTCATACTTGCTGCGTTCGCTGTAGAACGAGCGCTCGGCCGAGATGCCATTGACCGCGGGAGGCCCAAGAGTTGTATCGTGGAAGGTCAGGTCGCGTGACTTGTCTTCATGCTTCCACGCGAGCAGGAAGCTGGTCTTCAGGCCGCGGCTCCGGAAGCCGCTGCTCAGGCCGTAACTGTCCGACTCGATCCGGTTGATGCGCACCCCCAGCTGTTCGGGCGCGGCCTGGTTGAGCAGGCCGATCACAGGATATGAAGAATCGTTGTCGCGCTGGTAAAACTTGTAGAAGCCGTCAAGGCTGATGCCTTCGGAGAGGTGGCTGGAGAAATTGAGGTACGCATTCTCGGTGCTTATCTTTCCCGTATCGAAGCCAAGGCGCTCCTGTGGCTGCGAGAAAGTATCCTGCTCCAACCGGGACTGGCCGTAACCAGCCGCCAACGCGATGGTCGAGAACGACTTCGAAACGCGCAGTCCGTGCGACATCAGGTTGCTGTCGGGCACGAAACCCAGCGGACGGGTTCCGTCCGCACTGGTGTCGTATTGCCACTGCGCGGGCAGGTACTGGTTGACGTCCGAGTGGATGCCGTTGCGCGCATTGTTGTCGAACCTGTCCAGCGAGAAATCATAGGCAAGCTGGAACAGGTTTCCCGGGCTCATCGTCGCCGTCACCGAGACCCGGCGGTTGTCCTCGTCCACCTGCTGGTCGACGCCGCGCCAGCGATGCAGCACCCGGCCATTGGTGGAGGCGTTGGTCCCGGACTGGCGAATGTCGTTTCCACCCAGCGCGTATTGCAGCAACTGGCGCCCCTCGCGTCGATAGCCGTCGTACCGGACTGCCACCGAACCGAAGTCATCGAACATGGCAGGCTTGAGTTTCAAGCCCAGTCCGAAACTGGACCGCTTGATGTTGAAGTCCTGGTTCTGCGTGTCGTCGTTGTACTGGGCGACATAGCCCGAATTGGTGTTGGTCTGGGCGGGGTAGAAGTAGCTCGCATCGGTGCCACCCGAAACCTGGCCCGGGCTGAACAGGTAGTCCAAGCCGCCGGTCGCGGACCGGAACTGACGGAAGTAGGCGCTGACGCCTACGTGCTCCCAATCCGCCCGCAGCGTGTTGCGGTGGTTATAGCGGCCAAACGAGCTGCGCTGGATGATCAGGCGGTCCCGCTCCTCGTCAGTCACCTTGATGTTGACGTCCACGTCAAACCAGAAATCGGAGCCGCGATCGGCATCGATGCCTTCCTGGTAGTTGTAGCGCTCGAGGAAGTGAACGCGATCCGACCCGACGCCACCGTAGTAGTTGAAGAAGATCAACTTGGGCGTGATCTCTACCAGCGCTTCCTTCGGTCCGGCTCCTTCCGCTGCGTACAGGGCCTGGCTGGCCATGAGCATCGCAGCCGGCAGCAACAGGCGTTTCAAGGAATGGATTTTCATGGCCTTACCTCCGGTAAGCATCAGTTGCGGGAGCACGCCTGTTCTGGTCCGTCAGTAGCGAAGGTGTTCGTCCTGCATGCTTCCGTGAACCTGGCTGTGGCAAGCGGAGCAATTGCGCAGCACGGCGCCGGAAATGGTCTGCCCGAGTGCAGTGGGCGTGGTGGCGTTGGAGCCGGTCTGGCCGTGGCGGTTGTTCGGAAGCGCATGGCACTGCAGGCAGAGCATCGGCTGCGCCGCCACCAGCAAACGCCGGTTCGGGGTTCCGTGCGGGTCGTGGCAGTTGGCGCAGTCTTCTGCCGCCGGCACGTGTTCGAAGGCGAACGGGCCACGTATCCGCTGGTGACAGGTCAGGCATTGTTCGGTGTTGCTGACCAGCGAGACCTGCTTGCTGGAGTGCGGATCATGGCAACCCACGCACGACACGCCGCCCTCCTGGACCGGGTGGTGCGACGGCATGTTGAATTTCGCCAATACATCCTTGTGGCAGGTCGCGCACAGCTTGGAAGGGGTGTCTGCCTTCAGAAGCGCCAGGCTGGTCGCTACCGGCTTGGGGGCATGGACGCCGTGACAACTCGCACAGGCCACGCCTGCCCGATGGTGGTCGGAGAACTTGAAGTTCAGCCGGGCTGAATCCTTGTTATGGCAGGTGAGGCATTGCTCGGCTTTTGGTTGCCCAGGCGAGACCTTTCGCGGACTTTCGGCGCTGGCATGGGACTTCGCATTCACGTGGCAGGTCGTGCACTCGCCGTGGAAGACGTGCGTCTTGCTCTCGGCTTCGTGGCAATCCGTGCATGCGGCCGCCGTGACCGGCTTGTGCGCTGCGGGCAGCGCTTCCTGCGTGGCCTGTCCCGCAGCCAGCAGCGGAGTCGATAACGCCAGCAGGCAACTGGCGGCGATACCGAGAATGGTGCTTTTGTGCCTCATGAGCGACTCCCCTTTCATTCGGCTGGCTTTGGCGCGGGCTTTGGCGCGGGTTCCGGCGTGGCCACGGGCATGCGCCCGCGCACAGGCAGGTCACGAGGGCCCAAGGGGCCCACGGGTTCGTTGTGGGCGATGGCGAAGTGGCAATCTATGCAAGTCAGGCCCTCGGCATCGGCCTTGGCATGACGCTTCTGCGCGCGCGGCGTTTGCAGTTCCTTGCTCATCGAGCTGCGAACGTGGCAGTTGCGACACTCCAGTGAATCGGTGTCCTTCATCCGCTGCCACACGCGAAGCGCCATCTCGTAGCGATGGGCTTCGAATTTTTCCCGGGTGTCGATGGTTCCGACCATCGCATGGTAGAGCTCGGACGTGGCGGCGAATTTTCGCTTGATCAGCGCCACCGGCTCGTGCGGAACATGGCAGTCGGTGCAGATGGCGCGCACACCGCTACGATTGACGTCGTGAATCGTGCCCTTGTACTCCGCGTACACGTTCTCGCGCATTTCGTGACAGGAAATGCAGAACTTCTCGGTGCTGGTCCATGCCAGTCCGGCTGCGCCGCCGATGACCAGGGAGCCTGCCAAGATGAGCATCAACAAGAGGAACAAGAGCACACGCAACCAGCCCCAGGCTCGAAACGTGTTCAATATCCTCCTCATGACACCCCCCAGTTCCAGGAAGCACCCGAATGAAGGTGCTACCCGATGTGAAGCATGTGGTGGCGGCGGCATGGACTCATGCCCTACCCGCCCCCTGGCAGTCAGTCAGTGCGAAAGGATCCAGCGCACCAGGTTACTGATCCTGCCGGCGTCACGGGTCTTCACCATCCCGTGCTCTTCTTCTTCCCCGTCGATTTCGACAGTGTGCTTCTTGCTGACCCAAAGAGTCAGTTTCGCCTCGGCATCCGCCTTGCCTCGATACTTCTTGGCGACCTCGATATAGGCCGGACCGTCCTTTTTCTTGTCGACGCTATGGCAAGTCAGGCACTTGCTCTCCTTGAGCAAGGCCATCGCACCCGCCTCGTCAGGCGCCGGATTGCCGGCCTGTGCCGCAGCTGAAAGCATCAACGCCGCTGCAGTCGCAAGACCCTTTAGGACGTGTCTCATGATCGGTACTCCTCACCTTTGTGTCAGTTGTCCATCCTGGACTCGAGAACGGCTTCACCACGACCAGAACATGGCGATTCAGACTGAGACCCTGTCTGAGCCTGTCCGCGCCTTCTCGTGGCATCTCGACCTTACCCCCATTGACTGGGTACAGTTTGATTTCGGTCAAATTGGCTGCGAAGCAGCCGCGCCAGGGGTCTGGGCCGCAGCCAGCTGACGCGGGTGTCGATGCCTTCCACACCTGGCGTCCGCCGACGGGCACCCGCCCGGCGCCGGGTCGCTCCCGGGCCCAGTTCCTTCAAACCCCTTCAAGCGGCTAGACTCCGTCGAGATCGCACGTGCGTCGCGGAGGACCCGCGCGCCATGGGCGCCAGCGGCATGCCAACGAAGCAGCGTGGAGGGCGTCAGTGCAACCCACCGATATTCGAAATCCGGACTACTTTCACAAAGTCGTCGATTGCCAATGGGCATGTCCCGCCCACACGCCCGTTCCTGATTACATACGGCTGATCGCCGCAGGCCGTTACGACGACGCCTACCTGGTGAACTGGGAATCGAACGTCTTCCCCGGCATCCTGGGCCGAACCTGCGACCGCCCCTGCGAACCTGCCTGCCGCCGTGGCCGGGTCGAAGAGAACAATGGCGAAAAGCCCGAACCCGTCGCCATCTGTCGCCTCAAGCGCGTTGCCGCCGACAACAAGTCCGATATCCGCGCCCGACTGCCTAAAGCCGGCAAGCCCAACGGCCGTCGCATCGCCTGCGTCGGCGCGGGACCTGCTTCGCTTGCGGTAGCGCGCGACCTTGCGCCGCTCGGCTACCAGGTGACGGTCTTCGACAGCGACCCGAAAGCCGGCGGCTTCATGCGCACGCAAGTGCCGCGCTTCCGCCTGCCTGAGGCCGTGATCGATGAAGAAACCGGCTACGTGCTCGACCTCGGCGTCGAATTCCGCGGCGGCGAACGGATCGATTCGCTGAAGACACTCATGTCGCAGGGTTACGACGCGATCTTCGTCGGCTGCGGCGCGCCACGCGGTCGCGACCTCGACCTGCCCGGCCGCTGGGATGCCAAGGACAACATCCACATCGGCATCGACTGGCTGTCGTCGGTGTCCTTCGGCCACATAGACAAGATCGGCAAGCGCGTCATCGTGCTCGGTGGCGGCAACACTGCCATGGACTGCTGCCGCAGTTCGCGCCGGCTTGGCGGCGAAGACGTGAAGGTGATCGTGCGTTCCGGCTTCGAGGAAATGAAGGCCTCGCCCTGGGAAAAGGAAGACGCCATCCACGAAGGCATCCCGATCCTGAATTTCATGGTGCCGAAATCCTTCGAGCATCGCGACGGCAAGCTGGTCGGCATGAAGTTCGAGAAGGTCGAGGCCCGCCGCGATGAAAAGGGCCGGCGCAGCCTGGTGCCGACCGGCGAGGCGGATGTGTTCGTGGAATGCGACGACGTGTTGATCGCGGTGGGCCAGGAAAACTACTTCCCCTGGATCGAGCGCGACATCGGCATGGATTTCGATGAGTGGGGCATGCCGGTGGTGGACAAGGTGTCGCTGCAGTCGAGCCTGCCCAATGTATTTTTCGGCGGCGACGCGGCGTTCGGACCCAAGAACATCATCTGGGCAGTCGCGCACGGCCACGATGCGGCCATCTCCATCGACAAGTTCCTCAACGGCGAGGATGTATCCCAGCGCCCCGATCCGATGCTGAAGATGATCTCGCAGAAGATGGGCATCCACGAGTGGAGCTATGACAACGAGGTTTCCGGCGACGAGCGCTTCAAGGTGCCGCTGGAAGAACAGGTCAAGGCGCTGAAGAGCATCTCGATAGAAGTGGAACTGGGCTTCGACGCGGGCACCGCTTTCAAGGAGGCAGAGCGATGCCTCAATTGCGACGTGCAGACGGTGTTCGCCAAGGACGCCTGCATCGAGTGCGACGCCTGCGTGGACATCTGCCCGATGGATTGCATCACCTTCACCAGCAATGATGAAGAGGCCGCATTGCGCACGCACCTGACCGCGCCGGCGGTGAACCTGGACCAGGACTTGTATGTTTCAGGGCCACTCAAGACAGGACGCATCATGGTGAAGGACGAGGATGTCTGCCTGCACTGCAGCCTGTGCGCCGAACGTTGCCCCACCGGCGCCTGGGACATGCAGAAGTCACTGCTCGAGCTCAGCCGCGCTGGCCAGCCCGGTTGCCGCGACCGCGCGAGGAAAGCCGCATGACCCCTCGCCTGGCCCTGCATGGCGTATTGCGCGAGGCAACCGTCCCGGCCATCGAGGCGGTGAACGACTTCGTGGTGAAGTTCGCCAACGTCAACGGATCCGGCTCGGCGTCGGCCAATGAATTGTTCGCCAAGGCCATCCTGCGCATGGGCGTGCCGGTCAGTCCGCGCAACATCTTCCCGTCCAACATCCAGGGCCTTCCGACCTGGTACGAAGTGCGTGTGACCGAACGCGGCCACCTGGGCCGGCGCGGCGGCGTGGACCTGATGGTGGCGATGAACCCGCAGACCTGGAACGCCGACCTTCGGGAAATCGAACCCGGTGGTTACCTCTTCTACGACAACTCCAAGCCCCTGCCCGCCTCGAAGTTCCGCGACGACGTGCACGTGATCGGCGTGCCACTGACCGAAATTTGCAACGCCGCCTACAGCGAGCCGCGGCAACGCCAGTTGTTCAAGAACATCGTCTATGTCGGCGCGCTGTCGGCGCTGCTCGACATGGATGCCGCCGTCATCGAGAAACTCATCGGCGAGCAATACAAGTCCAAGCCCAAGCTGCTCGACTCCAACGTGCAGGCGCTGCAGATGGGCCGCGAATACGTGCGGCAAAACCTGGCGCATCCGATTTCGTTGCGGGTGCGTCCGGCCGACGAAGTAGGCGACCGCATCTTCGTTGACGGCAACAGTGCGGCGGCACTGGGCTGCGTGTACGGCGGTGCCACCGTCTGCGCCTGGTATCCGATCACGCCCTCATCGTCCTGTGCCGAGGCGTTCCAGTCGTACTGCCAGAAGTTTCGCGTGGACAAGGCCACCGGTGAAAACCTGTATGCCATCGTCCAGGCCGAAGACGAAATCGCCTCGATCGGCATGGTCGTCGGTGCGGGCTGGAACGGCGCGCGCGCCTTCACCACGACCTCGGGCCCCGGCGTCTCGCTGATGACGGAATTCATCGGCCTGGCCTACATGGCCGAGATCCCGGTCACCATCATCAACGTGCAGCGCGGCGGCCCGTCCACCGGCATGCCCACGCGCACCCAGCAGGCCGACATCCTGAGTTGCGCCTACGCCTCGCACGGCGATACCAAGCACGTGCTGTTGTTCCCGCAGGACCCGCGCGAGTGCTTTGATTTCTCCGCCGCCGCGCTCGACCTGGCCGACCGCCTGCAGACGCCGATCTTCGTGATGAGCGACCTCGACATCGGCATGAACCAGCGCCTGTGCGCGCCGTTCACCTGGGATGCGACGCGAGGTTTCGATCGCGGCAAGGTGATGACGGCCGAACAACTGGAATCGGGCAAGGAATTCGGCCGCTACCTCGACGTGGACGGCGATGGCATTCCCTATCGCACCTATCCCGCCACGCATCCTTCAAAGGGCAGCTACTTCACGCGCGGCACCACCAAGGACGCCTACGCGCGCTATTCCGAAGCCGGTCCCGACTACCTCTACAACGTGCACCGCCTGCTGAAGAAATTCGATACGGCCAAGTCGCTGGTGCCGCAGCCCGAACAACGCGACGCCGCGCAGGCGACCCGGTTTGGCGCGATCTATTTCGGATCGACCAGCCCGTCCATGGACGAAGCGATTGCGGCGATGGAAGCGACCGGCATCCACCTCGACACGCTTCGTGTCCGCGCCTTCCCGTTCCCGGACAGCGTGGGCGAATTCATTGCGGCACACGAAATGGTTTTCGTCGTCGAGCAAAACCGGGATGCGCAATTGCGCAGCCTGCTGGTCAACGAGTTCGGCACCGATCCGGCAAAGTTGACGCCCATCCTGCATTACGACGGCACGCCCATCACGGCCCGCTTCATCGCGGCCGCCATCGCCCAGCGAATGCCCGCGTCGGGCCCCGCGGCGGCGCCCTTGGCACCGGAGGCCCGGCCATGACTTACATCGCAAAGCCCAAGCTGCACCATCCTTCGCTGACCACCAACAAGGCCTGCCACACGCGACGCGACTACGAGGGCAAGATTTCCACGCTCTGCGCCGGCTGCGGCCACGACTCGATTTCGGCTGCCATTATCCAGGCCTGCTTTGAAATGGACGTCGAGCCGCACAAGGTCGCCAAGCTGTCGGGCATCGGCTGCAGCTCGAAGACACCCGATTATTTCCTCGGTCAGTCGCACGGATTCAACACCGTGCACGGGCGCATGCCGTCGGTGCTCACCGGCGCCAACCTGGCCAATCGCGAACTGCTGTACCTGGGCGTGTCGGGCGACGGCGATTCCGCGTCCATCGGCATCGGCCAGTTCGTGCACGTGATGCGGCGTGGCGTGAACATGGTCTACATCGTCGAGAACAACGGCGTGTACGGCCTGACCAAGGGGCAGTTCTCGGCGACCGCGGACCAGGGCTCCACGTCCAAGAAGGGTGTGGTCAACGCCGACACGCCGATCGACATGGTCAGCCTGGCCCTGCAGTTGGGCGCCACCTTCGTGGCCCGCAGCTTCTCGGGCGACAAGCGCCAGCTGGTGCCGCTGATCAAGGCGGCCATCGCCCACAAGGGCGCGGCCTTCCTGGACGTGATCAGCCCCTGCGTGGCCTTCAACAACCACCCGGGCAGCACCAAGAGCTACGACTATGTGCGTGAACACAACGAAGCCGTCAACCGCATCGACGTGATCCCCACCCGCCAGGAAATCGTCGTCGATTTCGCCGACGGCGAACTGCTCGAGGTCGAGCAGCATGACGGCAGCGTCCTGCGCCTGCGCAAGTTGAATGCGGACTACGACGCCAGCAACCGGATCGCCGCGATGAACTTCATCCAGGAGCGCCAGGCCCGCGGCGAGGTGGTGACCGGACTGCTCTATGTGGACCCGGACGCCGCAGACCTTCACATGCATCTGAACACGAGCGCCACCCCCTTCAATCAACTTGACGCCGGCCAGCTTTGCCCCGGCCCCGAGGTCCTGGAGCGCTTGAACGCCTCGCTGCGCTAGGCCATCCCGCGCCCGGGGCAACGTTGTATAGTCCTTGCAGTCGCCCCCTACGGACACTGCTGGTGTTGGAAATCCCCGGCTACAGCATCCAACGCATCATCGGCCACGGCGGCATGGCCACGGTTTACCTCGCCGTGCAGGAATCGCTGGGGCGTGAAGTCGCGCTGAAGGTGCTGCTGCCGTCGCTGGCCAAGGATCCGGTCGCCACCGAAAGATTCCTTCGCGAAGCCCGCTTCGCGGCGCAACTGCACCACCCCAATATCGTCGCCATCCACGATGTCGGCGTACATGACGGCAATGCCTACATGGCCATGGGCTACGAGCCCGGCGGAACGGTAGCGAACCTGATCGAAGGCCGCGAAGATCCGCGCTTCGCGCTGCGCGTGGTGCGCGACATTGCCGGCGCACTGGATTACGCGCACGGCAAGGGCGTCGTGCATCGCGACGTGAAGCCGGAAAACATCCTGCGACGTCTCGACGGCAGTTGCGTGCTGTCCGATTTCGGCATCGCCCATGCATTGGCTACGCAGACCGGGTTGACCACGGAAGGTACCAGCATCGGCACCCCGCATTACATGAGCCCCGAACAATTGCGCGGCGAAAAGGTGGATGGCCGCGCCGACCTGTACAGCCTGGGCGTGGTCTTCTATCAATTGTTGACCGGCCACCTGCCCTACCAGGGCACCGATGGCTGGGCGATCGGCATGCAGCACATCAGCGCACCCATCCCGCGCCTGCCCGAACACCTGGGCCACTTGCAGCCGCTGGTGGATGCCTTGCTGGCCAAGGATCCGGCGCACCGCGTGCAGACCGGCGGCGACCTGGTACGCCGCGTCGAGGCGGCCATTTCAGGCAACCAGCCGCTGGTTTCCGATTCGCAAATCGACCTGCGCAGCCAACCTTCGCGCCGCAGCAGCTGGCTGATCGCGCTGCCGATCGGACTGATCGTCATCATGACGATGATGTTCGTGGAAAACCGCGAACACAAGCGCGAGGCCATCGCCGCCGCGGCCGTGATCGCGGCCGACATGCAGGGCGCCGAAAAGCCGTCCATCGCCGTGCTGCCCCTGGTGGACATGAGCGAAGGCAAGGACCAGGAATATTTCTCCGACGGACTGTCGGAAGAACTCATCAACCTGCTGGCGCAAGTACCGGAATTGCAGGTAGTCGGCCGCACTTCGGCCTTCAGCTTCAAGGGCAAGAACCAGGACCTCAAGGAGATCGGCCGGAAGCTTGGCGTCACCAACCTGCTGGAAGGCAGCGTGCGCAAGACCGGCGACAAGGTTCGCATCACGGTGCAGCTGATCAATGCGCAGACCGGATTCCACTTGTGGTCACAGACCTACGACCGCGACCTGGCCGACGTCTACGCCGTGCAGGACGAGATCGCCGGCGCCGTCGTGTCAGCCTTGAAATTGAAACTGCTGGCGGGCGTGACGCCGGCCGCGCATCGCGCGGTGAATCCGCAGGCCTACACCCAGTTCCTGCGTGCGCGGCAAATCAAGTCGCGTGGCACGCCGGAAACCGCGCGCGAAGGCGTCGAGGCGCTGCAGGAAGTCATCCGCCTCGATCCCGGTTTTGCGGCAGCGCATGCGCAACTGGCGGTCAGCCAGGGCTGGGCCGCCGACTATGCCGAAACGCCCGCCGACGTTGCCGAACTGCAGCGCCGGGCGCTTGCAGCCGCAGACAAGGCCATCGAACTTGATCCAAACCTCGCCGATGGTTACTGGGCGCGAGGCAATCTGCGCGCGTCGGTGACCTGGGACTGGGAAGGCGCCCGATCCGATTTCCAGAAAGCCGTCGCGCTCAATCCAGGCGATGCCCGCATCCTGCAAGGCTACGGCGCCCTGCTGGCATCACTGGGGCGACTGCCCGAGGCGATCGAGACCACGCGCAAGGCCGCCGAAGCCGAGCCCCTGTTGTTCTCGGTGTGGCAGGCGCTGGGTTACTACCAGGAAGCCGCCGGCCAGCTCGACCAGGCCCGGCTGTCGCAGGAACGCGCACTCGCCTTGAAGCCGAATTTCCCGTTCGTGCATTTTCGCCTGGGCGTGCTCGACCTGCAGCAGCACCAACCGAAGAATGCCGCGCGCGCCTTCGCGGCTTCCGGTTACGAACCCCTGCAATTGCTCGGCACTGCACTGGCCGAGCATGACCTGCGCCGCGGCTCGGAGTCGCAGCAGGCGCTCGACGCGCTGATCAGGGACTATGGCCACAACGCCGCCTACCAGGTCGCGCAGGCCTATGCCTGGCGCGGACAGAAGGACGAAGCGTTCCAGTGGCTCGACCGCGCCTTCGCGCAACGCGACGGCGGCCTGTCGGAAGTCAAATACGACCCGCTGTTGCGCAGCCTGCGCAAGGATCCGCGCTACCGCGCGCTGCTCAGCAAGATGGGCCTGCCGCCATAAGTGCCGTCAAGGCTTCGCGCTGAGCGGCGGCTTCGGCCACGGCCACCAGCCGCGTCCGGTCATCGCATATCGGTCGGCTGCCTGTTCGAAACGGTTTGCTTCCGACACGCCGCCGAAGGCGAAATAAAGGGGCACGAACAACGGGCCCAACACCATGTACTGGTACACGTGCGCGCGCTCGTGATCGCCGATGCGCACGCAATCATTGCCGCCGTGCGCGCGACAGGCATAGGTGGGCGCTATCTCGTCGAGGCTCTTGCCGGTGTGCAGGATCACGTTGCCCAAGGTCAGTGCGCCGCCCGGGCCGAACGGCACGTGGTGGAATACCAGCGCGCCATCCGAAAAGGTCGCGCGCGCGCCAAGCGCCAGCGCGGCCGTGCCGGCAACCAGGCCCGCCAAGGTATAGGGGCTCGCCCAGACCGCGCCGATTCCCTGCACCACGCCCAACAAGAATCGATTCAAGGCTGCCTCTCTCCACCCAGCATCACTTCCAGTTCCTCGATTCGGCGCCGGCTCTTTTCCCAGCCCTGTCTGCTCACCTCCGCCAGCAGCCATTCCGACAGGGCCAACAGCGCAGTACTCGAATCCCACACGGACGGAACCGCGACGCGTGCCGACAGCACATGCGAGGCCACCCGGACGATCGGCGATAGCCACTGGTCGGTCAACAGCACGATGCGAACCTGCCTCGCGGCAGCGGCATGCGCGAGCCGCAGCAGGCTCGGCTGATAGCGGCGGATGTCGAAGATCACCAGGACATCGCGCTTGCCCATGTCCAGCAACTGGTCGCGCCAGTTCGATTCCTGTTCCTGCATGTGGCTCACGCCCGGCCGCAGGATCCGCAATTGCACGGACAGGTACAGCGCCAGCGCATCAGTGAAGCGGCCGCCGATCAGGTGGATGCGAAGCCGCGGGTCGGACACCAGTTGCACGATGCCATCGAACTCACCCGGCGGCACGCTGGCGAACGTTTCCTGCAAGTTGCGCAAGATGGCGTCGGAGAATTCGGCATGCGCCGGCTCGGGCTTGCCCGATCGCGCCTTGCGCACGGGCGCAGGTTGCTTGGCCAGCGGCGAACTTAGCTGCGCCGACAATTCGTCACGCAGGCTGCGCTGGAAATCGAGATACGAGACAAACCCGAGCCGACCGACCAGGCGCAGGACGGTCGGCGGGCTGACCCCGACAGCGCGCGCCAGGTGGGTCGCGCTCTGCAGTCCCGCCACCGGATATTCGGCCAGCAACTGGTGCGCAACGCGTCGCTCCGTGGCCGGAAACGCATCCAGGCCCTCACGCAGGCGTTCCACTATGGTCTGGGCCATCGTCGCTCCATCAATGAACTTGACAACCTGAACGGATTGTTAGAGCTTTAACACCGCAAGTGACATGAAACACCGATGTAATAATTATTACAACAGGTTTTCTGGAAATACTGCCATCGCCCCCCAGCCCGCCAAGACCGAAGTGGCATTGAACGACTCGCCGGTGGCGGTGTTGAACCTGCACGGTCGCGGGCCGATCGTCCTTATCTGCGAACACGCCAGCCGGTTCATTCCCGACTCCTTCGGTGCGCTGGGACTTTCGCCGCAGGACCAACTCAGGCACATCGCCTGGGACATCGGCGCGCTGGAACTGGCCAGCGATCTGTCGGGGATGCTCGACGCACCGCTCGTGCACGCTACGTATTCGCGACTCCTGCTGGATTTGAACCGCCCGATTGGCGCTACGGACTCGATCGTCGAGACCAGCGAAGGCACGGTGATACCCGGCAACGTCGGGATGGACCCTTCGCAACGCGAACTGCGGCAACAACGAATCTACGCCCCGTTCCATGCCGAACTCGATGCCCTGGTGGATCGCCGCATCGCGTCGGGCCTGCCGACCTGCGTGGTGTCCATCCATTCTTTCACCCCGCGCTATCACGGCTTTGACCGGCCCTGGCACGTCGGCGTCATCTCGCGAAATGACCGCTCCCTCGCGGACGCCCTTCTGGCTGCGCTGCGCGCCGAACCCGGGCTCTGCATCGGCGACAACCTTCCCTACGGCCCGCAGGACGGCGTGTACCACAGCCTGGAACGGCATGGCGAGGCGCGCGGACTGCGCGGCGCAATGATCGAGGTCCGCAACGATTTGCTCGACGATGCCGATTCGCGAAAACGTTGGGCCCAGACATTGCGCAGGACACTCGAGTCGGCCTTGCGCGAAATTGCAACCACCCGCTGACCAGCCAGGAACCAGCAATGACTTCACCTTCATACACGATGGAACAACTGCGAATCGACGTGGCCGCGGGAAGCATCGATACGGTGCTCGCCTGCATGGTGGACATGCAGGGGCGATTGGTCGGCAAGCGCTTCCAGGCGGAATACTTCCTCGACAGCGGCCACGAGGAAACCCATTGCTGCAATTACCTGCTGGCCAACGACATCGACATGGAACCGGTGCCCGGCTACGCCGCCGCCAGCTGGACCAAGGGCTACGGCGACTTCGTGCTGAAGCCGGACATGGCGACGCTGCGCCGTGTCGGCTGGCTGGAAAATACCGCGCTGGTCCTGTGCGACGTGCAGGACCACCACGGCCACGACTTGCCGCACAGCCCGCGCGGCATCCTCAAGAAGCAGGTCGCGCGACTGGCCGACCGCGGTTACACGGGCATGTTCGCGTCCGAGCTTGAGTTCTATCTCTTCAACGAAAGCTACGAGGACATCCACGAGAAGAATTACCAGAAGCCCAAGACGGCCGGCTATTACATCGAGGACTACAACATCCTGCAGACCACCCGCGAAGAGCCGGTGATGCGCGCGATTCGCAAGCACCTGCAGGCTGCCGGCATACCCGTGGAAAATTCCAAGGGTGAATGGGGCCCGGGCCAGGAAGAAATCAACGTGCGTTACTGCGAGGCGCTCGAGATGGCCGACCGGCACGCCATCATCAAGCATGCTTGCAAGGAAATCGCACTGCTGCAGGGCAAGTCGATCACCTTCATGGCCAAGTGGCGATACGACCTGGCCGGCTCCAGCAGCCACATCCACAACTCACTATGGGACCGCGATGGCGCCAAGCCCTTGTTCTTCGCACCCGAGGCGGAGTTCGGCATGTCGGCGCTGATGCGTTCGTGGGTGGCAGGCCAGCTCAAGTACGCCAGCCATATCACGGGCTTCCTCGCGCCTTACATCAACTCGTACAAGCGATTCCAGGTCGGCACGTTTGCGCCGACGCGTGCGATCTGGAGCCGGGACAACCGGACCGCAGGCTTCCGGCTCTGCGCCGAAGGCAGCAAGGGCATCCGCATCGAATGCCGCATCGGCGGCGCCGACCTCAACCCCTACCTCGCCTTCGCCGCACTCATCGCCGCGGGCCTGGCCGGCATCGATGAAAAACTCTCACTCGATGCGCCGTTCGAGGGCGATGCGTATTACGGCGAGGCGCTGCCCGAAGTGCCGAAGACCCTGCGCGAAGCGACGGCGGCGATGCGAAGTTCGGCCATGTTGCGTGCGGCCTTCGGCGACGAAGTGATAGACCACTACGCCCACACCTCCGACTGGGAACAACTGGAGTACGACCGCCGCGTGACCGACTGGGAATTGCGCCGCGGTTTCGAGCGCTATTGAGGACAGAATGAGCACACAGGTACAACTTGTCTCACCCGTGGACGGCCTGGTTTACGTCGAACGACGCAATGCCTTCGAAAGCGAAGTGGACGCGGCACTGGAGGCCGCGGCGGCCGCGCAGGCGGAATGGAAACGTCGTCCACTGTCGGAACGCGCGGCCTTCTGTACTGCGGCGGTCGACGCGATGTCGTCCATGCGCGACCAGATCGTGCCTGAACTGGCCTGGCAGATGGGCCGACCGGTTCGCTACGGCGCAGGCGAATTGCGCGGCTTCGAGGAACGCGCGCGCTACATGATTGCCATCGCGCCGGAAGCACTCGCCGCGATCGATCCCGGGCCGAAGCCGGGCTTCCATCGCCTCATCAAGCGCGAGCCGCTCGGCACCGTGCTCGTCATCGCACCATGGAACTACCCCTACCTGACGGCGGTTAACTCGATCATCCCCGCCCTGATGGCAGGCAACAGCGTCATCCTCAAGCACGCCACGCAGACGCTGCTGGTGGGCGAGCGTTTTGCCGAAGCATTCCGGCTTGCGAAACTCCCCGAGGGACTGTTCAAGAACCTCGTGCTCGACCACGGCCAGACCGCCGCCATCATCGGTTCGGGCCGCGTGCAACAGGTCAACTTCACCGGCTCCGTCGCCGGCGGTCGGGCGATGGAAGCCGCGGCCTCCGGTCACTTCCTGGGCCTGGGCCTGGAACTGGGCGGCAAGGATCCGGCCTACGTACGCAGCGACGCCGATCTCGCCCACAGCGTCGAGAACCTGGTTGATGGCAGCTTCTTCAACTCAGGGCAAAGCTGTTGCGGCATCGAGCGAATCTACGTGCATCGAAGCGTCTATCCGGAATTCGTCGATCGCTTCGTCACACTCACCCGCCAGTACGTACTCGGCAGCCCCTTGAACGAAGCGACGACTCTCGGGCCGGTGATCAAGCAGTCTGCGGCGGAATTCGTTCGCCGCCAGATCAGCGACGCAGTCGCCATGGGCGCGCGCGCGTTGATCGACCCCGCCGACTTCCCCGCCGACCGGCCGGGTTCGGCGTACCTCGCGCCGCAGGTGTTGGTGGACGTGGACCATGGCATGTCGGTGATGCGCGACGAGAGCTTCGGCCCCGTGGTCGGCATCATGGCGGTGGATGACGACGAGGAAGCGATTGCGCTGATGAACGACAGCGAATTCGGCCTCACCGCATCCATCTGGACCATGGACCTGGAGGCCGCCGAACGAATCGGCGACCGCATCGCCACGGGCACCGTCTTCATGAATCGCTGCGACGCGCTCGATCCGGCGCTCGCCTGGACGGGCGTCAAGAATACCGGGCGAGGCGCCACGCTTTCGCGCGTGGGCTACGAAACACTGACCCGCCCCAAGTCATTCCACCTTCGCCACGAGATCTGAATCCATGCCTCCGTCAGCCAACTGGAATTACCCAACCACGATCCGATTCGGCGCCGGCCGCATCAGCGAACTGGCGGACAACTGCAAGGCACACGGTATCCATCGTCCACTGTTGGTGACGGACAGCGGCCTCGCGCACGCGCCGATCACCCTGGCCGCAATCGAATCGCTGCGGGCAGCCGGCTTGGGCGTCGCAATGTTTTCAGACCTGAAGCCCAATCCAGTCGAATCCAACTTGCGCGACGGGCTGCAGGCCTACCGCGACGGCGGGCACGACGGCGTCGTCGCCTTCGGTGGCGGCAGCGGCCTGGACATGGGAAAACTCATTGCCTTCATGAGCGGTCAATCACGACCGGTCTGGGATTTCGAGGACATCGGCGACTGGTGGACGCGCGCCGACCCCGACGGCATCGCTCCCGTCATCGCGGTGCCAACGACCGCGGGCACGGGATCGGAAGTGGGGCGCGCCGGCGTCATCACCGATGACCGCACCCACACCAAGCGCATCATCTTCCATCCGAAGATGATGCCGAAGGTGGTTATCTGCGATCCCGCGCTGACCGTCGGCATGCCGGCAAAAATTACCGTGGGTACCGGCATGGATGCGTTGTCGCACTGCCTCGAAGCCTATTGCGCGCCCGGCTTCCATCCGATGGCCGACGGCATTGCCGTGGAAGGCATGCGCCTGATCGCGAGCGCCCTGCCCCGCGCGGTGAATTCGCCGGACGACCTGGATGCACGCTCGGACATGATGGCTGCGGCAGCGATGGGCGCGACTGCATTCCAGAAAGGCCTCGGCGGGATGCATGCACTGTCGCATCCGGTCGGCGCGCTCTACGACACGCACCACGGCATGACCAATGCGACCTTCATGCCCTACGTGCTCAAGTTCAATCGCGAGGCAATCGAAGCGCGCATCACGCGACTGGCCGCCTACCTTGGGCTGTCGCAACCTGACTTCGATGGCTTCCTCGCCTTCATCCTGGAATTGCGCCGCGACCTGGGCGTGCCGCACACGCTCGCGGACCTGGGCGTGGATGACCGGCGCGCGGACCTGGTCGTGCAGATGGCCTTGGCCGATCCGTCGGCGGGCGGCAATCCGCGCAGTCTCGACCTTGCCGGCATCCGTTCGATATTCGATGCGGCGCAGGCGGGAGACATCTGAGCATTCGATTCACGGCCTTCGTCGGACAGGCTCCACGACGAAGGCGGCATTCGAGGGGAACGGGGCCATTGCAGATCGGGAGCGGGGATCATGGCAAAACCATCGAGTGTCAGTTACACCAAGGTTGACCAGGGATATTTCGAAAAACGGGGATTGAGGCGCTACGCGGGAGTCTGGTCGCTCTGGGCGCTGGGCGTGGGCGCGGTCATCTCGGGCCACTTCTCGGGATGGAACCTGGGCTTGGCCAACGGCTGGGGCAGCATGCTGATCGCCACGATCATCATCGCGATCATGTACCTGGGCCTGACCTACTCCATCGCGGAGATGTCGCCGGCCCTGCCCCATACGGGCGCAGCCTATTCCTTCGCACGCAGTGCGATGGGTCCATGGGGCGGATTCCTCACCGGGCTTTCCGAAAACGTCGAGTACGTACTCACGCCTGCCGTCATCGTGTTCTTCATCGGCAGTTACATGAGCAGCATCTTCGGCACGCCAGACGCGATGCAACCGCTATGGTGGATCGGGTTCTACGTCGTATTCGTCGGCCTGAACATTGTAGGCGTCGAGTTGTCGTTCAAGGTAACGCTGGTTGTGACCCTGCTGGCCCTGGCCATCCTGGTCGTGTTCTGGTTCAGCGCCTTCGGACATATCGATTTTGCCCGCTGGGCGATGAATGTCGGGGCCGACGGGGCCGAGCTGGCGGAAGGCAATGGTCCGTTCCTGCCCAAGGGTTACGTCGGTGTGCTCGCCGCGATGCCGTTTGCGGTCTGGCTGTTCCTTGCGATCGAACAGCTCCCGCTTGCCGCGGAGGAGTCGATGGATCCGAAACGCGACATGCCCAAGGGCATCATCGCCGGCATGTTCACGCTGATCGTTTCCGCGTTCATGATCCTGTGGCTGAATCCATCGGTGGCGGGCGTGGGATCGTTCGCACTTGGCAGTTCCGGTGAACCCCTGCTCGACGGTTTCCGCGCCATCTACGGCGAGGGCACGGCGAAGCTGCTGGCCTTGGTGGCAGTGCTCGGGCTGGTCGCGAGCTTCCACACGATCATCTTCGCAAAGGGCCGGCAGATATTTTCGCTGGGTCGTGCAGGATATTTCCTGCCCTGGCTGTCGCTGACCCATGGCGAGCGCAAGACGCCGCACGTGGCGATGGTCACGGGCAGCATCCTCGCCCTGGCGGTGATGCTGGCACTGTGGTTCGGACTGGGCCAGGAACGCGGCGGCAAGGTCATCGGCGGCACCCTGTTGAACATGGCGGTGTTCGGCGCGATGTTCTCGTACTTCATGCAGGCGCTCAGCTTCATCATGCTGCGCCGGCGGATGCCGCACATCGCCCGGCCCTACGTCAGCCCGCTGGGTGTTCCCGGTGCCGCGCTGACCATGGTGATTGCACTGGTCACGTTGTACTTCCAGCTGACTGGCGACCCGACCTACACAGTGGGCGTGATGTGGGTGGCAGCCTGGTTCGCGATCTGGATCGTGTACTTCGCACTGGTGGGCAGGCACCGCCTGATCCTGTCGCCGGAAGAGGAATTCGCGATGGAACAACTCGACAAGGTATCGCATTCCTGAGTTCCCTTCGTGCAGGCATGATGTCACCGGACGGACCGCACTCGCGGTCCGTTCGTTTTCTGGAAGTGGTTGGATCGGGTGCTAACATTGCACGCGATCACGCAGGCAATCCGCATGTCCGAACCTACGCCGGAAGCTGAAAACCCGAACGACCCGGGCCTGTCCCGCAAGACCACCCCCACGTGGGAAATGGAACTGCTCGTTTCCGCCGGCACCATCGTCGGCCTGCTGCAGTTGCCGTCCTTGCTCGATGTCGTGCACGCGCCGCTGCTCAACGGCAGCTCGGAGGCCTTCAGCTTCCTGATCTCGGCCACCTGGGCCTACTGCAACCTGGTCCTGTACACGCTGATCGCCACCTTCCTGGTGCATTTGTGCCTGCGCGCGTATTGGGTCGCTCTGGTGGGAATGGACTCGGTCTATCCCGGCGGGATTCGCTGGGAAAAAATGCGCATGGGCCCTGTGGCCCGCGCACTCGCCACGAGTAATTCCAAGCCAATTCCTGACGCAATCGAAGCGGCCGACAATCGCGCCACGCGAGTGTTCGGCATCGGCTTCGGTGCCGCGATGATCCTGTTGATGCCGGTCGTGCTGGCCCTGGTCGGACTGCTGGTGGCGTGGCTGCTCGATTCAGCCTTCGGTCCCCGCCTGGCAGCACTGTCGTTCTATATCGTGTTCGGCGCGGTGCTGGTTCCCTTGCTCACCGCGCAACTGCTGGACCAGCAACTGGGGAAGCGACTTGTGCCGACCGGTTGGCCCGCCCGCATGCTGGCGCAGATCATGCGGCCCTACCGCCGCCTTGGGCTCGACAGCAGCGGCAACCTGCTTGTCGGCTTGTTCGCGAGCCACGAGGGCGGCCGTCGGGCCGGCCTGATCGCCGCGGCCTTCATGGCCCCCGTGGTGGGCGTCCTGATGATTTCGGCAGTGGCCAATTCAGGTCGCCTGCAACTGGGCAACGATTCCGGATGGCCGCGGGCTGATCCCAGCGGAGGGCGCAGCGTCGTCAATGATTTCTATGGCAGCCTGCGCGGTGACATCGGCAAGCGCAGGCCGATGCCCTTCATTCCGGATCGCGTGGCCTCGGGCGACTATCTGCCCTTGTTCGTACCCTTCATTCCGCGCCTGCATACGCATGCGATGGAGAAAGCGTGCCCGGACGTGCTGGCCGCCAACCGGTCGGCGCCCGATTCCGTCGCAAGCCTGGATTGCCTCGCGCGCATCAGTGCGCTCGAGCTGGATGGAAAACCAGTAGCCATCGTCTTCGAGGCGAGCACCGACCCGGGCAGCGGCCAGCGCGGCATGTTGGCGATGCTGCCGGTGGCCAGCCTGGCGAGTGGTCGCCACGAAATAAGCCTGGGCGCACCGGTACGACGTGGCGAAAACCCCAAGCGCTACCGCATACCGTTCTGGAAGTAGTTGCCCGCAGCGACAATGGACATAAAAAAAGCCGCCTCGAAGGCGGCTTTTTTCGTTCGCGGGAAAGCGGGGCTTAGACGCCCTCGCCCTCTTCCACGGCCTTCATCGACAGGCGGATGCGGCCCTGTTTGTCGACTTCCAGCACCTTGACCTTGACCAGGTCGCCTTCCTTCAACTTGTCGCCGACTTTCTCGACGCGCTCGTTGGAGATCTGCGACACGTGCACCAGGCCATCCTTGCCCGGGGCGATGGTGACGAATGCACCGAAGTCCATGATCTTGGCGACCTTGCCGTCGTAGATGCGGCCCGGCTCGACATCGGACGTGATCTGTTCGATGCGTGCCTTCGCAGCTTCGGCAGCGGCGTGGTTGACCGACGCGATGACGATGGTGCCGTCGTCCTGGATGTCGATCTGCGTGCCGGTTTCCTTGGTGATCGCCTGGATCACCGAACCGCCCTTGCCGATCACTTCGCGGATCTTGTCCGGATGGATCTTCATGGTCAGCAGGCGCGGCGCGTACTCGGACATCTCGGCACGCGGGGCGCTGAGTGCCTTGGCCATTTCGCCGAGGATGTGCAGGCGGCCCTGCTTGGCCTGGGCCAGCGCGACCTTCATGATCTCTTCGGTGATGCCGTCGATCTTGATGTCCATCTGCAGCGCGGAGATGCCCGACTCGGAACCGGCCACCTTGAAGTCCATGTCGCCCAGGTGATCTTCGTCACCCAGGATGTCGGACAGCACGGCGAAGTCGGAACCTTCCTTGATAAGGCCCATCGCGATACCCGCGACCGGCGCCTTGATCGGGATGCCCGCGTCCATCAGGGCCAGCGAGGAACCGCAGACCGATGCCATGGACGAGGAGCCGTTCGACTCGGTGATTTCAGACACGCAACGGATGGTGTACGGGAATTCTTCCATGGTCGGCATGACGGCGAGCACGCCGCGCTTGGCGAGGCGGCCGTGGCCGATTTCGCGACGCTTCGGGCCCATCATGCGGCCGGCTTCACCCACCGAGAACGGGGGGAAGTTGTAATGGAACAGGAAGTGTTCCTTGTACTCGCCCGACACGGCGTCGATGACCTGGCCGTCGCGCGTGGTGCCGAGCGTGGTGGTGACCAGCGCCTGGGTTTCGCCGCGGGTGAACAGGGCCGAGCCATGGGTGCGCGGCAACACGCCGGTGCGCACGCTGATCTGGCGGACGGTGACCAGGTCACGGCCGTCGAGGCGGGTGCGGGTCTTGAGGACCGAGGCGCGCATCGTGTTGTATTCCAGCTCGCCGAATTCCTTGCCGACATCGGCCAGGTTCCAGCCATTGGCTTCGGCCTGCGGCTTCAGCGCTTCGACGATTTCCGACTTCAGCTTGGAGATCGCATCGCGACGCTCCAGCTTGTCACGCACGGCGTAGGCGGTGCTGAGGCGGTCGCCCACGGCAGCGTCGACGGCGGCGATCAGGGCTTCGTTCTTGGCCGGGGCTTTCCAGTCCCAACGGGTAACGCCGACTTCGGCGACCAGCTCGTTGATGCAGTTGATGACGGCCTGCAGCTGCTGGTGGCCGAACATCACGGCGCCCAGCATCACTTCTTCCGACAGCAGCGCGGCTTCGGATTCAACCATCAGCACGGCGTTCGAGGTACCGGCAACGACGAGTTCGAGCTTCGAGGTCTTAAGCTCCGTGGCGCTGGGGTTGAGGATGTAGTTGCCGTCGGTGTAACCGACCTTGGCGGCGCCGATCGGACCGGCGAACGGCAGGCCAGACAGCGACAGGGCAGCAGACGCACCAATCAGGGCGGGAATGTCGCTGTCGATTTCCGGATTCAGCGAAAGCACGGTCGCGATGACCTGCACTTCGTTGGTGAAGCCTTCCGGAAAGAGCGGACGGCACGGACGGTCGATCAGGCGGGAGATCAAGGTCTCCTTTTCGGTCTGGCGGCCTTCACGCTTGAAGAAGCCACCCGGGATGCGGCCGCCGGCGTAGAACTTCTCGATGTAGTCCACGGTAAGCGGGAAGAAATCCTGCCCTTCCTTGGCCTTCTTGTTGCCGACTGCCGTCACCAGCACGACGGTGTCGCCCATGCGGACGATGACCGAACTGGCCTGGCGAGCGATCTCGCCGGTTTCCAGCGTTACCTGGTGTTGTCCGTACTGGAACGACTTGGTTACTTTCGCCACGATTTTATTCCTTCAGTCATTAGCCCGGGAAACACCCCGCTCCCCGGGAGCGCCCATGTTTTTCGCATGGGCTTCAAAACGGACGCGGCGCCCGTAGGCGCCGCGTGGTGAAAACTGTATTAGCGACGCAGGCCCAGGCGCTCGATCAATGCCTGGTAACGCGCGGAATCTTTCTTCTTGAGGTAGCCGAGCAGGCTGCGGCGCTGGTTGACCATCATCAGCAGGCCGCGGCGCGAATGGTGGTCCTGCTTGTGCGCCTTGAAGTGTTCGGACAGGTGGTCGATGCGTGCCGAGAGCAGTGCGACCTGGACTTCCGGCGAACCGGTGTCGTTGGGAACGCGCTTGAACTCTTCGATGATCTTGCCGGTATCAATGTTTGCCATGGTGTTTATTCTCTTGTGATGCGAAGTCCGCAGAAACGCCGCGTTGGCGACGTACCGCGTTACCCGCCTGTTGGTAATGGAAGTGCTGGAAGTGCTCGTTCGAGCCCCGTAATTGTACGGGTATGGCGCTTTACGGACAAGTTTGGCGGTGTGAAGGCCGCCCCACGGGCTTAGCCGCCGCAGGTCCAGCGGAACAGCCGGCGCGCCCGCAGCGTGCCATCGGCCTCGATCCTGCCCAGTCCCAGTGATCGACCTGAAAGATCGGTCACGTTCACATCCCTGACTTCGCCGGAAAGATCGAGCCGAACCGGCTGTCCCTGGCCCAGCGCGGCGGCCTGTGCGGCGTCCAATGCGACTCGCGGCCATTCCACCAGCCCGGCGTCCACCGGCAGCAGCAGCGCCTCCAGGGCGGCCTCGCCTTCGGCGTCCGCCAGAGCACGCAATTCGTCCAGCGTGCACATGCGCGGCTGCCTGAAGGGATCGACCCACAACCTGCGCAGCGTCAGTACGTGCGCACCGCAGCCCAGCGCTTCGCCCAGGTCGCGCACGATGCTGCGGATGTAGGTGCCGGATCCGCAGGTGATGCGAAGCGAAACCACATCCCCTTCCAAGCTGACCAACTCGATCGAATGGACTTCGACTTCGCGCTCGGGCACGTCCACCGTCTCGCCACGGCGGGCTTTCGCATAGAGCGGCTCGCCGCCCTGCTTCAGCGCCGAGTAGATCGGCGGCCGCTGGGAGATGCGCCCGAGGAAGGCTTGCAGCGCTGCCGTTACGGCCGCATCGTCAAGCACCGGCACGGCGCGTTCACGCAGCGGCTGGCCGTCGGCGTCATCGGTATCGGTGGTGACGCCTAGCCTGGCCGTTGTCTCATAGGCCTTGGCATTGCCCAACAGCAGTCCCGCAATCTTGGTGGCTTCGCCAAAGCAAACCGGCAGCAGGCCGGTGGCCAGGGGATCGAGGCTACCGGTGTGCCCGGCCTTCTCGGCCCGGAACAGGTGGCGAACGCGCTGGAGGGCCTGGTTCGAACTCATGCCCGGCGGCTTGTCCAGCAACAGGATGCCGTCGAGTGGGCGGAACTGGGTGCGCGCCGGCTTGTTCAGGCGTCGTCTTCCGAAGCGGGCGCATCAGGCGATTCATCGGATGATGCTTCCGGCGATTCTTCTGCCGCAGGATTTTCACGCAGCAGGGCATCGATGCGCTCGCCCTTGTCCACCGAATCGTCGTAGTGGAAATGCAGTTCGGGCACGTGGCGCATGCGCACGGCCTTCGCCAACTGGAAGCGCAGTTCCGGCGCCAGCGCCTTCAGGCCCTTGATGGCCGCGGGCGCCTGGTCGGGCAACAGTGCCGTCACGAACACCTTGGCGTGCGACATGTCGCGGCTGATCTCCACGTCCGAAACGCTGACCGAGGGCAGCCCGTGTTCACGGACCGCCTGGTGCACGATCAATCCGAGGTCCCGGCGCAGCTGCGCCGAGACCCGGTCGGTACGGTAGAAGGTCTTGCCTGCCATCAGAGGCTGCGCTTGACTTCAATTCGCTCGAAGCATTCGATCTGGTCGCCAGGCTGCACGTCGTTGTAGGCCTTCACGGCAATACCGCACTCGGTACCCGACTTGACCTCGTCCACGATTTCCTTGAAGCGACGCAGCGATTCCAGTTCGCCTTCGAACACGACCACGGAGTTGCGCAGCACGCGGATCGGCTTGTTGCGCTTGACCGTGCCTTCCACGACCAGGGAACCTGCGACCGCGCCGAACTTGGAGCTGCGGAACACGTCGCGAACCTCGGCGATACCGATGATCTCTTCGCGGATCTCCACGCCGAGCATGCCGGAGGCAACCTGCTTAACCTGGTCGATCACGTCGTAGATGATCGAGAAGTAGCGCAGGTCGAGGCCTGCATTCTCGATGACCCGGCGCGCACTCGCGTCGGCACGCACGTTGAAGCCGATGATGACGGCCTTGGCCGAAGCCGCGCGCGTCGCATCGGACTCGGTGATGCCGCCCACGCCCGACTCGATCACGTTGATGTTGATCAGCTCGTTCGACAAGGCAGTCAGCGACTCGCGCAATGCCTCGGCAGAACCCTGCACGTCGGCCTTGACCACGATGTTGAGCGTCTGCTGGCCGTTGGCCATGCCCATCTGGGCGATGACGTCTTCCATCTTGCTGCCGGGCTGCTTGACCAGGCGCGTTTCGCGGCGCTTGGCATCGCGCTGCTGGGCGACTTCGCGCGCCAGGCGCTCGTCGGCCACCACCACGAAATCGTCGCCGGCATCGGGCACGCCCGACAAGCCGAGCACCTGCACCGGAATGGACGGGCCGGCCGAATCGGCCTGCTTGCCGTTCTCGTCGAAGAGCGCGCGAACGCGGCCGTACTGCACGCCGCAAACCAGGTAATCGCCCTTCTTCAGCGTGCCCTGCTGCACCAGCACCGTCGCGACCGGACCGCGGCCCTTGTCGAGCGCGGATTCGATGACGACGCCGGTGGCGCGCGCGTCAACCGTGGCGCGCAGCTCCATCACTTCGGCCTGCACCAGGATCGCTTCGAGCAAGGCGTCAACGCCGTCGCCGGTCTTGGCCGACACGGGTACGAACTGCACGTCGCCGCCCCACTCTTCGGGCACGACTTCGATCTTCACCAGGCCCTGCTTGATGTTGTCCGGATTCGCATCCGGCTTGTCCATCTTGTTCATCGCCACCAGCAACGGCACCTTGGCCGCGCGTGCGTGGTTCACCGCTTCGATCGTCTGCGGCATGACGCCGTCATCGGCAGCAACCACCAGCACGACGATGTCGGTCAGCTTGGCGCCACGTGCGCGCATCGAGGTGAATGCCGAGTGGCCCGGGGTGTCGAGGAAGGTGATGACGCCCTTGCCGGTTTCGACGTGGTAGGCGCCGATGTGCTGGGTGATGCCGCCTGCTTCACCGGAAGCCACCTTGGCGCGACGAATGTAATCGAGCAGGCTGGTCTTGCCATGGTCCACGTGGCCCATGATGGTGACCACCGGCGGACGCACGGAGCGTTCGCCCTGCACTTCCACGGCCTGCGCCTCGAGCGCGAGCTCGGCGTCGTCGTCGTTGTCCTTGCTGGCCTTGTGGCCGAGTTCTTCAACCACCAGCACGGCGGTGTCGTGGTCGATCACTTCATTGATGGTGACCATCATGCCCATCTTGAACAATGCCCTGACGACTTCGCTGCCCTTCATTGCCAGCTTGTTCGCGAGTTCGGAGACCAGGATGTTCTCGCCGATGAAAACCTCGCGCAGGATCGGCGCGGTCGGCTTCGAGAAGCCGTGCGCGCCCGAGGACGTGCGCGACGGTTCTGCCGTCTTCATCTTCGGCTTCTTGCGGTTGCCGGCCGAGCTGCGGCGGGCGCGCTCGTCGGCAGTCAGGTGCAACTGGCCGGTGACGAACAAGGGCGTGGTGCCGTCTTCGCCTTCGTTGTCGACCATCGCGTGCGAACCGCGGGCCTTGTGCTTGGGCGCAGGCGCCTTGTTGCCGGGCGCATTGGCCGGCGACTTGTTCATCGGCGGACGGCTCGGCATGGCCGGCTTTGCATCCGAGCGCGGCTGGTCGACCTTGTGCGGACGCGGTGCGTGCTTTTCCTTGCGCGGATCGACGACTTCGGCATCGACCACGGCCGGAAGCTCGACCGGCGGCGCCGCGGCAGCGGCGGCGGCCTCGCGTGCCAGGCGTGCAGCCTCTTCCGCTTCGCGCTTGGCGATTTCCGCCATCTTGCGCTTGCGGTCGCCTTCGTCCAGCGCGTCGAGCTCGGCCTGCTGACGGGCCTTCGCCTCGGCCAGCTTGCGCATGACTTCTTCGTGCTCGGTCGTTGCCGGGGGAGCTTCGACCTGGTCGCGCTTCATGTAGGTGCGCTTCTGGCGCACTTCCACGTTGACGGTGGTCTTGGCCTTGCCGGCGCTGACGGTGATTTCCTCGACCGTACGGCGCTTGAGCGTGATCTGCTTGGGCGCGGCCGCTTCAGCCGGCTTGTCGTCCTTGCCATGGGTACGGCGCAGGAAGCCGAGCAGCTTCATCTTCTCGGTGCTGCTGACCACCTGATCCGGCCCGCTGAAGGTCATGCCAGCGCCGGCAAGCTGCTCGAGCAGCTTTTCGGTCGGCATGCCCAGCACTTTGGCCAGAGAACCTACGGTGACTTCAGACATGAGGGTGTGATTCCTTGCGTTCGGCGCGGATTTCGCGCCAGGGGTGATGCTTCTTCAATGCGTATCGCTTACACGAACCAATGCTGCCGCGCCGCCATGATCAACTTCGCGGCGTGCTCGGCGTCCATGCCTTCGATGTCCAGGATTTCGTCCACTGCCAGCTCGGCCAGGTCATCACGGGTGATGACGCCGCGCGAGGCCAGGATGTAGGCGGTGTGCTCGTCCATGCCATCGACGGCCAGCAGTTCTTCGGAAGGCTTGTGGTCTTCCACGTCTTCTTCGGCCGCCAGGGCCTCGGTGAGCAACGCGTCGCGGGCACGGGCGCGCAGTTCCTCGACGATGTCCTCGTCGAAGCCTTCCACCGCCAGCAACTCGGCGGCCGGCACGTAGGCGATTTCTTCCACGGTGCTGAAGCCTTCCGTCACCAGGATGCCGGCGATCTCTTCATCCACTTCCAGCTTGTCCATGAACAACTGGCGGGCGGTGGCTTGTTCGGCGTCGCTCTTGGCAGTGACCTGGTCCTGGGTCATCACGTTGAGCTGCCAGCCGGTGAGGCGCGAGGCAAGGCGCACGTTCTGGCCGCCCTTGCCGATGGCCTGGGCCAGCTTGTCTTCGGCAACCGCCAAATCCATGGAATGCTTTTCTTCATCGACAATGATGGACTGCACTTCAGCAGGCGCCATGGCGTTGATGACGAACTGCGCCGGATTGTCCGACCACAGCACGATGTCCACGCGCTCGCCGTTGAGTTCGTTCGACACGGCCTGCACGCGCGAACCGCGCATGCCGATGCAGGCGCCGATCGGATCGGTGCGGTGGTCGTGGGCGAGCACGGCGATCTTGGCGCGATCGCCCGGATCACGCGCAGCAGCCTTGATTTCAACCAGGCCCTGGCCGACTTCCGGCACTTCGAGCTTGAACAGTTCCATCATGAATTCAGGGGCGGTGCGCGAGATGAACAACTGCGGGCCGCGCGGTTCCGCGCGAACGTCCAGCAGGTAGCCGCGCACGCGGTCACCCGGGCGCAACACGTCACGCGGGATGGCCTTGTCCTTGGGGATGAAAGCCTCGGCGTTGCCGCCCAGGTCCACATAGACGCTGCCGCGCTCGACGCGCTTGACCACGCCATTGATCAGTTCGCCAATCCGATCCTTCCAGGCATCGATGACCTGCGCGCGCTCGGCTTCGCGCACGCGCTGCACGATGACCTGCTTCGCGGCCTGGGCGGAGATGCGGCCGAATTCGGGGTTCTCGATCTGCTCTTCGACATAGTCGCCAACTTCGGCGTCGGGCTTGTCGTCGATGGCATCCATCAGGCGCAGTTGGTGGTCGGGCGATTCCATCACGACATCGTCGGCCACCACTTCCCAACGGCGGAAGGTTTCGTATTCGCCGGTCTTCGGGTCGATGGACACACGGATGTCCACTTCCTGGTCGTGGTAGCGCTTTTTCGCGGCAGACGCCAACGCGGCCTCCATGGCCTCGATGATGACTTCGCGCGGCACGCCCTTTTCATTGGCGACCGCTTCCATGACCAGCAACAGTTCCTTGCTCATATCACTCGCTCCGTGCGGACGCTCGCGCGCCCTCAGCCTTTGTCAGATGATCCCGGTGTGTCGGATCCATCGGGTTTGCGGCGCTTGCCGCGTTGTCCACCTGGTTTTTTCGGTTGCGCGGCCAGCCCGAGGGCGACCAGGTCCGGCACCAGGCGGGCCTTTTCAATATTTTCCTTGGCGATGGCGACTTCGCCTTTCTCGTCGGCGATGACCACGCTGTCGCCTTCCACGCGAACGATGCGGCCATTGATCCGGCGGCGACCGTCCTGCGGCAGGCGCATCGTCACCTTCGCCTGCTCGCCGATGAAGCGCGCGAACTGCGGGACGGTGAACAGCGGCCGGTCAATGCCAGGCGATGACACTTCCAGCGTGTATTCCGAGGCGATCGGATCTTCCAGGTCGAGCAGCGCAGCGACTTCGCGGCTGGCGGCTTCGCAATCCTCGATACCCACGTGCCGGCCTTCGACGTCGATATACAGGCGCAGCACCGCGCTGTTGCCGGACGGAATGAATTCCACGCCCAGCAATTCAAGCCCGATCGATGCAACGGTCGGTGCGAGCAATGCCTGTATTTCTTCCGCTTTGCCTGACATTTGGTGCGCGTGTGCCTCGTTTTCAAATCTCGGGAAACAAAAAAGGGCCATAAGGCCCTTTTCCGGTACATCCAGGTTCCGGTGTCGGAACGACCAAGGCCGTTGACGACAAGACCGGGCAGTATCGGTGAAAGGATACGGCCTTGAACTGGTAGCGGGGGCAGGATTTGAACCTGCGACCTTCGGGTTATGAGCCCGACGAGCTGCCAGACTGCTCCACCCCGCAGCAGAATCGCAATTATAGCGGCTTGCGCGAATCTCACGCAAGAAGATTTGTTAAACGGGGAATGCGGCCTGGCACCAGTGCAGCAGCGGCTGGGCAAACAGGCCCAATACCAGCAGGGCCACGGCGTTGATCGCGAAGGCCGCGCGCAGGTGGCTGTCCGGGTGGACCTGGGCGCCGTCGCCCTCCGGTTCCTCGAAGAACATGGCCCGGATAAGGCGCAGGTAGTAGAAGGCGCCAATCACGGCGCAGACCACGGACAGGATCGCCAGCCAGGTCATGCCGGCGTCCAGCGCCGCACCGATAACGACCAGCTTGGCCCAGAAACCGAGGAACGGAGGCACGCCAGCCAGCGACGCCATGATGAACAGCACCAAAAGGGCATGCAGCGGATTGGTCTTCCACAGCCCCCGGAAATCGGCGATCCGCTCGGCATCGAAGCCGCGTCGCGACAACAACATGATGGCCGCGAAGGCAGCGGCACCCATCACTGCATAGCTCATCGCATAGAACATGGCGGCCGAATAGCCCATCGGACTGGCGTTGGCCAGGCCCATGAAGAGGAAGCCGACGTGGGAGATGGTCGAGTACGCCAGCAGTCGCTTGAAGTTGGTCTGCGCCAGGGCGAACACGTTGCCGACCACCAGCGAGGCGGCAGCCAGCCAGGCGAGCATTTCCCGCCACTCGACATCCAGCGGGCCGACGCCCGATTCCAGCAGCCGGTAGGCCATGCCGAAGTAGGCAAGCTTGGGCACCGAGCCGATGAAAGCCGTGATCGCCGTGGGCGCGCCCTGATAAACATCAGGCACCCACATATGAAACGGTGCGGCGCCGAACTTGAATGCAATGCCGACCAGCATGAAGACCACGCCCATCGCCAGCAGCGTGTCGGATCCGGCGGTGGCGCTGGCGGCGTAGATCTCGTCCAGTTGCAGGCTGCCGGTGGCGCCATAGATCATCGACATGCCGTACAGCAGCAGGCCCGACGCCATCGAGCCGAGTATGAAGTACTTCATCGCCGCTTCGGACGCGGTCCGGTTGTCGCGGTCCATGCCGACCAGGCCATAGGAACTCAGGGCAAGCAATTCGAGGCCCAGGTACAGCGTGACAAGGCCGCCTGCCGACACCATCAGCATCATGCCGAGCAATGCGAACAGCACCAGCACGTAGAACTCGCCCTTGAACAGGTCGCGGTCCTGCAGGAACGGCTTGGCATAGACGAAGACAAACGCCGTAACGGCGTACATCGCGACCTTCAGCACGTCGCTGGCCACGTCGCGCACGAAGAAATTGCTGAAGGCAAAGGTCTGCACCGTGGCCATGTCGCGCACGGTCAGCACCGTGGCCGCCACCAGGATCAACAGGGCCAGGAAATGGGTCAGGCCGCGCCGCTGGGGCGCCAGGAACAAGTCCACCATCAGCAGGCCGAAGGCAGCCGAACACACGAATATCTCGGGGATGAGCGTGTGCAGATCGGCGATGGTGACGAGGTTGGGCAGCATGTGATGTTTCCCTTACAGCTTGCTGGTACTGAGCTGGATCACCAGCTGCGCGATGGGGGCGTCCATCAGGTCGGTGAGCGGTTTCGGATACAGGCCCACCGCCAGCACGCCGACGGCAAAGATACCGAGCACCCAGGCCTCGCGCGAATTGATATCGGTGAGTTCGGCCACGTGGTGGTTGGCAACCTTGCCGAACACCACGCGCTTCACCATCCACAGCGTATAGGCCGCGCCCAGGATGAGGGTCGTGGCGGCGCCGAAGGCGACCAGCTTGTTGTGCTGGAACGCAGCGACCACCACCATGAATTCGCCGACGAAACCGGAGGTACCGGGCAAGCCGGCATTCGCCATCGCGAAGAATACGAACAAGGCCGAGAACCAGGGCATGGTGTTAACCACGCCGCCGTAGTCGCGGATCATGCGGCTGTGCATGCGGTCGTACAGCACGCCCACGCAACTGAACATCGCGCCCGATACGAAGCCGTGCGAAATCATCTGCACCATTGCGCCCTGCAGGCCCAGGCGGGCGCTGTCGCCGTAACCGTAGTCGCGGGCCAGCTTGAAGGCGATGAAGGTGCCCAGGGTGACGAAGCCCATGTGCGCGATCGACGAATAGGCGATCAGCTTCTTCATGTCCTGCTGCGCCAGCGCAACGAAGCCGATGTAGATCACCGCGATCAGCGACATGGCGATCACCAGCCACGCGAACTCGCCGCTGGCATCGGGTGTGATCGGCAGCGAGAAACGCAGGAAGCCGTATCCGCCGATCTTCAGCATGATGGCCGCCAGCACCACCGAGCCGCCGGTCGGCGCCTCGACGTGCGCATCCGGCAACCAGGTGTGCACCGGGAACATCGGAACCTTGACGGCGAATGCGGCGAGGAAGGCGAAGAACAGCCACATCTGCTCGGTCCGGTCCAGCGGCGCGTTGGTCAGGTCGGCCAGTTGGAAGCTGCCCGTCTTCAGGTACAGGTAGATCAGGCCGATCAGCATGAAGACCGAGCCGAGGAAGGTGAACAGGAAGAACTTGACGCTCGCATACACGCGGCGCGGTCCGCCCCAGACGCCGATGATGATGAACATCGGGATCAGCATCGCTTCGAAGAACACGTAGAACAGCATCGCATCGGTCGCGCAGAAGACGCCGACCATCAGCCCTTCCAGGATCAGGAAGCTGGCGAAGTACTGGTGCACGCGCCGGTCGATAGAGGTCCACGCACCCAGCAGCACGAGGATGGTGACCAGCGTCGTCAGCCCGATCAGCGCGACCGAAATGCCGTCGGCGCCGAGGTTGTAGCCGATGTTGAAGGCCGGGATCCATGGATGGATTTCCACGAACTGCATGGCCGGATTGCTGATGTCGATGCCGGTGAACAGGCCGACGCTGAGCACGAAGGTGATGATCGATACCAGCAGGGCAAACAGGCGCGCCTGCGCTCCGCGCTGGTCGCCAAAGAAGAGCGTCAGCGCGCCGCCGACGATCGGCAGCCAGATAAGAAGGCTCAGCAGGGGCCAAGTCGAGAACATCAGTGCGTCCTTGTCTTACCCGCGACCCATCCGGGACAACATCGCCAACAGGACGATGAGGCCGAGGATCATGGCGAAGGCGTAGTGGTAGAGGTAACCCGATTGCAGGCGGCGGACCAGCAGGGCGAAGCGGTTGATCAGCCAGGCGGTGCCGTTGACGATGCCATCGATCAAGCCGGCGTCGCCAAAGCGCGAAGCGAGGCGACCAAGCACCAGGCCGCCGCCCGCGAAGCCCTTGATCCACAAGTCGTCGAAGCCGTACTTGTTGTCGAGGATGCGCACAGGGATCGAGAGGAACTTGCGCAGGCGCGCTGCCAAGTCTGGCGCGAACAGGTACAGGTAAGTCGCCAGCGCGAATCCGCCCAGGGCAAGCCAGAACGGCGCGGCCTTGACGCCATGCCAGGCCATGTTGAACACGCCGTGGAATTCCTCGGACAACGCCGCCATGGCGCCGTGCGATTGCAGGGTCTCGATGGCGCCGAAGAAGAACGGCTGCACTTCGTGGTGGCCCAGCATGTCCTTGCCGAAGAGCATTGGGCCCACGGTCAAGAAGCCGATCAGCAGCGACGGGATCGCCAGCAGGATCAGCGGCACGGTGACCACCCACGGCGATTCCTTCGGCTCGACCGGGCCGTGGTGGCCGTGGTCGTCGTCGTGGTGCGCGTCGTCGGCGTGGCTGTCGTGGCCGTGCGCGTCCGCGTGGGCATCGCCGGCGTGCGCAGCGGCATCATCATGCGCAGCAGGCGCATGATCGTCATGCGCGACTTCGTCACGGAAGCGTTCGCGGCCGTGGAAGGTCAGGTACAGCAGGCGGAAGCTGTAGAAGCTCGTGACGAACACGCCCAGCAGCACTGCCCAGTAACCGTAGGTCGCGATCCAGGAAGTCGATTCGTGCGCGTGGTGCGCCGCCGCCTCGATGATGGTGTCCTTGGAATAGAAGCCCGACAGCAGCGGCATGCCGGTCAGCGCCAGCGTGCCGATCCACATCGTGATGAAGGTGATCGGCATGTACTTGCGCAGGCCGCCCATGCGGCGCATGTCCTGCTCGTGGTGCATCGCGATGATGACCGAGCCGGCGCCGAGGAACAGCAGCGCCTTGAAGAAGGCATGGGTCATCAGGTGGAACACGGCCGCCGAGTAAGCCGACACGCCCAGCGCCACGGTCATGTAGCCCAGCTGCGACAGGGTCGAATACGCGACGACCCGCTTGATGTCGTTCTGCACGATGCCGATCAGGCCGGTGAAGAAGGCCGTGGTGGCGCCGATGAACAACACGAAGTTGAGCGCGGTTTCACTCAGCTCGAACAGCGGCGACATGCGCGCCACCATGAAGATGCCGGCGGTGACCATCGTTGCCGCATGGATCAGCGCGGAGATCGGGGTCGGGCCTTCCATCGAGTCGGGCAGCCACACGTGCAGCGGCACCTGCGCCGACTTGCCCATCGCACCGATGAACAGGCAGATGCAGATGAAGCTGATGACATGCACGTTCCAGCCGCCGAAACCCAGCCAGCCGATGGCGGGGATGAGTTCGAACGGCTCGGCCGGAATGGCCGTTGCATTGGCGAACACCACGCTGTAGTCGAGGCTGCCGTACCAGAACAACACGCCGGCGATACCCAGCAGGAAGCCGAAATCGCCCACGCGGTTGACCAGGAAGGCCTTGAGGTTGGCGAAGATGGCGGTCGGCCGCTGGTACCAGAAACCGATCAGCAGGTAGGACACCAGGCCAACCGCTTCCCAGCCAAAGAACAGCTGCAGGAAGTTGTTGCTCATCACCAGCATCAACATCGAGAAGGTGAACAGCGAGATGTAACTGAAGAAGCGCTGGTAACCCGGGTCGTCCTTCATGTAGCCGATGGTGTACACGTGCACCAGCAGCGAGACGAACGTAACGACCGCCATCATCATCGCAGTCAGCGTATCAACCATGAAGCCGACATGGCCGCTGTAGCCGCCGACTTCAAAGAAGGTATAGACGTTCTGGTTGAAGGGCCCTACTTCGCCGGTCGCCAGCTTGTACAGGACCTGGCAGGACACCAGGCAGCTGATGAATACGCCGGCGATGGTGACCGAGTGCGCGCCGGTGCGGCCGATCTTGCGACCGAACAGGCCGGCCACGATCGCACCGAGCAACGGCGCCAGCGCGACGATCAGCAGGTAATTCATTTGCAGCTGGTAAGGCTGGCTGGACATGCGCGATCAGCCCTTTAGCGAGTCGAGTTCGGCGACATTGATCGTTCGCCGGTTGCGGAACAGGGTGACCAGGATGGCCAGGCCGATTGCGGCTTCCGCCGCGGCCACGGTCAGGATGAAGAACACGAACACCTGTCCCGAGGCATCACCGAGGAAGCGCGAGAACGCGACGAAGTTGATGTTCACCGCCAGCAGCATCAGCTCGATGCACATCAGCAGCACGATCAGGTTCTTGCGGTTGATGATGATGCCGGCGACGCTGAGGCTGAACAGGATCGCGCCCAGGATCAGGTAGTGGTTGAGGGTGATCACTGGCCTTCTCCCTCCGGTCGCGGATCTGCTTTCATCTTCACCAGGCGAATGCGATCTTCGCGGCGCACCATCACCTGGCGCGACGGGTCCTGGGTCTTGGTGCCTTCGCGGCGGCGCAGCGTCAGCATCACCGCGACCACGATGGCAACGGTCAGGATGACGGCGGCGATCTCGAACGGCAGCATGAATTCGGTGAACAGCGCCTGCGCCAACCACTGGATGTTGCTGCCAGCCGCAGCAGCCGGGTCAGTGGCGGACAGCTGCGAGGCCGCTTCGCCGCCCTTCACGCCGATCAGGCCGACCATTTCGAACAGCATCACTGCAGCCACCACCATCGCCACCGGGAAGTAGCGCGCGAAGCCCTCGCGGATGGGCGTCATGTTCAGGTCGAGCATCATCACCACGAACAGGAACAGGATCATCACCGCGCCCACGTACACCAGGATCAGCACCACGCCCAGGAACTCGGCCTGCAGCAGCAGCCACAGGCAGGCGGTGGAGAAGAAGGTCAGGATCAGCGAGAGCACCGCGTGCACCGGATTCTTCAGCGTGATGACCGCCCCGGCGGCGAGCACCGTGACGAGGGCAAACGCAAAGAACGCGATTAGTTCGAACGACATGTTGGTTCCCCTGCCCTCAGCGATACGGCGCGTCAGCGGCGCGACGCGAGGCTATTTCAGCCTCGAACCGATCACCGATGGCCAACAACTGCGGCTTGGTGACGATGTTCTCGCCACGGTTCTCGAAATGGTATTCAAGGATGTGCGTCTCCACGATCGAGTCGACCGGGCAGCTTTCTTCGCAGAAGCCACAGAAGATGCACTTGAAGAGGTCGATGTCGTAGCGCGTGGTGCGGCGGCTGCCGTCTTCGCGCGGCGCGGCATCGATGGTGATGCAGGATGCGGGGCACACGGCCTCGCACAGCTTGCAGGCGATGCAGCGCTCTTCGCCATTGGGATAGCGGCGCAGGGCATGCAGGCCGCGGAAGCGCACGGACTGCGGGAATTTCTCGAACGGGTAGTTGACCGTGTACTTGGGCTTGAACATGTACTTCAGGGTCAGCCACATGCCCTGGATGAATTCCAGGAGCATCAGGCTCTTGAGATAGCTGGCGACTCGGGTCATGGCCTGATCAAGCTCCCAGGACGAACCAGTTGAAGTACGCGGCCACCGCAGTGAAGAAGATCCAAGCGATGGTGATGGGAATGAAGACCTTCCAGCCCAGGCGCATGATCTGGTCGTAGCGGTAGCGCGGGAAACTGGCGCGGAACCACAGGAAGGCGAAGGCGAAGAAGCCGGCCTTCGCGAACAGCCACCACCAGCCATTGGCCGACAGCAACGGGATGCCCCAGCCCTGGAACGGCGACAGCCAACCGCCGAGGAACAGCAGCGCGGCCAGGAAACTGACCAGGATCATGTTGGCGTATTCGGCCAGGAAGAAGATCGCAAAGGCCGACCCGGAATATTCGACATGGAAGCCCGCGACGATTTCCGACTCGCCCTCGGCCACGTCAAACGGCGCGCGGTTGGTTTCGGCCACGCCCGAGATGAAGTAGATGACGAACAAGGGGAACAGCGGGAAGAAGAAGAATTCGAAGAATCCGTTGTCGCCAGCCTGCGCGTTGACGATGCCGCTGAGGTTCATGGTGCCGGCGGCGACCAGCACGCCGACCAGGGCGAAGCCCATCGCGATTTCGTAGCTGATGACCTGCGCGGCCGAACGCAGCGCGCCCAGGATCGCGTACTTGGAGTTGGACGCCCAGCCGGCCAGGATGATGCCGTACACGCCCATGGACGTCAGGGCCAGCAAGACCAGCAGCCCGGCGTTGACGTCGGCCAGAACGACGGCATCGTCGAACGGGATGACAGCCCAGGCCGCCAGCGCGGGCGCGAGCGCCAGCAAGGGGGCGAGCTTGTAGAGGAAGGGGCTGGCGTTGGTCGGAACGATCAGTTCCTTGAACAGCATCTTGAACACGTCGGCGAACGCCTGGATCCAGCCGATGCCGAAGATGCGGCCGACGAACTGGGGTCCATGGCGCACGTGCATCCAGCCGATGACCTTGCGTTCGGCGAGCACGTAGAACGCCACCGAAACGATCACCGGCAGGGTAATGGCGAGGATCTTGATCACGGTCCACGCCAGCAGGCCGATCGTGCCGAAGTTCAGGAAGAAGTCGCGCATGAAGTCGAACACGCTCAGGCTCCCGTCACGGTAAGTGCGGCGGTGGGCGACAACGGGGACGTTGCTTCGTAGCCCGACTCGATCCAGGCGGCGCCGGCGGCGACACGGGGCGAGATCGCCACGGGCAAGGCCGCGGTGCCGGTACCGTCGGAAACCTTCGCAATCGCGCCTTCGGCAAGACCGCGCGCGAATGCGTCATCGGGATGCAACACGATCCGCGCGCCCATCGTCAGCGGATGCGCGTTGAGCGCGGTCGCGCGACGCAGCACGGCGTCACTGCGATAGATCGGCGTGCTGGTGATGCGCTCGAGGCCTTCGCCACGCGCCGGTGCACGAGCCGCGACGCGCTCGCTCGAGGTGTCGGCGACCGGACTCGAACCGGCACGCAAGCCCGCAATGTCTGTGAAGCTGAAGCCGGGCACGGCCAGGGCCTCGCCCAGCGCACGCAGCACGCGCCAGCCTGGACGCGCCTCACCTGGCAGCTTTCCGCCGGCGGCACTGGTCTGTTCGAAGCCGTCCAGGTTGGTCAGCGTCGCTTCCATTTCCGGCAGCAGTCCGATCGGCAGGATCACGTCCGCCATCAGCTTCAGTTCGGTGGACGCGAAGGCCGCGAATGCAACGACTGCGGCATCGGCCAGCGCGAGCTTGGCTTTTACGGCCTGCGCAAAGTCGTGTTCGGGCTCGATGCCGTAGAGCACATAGGTCTTCAGCGGTTGGGCCAGCATTTGCGCGGCAGTCCTGCCCTCCCCCACCGGCACCAGGCCCAGCTTGGCCAGGCCCACGGCGTTCGCGCCCTGAGGAATGCGGTTGACGCTGGCGCCCGTTGCGCGGGCGATCGCGCGGGCGGCGGCGCGGAAATGCGATGCCTGAGCGTGGTTTTCGGCGAGTTCGCCCAGCACGATCACCGCGTTGCCAGCCGCTGCCTTCAATGCGTCTGCCATCGCCTGCGTTCCGGGATCGGCCTGCGCTTCAATGCCTTCAGGCAGGCTGGCGCCCGACGAGGCGGCGACGGCAGCGAAAGCGGCCGCGAGCTGCGACGGCGCAACGATGCGGCGACCTGCCAGCGAAAACGCGAAGTCGAAATCAACGGGATTGATGGCGTAGATCTTCGCACCGCGCTTGCCGGCCTTCAGCAGGCGCTGGTGCAGCAAGGGCAATTCGTGGCGGATATTGCAACCGACCAACAGCACGACGGCGGCATTTTCCATCGCAGCCGACGGCATCTGGAAGGTTTCGGCCACGGCGCCATCGGCGAAGTCGAGTTGCGCGAGGCGATGGTCGATATTGCCCGTGCCCAGTGCGCGCGAAATGGCAGCCAGCAAGGCGCCTTCTTCATTGGACGTGGCCGGGTGGATCAACATGCCGAGTTGGCCCGCGGCCGTGTCCTTGATCAGGCCGGTCGAAGCTTGCACGGCCTCTTCCCAACTGGCTTCGCGCCACTGCCCGCCGTCGCGGACCAGGGGACGGGTCACGCGGTCGCCGGCGTACAGGCCCTGGTGCGAATAACGATCGCGGTCCGACAGCCAGCACTCGTTGATCGCTTCGTTGTCGCGCGGAACCGTTCGCACCACTTCGCCGCGGTGGATGTGCAGGTGCATGTTCGAACCCAGCGCATCGTGGTAGCCGAACGAGTCGCGGGCGACCAGTTCCCAGGCACGGGCGCGATACCGGAAGACTTTGTTGGTCAGCGCGCCGACCGGGCACACGTCGATCACGTTGCCCGACAGTTCGGTGGTCAGAGGCTTGCCATCGTAGGTGCCGATCTGCAGGTTCTCGCCGCGGCTCATGCCGCCGAGTTCGAAGGTGCCGGCGATGTCGGCCGTAAAGCGCACGCAGCGCGTGCACTGGATGCAGCGGGTCATGTCGGTGGCGACCAGCGGACCCATGTCTTCGTCGGCGACGACGCGCTTGCGATCGACGTAGCGAGACACCGAACGGCCGTAGCCTACGGACACGTCCTGCAATTCGCACTCACCGCCCTGGTCGCAGATCGGGCAATCCAGCGGGTGGTTCACCAGCAGGAATTCCATCACGTTGCGCTGCGCATCCAGCGCGCGCCGCGTCTGCGTGTAGACCTTCATGCCTTCCATCACCGGCGTGGCGCAGGCCGGCGCAGGCTTCGGCATCTTTTCGACGTCCACCAGGCACATGCGGCAATTGGCGGCTATCGGCAATTTTTCGTGGTAGCAGAAACGCGGGATCGAGATGCCAGCCTTGTCGGAGGCATGGATGATCATCGATCCCTTCGGCGCGGTCAGCGCGACGCCGTCGATTTCGATATTGACCACGTCGGTGGCGGCCTGGGTCGGTGCGGCGCTCATGCGGCCTGCTCCGTGCTGGGCTGCGCCGCCGGCTCATCGACCAGGAAGCGCTTGTTGACGATGGCGAATTCGAACTCGTGCCAGTAATGGCGCAGCATGCCCTGCACCGGCCAGGCAGCGGCTTCGCCGAACGCACAGATGGTGTGGCCCTCGATCTGGCCGGCAGCGGCCTTGAGCATGTGCAGGTCGTCCATGGTCGCCTGCTTTTCCACGATCCGGGTCAGCACGCGATACATCCAGCCCGTGCCCTCGCGGCAGGGCGTGCACTGGCCGCAGCTTTCCGCGTAGTAGAACCGCGAAATGCGCTGGCAGGCGCGAACCATGCAGGTGGTTTCGTCCATCACGATGACGGCGCCCGAACCCAGGCCGGAACCTGCCTTCTGGATCGAGTCGTAGTCCATCGTGCAGGCCATCATGATCTCGGCCGGCAGCACTGGCATGGACGAGCCACCGGGAATCACGGCCTTGAGCTTGTGACCGTTGCGCACGCCGCCGGCCAGGGCCAGCAGGTCGGCAAACGAGGTGCCGAGGCGCACTTCGAAGTTGCCCGGATTGTTGACATGCCCGGACACGGAGAAGATTTTCGGGCCGCCGTTGTTCGGCTTGCCGAGATTGAGGAACCAATCAGCGCCATTGCGGATGATCGCCGGCACAGAGGCATACGTCTCGGTGTTGTTGATGGTGGTCGGGCGTCCGAACAGGCCGTAGTTGGCGGGGAACGGCGGCTTGTAGCGCGGCTGTCCCTTCTTGCCTTCCAGCGACTCCATCATCGCCGTCTCTTCGCCGCAAATGTAGGCGCCCGCGCCCAACGCGGAATAAATGTCGATGTCCACGCCCGAGCCGAGCACGTTCTTGCCCAGCCAGCCGTTCGCATAGGCTTCTTTCAGCGCTTCTTCGAAATTTTCGTACGGCTCGTGGTGGAACTCGCCGCGCATGTAATTGTAGGCCACCGTGCAACCGGTCGCGTAGCAGGCGATGGCCATGCCCTCGATCACCGAATGCGGGTTGTAACGCAGGATGTCGCGGTCCTTGCAGGTGCCCGGCTCCGATTCATCGGAATTGCACAGGATGTACTTCTGCCCCGGTGCACCCTTGGGCATGAAGCTCCACTTCAGGCCGGTCGGGAAGCCTGCGCCGCCGCGACCACGCAGGCCGGACTGCTTGACCATGTTGATCACGTCGTCCTGCGGCATTTTTTCAGACAACACTTTCTTCAGCGCTGCGTAGCCGCCGGTCTTCAGGTAATTTTCGTAGGACCAGGGCTTGTCGAAATGCAGCGTGGTGTAGACGACGCTGTGTTCCTGCGGGGCCGGGCCGACGGGGCCGTGGGGTGCGTGATGTGCCATGGGATCCTCAGCTCAGTCCGTCGAACAGCTCATCGAGCTTCGCCGGGGTCAGGCGTTCGTGGTAATGGCCGTCGATCACCATCATCGGGGCGCCGGCGCAGGCAGCCAGGCACTCTTCTTCGATTTTTAGAGTGATGCGGCCGTCAGCGGTGGTGCCGCCGTGCTTGCAGCCGAGCTTGCGCTCCGCATGCTTCACCAGGTCTTCCGCGCCATTCAACCAGCAGCTGATGTTGGTGCAGATGGCGACCTTGTGCCGGCCCACGGGCGCCAGGTCGAACATCGAGTAAAAGGTAGCCACTTCATAGGCCCACACCGGCGGCAGGTCGAGGTACTTGGCAACCGCAGCCATCAGTTCGTCGGTCAGCCAGCCACCATTTTGTTCCTGCGCGGCCATCAGGGCCTGGATCACGGCCGAGCGCTTGCGGTCGGGCGGAAACTTGGACACCCAATGGTCGATGTGTTCACGCGTGGCCGGGCTCAACGCGACCATCGGGTCGACATGCTGGCAGGCGGCAAAATTTCCGGTCGCTTTCATTGCTGGTTACTCATCGGTCGATTTCGCCGAAGACGATGTCGTAGGTGCCGATCATGGCGACCACGTCGGGCAGCATGTGGCCGCGCACGATGGCGTCCATGGACGAAAGATGGGCGAAGCCGGGCGCGCGCACCTTCAAGCGGAACGGCTTGTTGGCGCCATCCGACACCAGGTACACGCCAAACTCGCCCTTGGGCGCTTCAACGGCGGAATAGATCTCGCCGGCCGGCACCGAATACCCTTCGGTGAACAGCTTGAAGTGGTGGATCAGCGCTTCCATGTCGTCCTTCATCTCGGCACGCGAGGGCGGCGACACTTTGTAGTTGCTGGTCATCACGGGGCCGGGATTGCGGCGCAGCCATTCCACGCATTGCTTGATGATGCGGTTGGACTGGCGCATTTCTTCCACGCGGACCAGGTAGCGGTCGTAGCAATCGCCCTGCACGCCCACCGGGATGTCGAAATCGACTTTGTCGTAGCAGGCATAGGGCTGCTTCTTGCGCAGGTCCCAGGCGATGCCGGAACCACGCAGCATCGGGCCGGTCATGCCCCAGGCCAGCGCCATGTCCGGCGGCACGACGCCGATGCCGACGGTGCGCTGCTTCCAGATTCGATTGTCGGTGAGCAGGGTTTCGTATTCGTCCACCTTGCGCGGGAAGTCGTTGCTGAACGCTTCCAGGAAATCGAGCATCGAACCTTCGCGCCATTCATTTGCGCGCTTCAGGTCGGCGCCCTTGCGCCACGGCGATTCGCGATACTGCGGCATGCGTGCCGGCAGGTCGCGATAGACGCCGCCGGGGCGGTAATAGGTTGCGTGCATGCGCGCGCCGGACACCGCCTCGTAGCAGTCCATCAATTCTTCGCGCTCGCGGAAGGCGTAGAGGAACACCGCCATCGCGCCAAGGTCGAGGCCGTTCGAGCCGATCCACATCAGGTGGTTCAGGATGCGGGTGATCTCGTCGAACATCGTGCGGATGTACTGCGCGCGCTCGGGTACTTCCAGGCCGATCAGTCCTTCGATGGCGCGAACATAGGCGTGTTCGTTGCACATCATGGACACGTAGTCGAGGCGATCCATGTAACCGATGGACTGGTTGTAGGCCTTCGACTCGGCCAGCTTCTCGGTGCCGCGATGCAACAGGCCGATATGCGGGTCGGCGCGTTGCACGACTTCGCCATCCATCTCCAACACCAGGCGCAGCACGCCATGGGCAGCCGGATGCTGTGGGCCGAAGTTCAGGGTGTAATTGCGGATCTCGGGGCCGGCCATTATTTTTTCACCTGCGGCGCGGTTTCGGCGGCCGACTGCTGCCAGCGCGAATCCTCGCGCACGACGCGCGGAACGTTGACGCGTGGCTCGATGCTGACCGGCTGGTACACGACGCGCTTCTTCTCGGCGTCGTACAACACCTCGACGTTGCCGATCATCGGGAAGTCCTTGCGGAACGGGTGACCGACGAAGCCGTAATCGGTAAGGATGCGGCGCAGGTCCGGATGGCCTTCGAAGATGATGCCAAACAGGTCGAAGGCTTCGCGCTCGAACCAATTGGCGATGGGATACAGCTCCGTCAGCGATGGAACGACAGGCAAGGAATGGTCCAACGCAAAACAACGAAGCCGAAGTCGCCGGTTATTGCGAACGGAGAGAAGGTGGATGACGGCAGCAAAGCGCTTGTCCGGCCCCTTGCCCCGTGGCCGGTTTTCCCAATCGAAGCGACCCGGGCCCGAGCCCTCGACGCCACGCGAAAAACCCTGCGAGCTGACGTCCGAGGTATCCCACTCGTCGTCGCCATAGCCAAGGTAGTCGACGCCGCAGACATCGATCAGTTGTTCGAATCCGAACTCCGGTTCATCGCGCAAGGCGCGGATGACCTCGATCCAGCTGTCTGGCGCCAGTTCCATCGTCGTCTCGCCGTGCGCCTGCACGACGGACAGGGCGCGCTCGCCAAAGCGGGCCTTCAGACGATCCGGAAAACTCAATGTCGGTTCGGGCATGGCTCAGCGCGCAATGGTGTTGGTACGGCGAATTTTCTTCATCAGCTGCAGGATGCCGTACACCAGCGCTTCGGCAGTGGGCGGGCAACCGGGCACGTAGATGTCCACGGGCACGATGCGGTCGCAGCCGCGCACCACGGCGTAGGAATAGTGGTAGTAGCCGCCGCCGTTCGCGCAGCTGCCCATCGAGATGACCCATTTCGGGTCGGGCATCTGGTCGTAGACCTTGCGCAGGGCTGGCGCCATCTTGTTGACCAGCGTGCCGGCGACGATCATCACGTCGGCCTGTCTCGGCGAGGGTCGGAACACCACGCCATAGCGGTCGAGGTCGAGGCGCGCTGCGCCCGCATGCATCATTTCCACCGCGCAGCAGGCCAGGCCGAAAGTCATCGGCCACATGGAGCCGGTACGGGCCCAGTTGATCAGCGCATCCATGCTCGCGACGGCATAGCCCTTTTCCAGCAGCGGGTTGTCGCCACCGGGGCGCAGGATGTCGTCCACGGTCGAAACCGGGACCGGGTTGTGCAATGCATCGGTGATTCCCTGCATCACTCCCATTCGAGCGCTCCCTTCTTCCACACATAAACGAAGCCCAGGATCAGCAGGCCGAGGAAGATGCCCATCTCGATCAGGCCGACGACGCCCAGGCTGCGGAAGATGATCGCCCACGGAAACACGAAGGCGATTTCCAGGTCGAAGGCGATGAACAGGATCGCGATCAGGTAGTAGCGCACGTCGAACTGCATGTGCGCGTCTTCGAATGCCTCGAAGCCGCATTCGTACGGAGAGAGTTTTTCGCTTTCCGGCCGATTCGGCCCGAGCAGGCCGCCCAGGACCAACAGCGCGATGCCGACCACGCTCGACACGGCGAGGAACAGCAGGATCGGCAGATATTCGCCCAGCATGACGACTCCATTGCCAGCGCCGCGAGGCGCGTTTCGGCCCACGCCCGCATTGCGGGCGAAGGTCGATTCAGTGATTGGTGCCCAAAGGGGGACTCGAACCCCCACGACCTAAGTCGCTACCACCTCAAGGTAGTGCGTCTACCAATTCCGCCATCTGGGCATTTTTGCCGACTCCGTTACCGGAGCAAGCGGTGCAAATTGTACCAGCGGATCAACCGCCCTTGCCGTCCTCGACAGGTGCCGGAGCAGGCTTTGTTGCGTCGGCCGGTGCATTGGCCGGTGCTGCGGGTGTGATGACCGGCGCCGTAGCCGGTGCGTCGCCGGTGGCGGGCGCTGCCTCGAGCACCGCAGGCGCAGCCGGAACCGGCGCGGGCGCGAGCACGCTTGCGTCAGGTTGGGCCGGCGTGACTGGAGCATTGCTCATCACGCCCAGGTCCGGCTTGCCCGGCGCAGCCGTCGCGCGGTGGGTCGCCTGATAGGCCATGAACAGACTGAGCACGAAGAACACCCCTGCCAGCCACTTGGTGGTGCTGGACAAGAAGTTGGCCGACCCGCGCGCACCGAAAACGGTGCCCGAGGCGCCAGCACCAAAGCCTGAACCGGCCTGGGCGCCTGCACCGCGTTGCAGCAGGATCAGCACGATCATCGCGATCGCGATGAGGACGTAGAACACGTTGAGCAAGATGTCGATCATGTTTTCTATCTGCGAGCCGCCGCGACAGCGATGGCGATGAAGTCCCGGGCGACCAGGGAGGCTCCCCCGATCAGGCCGCCATCGACGTCGGGCTGGGAAAACAGCTCGGCCGCGTTGGCGGGTTTCACGCTGCCGCCGTAAAGGATCGGAAGCGAGCCCGCAATATTAGCATCCAGGGCCCGCAATTCGCCACGGATGAAGGCATGGACCTCCTGTGCCTGGTCCGGACTGGCGGTCCGACCGGTGCCGATGGCCCACACCGGCTCGTAGGCCAGCACCGCATTTTCAAAGGCCCGGGCGCCTCCGCCGGCAAGCACCGGGGCCAGCTGGCGCTCGAGGGCCCACTCGGTCTGGCCTGCCTCGCGCTGGTGCAGGGTTTCGCCGACGCACAGCACCGGAATCAGCCCTGCCCGCTTGGCCGCGAAGAACTTCTTGGCTACCAGTTCGGAGGTTTCCTCGTGGAAATGGCGGCGTTCCGAATGCCCGACCAGTGCGTAACGGCAGCCGACATCCAGCAGCATCCGTGCGGAAACCTCGCCGGTATAGGCGCCCTGGTCGTTGGGATCTACATCCTGCGAGCCGAAATCCAGGCCTTGCGGGAGGTAGCGCTCGGCCAATTCACCCAGGTAGGGCATCGGCGGGAAGATGGCGAGGCGAACCCCATCGGGCTTCAGGGACACCACTTCATCGAGCAGGCTGCGCGCAAACGCGCGATCGCCATGAAGCTTCCAGTTACCGGCCACGATCCGTTCGCGCATGCTCGTTCTCCTTGGACTCGGAGAAGTTTAACGCGACCGCCGAACTTAGGCGTGATCTGTGGCCTGCGCGGACGGAAAACCGGCACAATCGGCCCAATCAGGCGGAGACCACATGAACCAGTCCAGCAGTCCGGGCTATGCCCTCATCACGGGCGCTTCCAGCGGCATCGGAGCCGCGATCGCGCGGGAATACGCAAGCCGCGGCAAGCCCTTGATCCTCACGGCGCGCCGGATCGACCGCCTGCATGCCCTGGCCACGGAACTGTCGGCACTGGTTCCCTGCGAAGTGATTGCCGCGGACCTCGCCGATCCGTCCGCGCCCCGGCGTCTGTTCGAGCAAACCCAGTCTCGCGGCTGGTTCGTGGACACACTGGTGAACAATGCCGGTTACGGCGTGCCGGGTCGCTACCTGTCGCAGTCGTGGAAAACGCATGCCGAATTCCTGCAGGTGATGATCGTTGCCGTCGGGCAACTGACGCACCTGTACCTGCCGGCGATGGAAGCCGCGGGCCGCGGCCGCATCCTCAACGTCGCTTCGATGGCCGGGCTGGTGCCCGCGTCCGCCGGGCACACCATGTATGGCGCGACCAAGGCCTGGCTGATCCGCTTCAGCGAGTCGCTGGCGCAGGAGTCGGCGCAGCGCGGCATCTTCGTCACCGCCTTGTGCGCCGGCTTCACCTACACCGAGTTCCATGACGTGAACGGAATGCGCTCGCAGGTATCGCGGCTGCCGAAGATGCTGTGGATGGATGCGGCGCAGGTCGCGCGCATCGGCGTGGACGCCGTGGAATCGGGAAAGACGCGGGTGATCCCCGGCGGGGCCAACAAGATGGTCGCCTTCCTTACGCGCTACCTGCCCGACGCACTGGCGCGGGCGCTGGTCGCCTCGAAGTCGCGCGACTTCCGCAACGCCGACTAGGCAATCCTGTCGGAATTCGCGGGCTCGATCAGGCCAGCTTGATCTCGCGCAGGCGCTGCATCAGGTAGTCGTTTGCCGTGATCGGTTCCGGATAGCGATCGGGATTGTTCGCGTCCACGCACTGCGGCAAGGTCTTGATCAGGTAATCGGGATTGGCGTGCAGGAAATACGGCGTCGAATAACGCGGCTGCCGCGCGGCTTCACCAGGCGGATTCACCACGCGGTGCGTGGTGGACGGATACACGTGGTTGGTCAGTCGCTGCAGCATATCGCCAATGTTCACCACGATGGTGTCGCCGTCGGCGGTGAACGGAACCCAGTCGCCATTGCGCGCCTTCACTTCCAGGCCGGCGGCGCTGGCGCCGACCAGCAAGGTGATCAGGTTGATGTCTTCATGCGCACCGGCGCGCACGTTCGGGATGTCCGGCGCGGTGATCGGCGGGTAATGGATCGGCCGCAGGATGGAATTGCCGAAACGCGTGGGCTCGACGAAGAAGTCTTCCGGCAGGTGGATGTGCAGGGCCAGCGCCGAAAGGACCTTCAGGCCCAGCGTGTCGAGGGCCTCGAACAGGCCGTAGGCGTGCTCGCGAAAACCAGGCACCTCGGTCGGCCAGGTGTTGGGCGCCATGAACTCCTCGTAGCGCGAGCCCGGCGGCAACTCGCGGCCGATGTGGAAAAATTCCTTGAGGTCGGGATACTGCGAATCCTTGGCCGTTTCGATGCCGAATGGCGTGTAACCGCGCGCGCCGCCCGTGCCGGGTACGTGGTACTTGCGCTTGGTCGCTTCGGGCAACGCGAAAAACTGCTTGAACACCTGGTAAGCGCCATCGATGGCCTTCGGCGAAATGCCATGGTGGCTCACGCCGCAGAAGCCCCACTCGCGGTAGGCTGCGCCCAGTTCGGCGACGAAGGCATCGCGGTCGGTGTCGAAGCGACGGATGTCGAGGGTCGGGATCTTGCTCATCGTGGAATCCTGTCTGTCACTCAAATGGCGGCGCGAACGGCCGCGGAAAGCTCGTCCAGTACCTGTTGCATCAGCGCGCCGTCGGCGGCTTCGACCGTGACGCGCACGACGGGTTCGGTGCCGGAGGGACGAAGCACCAGGCGGCCCTTTCCTTCCAGCGCGGCTTCGGCCTTTCGTCGCGCTGCATGCACCGGCTCGGCTTCAAGCGGTCGCGCCTGCGCCGATACGCGCACGTTGACTGTCTTCTGCGGAAGCGGCTGGTAGTCGGCCAGCGCCACCTCGAGCGAAACGCCCTGGCGCACCAGCACCTCGAGCACCTGGAGCGCAGCGACGATGGCATCGCCCGTGCTCGCGCTGTCGAGGCAAAGCAGGTGTCCGGAAGCCTCGCCCCCGAGCATGCCGTCGCGTTCCACCAGCGCCTGGTGCACGAACCGATCACCAACACGCGCACGAATGAACTCGATGCCGCTGTCGCCGAGCGCCTTTTCCAGCGCGTAGTTCGTCATCAGCGTGCCGACGACCGGCCCGCGCAGGCGACCGGTCTCGCGCCAGTCACGCGCCAGCACGTGGATAAGGGCGTCGCCATCGAGCAGGCGTCCACGACCATCCACCATCAGCACCCGGTCGCCATCGCCGTCGAAGGCGATGCCGAGGTCCGAACCCGTTTCAAGGACGTGGGCAATCAGGGCCTCGGGATAAGTGGAGCCGACGCCCTTGTTGATATTCAGGCCGTTGGGCTGCACGCCGATGGCAGACACCTCGGCGCCCAATTCCTCGAACACTTTAGGCGCCACGTGGTAAGTCGCACCGTGTGCGCAATCCAGGGCAATCTTCATTCCCCGCAAGGAAAACGTGTCGGGCACGCTGGCCTTGCAGAATTCCGCGTAACGCGTCAACGCGTCCTCGACCCGCTGCACCTTGCCAAGCAACTCGGAGGGCACCGTGGAAAACGGTTCGTCGAGTTCCGCCTCGATGGCGCGCTCGACGGCGTCGGCGAGCTTTTCGCCGAACGCTGAAAAAAACTTGATGCCGTTGTCTTCGTGCGGATTGTGCGAGGCCGAGATGACGATGCCGGCATCGGCGCGCAAGGACCGCGTGAGATAGGCCACGGCAGGCGTCGGCATCGGCCCCAGCATGCGCACGTCGGCGCCCGCAGCGACCAGCCCGGCCTCGAGCGCGGCTTCGAACATATAGCCGGAAATCCGCGTGTCCTTGCCGATGACCACGATGGCGTGCGACTTGCCGTTGGCCAGCACGCGACCTACCGCGCGACCCAGGCGGAGCACGAAATCAGCGGAAATGGGGCCCTCGCCCACCCGGCCGCGGATGCCGTCGGTGCCGAAGTACTTCAGGCCTGCCATGGGCGGATCAGTCCTCGGCCACTACCGGTGCAGGCTGCCGCATCATCAGTGCGAACAGGGCGCCGAGGCGATCGCGCATCTGCCGGCGATCGATGATCAGGTCAACCGCGCCATGGTCGACCAGGAATTCAGAGCGCTGGAAACCTTCGGGCAGGGTTTCACGAACGGTTTGTTCGATGACACGGGGACCAGCGAAGCCGATCAGCGCCTGCGGTTCGGCGACGTTGAGGTCGCCCAGCATGCCCAGGGAGGCCGAGACGCCGCCGGTCGTGGGATGGGTCAGCACGGACACGAACGGCAGGCCCGCGGCGCGAAGGCGGCCCAGTGCGGCCGAGGTCTTGGCCATCTGCATCAGCGAGAACAGGCCTTCCTGCATGCGCGCCCCGCCAGTGGCGGAGAAACAGACCAGGGGACTGCGGATGGCCAGCGCCCGCTCGGCGGCCAGCGTGAAGCGCTCGCCAACCACGGAGCCCATCGATCCGCCCATGAAGCGAAACTCGAACGCAGCGGCGCATATATCCCGCCCGTGCAGCTTGCCTTGCACGGCCACCAGCGCATCCCGCTCACCGGTCGACTTCTGCGAGGCCTTGATCCGGTCCGCGTACTTCTTCTGGTCCTTGAAGTGCAAGGCATCCACCGGCCCAAGCTCGGCCCCGATTTCCTCGCCAGTGTCGTCGTCCAGGAAACTGGCCAGGCGCTCGCGCGCCTCGATGGCCATGTGGTGGTTGCACTTGGGGCAGACGCGCAGGTTCTTTTCGAGCTCGGGTCCATACAACGCCGTGCCGCAGCTGTCGCATTTCTCCCAGAGTCCTTCCGGAACGCCACGCTTGCCGCCGCCCTGCGTACGGATGCGGGCGGGCATCAACTTGGTCAGCCAGCTCATGAAGCGACTCGCGCTGTGTGTGGCGGCCAGTTTAGGCCGTCGATGGCTGCGCGCAAGGGCTCGAGGAATGCCCTCGCCCTCCGGTGCGCATCCTGCGGGTCGCTCGCGCCGGAAAGATGCTCGACCAGCGCGCTGCCAACCACGATGCCGTCGGCCAGTGGCGCCATGGCCGCGGCCGAGCCTGCATCCTTGATTCCGAAACCGATCAGCACCGGCACCCGGGCCATCGCGCGCAGTGCGCCGGCCTTGCTGGCGACATCGGCGGCATCGGTGATGGTGGCGCCCGTTACACCGGCGAAGCTGACGTAATACAGATAACCCTGCGACTCTTCCGCCAGGCGCGCCAGGCGCTCGGGCGAGGTGGTGGGCGCCGCCAGGGAAATGAGATCGAGTTGGTGTTCGTTGAAGGCTGCGCGCAAGGGGCCCGCTTCCTCGGGTGGCAGGTCCACCAGCAGCAGGCCGTCAACGCCTGCCGCGTACGCCTCGGCGGCGTAGCGCTGCACGCCACGCATCTCGATGGGATTGAGGTAGCCCATCAGCACCACGGGCGTCGTGTCGTCGCTGTCGCGGAATTCGCGCACGAAATCGAACACGTCATTGGTGCCGACGTGCCTGGCCAGCGCGCGCTCGGAGCTGCGCTGGATCACCGGGCCGTCGGCCATCGGATCGGAAAATGGGACACCGAGTTCGATGATGTCCGCGCCGCCGGCGACCAGTCCGTGCATTACGGCCACGGTGGCTTCGCGCGATGGATCCCCGGCGGTGACGAAAGGCACGAGTGCCTTCCGATTGCTGCCGCGAAGGCGCTCGAAGAGCGCGGCGATGCGACTCATTCGGCGCTGGCGCCCTTGTCGGCTGCCGCGCTTGCCTGCGGCGGGCCGGCCAGATGGGCAATGTGCCCGACGATCAGTTCTTCGACGCCACGGGCGATGTAGGCGGCAAAGGCTTCCCGGCCTTCGATGTCATCGTTTTTGGCGGTAGTGCGATAGTGGTGCGCGCTGTAGCGCGAAAACGCATGCAGCATCACCATCTGCGCATGGGCCGTGTCCAACCTGCGTTCGATGCGGTTGGCCGATTCGATCATGTCGTTGACCCGGATCAGGAACTCTTCCGAGAACTGCGGCGGCTTGGCGTCGGCGGGGGTATTCATGGTGCGGCATCCGGGTTGTTGTTGTCGGCGGCTGCAGCGGCGGCGGCCGTCAGAACGTCGAGTTGTTCATCGAGCATCCGCCGGTACAGGTCGGTCATGTAGGTGACGAATTGCTCGCGGCTGAAGTACTTGGCATCGTCCTGCTGGACGAAACCGTGCACGTTGTAGCGCGCTGCGGCATAGAGGATGGACGCGCTGATGGCGTCGTACTTGTAGTTCGCGTGCATGGCATTGGCCTGTGCAAGGAACTCGTTCACGCAGGCATGCAATTCGGGCGGCAGGGCAACGGCGTTCTGGGTCATCGTGGATCCGATCAGGTTTGGGGCGGAAACGCCCATTCTAACGGACCGGGGCCGGACCGGCCCGGTTCAGAGTTCGATGCCTTCGCGTTTCGCGATCGTGTAGATGTCCTTGTCGCCCCGTCCAGAGAGATTGGCCAGCACCAGCGCGTCGCGCGGCAGGTCCTTGGCCAGCTTCATCGCCAGGGCGATGGCGTGGCTCGATTCCAGCGCCGCCAGGATGCCTTCGGTGCGCGCCAGCAGGTGGAAGGCCTCCATGCATTCCAGGTCCGTCACGCCGCGATATTGGGCGCGGCCGGTGTCCTTCAGGAAAGCATGTTCCGGCCCGACGCCGGGGTAGTCCAGGCCTGCCGAGATGGAGTGCGTCTCGGTGATCTGGCCGTCGTCGTCGCAAATCAGGTACGTGCGGTTGCCGTGCAGGACGCCCGGCCGGCCCGCGCTGAGCGACGCGGCATGGCGGCCACTGGCCAGTCCCTCGCCGGCCGCTTCCGCGCCCCACAAGGCCACGCCCGCATCATTCAAGAACGGATGGAAGATGCCGATCGCGTTCGACCCGCCACCCACGCAGGCGACCACGGCATCGGGCAGCCGACCGTGCTCGTCGAGCATCTGCATGCGCGACTCGCGGCCAACCACGGCGTTGAAATCCCGCACCATGCGCGGGTACGGGCTGGGGCCGGCGGCGGTGCCGATGATGTAGAAGGTGTCGTGCACGTTCGACACCCAGTCGCGCATCGCTTCGTTCAGTGCATCCTTCAGGGTTTGCGAACCCGATCGCACCGGAACCACTTCGGCGCCGAGCAACTTCATCCGATAGACGTTGATGGCCTGCCGCTCGATGTCCACGGCGCCCATGTACACCACGCACTTCAAGCCCAGTCGCGCAGCCACCGTGGCCGATGCGACGCCGTGCTGGCCCGCGCCGGTCTCGGCGATGATGCGGGTCTTGCCCATGCGCTTGGCCAGCATTGCCTGGCCGATGGTGTTGTTGATCTTGTGCGCGCCGGTGTGGTTCAGGTCTTCGCGTTTCAGGAAGATTCGGGCGCCGCCGACATGCTTGCCTAGCCTTTGTGCCTCATAGATCGGACTGGGCCGGCCCACGTAATGCTTGTAGTCATGCTCGAGCTCGGCGATGAATTCGGGCTGCACCCGGTGGTGGTCGTACGCAGCCGCGAGTTCCGCAAGCGGGGCAATCAGCGTTTCCGAAACGAAGGTTCCGCCATAGATTCCAAAATGCCCCGACGGATCCGGAAACGCGTGGTAGTCCGCGATCGGTGCATCGGCGGGTAGCGCACTGCCGGCGGCAGCAAAATCATTCACGATCGGCACGACTGACCTCATCCAGGAATTGCTGCATTTTCTCGCCGTCCTTCTGGCCCGGCGCTGCTTCGATGCCACTGCTCACGTCCACCGCGTAGGGTCGCGCGATGGAGATGGCTTCGCCGACATTGCCCGGCGACAAACCGCCAGCCAGGAACACCGGCCGGTCCAGGCGCGGCATGCGACCCCAGTCAAACGGGGTCCCGCGTCCACCCGCCTGCCCGGGACCATGTCCATCGAGCAGGAAAGCCAAGGCTGAAGGATATCGCTTCGACGCGGCAATCGGTTCGGCTGCGCCCTCGCCCATCGGCAGTGTCTTGATGAAGGGGAGCCCGAAGCCACGACAGAACGCATCGTTTTCGTGGCCGTGGAACTGCAGCAGGTTCGGCCGAAGGCGACGGATCGCGTCCAGCACTTCGCTGCCGTGTGGATTCATGAACAAGGCAATCACGTCCACCAATGGCGAGACCGCCGCGCGCAAGCCCTGCAACTGCCCGGGTTGCACCCGGCGCGGGCTTTCAGCCGCCATCACGAAGCCGATCGCATCCACGCCCAGCTCGCAGGCCAGGCGAACGTCACCTGGCCGGGTCAGGCCGCAGAACTTCACGCGGGTACGCGTCACATCGTCACCTGCGCAGGCAAATTCCATTCCGCCGGATAGGCGGGACCGATGAAGACCAGGCCTTCGGCAGGCGCCGTAGGGCCTGCCACGCGACGGTCGAGCCCGCTGAGCAATTGCCCGGGCCACGCTTCGGGCTGCGTGCCGCGACCCACCAGTACCAGGCTGCCGACGATATTGCGGACCATGTGGTGCAGGAAGGCGTTGGCGCGCACGTCCGCCACCACCTGGTCGGCTTCGCGTCGAACGCTGATCGAGTGCAGGTTGCGCACCGGGTGCTTGGCCTGGCATTGCGCGGTGCGGAATGCGCTGAAGTCATGCTCGCCCACCAGCGCCTGCGCGGCGCGATGCATGGCATCCGCGTCGAGGGTGAGGCGTTCCCAGCTTAGAAACTGGCGCTGCATGGCAGGCGGAATGCTCCGGTTCAAGATGCGGTAGCGATAGCTTCGCGCCCGGGCGGCGTAGCGAGCGTGAAATTCATCATGCATTTCACGACACCAGAGTATTCGAACATCTCCCGGCAATCGCGTATTGGTGCCCAGCACCCAGGCCCGCGGGTCGCGGACCACGTCGGTATCGAAATGGACCACCTGGCAGGCGGCATGCACGCCGGCGTCGGTGCGGCCGGCGCAAATCACCTCCACGGCCTGGTCGGCCACGAAGGACAAGGCCGCCTCGACCGCGGCTTGCACGGTGGGCCCATTGCCATGGCGCTGCCATCCCAGGAAGGGGCTGCCGTCGTATTCGATGCCGAGTGCGTAGCGCATGCAGCCATTCTAAAGCGAAGGGCCGGGTTTCCCCGGCCCTTGTTTCATCGTTCCCGGCCAGCCGACGTGGCTCAGCCCATGTCCTTGAGCAATCGCGCGGCTTCAGCCTTGGCCGTCGGACCGCCTTCGGCGAGCACTTCCTCCAGCATGCTGCGGGCGCCGTCGAGGTCCCCGATGTCCAGGTAGGCCTTGGCCAATTCGATGCGAGTCGCGCTGGACTCGTCCTCGGCCATCAGCTGGGCTTCGTCGCGATGGATGTCGCGCAAGGAACCGCCGAAGGTTTCATCCATCACCGCGGCCTGGTCGCCGAAGTCGATTTCCTTGTCGGGGTTTTCGTCGCGCGGCGAGCCGGTCGTGAATTCGAGCGAGCTGTCTTCGATCGGTGGCTCGAACACTTTTACTGGCGCAGGTTGCGCCGATGCCAGGAAACCTGGCAAGGCGGCGGGCGCAGGCGACGGGGCCGGGGCCGTAGCTGGCGCGGCCTTGGGCTCCGCGTCGCTGTAACGCGGGGAGTTCCAACCTGCCTGGCCGAACAATGCGTTCCCCGGCATCAGCGACGCGCCCATCACCACCGCTTCGCGCCAGCGTGGATCCATCGTGCTCGAAAGCTGGGCGCGCATCGCCTGCGCGGCGATTTCGTAGTCCACGGCATTGCCGCGCGAGTGGTGCAGGCGCAGCAGGTTGAGATGGGCCTCGAGATCCTGTGGCTTGGCGCGCACGGCCTTGCTGCGGGCTTCGAGTTCGGCATCGACAGGCGGCGACACGGGCGCGGGTACGGGCACGATGGCGGGCTCGGGCTTGATGCGTTCACCGGCCTGGCGCGTCTTGGCCATGCTGGCGCGAAGTGCCTCGTCATCCGAAAGTCGGATACCGGTGGATTCACTTTCAGGCTTCGACTTGCTCCGGCGCATCGCCAGCACCAGTCCACCCAACAGCACCAGCACCGCGCCGCCAACCACCAGCGGATTCAGGTACCAGGGCTTGGCCGTTGCGACATCCTCCGCTGCAGGCGCAGCAGCGGTCGCGTCTGCAGCGGCCGGAGCCAAGGGCGCGGGCGTCGGTGCCTGCTGGACCTGGTTCAACCGGTCCTGCAGTTCCTTCATCTGGGAATTTTGCATCTCGATCAGGCGCTGACGATCGGCATCCTGTTTTTCGAGTTCGGCGACGCGTGACTTGAGTTCATCCACTTCCGAACTGCGGGCCGCAAGGTCCTCACGGGCCTGCACCAGTTCGGCGCGCAATTCGGTGCCGCCGGCACCCGCTGCTGCACCCGACTGGGAGCCGCGAGCCGCCGCATTGCCCGACGGTGGAACGATCTCCAGCCGCGACTGGGCCGCACGCGAGGGCCGGGCCGGGGCCGCCGCAATCAGCGGTGCGGCATTGATGTTTTCCGAGGGCGTCGCGATTTCAACAGGCTGCGGAACCGCAGCGCGCGGGGTGCGCCAGGCGGATGCCTGCTGGTTCACCAGCTCGGCTGCCTGCGTGGCGGACAAGCGGGTTGCCTCCTCCTGGCCGGGCACTCGAAGCACCGAACCCTGCTTCAGGCGATTGACGTTGTCCTGCGCGAAAGCCTCGGGATTGGCGCGCAACAGGGCAACCATCATCTGGTTGACCGAGATGCTGGCGTCGGGCCGCACGGAACTGGCGATGCTCCACAAGGTCTGCCCGGGGGCAACGGGGCCGTACTGACCGGGCGTGGCTGCCGGTGCTGGCGCGGGCGTCGGTTCGGGGGTCGCAGGCGGCGGCGCGGGCGCCGGCTGGGGCGGACGCGGCTGCGCGGCGACCGGACGTGGCGGCGGTGGCGCGGGTTCGGGCTCGGGCTCGGGTTCGACTGCCACCGGCGCCGGGACGGGCGCCACGTACGGGGTGGGAGCGGATTCGGGTGCCGGCGGCGCGACTTCCTGGACGACCTCGGGCGGCTGCGCCGGCATCGGTGCGGGTTCCTGCGCCGGTTCCGGCGTGGGCTCGACCGCAGGCGCCGTTACGACCGGTGCAACTGCCTCCGGCGCGGCGACGGTCGGCGCCTGCATCGGCTTGACCACGGCGGACGCGATATAAGGCGGGTCGATCAGAGCGGTGTATTCACGCGTAACCGTGCCCTTGCCCCACTCCGCCTCGATCAGGAAGTTGAGCAACGGCTCCGAGAACCGGTCCGGCGTGGTAACCAGGATGACAGGCTGACCCCGGGAATTCTTGCCGACACTGAATTGCAGGTTGGCCGTCAATTCGCCCGGGCGTTCCAGTCCGATCCGCGCAAACGCCTCGGGCGAAGCAAGGCGCACGTCCAGCTGCTCCAGCTCGCTGGGCGTGGCGGAGATGATGGGGATCTCGGCAACCAGCGGTTGGTTCAGCCCCGACTTCACCTGCAAGGGACCGAGGCCCATCGCGGACAAGGAAGGGCTTGCCAGGCCAAGGGCCACGGCAAGGGTTAGGGTCAGGTGCGGGTTTTTCAAAGAATGTCTCCCCAAGGACTCGTGCTCGCGACGGGGGCCGCGTCGAGCTCTACTGCCTTCTTGAATAACCGTTTACGGGCGATTTTTCAACCAGAGCTCAGCAATCTGGACGGCATTCAAGGCCGCGCCCTTGCGGATATTGTCGGAAACAACCCACATGTCCAGACCGCGCGGATGCGAAATGTCTTCACGCAGCCGGCCGACGAAAACCGCATCCTGGCCCGCGGCATGGGTTACCGGCGTCGGATAACCACCCGACTTCCGATCGTCCACCACCACGACACCCGGCGCGGCCTCGAGCAGGGCGCGGACGCGATCGACGCTGATCTTGCTGCGGGTCTCGATGTGCACCGCTTCGGAATGACCGTAGTAGACGGGGACGCGCACGGCCGTCGGATTCACCTGGATGGAGTCGTCGCCGAGGATCTTGCGCGTTTCCCAGACCAGCTTCATCTCTTCCTTGGTGTAACCGTTGGCCTGGAAGTCGTCGATGTGCGGGATCAGGTTGAAGGCGATCTGCACCGGGAAGCGCTGCGGGTCCGCGGCGCGGCCGGCAACGAGGTCGGCGCTCTGCTTCTCGAGTTCATCCACGGCCGAGCGGCCGCCGCCCGACACCGACTGGTAGGTCGCCACGTTGATGCGCTCGATGCCGACCTCCCGATGGATCGGCGCGAGCGCCACCAGCATCTGCATGGTCGAGCAATTGGGGTTGGCGATGATGCCGCGCGGCGCATTGGCAATCGCGTCCGGATTTACTTCGCTCACCACCAGCGGCACGTCGTCGTCGTAGCGGAAGGCCGACGAGTTGTCCACGACGATTGCGCCGGCCGCGGCAAATTTCGGCGCGTATTGCGTGGACGTCGAACCACCTGCCGAAAACAGCGCGATGTCCACGCCGGCCGGATCGAAAGTCGCGAGGTCCTGCACCACGATCTGCTGGTCGCCGAACTGGATGGTCTCCCCCGCCGATCGCGCGCTCGCGAGCGCGATCAGTTTTTTCACCGGGAACTTGCGCTCATGGAGGATGGACAGCATGACCTGGCCAACGGCGCCGGTGGCGCCCACGACTGCAACGGTGACTGGAGTGCTCATGGTTCCTCGGTACGGGTGGGGATGCGTGGGAATACGTCGCCGACGTCGGCGTTCTGGGCGCGGTGGCGCAAGGCCTGGTCCATCAGCACGAGGGCCATCATCGCTTCGCAGATGGGCGTGGCGCGCAGGCCGACGCAGGGATCGTGGCGGCCCGTGGTGACCACGTCCACCTCCGCGCCCGACACGTCCACGGTGCGGCCGGGAAGGCGCAGGCTGGACGTGGGTTTGAAGGCGACCGAACAGGTGACCGGCTGGCCGGTCGAGATGCCGCCGAGGATGCCGCCGGCATGGTTGCTGAGGAATCCATCGAGGCGCATTTCATCGCGGTGCTCGCTGCCCTTCTGCAGCACACTGCCGAAGCCGGCGCCGATTTCGACGCCCTTCACGGCATTGATGCTCATCATCGCGGCGGCGAGTTCGGCGTCGAGCTTGCCGTACACGGGCTCGCCCCAACCGGGCGGCACGTTGGTCGCGACCACGTCCACGCGTGCGCCGACCGAATCACCGGACTTGCGCAAGGCATCCATGAAGGCCTCGATCTCGCCGACCTGGCTGGCGTCGGGCCAGAAGAAAGGATTGGCTTCGATGGCAGATGCATCGAAGCTGCGCGGCACTATGTCGGCGATCTGCGAGACATGGCCGCGAATGGCGATGCCGTGGCGAAGCGCAAGCCACTTGCGCGCGATCACCGCAGCGGCCACGCGCATGGTCGTCTCGCGCGCCGAACTGCGGCCGCCGCCGCGCGGATCGCGGATGCCGTACTTCTGCCAGTAGGTGTAATCGGCATGGCCCGGGCGGAATTGTTCGACGATTTTCTCGTAGTCCTTGCTGCGGGCGTCGGTATTGCGCACCAGCAGGGCAATCGGCGTGCCGGTGGTCAGGCCTTCGAAGACGCCCGACAGGATCTCGACCTCGTCGGCCTCGTGCCGTTGCGAGGTGTGCCGCGACTTGCCCGTCGCGCGTCGCGCCAGGTCGTGGGCGAATTCATCGGCCGACAGGGCCAGGCCGGGCGGGCAGCCATCCACGACGCAACCGATGGCGGGGCCGTGGCTTTCGCCGAAGGTGGTGACGGTGAACAGCTTTCCGAAGGAGTTGCTCGACATGGCGTCAGTGGTGCGAGGCGCGGCGCGCGTTGGCGAGCGCCTTGATCTTCGGCATCTGCGCCACGATGTCCTCGCGCTCGAGCACGAAGATGCCCATCTGGCCGACCTTGAATTCGACCCAGGCGAACGGAAGCTCGGGCAGCAGGCGGATCAGGTGTTGCTCGCTTTCGCCGACTTCACAGATCAGCAATCCATTCTGCGACAGGTGCCCGGGCGCGTCACGCAGGATCTCGAGCACCAGGTCCAGGCCGTCGTCGCCGGCGCGCAGGCCCATCTCGGGCTCGTGCGAATATTCCTTCGGCAGCGCATCGGTCTCGGCATGCGTCACGTAGGGCGGATTGGTCACGATCAGGTCGTAGACCTCGCCCTTCAGGTTCGCGAACAAGTCGGACTTGACCAGCCGCACGTTCGAGGTGTCGAGTCGTTCGATATTTTCCTGCGCAAGCGCCAAGGCCTCCGGCGAAAGATCGGCGGCATCCACCTCCCAGTACGGGTTGTAGTGCGCCGTGGCGATGGCGATGCAGCCCGACCCCGTGCACAGGTCGAGCACGCGATTCACCTCGCGACCGCCCAGCCAGGGCTCGAAGCCCGATTCGATCAATTCGGCGATCGGCGATCGCGGCACCAGCGCGCGCGAATCGCACTTGAAGCTGAGGCCGGCGAACCAGGCCTCGCCGGTCAGGTAGCAAGCGGGAATGCGCTCGTCGATCCGGCGCTGGAACAAGGCGAGCACCTGCGCCTTCTCCTCGGCAACCAGCCGGGCCTGTCCGTATGCAGGGCCGGTGTCGTGCGGCAGGTGCAGGACATGCAGCACCAGTTGCGTGGCTTCGTCCAGCGCATTGTCGAAGCTGTGGCCGAAGCTCAGCCCGGCAGCGCCGAAGCGGCTCGCGCCGTAGCGGATGAAGTCGATGATGGTATGGAGTTCGGCGCTCATGCCGGCCCGTTGCCTGCGAAAGCGCTCAGTATAGCGGCCGCACGGCTATAATTTGCGCCATGGACAACCTAAACCGTCGCGGCTTCGCCAGTCGCTCCACCCTGCTGGTGCTGTGCGCGGCACTGGCCGCCGGCCTCGGGCTTTACAGCGCGCAGCGTTACTTCACGCCAGCGGCAAATCCGCCGACGGTCAGCCAGGAACAACTCAAGTCGGTGCGGCTGATCAACCCCCCGCGCGTGTTGGCGCCTTACCAATTGACCCGCTCCGATGGCAGCGCCCTGGGCGTGGACCAGTTGCGCGGGCACTGGACGATCGTCTTCCTGGGCTTCACCCACTGCCCCGATGTCTGCCCCACCACCCTGGCCGAATTGGCCAAGGCGCAAAAAACCTGGGCGACGATCGCCGAACCCAGGCGGCCGCGCGTCCTGTTTGTTTCGGTGGACCCGGAACGCGACACGCCGGCGATCACCGGCGACTACGCAAGATTCTTCAACGCAGAAACGATTGCGGCGACGGCCGATGCCGCGCCGCTGGCCAATTTCGCCGCAACGATGGGACTGGTGTACATGAAAGTACCACTCGATGAAGGCGGCTATTCGATGGACCACTCGGCAACCCTGGTCGTGCTCGATCCGCAGGGACGGCAAGCCGGACTGATCCGCCCACCGCTGGCCTGGCAACAGATCGCCGACGACCTGCGCCTGCTTTCGGCGGTGCAGCCATGAGCCCCGCCATCTTCCTGCAGTACGTCCTGCCGCATCGCTTGCTGTCCTCGATCGCCCGCTGGATGGCCTACGGCCGCTTCGGGCCCTGGAAGAACTGGCTTATCCGGCTCGCGGTGTCCAAATTCAATATCAACGTGGCCGAGGCTGCAGATCCGCGACTCGAGAACTATCCCAGCTTCAATGCCTTCTTCACGCGCGCACTCAAGCCCGGGGCGCGGACCGCCGATGCCGATCCTTCCACCCTGCTGATGCCGGCGGATGGAAAGATGAGCCAGATCGGGCGCATCCAGGACGGCCGCATCTTCCAGGCCAAGGGCCAGCAGTTCACGGCAGCGGAATTGCTGGGTGATGCCGAAGCTGCGGCGCCGTTCGCCGATGGCTGGTTCGCCAACATCTACCTGTCCCCGCGCGACTACCATCGCGTGCACATGCCCTGGTCGGGAACGCTGGTGGAAACCTTGCACGTACCCGGTCGCCTGTTCAGCGTGGCGCCGTGGGCAGTGCGCAAGATTCCGCGGCTGTTCGCGCGCAACGAACGCCTCGTCTGCCATTTCGACACCGACGCCGGGCCGATGTGCATGGTGATGGTCGGTGCGTTGCTGGTATCGGGTGTCGAGACGGTGTGGAACGGCGTCAACATCCCCACGTATGGCGACCAGCCCTGGCGCCTGGATTTTCGCGGCCAGGGCATTCGCCTGGCCCGCTTCGCCGAAATGGCGCGCTTCAACTACGGCTCGACGGTCATCGTGTTGTTGCCGCGGGACGGCTTCAAGCTGGACGACATCGCCAGTGAGGCGCCAACCCGGCTGGGGCAACGGATGGGCCAGGCCGGCACGCCGCGGGGCTAGACTCAGGCGCATGGGCAACCAGGCCAACATCCGCGTTTACCAGACGGTGGAACACGCCTGTGGTTACTGGCCGGACCGAAACGCGCGCGACTTGGTGCTCGACCCTCTGGATCCCACCCTGCCCGCGCTGTACGGCGCTGCGCTCGCGATGGGCTTCCGCCGTTCCGGCAACCATGTCTATCGGCCGAACTGCGCCGGTTGCCAGGCCTGCACGCCAGTGCGTATTCCGGTAGACCGTTTCCAGCCGAACCGTGCGCAACGCCGTTGTCTTTCCCGCAACACCGACCTGCAAATAAGCGCCGCCCCCGCCGTGCGCACCGAAGAAAACTTCGAGCTCTACCAGCGCTATGTTTCGGGCCGCCACGCCGGCGGCGGAATGGACGATCCCAGTCCCGCGGATTTCGACGGCTTCCTTTCCTGCGAATGGAGCCCGACGCGCTTCCTTGAAATCCGCAGCGATGAGGGCCTGGTCGGCGTTGCCGTCACCGACGTCCTGGCCGATAGCCTGTCCGCGGTTTACACGTTTTTCGATCCGGACCTTGCCACGCGCAGCCTGGGCACCTTCGCCATCCTCTCGCAGCTTGCGCACGCGCGCGAATTGGGGCTGGACTACCTGTATCTCGGCTTCTGGCTGCGCAACCATCCAAAGATGGATTACAAACAGAGATTCCGTCCGATCGAATACCTTTCCGGCCGCGAGTGGTTGCCCTTTCCCACATGAAAATCCTCTTTCCGCTAGCCCTCTTGCTGATGTCCTGCGCCTGCCAGCACGATACGCGTGCCATGGCCGACACACCCTCCGTCCGCTTCGCTACCTACAACGGTTCGCTGTACTCGGAAAAGGACGGCGGATTGGTCGCGCGCCTCGAAGCCGGGGACGCAAAGGCCGCCAGCATCGCTGCCGTCATCCAGCACCAGCGTCCGGATGTGCTGCTGATCAATGAGTTCGACTACGACCCGGCGCATCGGTCGGCGCATCTCTTCCAGCGCCGCTACCTGGAAGTCGCGCAGCGCGGCCAGGCCCCGATCACCTATCCCTATCGCTACCTGGCCCCGGTCAACACGGGCGTGCCCAGCGGCATGGACCTGGACCGGAACGGAAAAATTGCCGGTGGCAATGATGCGTTTGGCTTCGGCCTGCATCCCGGCCAGTACGGCATGCTGGTCCTATCCCGCTATCCGATCGACCTGGATTCGGTACGGACCTTCCAGTTGTTCCCCTGGAAAGACCTGCCGGGCGCAAAGTCACCCGTGGATCCGTCTTCCGGCGAGGCCTGGTATCCAGCAGACGTCTGGAACCGGCTTCGCCTGTCGTCGAAATCGCATTGGGACGTGCCGGTGCGCACGCCGGCAGGACTCGTGCATTTCCTGGTGCACCATCCGACGCCGCCCGTCTTCGACGGTCCTGAAGACCGCAACGGCATTCGTAATCGCGATGAAATCCGGCTCTGGTCGGAATACATCAGCGACCGGCCGGCGCCCTGGCTTTGTGACGACGCCGGCGCCTGCGGCGGCCTGACCGGCGATGCCTTGTTCGTGATTGCCGGCGACCACAATGCCGACCCGGTGGATGGCGACAGCACCGGCAATCCGATGGCGGCGTTGCTCGGGCATCCACGCGTGTTGCGCTTCGATCCGCCTGCCAGCAAGGGCGCCGAAGCGGCGGCGCAGTTGGCAGGCGGTGGCAACATCACGCAGAAGGGCAACGCCGCGCACGACACCGGCAAGTTCGGCCCGCGGGTGGGAAATCTCCGGATTGACTACGTGATTCCTTCGCAGGGTTTCGTGGTGCGTGGCAGCGGCGTGTTCTGGCCCACGCCGAGCGAACCGGGTGCCGACTGGATCGAGGCGACCGACCACCACATGGTGTGGATGGACCTGGCCCGCTAGGCCGTCACCACGTCGTGCGTTGCGGCAGCAGGCCGCGCAGTTCGTCCATCGACAATTCACGCCACTGGCCGACCTTGATCCCGCGCAGGTCGATGTTGACGATGCGCACGCGCTGCAGGCGCCGCACCTGGTAATCGAAGGCAGCGCACATCCGCCTGATCTGCCGGTTCAAACCCTGGGTCAGGATGATCGCGAACGAAAGCTGGCCGATCTTGCGCACCCGGCACGGCTGCGTCATGACGCCGAGTATCCGCACGCCGCGCGCCATGCCCTCCAGGAATTCATCGGTGATGGGATGGTCCACCGTCACCACGTATTCCTTCTCGTGCCGGTTCTCGACGCGCAGGAGTTCGTTGACGATGTCGCCGTTGTTGGTCAGCAGGATGAGGCCTTCGGAATCCTTGTCGAGCCGACCGATCGGGAAGATGCGCTGCGGATGGCCGATGTAGTCGATGATGTTGCCCTCGACATGCCGCTCGGTCGTGCAGGTGATGCCCACCGGCTTGTTCAGTGCGATATAGACCGACGCGGCCTGCGGCTGCACGGCGCGGCCATCCACTTCGACCCGGTCGCCCTCATTCACCTGCGTGCCAAGGGTCGCCGCCGCACCATTGATGGTGACGCGGCCCTGCTCGATCCACTGGTCGGCCTGCCGGCGCGAACAGACGCCGGTTTCGCTGATGTACTTGTTCAATCGCATGGCGCAGGTCAGCCGAAGCCGAAATCGGTTTCGTCGCCGGTGATGGCAATCACCAGTCGGATCATTCCGGACGGAATCATCACCTCGCATTCCACGGGCTTGCCCTTTTCATTGGTCTTGACCAGGGTCATCTCGCAGAAGGTCCCACTGGTATCGATCTCGTGGCAAAGAACATGCTTGCCTTCGGCGCTTTCGGTCAGGTAGGGCTTGATGGCCTCGCCCATCACATCGATCGCCTGCGGGTGGAAATAGACCGCATAAGTGCGTTGCTCAGGCATCCGTGCCTCCTCCGTCCAGGGTGACTTGCAGCTGGTTCGCAGATTCGCGGGCGATGGCGCGCGCACTGTCGATGGTCTCCGCGCGCGCCAGCGTTACCGCGACGCGACGATGTCCGTCCACCCATGGCTTGCCGAACAAACGCAGCGCCGTATCCGGATGCGCCAACGCGGCATCCACGTTTGAAAAGCGCGGCACGCCGCGGCCATGCGCCAGCACCGCGCAGGAGGCAGACGGGCCATTGCTGCGGATCACCGGGATCGGCAGGCCCAGGATGGCACGCGCATGCAAGGCGAATTCGCTCAGCTCCTGCGACACCAGTGTTACCAGCCCCGTGTCGTGCGGACGCGGCGACACTTCGGAGAACCAGACTTCATCGCCACGCACGAACAACTCCACGCCGAACAGTCCCCAGCCACCCAGGTCGTCGGTGATCGCCTTCGCGATCTCCTGGGATCGCTGCAACGCCAGCGGCGACATCGGCTGCGGCATCCAGCTCTCGCGATAGTCGCCATCCACCTGCAGGTGACCCACCGGATCACAGAAACTGGTGCCATCGCGATGGCGAACCGTCAGCAGGGTGATTTCATAATCGAAGGCCACGAAACCCTCGACGATCACGCGGCCATGGCCGGCACGACCGCCGGACTGCGCATGTTCCCAGGCGGCATCCACGGCATCCGGGCTACGCACGGTGCTTTGTCCCTTGCCCGATGACGACATCACCGGCTTGACCACGCAGGGCATGCCGATCGCCTCGACGGCGGCGCGATACTCTGCCAGCGTGTCGACGAATCGATACGGCGAGGTTGGCAGGCTCAGTGTTTCCGCGGCCAGGCGCCGAATTCCCTCGCGGTCCATGGTCAAGCGCGCGGCCCGCGCAGTGGGAATCACGCGTTGCCCCTTGTCGCGCTCCAACTCGACCAGCGTCTGGGTATGGATCGCTTCGATCTCGGGCACCACCAGGCTCGGCTTCTCGTGCGCGATCAGGTCGCGCAGCGCCGCGGGATCAAGCATGTTCAGCGTGTGGCAGCGATGCGCAACCTGCATCGCAGGCGCATCGTCGTAGCGGTCCGCGGCTATGACCTCGACGCCGAGCCGCTGCAATTCGATCGCCACTTCCTTTCCCAACTCGCCCGAACCGAGCAGCAGGACGCGCGTCGCGCCGGGGCTCAGCGGGGTTCCCAGGGTAACGGCTTCGTTCTTGCTCATGTCGGTTCTGGTCGGATGGGCCAAGCCGCATTGTAACGGGAGGGTTCAAGCAGGCGACCCTTTCTGTCATTGTTGGGGACCCTGCCCCGATCCACTGTTCGAATGCGAAACCTGCTCCTCCTGATCGCGCTGATCGCCGCCGACGGGCCCGCCAGCCGATGGTCGCGCGCCGAATACGCCGGCGTGTTCACCGACCCCGCCCTCAATGAAGTCAGCGGCCTCGCTGCGTCGCACGTGCATCCGGGCATCTACTGGGCGCAGAACGATGGCGACAACGGCTCGAAGCTCACCGCAATCCGCGCCGACGGCACGCCCGTGGCGACCTTGCTGGTGCAAGGCGCGGAAAATACCGACTGGGAGGACATCGACAGCTTCGAACTCGACGGCAAGCACTACCTGTTGGTGGCCGATACCGGCGACAACGGTGGCATTCGCAAGACGCTGAACCTGATCGTGTTCGAAGAGCCTGCCAAGCTGAAGGATGGCGACAGCATCCGCCCCGCCTGGACGATCAGCTTTCGCTGGCCTGATGGCGCCCGCGACTGCGAGGCGACGGCGGTGGATGCCGCGGCCGGCGAAGTGCTGCTGATATCCAAGAAGCGCGTGCCGCCGGAACTGTTCCGCGTTCCGCTTCGCGCCAGCGAAGGACTCAAGACCGCCGAGCTGGTTACCACGCTCAGCGGGATATCCCAGCCCAGCGAGGCCGACCTCAAGAAGAATCCCGTCTACGGGCGCTATCGCTCGCAGGTGAGCGGCGCCGACCTGAGCCCGAACGGTCGCGTCCTGGCGGTCCTCAACTACCACTCCGTCTATCTGTACGTACGCGCGCCCAACCAGGGATGGGGCCCAGCCATGCAGGCGCAGCCGGGGCGACTGGTCTTTCCCTGGCTGCCGCAGGCAGAGGGAATCGCCTTCGGCAGCGACGGGCGAAGCCTGCTCATTGCCAGCGAAAAGCGCCCCGCTCCTCTCTTCATGTTTCGGATTATCAAATAAGGTGTTGATTCGTATAGGATAAAAATCTTTCGCCTGAATCTTGAATTAACGATATCTTTTCGATATCATTTTCCCGAACTCAGGAGAGCGCCATGAAAGAAGCACCCGTCAAATCCCTCGCCGGCATCCCGACCCTTCTCGGCCTGCTTGCCGTCATCGCTGCCAGCGTCTACCTGGTAATCCAGGGCGTCCGCTCCGCCAGCCCCGCGCTGATCGTCACCGGACTGGTCGTGCTGGTCGTCACCGCCGTCCTGCTTTGCGGTTTCTACATGGTCGAGCCCAACCAGGCGGCCGTGCTGAGCCTGTTCGGCAAGTACATCGGCACCAACAAGGACCAGGGCCTGCGCTGGAACAATCCCTTCTTCAGCACCCGCAAGATTTCGCTGCGCACGCGCAACTTCGAGAGCAGCAAGCTCAAGGTCAACGACCTGGACGGCAGCCCGATCGAAATCGCTTCGGTGGTCGTGTGGCAGGTGGTCGATTCTGCCGAGGCCGTCTACAACGTGGACGACTACGAAAGCTTCGTGCACATCCAGTCGGAGTCCGCGCTTCGTGCGATGGCGACCAGCTATCCGTATGACCAGCATGAAGAGGGCAAGGTCTCGCTGCGCAGCCACGCCTCGGACATTTCCAAGCACCTCACCGAGGAAATCCAGGAACGGCTCGCACTGGCCGGCGTCAACGTGATCGAAGCGCGCATCAGCCACCTGGCCTACGCCCCCGAAATCGCCCAGGCGATGCTGCAGCGGCAGCAGGCCGGCGCCATCATCGCGGCGCGCACGCGCATCGTCGAAGGCGCGGTCAGCATGGTCGAGATGGCGCTGAGCGAACTGTCGAAGCGAAATGTCGTCGACCTGGATCCCGAGCGTCGCGCCGCCATGGTCAGCAACCTGCTGGTCGTGCTGTGCGGCGAACGCGGAACCCAGCCGATCGTGAATGCCGGCTCGATCTACTGAGCCGGCGTGAGCGCCAAGAAAGCCTATCCGCTGCGCATCAACGCCGACGTGCTGGACGCTGTCCAGCAGTGGGCCGATGATGAGTTGCGCTCGGTCAACGCGCAGATCGAATACCTGCTGCGGGACGCCCTGCGTCGTACCGGGCGGATGAAAGCGCCCGCCGCCGGAATCGTCCAGGAGACCGATGATGAGTGACCTGGAGTTCCCGATCGTCGCGCCGGAAAAGTGGGCGAACCTGATGCCCTTGCTGATCGGCGTGGTCGCGCCGGTCGGCGCCCTGGTGGCGATCGGCCTGGCGAAGCCGCAGCCGCAGGAGTGGCCGATCATCGCGCTGGCGATTGCAATGATGCCCTTGATGGCAGGACTGCTGGCCTGGTCGATGCACCACCGCTCGGTCAGCCTGTCGCCGGCCGGCATGCGCATCCGCGGCCTGCCCTGGGCGCGTCTCGTGCCCTTCGGCGACCTCGACATCGCCAAGGTCCGCATCGTCAATCTTGACGAAGAACGCAAGCTTCGTCCTGGTTTCAAGATCGCCGGCGCGCGCCTGCCCGGCTTTCGATCCGGCTGGTTTCGGCTGCACGATGCCCGCCGCGCCTATGTGCTGCTGACCGACTGGCGGCGCACGGTCGAGCTGCCGCGCAACGATGGTCGCGTCTATCTGTTCAGCCTGCAGCGACCCGAGTCCTTCATCGATGCGTTGGGCAAACTGACGCGCTAAGCTTGGCCCATGCATCCCGCCCAGTGGCGACTGATCAACGCCGAACACCTCGAAGCGATGCCCGCGGCGCTGGCTGCGGCGCGTGGCAATTCGACGGCTCGCGCGCTGGCGCAGTCGGACTGGCTGGTGCGACGCAAGTCGGACGGACGCTTCCTCGCCGTGCGCCGCGGTGACAAGCTGCGCGAACTGCATCGCGGCGCCCTGCCCCGCAACTTGTTCGCGGACCTGGCTGCGCTTGCCGAAGCGGATGCGAGTCCCGGCCACCTTCGCCCCCTGTCCGGCCTGCGCGAACGTCTGCACGCACTCGGCCTGGCCGACGACTACGGCGATCGCACCGGCCTGCCATTGGTGGCCGAACCTACTGTGCTCGCTTATGCCGGGCGCGATCGTTATTCACGGCCGCTCTGGCTGGAGGAAACCGCAGCGCGGCAGTGGCGCGCGATGCGTGCCGCAGCGGCAGGGGATGGCGTCGTGCTCGAAGCCATCTCCGGTTACCGAAGCCACGATTACCAATTGGGTATCTTCCGTCGCAAGCTGGCGCGCGGGCAGACCATCGAACAGATTCTCTCGGTCAACGCGGCGCCAGGATACAGCGAACACCATGGCGGCGACGCGCTCGACATCAGCTCGCCGGGCGAACCGGCGGCAGAAGAGAGTTTCGAAATGACGCCTGCTTTCGCCTGGCTGGGCCGGCACGCCGGCGACTTTGGCTTCTGGATGAGCTACCCGCGCGACAATCCGCACGGCATCGTCTACGAACCCTGGCACTGGTGCCAGGCCGCGGACTGACGCTTCAGTCCTGCGATCGCCGCGTCTTCTTCACTGGCGTCGATGTCGCCTCTGGTTTTTCAGCGACCTGCGAATCGGCAATGCGCCACAGGTACAAGCCCGCCAGCGTGCGATACGGCCCCCATTTTTCACCGCGCTCCGCCAATTGCTTCGGCTTGGGCATTTCATCGAGCTTGTCGAGGACCTGCGCACCCTTGCGTACACCCAGGTCATCCACGGGCAGGATATCGGGGCGACCGAGCCGGAACATCAGCATCATCTCCACCGTCCAGCGGCCGATGCCGCGCACGGCCGTCATCCTCTCGATGATCTCATCGTGATGCAGTGTGAGTAGCTCGCGCGAGGTCGGCACTTCGCCCAGGCTCGCGCGCAGGCTGAGGTCGCGCAGGGCCAAGGTCTTGTTTCCCGAAACACCACAGGCGCGCAAGGCGACGTCGTCGATGCGCGCGAATGCCTCTGGCGTCAGCGTCTTCGAACCCGTCGCGGTTTCCACGCGACCGACGATGGTGGCTGCGGCCTTGCCGGACAGTTGCTGGTAAAGGATCGACCGTGCGAGGGAATCGACCGTGTCGAAAGGCTTGCGCCAGCCCGTGGTTTCCAGGGGACCGATGCGTTCGATCCAGCGACCCAACTTGCGGTCGCGTTTGCCCAGATGCGCGGCGGCAAGTTCGATGTCAAAGCCACGGGGGAATCGCGCCATCGGGTCAGCCTCGGGGTGATCGCCACAGATCGAAGGCCAGGACCAGCCAGCCCAGGATCAGCAGGCTGCCACCCAATGGCGCGGTAGCCGCGCGCGACTCCATGAAAGCTGCGTAGCACAGACCTCCGCTGAAGCCCGCCACGCCCAGCAACAGGAGCAACCGGGAAATACCTGCGATCCGCGAGCGCCGACCCGCGATCAGGATCAACGCCAGTCCATGGCCGAACGCGAATGCCGCGGCCAGCCCGAGCCGCGACGACTGCCCCGGCAGGGCCGCGTGGCTTGCATAGGCAGCCAGGGCGACCGACGCCGCGCACAGGATCGCGGCAAACGCGGAAATCCAGTCGCGCCTCATGGCTTGGGTGGTCCCGCGAGGATTTGCTCGTGCGTCAGCAGCAGGTTGGTCGCGACCGGATCGGCCAACAGGAATCGCCTGCCCTCGAATGACTTGTTGAACGCCACCACGCGTGTTTCAAGCGTTGCGTTCGACGCTGCGTTGGCAGCCGACACCTTCGCCCATGCCTGCGCCGTCGCCGGATCCGTTGCCGCCTTCACCCGAACCCACAATTGCCCGCCCTCGCGAAAGGCCTGCACCTGCAACTGCAGGCCCTCGATCGTCGCATAGTCCAGCGTGCGGATCGGTGGCGTGTCGCCGGCATCGATCGCCAGGTCTTCGAAATGCAGCTGGTCCAGCGCGCTGGCCAGCACATCGCCCTGGTAGGAATCGCGCATGGCGGCGGCAGGCGCATCGTCGAGCCGAAAACGATCCTCGCGATGGCTGAGCGAAAAAGGTTTTTCACCCGCGCCCGAAATGCGGACCCGGGCAATGCGCGCCAGGGGAACATCCACGAGGCGTCGGTCGAGCCAGACGCGTGGATCAGGATCGAAATAAACGGGCAAGTCAGTCAGCCAGGTTCCCGCCTCGCCATCCACCCGAACGTAATAGCCGTCCAGCCGCGGATGCTCGTTGCCGATCAGCATTCGCGCGCGAACTCCCTTCCCGGACAGGGTCAACTCCGCACCCTTGGCTTCGACCGAATCGATCGGCTCCACGCCAAGCCGCGAATAGAGTTTGGGATCAGCGGTCTTGGCTTCCATCCTGCGCGCCTGCGACAGCACGAACAGGTACTGGCTGATGCGGCCTGCATCAGCCGGCCAGTTGTTCCGCTCCGCGACGCGCCAGGTTCCGCCCTGGCGTTGCAGCGACACCAGGGATCGATTGCCCGCGCCGTGCAACAGGATCGAGTCCACGTCGCCCTGCGTCTTGTCGAGGCCCGGCAGTAGCAGCGCCTTTTCAGTATTGGCCACGTCGCCGCCGCAGGCGACAGTCGCCAGGCAGGCGAACGCCAGCATCATCAGGCGCGCCGCGCGCACTGGGCGACTAACGGGAAGCATCACGCCGCTGCAACATCCGGCGCAGCGCGAGCAGCAATGCGGCCAGCAACACCAGCGCGGGCACCGCCAGGATATTCAACACCTTCACGCGCACGCCGATGGCTTCGATGTCCGCGTTCAACTGGTGCTGCACGTCGCGCAATTCCTTGCGGGTGCGCAGCTTCTGCTGCTGGAAGTCGAGCAACTGGGCTTGTTGTTCGCGACTGAGCGATTGCGCCTGGCCGGTGGCGGTGATCGGCTGCAACCTGGCCAGCTTTTGTTCAAGATTCTCGAGGTCCAGCTGCAGCTTCTTTTCCTTGGCCTGGTAGCGCACTTCAGCGCGCCGGCGCACGCCGTCGATGCGATCGAAGGGCCGCTCGGAGGTCGGCCGCGTGCGTACTTCGATCAGGTCGTCGTTGCCAACCAGGTTGTCCACCGCGTTGTAGACGAAGTCGGCATTGTTGGCGAAGGGATTGAGGATCTGCTGCCCCAGGAAATCCTGCGCCTGCACCCACAGCTTGTCGCTGAGGATGTCTGTATCGGCAACCACCACGATATTGGCGGGCTTCACGCTCGCACCCAGGTGGCCCGGTCCGGCGCGATCGGGGAAAGCGGACTTCAACACGCCGCGCAGTCGACCTGCGAGGACATGCGGCCCACTGCCGTCCACCTTGAAGTTGTCCGCCAGCGAGCCCGGGTCACCCTGCGCCGCACGAACCGCTTCAGGCGTGGACAGCATGGTGACGGCCGAGCTTTGCAGTAGTGCCTCGAGTTTTGCGCTCGCGTCCGACGCCAGCGACAAGGTGCCCGCGCTCGACAGGTTCACCGACTCCAGGTCCGCGGTGATCACGTCGCCCTGGTTCATCGATTCCTTCTTCAAACCGATGATGCCGACGTGGCGCACCGGCGCCTGGCTGGGATCGGGCTGGAAACGCATCGCGTTCTGGGCGTCGAGGACGATCTTGCCGGGGTCGTACACCAGGCCCCACGCGCGAAACAGGTTGGCCATGTCGGAGGTTCGTGACTGCGCCGACTGGGTCGGATCGAACAGGCTGCCGGCCGGATCCGACTCCGCTTCGGGATCCACGAACACGAGCAGGTGGCCGCCGCGCAGCACGAACTGGTCGATCGCGTATTCGGTGTCTGCCGGCAATGCCTTCGGATGCACGACCATCAAGAGGCTGACGTCGTCGCCGATGGACGTGGGATTGGCCTGCAATCGGCGAATATCGAAGAATTCGGAAAGCTGCCGGTCCATCACCCAACCCGGCGTCGGCTGGCCGCTGAGCTGGTCGATGCCCGGGCCGAGCGGCAAGTCGCTGAGCACGGCCAGCACCGGCTTGCTGGCTACGCTGAGCGAAGAAATCATCTTCGCCACGTCGTATTCCAGGAAGGTTTCCTTCGCCGGCTGGATGAATGGCATTGCCGTTTCGCCATCGGTGCTGTTGCTCGCGACCAGCCCGAAATACAGCTTGTCGCCCGACTCGCCCAGGGGCACGCCTTGCAGGCCGTAGGCCGTGGCCCGGTCTTCGGCGTCGGAGAACGGCTCGGGATCGATCACTCGCAGGCTGATCGTGCCTTTCGAACGCGCGGCGACCTCTTCCAGCAATTCGCGCACGCGTTGGGCGAACACGCGGAACTGCGGCTGCGACTGCGCAGCCTTTTCCGAATAGAACAGCTCGAGCGTGATCGGCTCGGGCACCCGGTCGATGATGCGCAAGGTGCCGGCGGACAGCGTGTACTGGTCGTGTTCGGTCAGGTCCACGCGTGCACCGCGCAGCAGCAGGTTGGACAACGCGACCAGGGCCACGAAGGCAATCGCCAGCACCGGCAGTGCGATCAGCAGCGTGCGGCGTCCCGGTCGCTTCATCAGTCGGCCTTCTTGATCTCGATCACCAGCACCGTGGCGAACAGCCACGCGGAAATCGTCAACAGGAAATAGAGCAAGTCACGCAGGTCGAGCACGCCGCGCGTGATCGCCTGGAAATGGGTAAGGAAGCTCAGGCTGCTGACGGCATCCACCGTCGCTTGTGGCAGCACCGCCTGCAATGGGCCAAGCACCAGCGGAAATCCGGCAAGAAGGAACAACAGGCTGACCAGCACGATCAGGATGAAGGCGACCACCGAACTGCGCGAAAGCGCCGACAAGCAACTTCCGATAGCCAGGAAACCGCCTGCCATCAACAGGCTGCCGACATAACTGGCGACGATCACGCCATTGTCCGGATCGCCGAGCCAGTTGACGGTGATCCACAAGGGAAACGTCAGCGCGAGGGCCAGCGCAACGAACAGCCAGGCCGCAACGAACTTCCCCAACACCGCCTGCCACAAGGTCACCGGCTGGGTCAGCAACAACTCGATGGTGCCGGACTTGCGCTCTTCCGCCCACAGGCCCATCGCCACCGGCGGCACCAGCAGCAGGTACAGCCAGGGATGGAAGCGGAAGAAAACCTGCAGGTCGGCTTGTCCGGTCTCGAAGAAGTTGCCGAGGAAGAACGTGAACGCGCCGGACAACAACAGGAAGATGACGATGAACACCGCCGCCAGCGGCGTTGCGAAATAACTGGCGAACTCGCGCCTGAAGATGGCGAAGGCCTGCCTCATCGCTCGACCCCCTCCGCAGTGATGCGACGGAAGACTTCATCCAGGCGACCGTGCTCGGGACGCAGGCCGCTGAATGCGACGGCGCGCTGTCGCAAACGCTCGGCCACGGCTTCCTGGGACAGCGTGCGGCCCTGCGGAAATACATAAAGGCGCGACAGGCGCTCGTCGAGTTCGAAACCGCTGACGCCGGGCATGCCGTCTAGCGCCGCACGCGCAGCGATGCTGTCCACCGGCTGCAGTGAAATCGCATTGTGGTAGCGCGAGCGCGCGAGCAAGCCCGATGGCGTGTCGTCCGCCAGGATCTTGCCGCGCGCAATGATGATGGCGCGCGTGCACACCGACTCCACTTCCTCGAGGATGTGGGTGGACACCAGCAGCGTCCTTTCCTTCGCCAGTTCGGAAATCAGCGCACGCACTTCATGTTTCTGGTTCGGATCCAGGCCGTCGGTCGGCTCATCCAGGATCAGCGCGGCCGGGTCGTGCACGATGGCCATGGCCAAACCGAGCCGACGCCGGAAGCCCTTCGACAAGGTCTCCACCGATTGTCCGAGCACCGATTCCAGCGCCAGGCGCGAGATCACGAAGTCCAGCCGCTGCCGTCGATGGGCGCCGCGCAGGCCGCGCAGGTCGGCAATGAATGACAGCAGCGATCGCGGGGTCATCTCGCCATAGGAAGGCGCGCCTTCAGGCAGGTAGCCCAACGCGCGCCGCGCCGCCATCGGATCCGACTGCACGTCATGTCCGCAGACGCGCGCGCTGCCCTCGCTCGGCACCAGGAAGCCGGCGATCAGTTTCATCGTGGTGGATTTGCCGGCCCCGTTGGGACCGAGGAACCCCAGCACTTCGCCGGGTTCAGCCTTGAAGCTGATACCGTCGACGGCCACCAGTCTTCCATATCGTTTTCGCAGGGCGCTTGCTTCGATCATCGGAGCCCGGGCTTGGTCCAAAACGAAGGGCGGGCTTTCGCCCGCCCTCGCATTTCAATTCTTACTTCAGCGGCCAGTACACGTTGAAATGGGCGTCTTCGTCGAGCATGGTCGAAACGCCACCCATGTATTCCTCGTACGGACGGTCGTGGGTGTCGGCACCGTGGGTCATCGCCCAGGCACGCAACAGGTCGCGCACGCGGGCCAGGCCCGGCGACGGACCGGTATAGCTGGTCTTGGCGACGCGACGCGCGGGAATCTGGTCGTAGCTGACCGGACCTTCCAGGCGCAGCGACATCTTTGCGCCGGCGGCAACGCCCTCGGCGTCGGTGGCGCGGCGGACCGGCTGCACCACGTCGAAGGCATAGCTGTCGCTGGTGAACTCGGTGGTCACGATGCGCAGCGGGCCATTGGCCACCAGGCCGTTGGCTTCCATCACCTTGTTGATCCAGCTGACCTGGTTCTCCATGGCGGACATGATGTCTTCGTTGTTGCGCTTGGACGCCGTGCTGACCAGCAGGATGTCCTGGGTGGGCATCTGGATGATCTCGAACGTGCCCGGATGCTGCGAATAATCGAAGCGGGGGATGGTCGCGAGCAACCCGCTGAACTTGTCGAGGCCGCGCTTCACGTCGTCGCCGATGTTGCGGTTCACGTACAGGCCCGCGTAGCGGCCGATGATGTCCCAGCCGTAGTTCACCCGGTATTCCTGGGTGATCTTGACGTTCTTGTTGCCCTGCCCCGTCCGCGTCAGGCGGATGGTCATGGACTTGTCCTTGCCGCTGGCCGGGCCGGTCAGCTTGTACTTGATCTTCTCGCCGGGAATGGATTCGACGATTTCCCAGGAACCGTTGCCGATGACCTTGTCGCGCGACTGGTAGCTGAACTTCGCACCCGGGCCTTCGGCCGGACCGCTGATTTCATACTTGGCGCGGGGGTCGTAGCGCAGGAGCGGGTTCCAGTCCCTGAACCGGCTGAAGCCGTTGAACAGGTCGTTCACCGTGGACATCGGACGGTTGGTCTCGATGCTGTAGCTGTACATGCGCTTTGCAGGCAGGAACAGGCCAATCACGACGAATACGACGACGACGATCAGCAGGGAAATCAGGAATTCGATAAAACGGGTCATTCGGCGGCTCTCCAGGCACGTCCCTCGCCAGGGGAACGCTTCGCCCGGGCAGGAACCCGAGAGGATAACAGGTCAAACCGGTGACCGGCAGGGGCTTGCACCGCGATGGTGATTGGGCTCACACCAGCTTCAGCTCGAAGGCCTTCAGCACGGCCCGGGTGCGGTCCCGCACCCCCAGCTTCGAAAGGATGTTGGATACGTGGTTCTTGACGGTGCCCTCGGCCACGCCCAGGGAATTGGCGATCTCCTTGTTGGAGAAGCCGCCTGCCATCAGGCGCAGGATCTCTGTTTCCCGATCGGTCAGCGGGTCGGGTTGTTCCAGGCTGACGAAGGCGTTGTGCAGGCCTTCCAGGCCGGACAGCAGGCGCTGGGTTACCGCCGGCTGCACCAGGGAACCGCCATCGGCAACAGTCTGGATCGCGGAAACCAGCTGGTCCAGGGTGACGTCTTTCAGCAGGTAGCCGCGGGCGCCGACCTTGATGCCGGCAAGCACCAGCTGGTCGTCGTCGAAAGTAGTCAGGATGATGGTGGGCGGGAGTTCGCCCTTGGCAGCCAGCGCCTGCAAGGCTTCCAGGCCCGACATGATCGGCATGCGCATGTCCATCAGCACGACATCAGGCTTGATCTGGGGAATCAGCTCCACGGCCTGCCGGCCGTCGGAGGCTTCCGCCACGACTTCGATGTTGTCGGCCAGCTCCAGCAGGGATCGGACGCCCTGGCGCACCAGGGTCTGGTCGTCGACCAGGCAGACTCGGATCATGTTGCCGCCTCCAGCGGTATGCGCACGTCAAGGGCAAAGCCCTGCCCGGGTGCGGTGATGATATCCACTTGGCCGCCGTAGGCGGAAAGTCTCTCGCGCATGCCGCGCAGCCCGTTGCCGGGTTTCGCCAGCTCGCAGCCCCGTCCGTTGTCGCGAGCCGCCAGGCGGATCTCGTCGGCATCCTGGGTCATGGTCAGGTTCAAACGGCTGGCGCCGGAGTGCCGCACGGTATTGGTGATGATCTCCTGGGCGCAACGCAGCAGGACCTGCGCGCGCTCCGGGTCCTCGATATGCAGGCGTTCGGGAAGCTCCAGGTCCACCCGCAGGGCAGGCACGCCTTCCACCAGCACCTTCAATGCGTGGGTCAGGTCGATGCCGCCGTCCTCGCGCATCTCGCTGACCACTTCGCGCACGTCGGTCAGCAACAGCTTGGCCAGGGTATGGCTTTGCCGGACGTGCTCGAGCGCCTTGCCCTCGGCGAGGTGGCCGGCCACCTCCAGGTTCAAGCTGAGCGCCGTCAGGTGGTGGCCCAGCAAATCGTGCAGTTCCCGCGAGATGCGCAGGCGCTCGCTCATCCGCGAGCTCTCGGCCAGCAAGGCCCGGGTCGCCCGCAGCTCGGCATTGAGCCGCCGTTGTTCCTCACGCGCCTGCGCTTGCTGCCGTGCAACAAGGCCGGTGATGAAGGTGAAGCTGGAATAGCCCGCGTACATGACCGCCTGCAGCACGGCGAACACCGGGGTGAAATTCTCGAATTCCAGGAACACCGGAACCAGCGGCACGTGCATCAGGATCAGCCAGGCGATGCCCACGCCCAGCGGCATCAGCCAGGGAATCACGCCGGACACCAGCATCAGCAGGATGCTGCCAAGCCCGGTTCCGCTGAGCTTGCTCAGCGCAATCGCCGAGAAAGTCAGCACGGCCAGCAAGACGACATCGAACTTGCGCGGCGTCCGCGCCCCGAGGTCCCGGGTCACCAGCCAGTAGGCAATGCCGAAAACTACGTAGGCGAATCCGGATCCCACCAGATCGGTCGAGGCCGCCCGGAGTTCTTCCGGTTCGACGATCGGGAAGTACCAACTGCTGAGCGCCAGGGGAACGCCGACCACGGCCCAGGTGAACAAGCCCGCGTAGCGCAGCAGTTGGGTGTGGGTAAGTCGCATCGGCATGGCCACATAGTAGGCGACCCCACGCCTGTTAAGGCGGCCCGAAAGTCACGGGTAACGGACTTTTAACAGCCAATGACTGCGGATTGCCGTCGCCGCTGCGCAAAAGTCCATGCGATAATCCGCCGCAGCACGACGCCCGCCCCCAGGGTGACGCGCCGGAAATCTGGGAGTCACACCGAAAATGTCGATCGTCATCCGCGACGTGCGCGAGCACGAGCTGGATCTGGTTCTTGCACTGAACAATGCAGCCGGACCCGGGATCCTTCCGATGGACGCCGGCAAGCTCCGGTTCTTCTGGGAAAACGCCGATTACTTCCGGGTCGCCGAAAAAGACGGCCTGCTCGCTGGTTTCCTGGTGGGCGTAACCCAGGATGCCGACCACGACAGCCCCAACTTCCTCTGGTTCCGCGACCGCTATCCGGAATTCCTTTATATCGATCGCATCGTCATCGCCAGCACCCGCCGTGGCGCCGGTGTGGGCCGCGTGTTCTATGGCGACGTGCAGAGTTTCGCTGAAGTGCGCGTGCCGCGCCTGGCTGCCGAAGTGTTTCTCGAAGGCAGCAGCCACCCCGCACTTCTGTTCCATGGCAGCTTCGGTTTCCGTGAAGTGGGCCAGCACGTGATGGAAGGTCCCGGCGTCCGCGCCGCGATGCTCATCAAGGAACTGTGCAGTTATCCGTTCGTGCACCGATCCTACGACGGCAACCTGCCCGACCAGCCCTGGCTGGCTGCGCGCGCCCTTCCCGGCCGCAAGCCGCAGCGCGCCACCGGCACCTGAGCATGTCGGCGATTCCGGATTACGAACAAGCGGGCGAACTCAAGATCGGACAGGTCGGCATCGCCAACCTGCGAATCCGCAACCTCGATGTCTCGAAAATTTGCGCCGAGATGGCTGATCGCGTGCGCAGCGCGCCGAAATTGTTCCAGCGTGCCGCGGTCATCCTCGATTTCGGCGGACTGAGCGATTGTCCGGATGCATCGACGGTCAAAGCACTGGTCGATGGCCTTCACGGCGCGGGCGTGCTTCCCGTCGCCATTGCCTATGGCACCAGTGCAATCGAATCCTTGTCGCGCGAAGTGGGCTTGCCCCTGCTCGCGAAATTCCGCGCGGCCTACGAGACCGGCTCGGTGGTGGCGCAAGCCGCGCCACCGCAACCCAGCGAACCCGTGCCTGCTGCGAAACCTGCAAGTGCCGCAGCGGTACCGGTCGCGCCGCCGACGGCTGCATCGCCGGGAATGATGCACGTGACCCCGGTGCGCTCGGGTCAACAAATCTACGCACAGGATCGCGACCTCACCGTCTGCGCGACGGTGGGCGCCGGCGCCGAAGTCATCGCCGATGGCTCGATCCACATCTACGGCGCGCTACGCGGTCGCGCGCTGGCTGGCGCCGGTGGCCTGGCGACGGCGCGCATTTTTTGCCGCGAATTCAATGCCGAGTTGGTCGCAATCGCCGGCACGTACAAAGTACTTGAAGAGATTCCAAAGGACCTGATCGGCAAACCCGTGCAGATCTGGCTCGAAAACGACAGCCTGCGCATTGAAGCGCTGGCTTGAACCCATAGCGGCATCCAGGAGAAACAACTTGGCGGAAATCATCGTGGTGACCTCGGGCAAGGGTGGCGTCGGCAAGACCACCACCAGTGCCAGCATCGCTTGCGGCCTGGCCAAGGCTGGAAAGAAGACAGCCGTCATCGACTTCGACGTCGGCCTGCGCAATCTCGACCTGATCATGGGCTGCGAGCGTCGCGTGGTGTATGACTTCGTCAACGTCGTGCTCGGCGAGGCCTCCATCCGCCAGGCCCTGATCAAGGACAAGCGCTTCGAGAATCTTTACGTGCTGGCTGCATCGCAAACGCGCGACAAGGATGCGCTGACCAAGGAAGGCGTCGAGAAAGTACTGAAGGACATCGCCGAGGAAGGCTTCGACTTCATCGTCTGCGATTCGCCGGCGGGCATCGAGAAAGGCGCGTTCCTGGCGATGTATTTCGCCGACCGCGCCGTGGTCGTGGTCAACCCGGAAGTGTCATCCGTGCGCGACTCCGATCGCATCCTTGGCCTGCTTGCTTCCAAGACCCGCAAGGCCGAGAACGGCGAGCGCGTGAAGGAGCACTTGCTGCTTACCCGCTACAGCCCGATCCGCGTCGAGAAGGGTGACATGCTGTCCATCGCCGACGTCGAGGAAATCCTCGGCCTGAAGGTGATCGGCGTCATTCCCGAATCGCCCGAAGTGCTGCAGAGCTCCAACGCCGGCGTGCCGGTGATCCTGGACGACATGTCGCAGGCCGGTCAGGCCTACACCGATGCCGTGGCCCGCATCCTGGGCGATACCGTGCCGCTGCGCTTCACCACCGTCGAGAAGAAGGGTTTCTTCTCGAAGATCTTCGGGAGCTGAGGCATGGGCATCTTTGATTTCCTGGTCGCCCGCAACAAGAACACCGCCAATGTCGCCAAGGACCGCCTGCGCATCCTGATCCAGCAGGAACGCAGCCTGCGTGGCGCACCCGATTACCTGCCGCTGTTGCAACGCGAGTTGCTCGAGGTCATCCGCAAGTACGTCAACGTGGACGTGGATGCAGTGAAGGTCGACCTGATCAAGGACGGCGACAACGAGGTCCTCGACATTTCCGTCGCGCTGCCGGAAAAATCCGCCGTCGCCAACGGCTGAAGCAAGCCATGAATGTGGGAGCGGCTTCAGCCGCGATTTCGGACTCCGCCGCCGCAGCGATCGCGGCTGAAGCCGCTCCCACAGTTGTGCTTCGGTTGGTCGACATTGGTTTTGACGCGCCTCGCAGTCTCCTGGAATCACTGGGCCTGCAACTCGCGCGCGTCGCCGACGGCGAGGCCATCCCGGGAAGTTTCTGGGGTGAATGCGAAGCGGGCCTGGTCGGCAGCACCGTGTATGCGCGCGCCGACACGCCGGTGCACTCCCTGTTGCACGAAGCCTCCCACCTGCTGGTGATGCCGCCTGAACGCCGCGCGTCGGTGCACACGGACGCCAGCGACTCGGTATTGGAAGAAGACGCCGCCTGCTACCTGCAGATCGTGCTGGCCGACGCCATCGAAGGCGTCGGCAGCGATCGCCTGATGCAGGACATGGATGCCTGGGGCTACAGCTTCCGGCTCGGTTCGGCCCGGGCCTGGTTCGAATCCGATGCCGTCGACGCCCGGGAAGGCCTGCAGGCCTTCGCACCCGGCCTGCTCGAATCATTCAGCCGCTGAACCGCAGCCCATCCATGCTGCCCTCGCACTTGCGCCGCCGGCAGCTGCCGGTCTAGCCTTCGTTTCCCCATTTTTTCCCACATTTTCCGGAGCTCGCCGTGACTGTCCAACGCGCCCTACTGACCCTTGCCATTTCTGCCGGCCTGCTCGCGCTTGCCGGCTGCAAGGGCAGCAACCCCACCGGCGTGGCCGGCACTGCTGGCGACAGCACGGTCAAGATCGATCCGAATGAAAACGCCGACCAGTTCGTCGCCCGCGTCAACAAGGAAATGCGCGCCGATTACGTCGAGATGACAGCAGCACAGTGGCTGTCGGAGACCTATATCAACGACGATTCGCAGTTGGTCGCTTCCAAGGCCAAC
>MGYJ01000060.1 GCA_001801685.1 Gammaproteobacteria bacterium RIFCSPHIGHO2_12_FULL_63_22 | reverse complement strand
ATGCGGCCGTCAAAGTCGTCTTGCCATGGTCCACGTGACCAATCGTGCCCACGTTGACGTGCGGCTTGGTGCGCTGGAACTTTTCCTTGGACATTGCGATTACCCGATGAATTCAAGTTGGATGAAAATCCGGCCGCTACGCGACCGGGGAAATGGTGCTCATCACAGGAATCGAACCTGCGACCTCTTCCTTACCAAGGAAGTGCTCTACCGACTGAGCTAGATGAGCGATGGAGCGTGCCGCGAAATCAAGATGCTGCTGATACGGTAAAACTCAATGGAGCGGAAGGAGGGAATCGAACCCTCGTAATCAGTTTGGAAAACTGATGTTCTACCATTGAACTACTCCCGCACTTCGAAGCCTGGAACTGCCGCACTAACCTTTCAAAAGCTTGGTGGAGGGAGGTGGATTCGAACCACCGAAGGCGTGAGCCAGCAGATTTACAGTCTGCCCCCGTTGGCCGCTTGGGTATCCCTCCACAGAGAGCCCGTAATTTTGGCGGCCGCCGACCGATATGTCAACGACCTGATTACTTGAGGGATTTGGCTTCAGACATTGAAGCGGAAGTGCAGCACGTCGCCTTCCTGAACCACGTAGTCCTTGCCTTCGAGCCGCATGCGGCCGGCTTCGCGGCACCCCGCCTCGCCCTTGAACTTGATGAAGTCCTCGAAGGCGATCGTTTCGGCGCGGATGAAGCCCTTCTCGAAATCGGTATGGATGACACCGGCAGCCTGGGGCGCGGTTGAACCCTTGTGGACCTGCCAGGCGCGGACTTCCTTGACCCCGGCAGTGAAGTAGGTCTGCATCCCCAACAGCTTGTAACCAGCGCGGATGACCCGGTTCAGGCCGGGCTCGGACAGGCCCATTTCGGCCAGGAATTCGGCCCGGTCGGCATCTTCGAGTTGCGCCATCTCTTCCTCGATGGCGGCGCTCACCGGCACCACTTCGGCGCCTTCGGCCAGGGCGCGGGCACGCACCTTGTCCAGGAAGGGGTTGTTCTCGAATCCGTCCTCGAGCACGTTGGCGACATACATCACCGGCTTCAAAGTCAGCAGGAACAAGTCGCGAACTGCGGCCTTGTCTTCGTCCGACAGGCCCAAGGCGCGGGCCGACGTGCCCTGGTTTAGCCCGTCGCGCAGTCGCGTGAGAACGTCTTTCTTGACGATCGCTTCTTTATCGCCGACTCTCGCGGCCTTTTCGGCGCGGTTCAGCGCTTTTTCGACGGAGTCCAGGTCGGCAAGGCAAAGCTCGGTGTCGATGATCTCGATGTCGCTGATCGGATCGATGCGGCCGGCGACATGGATGATGTCGCTGTTTTCGAAGCAACGGACCACGTGGGCGATGGCGTCCACTTCGCGGATGTGGGCCAGGAACTTGTTGCCCAGGCCCTCGCCTCGCGAGGCGCCGGCGACCAGGCCGGCGATATCCACGAACTCGAACGAGGTCGGCAGGATGCGCTGTGGCTTGACGATGTCCGCCAACTGGTTCAGCCGGGGATCGGGCACCGGCACGACGCCGGTATTGGGCTCGATGGTGCAGAAGGGAAAGTTGGCCGCGGCGATGCCTGCCTTGGTCAACGCATTGAAAAGAGTGGATTTGCCGACGTTCGGCAAACCGACGATGCCGCATTTGATACCCATGGGTGTCTATTGGTCCTTCGGGGTGTGCAGGCGCTTCATTGCCTCGTTGAATTCGCCTTCCACGGCCAGCGGCAGGACGTTGATGGCGTCATCAACGGCTCGGAGCATGGACGCTTCATCATCCTTTCCGGGGCGGCCAAGTACCCAGGGGGTAACCTTGTCCTTGTGGCCCGGATGGCCGATGCCCAGCCGCAACCGGTGGAACCGGCCGTGACCAAGGTGCTGCATGGTGTCGCGCAAGCCGTTCTGGCCGCCGTGGCCGCCATCGAACTTGAGCCGGGCGCTGCCCGTGGGCAGGTCAAGCTCGTCGTGGGCGATCAGGCACTCTTCGGGCTCGATCTTCCAGTAACGCAGGGCCGCGGCGACCGATCGGCCACTGAGGTTCATGAAGGTCGCGGGCTTCAGCAGCCAGACGTTGTGTCCGGCAATCTGGACCCTGGCCGTCTCGCCGTGCAGCTTCGACTCCAGGCCGAAGCGCGCGCCGAGCTTTGCCGAGAGGGCGTCAATAAACCAGAACCCGGCGTTGTGCCGGGTTCGGGCGTGTTCGGGACCGGGATTTCCGAGCCCGACGATGAGTCGCAAGCCTGCCATGCGCGGCAAGGTCCCATCCCGGCACGCCCGAAGGCGCACCGGGCCGAGGCCTGCTTACTTCTTCTTCGGTGCCGGCGCGGCAGCAGCCGGAGCGGCGGCCTTGGCAGCCTTGGTCGAGGGAACCTCGGCCACGGCAGCTTCGGGCGCCTCTTCCTCGACTTCCACGCGAGCGTGGCGGGCGATCACGACGGCGACGTCATGTTCCTTGCCGAGCTTGAGTTCCGGGATCGAAACGCCTTCCGGCAGGTTGAGCTGCGAGATGTGGATGATGTCGCCCAGCGCCAGCGCGGACAGGTCCACTTCGACGAATTCCGGCAGGTCCTTGGGCAGGCAGCTGACGCGGATTTCATTGAGCTCGTGCAGCACGACCACGCCGGCGGTCTTGCCAGCCGGGGAAACTTCCTGGTTCAGGAAGTGCAGCGGCACGTTGAAGCGGATCGCGACGTTTTCGTCGATGCGCTGGAAGTCCAGGTGCAGGATCTGCTGCTTGAACGGATGGCGCTGCATGTCACGCAGGAGGACCTTCTGCGACTTGCCGTCAACCGACAACTGCAGGATGGACGAGTAGAACCACTCGTTCTGGCTGGCGAGCCAGAGGGCGGTGTGCTCGAGCTGGACGTTTTCCGGGGCGGCCTGCGCTCCGTAAACGATGGCCGGGACCTGGCCGCTGTGACGGAGGCGGCGGCTCGCACCTTTGCCTTCGACCTTGCGGCTGGTTGCCGTGATGTTGTGGGTTGCCATGATCAATTACCTTCTATTGTGTTGCGCCAATTGGCGCGTTCCACGCAGCCCGCGACCAGGCGGCGTGTCGTTCCCGGATCGGGAATCGGGGATCGTCCGTCGCGCCCAGCGCGTCGATCGATTCCGGATGCCCGGTGTCGCCGGATCAATCCACGTACAGCGTGCTTACCGACTCTCCCATCGCGATGCGACGGATGGTTTCAGCGAGCAGTTCCGCGACACTCAGCTGGCGGATGCGCGAGCAGGCGCGCGCTGCCGGCGACAACGGGATGGTGTCCGTCACCACCAGTTCGTCGAGCGCCGAACCACTGATGTTGTCGATGGCCGCACCCGACAGCACGGGGTGCGTGCAGTACGCCACGACCTTGGTCGCGCCATGCTGCTTCAGCGCCGCTGCCGCGGCACACAGGGTGCCGGCGGTATCGACGATGTCATCGACCAGGACGCAGGTCTTGCCAGCCACGTCACCAATGATGTTCATCACCGTTGCCACATTGGCCTTCGGACGACGCTTGTCGATGATGGCAAGGTCGGCGTCGTCGAGCCGCTTGGCGATCGCCCGGGCGCGAACGACGCCGCCCACGTCCGGCGAGACCACGATGATGTTGTCGGTGCCCTGGTGTCGCCAGATATCGGCCAACAGAAGGGGTGACGCGTAAACGTTGTCCACCGGGATGTCGAAAAAACCCTGGATCTGGTCGGCGTGCAGGTCGACCGTCAGGACCCGGTCGGCATTGACCGCGGTGAACATCTTCGCGGCGACCTTGGCGGTGATCGGCACGCGCGCCGAGCGCGGGCGACGATCCTGCCGGGCATAACCGAAATACGGCACCACCGCGGTGACCACCGATGCGGACGCGCGCTTGAGCGCGTCGATCAGCACCAGCAGCTCCATGAAATTCTCGGCGGTCGGGGCCGAGGTCGACTGGATGACGAACACATCCTGGCCGCGCACGTTTTCCTCGATCTCGACCTGCACTTCGCCGTCGGAGAACTTGCCCACCAGCGCCTTGCCCATCGGCACGCCGAGTTCGCGGCACACGGCCTGGGCGAGCGGCTTGTTGGCATTGCCACTGAACACAAGAAGATTGTCGTTGCTCATGTGCGTCTTCTTGTCCTGTGCCTGTTTCATTGCAACGATGGCTGGGGCGGTAGGATTCGAACCTACGAAATGCCGGGATCAAAACCCGGTGCCTTAGGCCACTTGGCGACGCCCCAACTTCAATCAACCGAATCTTTTCAAACCGCGCCGCTACGCACCTTGGCCAAGGCTTCAAGCAAGGGCGAATACCTGGCCCCCGCGACCACCCTGGACTTCATCGAAGCAGGCATTTTCGACTGTGCCTGCAACGCGTCGGATTCAGAATGGAAACGGACGAAACAACCGCTTCCGGTGCCGGTCAGGCAAGCCCGTCCATGTTGCGCCAACGCTGACAACGCGGCATCAACGGCCGGCGCCAGGCGTCGCAAAACGGGCTCGAAGGCATTGCCGAGCGCCGCTCCGGAAACGAAGTCGGCTATTGTCGCCGGGGTCGCATCCCGCGTCAATTCAGGGGCTTGGAACAATTCGCGGGTCGAGGCACCTACACCGGGCTCCACGATCAGGAACCAGGCAGGCGAAAGGTCGACCGGAGTGAGCTGCTCACCGACCCCTTCGGCCCAGGCATTCCTGCCGAAAATGAACACGGGGACGTCGGCGCCCAGCGCAAGGCCGATCTGGGCCAGGGCTGCCTCGTCCAGGCCCGTGCCCCACAGGTGGTTGAGCGCCACGAGCACCGTGGCGGCATCGGATGATCCGCCCCCGAAGCCGCCGCCGGCAGGAATGGACTTGTCGGCGGACAGCTCGGCGCCCAGCGTCGTGCCGGTAGTTTCCTGCAGGGCGCGTGCGGCCCTGGGCAGGAGGTCCTCGGACTCGGGGAAGGACGTGGTGTCCCCTCCCGTGCGCAGGATGCGTCCGTCATCGCGGACGCGGATGTGGACCACATCGCCCCAATCGAGCAACTGGAAGACCGTCTGCAGCTCGTGATAACCGTCGCTTCGACGACCCACGATCCGCAGGAACAGGTTCAGCTTCGCGGGCGCCGGCCAGCTACTCCAGCCGTCGGCCGTGCCCGCGCTCAAGGTGGGCTCCAGCGTTCGATGACCAGGCGCACCGACGCATCGGGCTGGCTGGCGAAGACCCGCAGCGGCAAGGGGGTCGCGGCATCGGTCCAGCCGCGATATTCAACCGCCCAGCCGGCCTGCCGGAGTGTGGCTGGAAGTCCGCTGGGATCGAAGTCGAGGTCGGATGCGCCAGCGGATCTCGCGCCGCGGACCCAGGACGCCATGGCGGAAAGCGGAATGCGCCAGCCGGTCGCCTGCTGGAGCATCGCCT
>MGYJ01000059.1 GCA_001801685.1 Gammaproteobacteria bacterium RIFCSPHIGHO2_12_FULL_63_22 | reverse complement strand
CCTGAAGGGGCCTTGGAATGAGGCGTTCCTCGAGCAGTGCGATGACTTCCCGGATCCGCTCGCCCACGACGACCTGCTTGACGCCGTCGCGTACGTCGACCAGATGAGCACTCCGTTCTACCACGGGGAATTGCCTGCCGACGATTGGCAACCGCAGGATTTGGATGCCGGCTATTAAGTTCCGCTGCACCAACTGTGGTGCCTGTTGCCGCCGTATCGGGCTCATCCAGGGCTTCCCGACGAAGGTCAAGCCTGGCACGACGGAGTGTGAACACCTGACGCCCGACAACCTTTGCGCGATCTACCACACCCGCCCCTCGGTGTGCCGCGTTGATCTGATGCGCCCTCGAGGCGTTCCTATTACGACCTGGCACGCACAAAACGAAGAGGCTTGCCGCCAACTACAGGAATCTGCATGAGCTTCGTTCCAACGTCAGGCCAGAGCATCCTCGTCGATCCGCCGTCCGCCGACGGCCGGCCGACGTCGCCGACGCAGACAGGAACCGGTCTTGTGTCGTGGCTCGTAGGTAAGTTCCAGCCGTGGGAGCGCCACCGTGACGACGGGTACAAGGACCGCTGGGGGCGCTACTGGCGCCTGTGGCGAGGGCAGTGGGCGCAGGAAGATCGCAATCGAGTCAGTGAGCGCTCGCGTCTGATTGCCCCGGCGCTGTCACAGGCTATCGAAATGACCGTGTCCGAGATCGAGGAGGGCCTCTTTAGCAAGGAGGTCTGGTTCGACATTACGGATGACATCCAGGACCAGGAGAAGCTCGACGCGCTCCTGGCGCGGGACAACCTGCGTGAGGATCTGGCCAAGGTTAACGCTCCTGACGCCGTCGGTGAGGCCGTGCTGAACGCGGCGATTTTCGGCACGGGCATCATCAAGATGAATGTCGAAGTCGTTCGCGAGCAGAAGATGACTCGCGACGACGTGTCGAAGTCCCTGAAGACGCAGGGCGACGAGGTCGTCCGCGTGACCTGGGAGGCCATCCGTCCAGACGAGTTCGTGCCAGATCCGGCCGGTCGCCACACGGGCGAAATGCTCGGCATGTTCCACAAGGTCAAGAAGCCTCTGCACGTCGTGCTCGAGAAGATCGAGCAGGGGACGTACCGAGCTGACGCGAAGCAGTATTTGCATGGGTCGAACTGGAAGGGAGGCTCTGATACAGACATCGACCGCCAGGACCCGCAGAGCCTTCTCGCCGCCGACGAAGGCGATGAGGTCGAAATCCTCGAGTACCACGGTAAGGTGCCGGTATCCCTCCTGCACGGGGCATCAACACAGCGTGTAACCCGTGACGAGAACGGTAACATCCGCGTCGCGGTCGTGAACAGCATCGACGACATTCTGGCCGACGACGGTGGTGCGATGGTTGAGGCGATCGTGACGATCGCGAACCAGAACGTGCTTCTGCGCGCTATGGTCAACCCGTTCACTATGCATGATCGTTCGATCATCGCGTTCCAGTTCGAGAAGGTCCCTGGCCGCTTCTGGGGACGCGGCGTCGCCGAGAAGGGATTCAACCCACAGCTGGCGCTGGACTCAGAGATCCGTGCGCGCATCGACGCTCTCGGCTTCATCAGTTCTCCGATGATCGCCATCGATGGTGGTCGCGTGCCGCGCGGCTTCAAGATGGAGATCAAGCCCGGGAAGGTGTGGATCACCCAAGGCCCCCCGGCCGACGTGCTCAACCCAGTCCAGATCGGCGCGGTCGAGCCGAACACTTTCAACCAAGCCTCCGAGATGGAGCGCATGGTGCAGATGGGTACCGGGGCGTTCGATACGGCCTCGAGCCTGAAGGGCCAGGACAGTAATGGGCCGCAGCAGGCATCGCTGATTATGGGCGCCTTCGTGAAGCGCTCGAAGCGCGCGATCCGCAACGTCAACGACAACCTCATGCAGCCGCTACTCAAGCAGACAATGTGGCGCTACATGCAGTTCGCGCCGCGCCGCTATCCGCAGGACTTCGACTTCCGCGTGATGGCGACTCTTGGAATTGTGGCCCGTGAGGTTGAGGCCATGCAGCTTACACAGCTCATGGGCATGATGCCGGAGGCATATCCGCAGGTCACTGCAGCCGTTGCCAAGGGCATCATCGACCTCTCCAGCATCCACAACAAGACCGAGGTCATGCAGGCGATCGACGCCGCTACGGCGCCTCCGCCGCCCGAGGCTCAGAAGCGCCAGAAGGATCTCGAGGATCTCCAGTTCATGGCTGTGTCCGCTGACGCCGAGGGCAAGGTCCTCGACAACCGCGTCAAGATCGCCACGGTCCAGAAGCTTCTCGCTGATGCGCAGAAGGCGATGTCGGACGCAGGAACTGACAGCAATGAGATGCAGGCTGAGATGGCCCGCCTTACCGTCGAACTCGAGAGCCTCGATGTGGCTCGCGAGAAGAACAAGATCGAGCTGGCCAAGGCCCATCTCGCATTCAGGACAGCACAAGAGCAGGCCAAGAAGCCTGCCGCAACAGCGAAGAAGTAATTCACTTGGGAGAGTGTATATGACGAACGAAGTCCTGGTCGGGGTAGGCCCCGACGAGTCGGCAGCGATGCCGACGCACGAACTGATGTCTTGGCTGGATGAACGAGAGCGAGATCGCTTCGTCAAGTTCCAGGAGACATTCGAATCCGCCGGCTGGCGCCTCGTGACAGAGTTCGCCTCTGCCAAGATTGTCCAGCACGGAGTCGACGGGGCGAACGCCTCGTCGTGGGAGAAGGTCCTAGAGAACCGCGGCTCACGCCTTGCGTGGGAGCAGGTCTCGAAGTTGGCCGAAGAGTTTATGACAGCGTTCGAGCAGATGGCGGAAACCAGCCGCGCTGAAGCGAACGCAGAGCAGGATGGCCTAGAGTAGTGGCCGTTTTGCATGACTTCCTGTGCTCATGCGGGCACGTTTTTGACGACTTCATTCGAAGTTCGGACACAACTGCACCGTGTCCAAAGTGCAAGAGCCCCGCAGAGCGAGTGTTTCTTCGCGCACCGCGCATCGACTGGTCCGGCATGGCTCAAGGGAGCAACGCCGGCCCTGAGTTCGTAGATCGGTTCGAGAAGATTCACCGGAAGGAAACGGCGCGGCAGGAGAAGATCCTGCGCGAACACGGCGACTACGGTCCCGGGTACGACGCGCCCCCTTCGCAAGGTGCATAGCTGTCTGCTACCACAAGTCCACGCGTTGGACCGGTAGGGAGAAGTGATGACGACGACATCAGTAGGAACGCGGGTAACCAACCCCGAAACCGCCCCAGGCGATCTTGCGGCACTAGAGCAAACCCTGAAGGACGCCACGAAGAAGCCACCGGTAGCCGACGACAAGTCGAAGACGCCGCCTGGCACCCCGCCATCGAAGCCCGAATACATTCAGGACAAGTTCTGGACGGGTGACGAAGCGGAATCTCTACGCAAGCAGGCCGAGGCTTACTCCTCGCTCCAGTCTGCGTACGGACGCATGGCGAACGATCTCGGTACTCAGCGCAAGCTCACCGACCAGATCCTGGCCCTGGACAAGCGATCAACTGATCTCGAGGGAACACCCGCTGCTGTGAAGACGGTGCCAAAGGTGAACGCTCGAGACCTCGTCGATAGGCCGACCGAAACTCTCGACGCATATTGGAAGCAGCGGGAAGACGCGCTTCGTGCGGAGATGGATCAGCGAGATGCTGCCCGTGCAACGGCTGACGCCGAGCGTCATTTCGTCACGAAGCACTCTGACTTCGCGACCGTAACTCAGACCCCTGAGTTCATGTCGTGGGTTCACAGCTCGCCGCTCCGTCAGCGTGCCGCGGCTTTAGCCGGCACGGGCAATTTCGTCGTAGCCGACGAGTTGCTGACTGAGTACAAGGCCATCAAGGGACAGGCTCCGAATCCGGCTGCCGATCCCAACCGTGGCACAGGCAAGACCGCTCCCGACCCGGCCGCAACCGAGGCTGCCCGCAAGGCCGCTCTCGAGACTGCGGCGAATGCCGGGGGAGCAGGAACAGGGAAGGGACCGACGTATCGTCGTGCCGACCTGATCAAGCTCAAGATGGAGAAGCCACAGGTGTACTCGGACCCCGCATTCCAGGCTGAAATCCTCCGTGCGTACGCTGAAGGTCGGGTCAAGTAACGTCTCCCCAACCACATCCCAATCATCCCCACTAGGAGTAGACAACTATGTCTCTTGGATCAGACCACATCGTAGCTTCGGAAATCGGGAACTTCATTCCCGAAATCTGGAGCGACGAAATCATCGCGGCCTACAAGGCCAACCTCGTAATGCGAAACCTCGTCCGCATGCTCAACCACAAGGGCAAGAAGGGCGACACGATTCGTGTCCCGACCCCGACCCGCGGTAGCGCGTCGAGCAAGACAGCGGAGACTCAGGTCACGCTGATCGCGCACGGCACAGACACCGGCCTGACGATCTCGATCGACAAGCACTACGAGTACAGCCGGCTCATCGAGGACTTCGCCGACGTGCAGGCTCTCGAGTCGCTGCGCCGTTTCTACACTGACGACGCGGGATACGCGCTTGGCCGCCAGGTCGATATCGACCTGATCCTTGCCGTGTTCGGCGCCACCGGTGTGGTGTACACGGCCTCGACAGGCGTGATCGAGTCCACATCGACCGGCATGCCAACGATCTACGAGGGCGACGGCACGTCCTGGGATCAGGCCGCCTCGACCGACATCACCGACGCAGGCATCCGCGCGTACATCAAGCTCCTAGACGACGGCAACGTGCCGTTTGCGGGTCGCGTGGTGGTCGTGCCGACCATCGTGAAGCAGGACCTCCTGGGTCTAGCGCGCTTCACGGAGCAGGCGTTCACGGGTGAGGCCAACGGTGCGAACAGCATCCGCAACGGTCTAGTCGGGAACCTCTACGCCATGCCGGTGTACGTCTCGACACAGCTGCCCATCGTCGATGACTCGACGGGCAACGCGGACAACAAGCTCGGTCTGGCCTTCCAGACTGACGCTGCGGTCCTCGTGGAGCAGCTCGGCCTTCGTGTGCAGAAGCAGTACAAGCAGGAGTACCTCGCGGACCTGATGACTGCCGACACGATCTACGGAACGAAGCAGCTCCGTAGTGCGAGCGTCGTCCCGTTCGTCGTCCCGTCGACCTAATCTGACCTAGGTCAGTAGCGGGCGGGGAGCAATCCCCGCCTGCTCTTTAGGGTGCCTTATCCTAGATAGGGTGCCGTTAAGAGCAGATTACCTTGGAGAGACGATCTTGACGTTCATGGAGCTGATTAACAAGGTGCTGACTGCCGTCGGCCAGGGTGACGACCCGGTCATCGCTGCGGTCACGGACACCTATCAGCTGAAGGCGGCACAATTCGTACTGGACTTCCTCGAGGAAGTGGAAGGGGCCGCGCCCTGGCGCGTCCTCCGTTCTCGCGTGGCCGCTACAGTAGCAGCCAACGGGAACAGCATCGCGCTGTCAGGCGTCAACCGCAAGACGCAGCTCTGGTACGAGAACGAGGAACACTGCCAGCGTGCGGATCCTCTCTGCTTCGACGTGACGAACACTAGCGCCCAATACGCACTTCGATTGATGGATCTGGCAACCCTGCTGCGTATTGACCAGGAGGCGTCGAACACGGCCACGAATGCCCAGCCGTCGCACTTCGCGATCGAGCGCACGGCGACCGGCGTGACGCTCTACGTGCATCCGCGCGTGAACACGGCGCGCAACATCGAGATTGACCTGCTGGTCCCTCAGGCGCCAGACTTAGTGGCGACAGACACCGGAGATCTGTCGACAGACATTAAGGTGCCGGTATTGCCTGTGCAGTACGGGGCGTCGTGGTGGGCGATGGAGGACCGCGGTGAGGAGCTTGGCCCTCGCGGCGACAAGGCCGAGAAGCGGTACCGCGACCTATTGGCTGATGCCGTAGCGCAGGAGATTGCGGAGCAGGGGTTCGATTCGTTGGTGCCGCAGTAATGCCTGGACAGCTCGCTCCGGTCGACCTGATCTCGCCGGGATTCCGCGGGGTCAACTACGAGCAGCAGGGGTCTCTGCTTGCCCCATCGTGGGCGGTGAACGCCACCAACGCAACCATCGATGCGAGTGGCCGCTTGGCGTCCCGCCGCGGGTATAGCAACCTGACCGGCACCCCTATTACCGCTACCCCGGCGGTGAAGACAATCTTCCAGCACATCACAGAAGCTGGAGCCTACACGAACATTGTGGCGTGGGACGGAGGCATAGGCACCGGCGTCGACGCCCCTGGTAGCAACGACATCTCTGGCTCGGTGACAGACACAGATGGTACCTGGTGGTTTCAAAATTTCAACGGCAGGTGCATCGGCTTTCAGGCTGGGCAGAAGCCTATTGTCCGCACTTCTGGGAATTTTGCAACTGTCACTGAAGCTAGTGGGACTGCTCCTACTTCTGCCGGCGGCATTGGTCTTTGCGCTTTCGGTCGCGTGTGGGCACTTGATTCAGATTATCAGACCATCAAGTACTCAGCGCTTCTAGACGAGACTCACTGGACGACAGGCGCTGGCTCGATCGATATGAGTAACGTCTGGACTAATGGCACTGACCAGGTCACTGGGATCTTTGCGTTCAACGGATTTTTGATAGTGTTCGGCCACCGACACGTTGTGATTTGGTCGGACAATGTCGGCAACCAGCTCGGTGTAGACCCAGAGGAGCTGATTGTAGTCGACATCATCACAGGCGTAGGCTGCGAGTCTCAGTGGACCGTGCAGTACATCGGTGACGCCGACATGATGTTCGCCGGCCTGCACGGAGTGCATTCTCTAAGTCGAGTCATTCAGGAGAAGTCAGCCCCGCTCAGCACATGGAGCCGGGCGATTCACACGACGTTCCTCGAGAACCTCACTGAGGAGACCAGCAAGAACCGAATCCGTTCAGTAGTGGATCCGACTCGCGGCATCTACATCCTGACGTTCCCTGTGCACGCTCAGAATACATGGGTGTTTCATTTCAACCGACCGTTCCAGGCGCAGGAGTATAACCAGGTCCTACTCCCGATCACGACATGGACGCTTGCTCCGACCGCATGGTGTTGGGATCAAGAGAACAATCGATTGCTGCTTGGCCGAGCCGGCATCATCGGCAACTACGCCGGCCTCGATACCGACAACGGGACCTCGTTCGTATTCGACTACGAGAGCCCGTACATGCATATCTCGGAACAGGTGTCGAACCGACTGAAGATCCTGAAGCGCCTTGGCGTCCTGGTTTACGTGCTGTCCGCGACGACGGTCACGTTCCGGTGGGACTTCGACTTCCAGGGCGACACCCGCATGAAGATTATTTCCTTTGCTTCCGGCACTGGTTCAGAGTGGGGTGAGGGAGAGTGGGGGGAAGCTGAGTGGTCCGGGGCTCTAGCGCTTCGCATTCGCAAGTTCCCGGCCAACGGCCAGGGGCAATACATCATGGTGGGGCTGCGCGCGACAGTGGTCAGCCAGATCGCCATTCAGCAGCTTGAAATATTCTCGAAGATCGGAGCGTACGCCTAATGTCAGACTTCACACAGGTCAACGACTACTCCGCCAAAGATGTGTTGGCCACCGGCAACCCGGAGAAGCTGATCCTGGGCTCGGACATCGACGACGAGCTGGCGGCAATTTCAACCGCCATCACGTCGAAGTTCGACAGCAATGACCTTGCGACACAGGCGCAGGCCGAAGCAGAGACGTCCAATGTCGTGCTGCTTACTCCGCTGCGCCTTGCGAATTGGGCTGACTACAATGCTGGGATGGTCGGTGACATTCAAGCCCTGGCTGACCCTGGTGCCGATCGCGTCCTGGGCTGGGATGAGTCCGCGAATGCCACTATTGGCTTCTCGCTGAGTACCGGACTCACGTCGTCGGGTACAACTCTGCTCATCGACGCAGCTGTTGTCCCACAGTTGGCCGGTGCACCTAACACGTTCACTGGCACGAACTACTTCCGTGGTACCCGCTTCTACGATGCTGGGGTAACCGACTACATGGACTTCACGCACAACGGGACCGACATGCTGGTCACGTTTGCGAACACTGGCGAGCTGGACATTACTGTCACGACGTTTGACTTCAATGGTAACCTGGATCTGTCAGGGACAGTAACAAGCCCCAACACGTCGTCTAGCGAAGTCGGCTACAAGGGCACGCCGCAGAACGTGCAAGACGTGAGCTATGAACTTGTTCTGACGGACGCCGGGAAGACGATTTACAAGGCGGCCGGCGGAGCTGGTGAGACCATCACGATCCCCGCCAACGCCTCGGTGGCGTTCCCGGTCGGGACGATCGTGCGAGTGGTGAACAACGGCGGTGGGACGCTTTCGATCGCCATTACGACGGACACGCTGACCCTCGCTGGAACTGGCACCACTGGCACACGCACGCTTTCTGATAACGGGGTTGCGGTGCTGGAGAAGGTCGCAAGCGCTGAGTGGTTTATCAGCGGCGCCGGAATCTCGTAATGAGCGGCGCTCTGGCAGCTATGGTGAGCGGTGTTCCTGGTGTTATTAACCCAGCGCTCACAAGCTCTAGTAACACGCCGAGCTGCTCCGCGCAACTTAGCAACGCCGGAGTACATACGTTTGGCAATGGGGGTGGGGGAGCAGATACAGAAGACTGGGTGACTCCGGCCACCGCAGTCATTGCCGCAGAATACCAGGTCAAGACTGATGTAACCTCTGGCACCTTCAGCGATGATCCATCCGCAGGAAGTTGGATTGATCTGTCCACTACACGCCTCTGGACTAAGCTTTCCGCAGGGACGGTTATCTTTACGCTGAGCATTCGAGAGAGATCCTCGACTACTGTTCGCACGACTCAGTCTCTGTCTATGGTCGTGACGTAATGGGGCCGTATGCAGTAGATGATACCGTCGCTTCCGTGCTAGCTGGACTCACTGGTGCGTCACTCGAACACATCGGCCTAATCTACCAGGACGGAGCGGATGCGAAGAGCACGTCTCCACAATCATCGCAGCAGAAGGCGAAGGTCCGCGCGAATATCATCATCCCTAAGGGAAGTCTTCGCGCGCTGTACCACAATCATCCGGTGTTCAACACGCGACGAGACTTTCGCGGGGCTGGCGGCGGAGAGTCATTCTCAGACGACGACAAGACACAGGCGCGTAAGCTCGGCGTGCCTTCCTACATTCTCACCCCTACACGGCGTGTGCTGAAGTTCGACCCGAAGACCAACGAGGTCTCCGAGGTCCTTGCCCAGTTGGATCTCGCCGAGATCTCCAAGCTTCGCACGTCCGAAACTATCCGCACCGCCGGTGCCCACAACACGCTCGTAAAGTAACGGAGTCCTAATGGCTTTTCCCCTTCTAGCTGCTGCCATTCCGTCTATCATTAGCGGCGTCAGTTCGCTTTTTGGTGCGAGCAAGAAGCGCAAGGCTCAGCAGGAGCTACAGAACTATCAGCGCAGCCTTCGCCTGGACCCGGTCACTGGGCAGTTCGGCCAGATCGGCGTGGAAGATGGGAACATCGATGCCGGGGCCTTCGGTGATCTACAGAGCATGTTCAGCGGAGGGGCCAACCAAGTCCTAGGCGGAACGGACTTCGGGGCAGGCCTGCCGCCCGAGGTGGCACAAGCATTCAGCATGCTGCAGTCTCGCATGAACCCCAGCGCGGATCCCTCCCTGGGCGCGGGAAATCAGTCGGACATGATGCGGCAGCTTTTTGGCGGGGCCAGCGGTCTGGCCGGCCAGCTGGGGCAGTCATTCGATTCGACTCGCGATAGCACACTGGGCCTGCTGCGCTCACAGGCGATGCCGGGGCAGCAGCGGGCGGTCGACTCCACGCTTTCCCGTCTCTTCGCACAGGGCCGACTTGGGTCTACCGGAGGGGCCAACATCATGGGACGGCTTGCCGAATCCCAGAACCAGCAGGACCTTGGATTCCAGCTGGCGGCTGGCGGTGAGGCTAGGGCGGCAAGTGCCGACACGATGAACCGGTTCCAGTCTCTGTTCTCCGGCGGGCAGACGGCTTTCGGAAACCTGCAGGGACTCGAGCAGGAGGGGTACGATCGTACAGGGCAAAACCTGGCGGCCACTACGGGGCTGCAGTCACTGCCGACCGATCTGCAGAGTGGGCGAGTCGGCCTCGCGCAGAACCTCATGGGGGGCGCGACCAACATCCAGGACATGTTGATGCAGGCGTTCGGCGGTGCCCTCAACAAGGCGACTGCCGCCACCAACGTGCGAGTGGCCGGTGCAGGTCTCAATACACAGGCTCAGGCGGCTCCAGGCTACTCAGCTTCCCCGATGGCGGATGCCTTCGGGAACCTCGGCGCGGGGATGTCCACCCCACAGAGTGGCCAGGCCCTGATGCAGCTGTTCCAGAACCTGTTCAAGCGCTAAAGGGATACCATGCCTGACCAGTACGGCAACGCCACACCACAGGAAGTACTTGCGCAGATTACCGCTGAGCGCGACCAGATCATGGGCGCGGCGCAGGGACCTGACGAGCGGCGACTGGCTACCCTCTTCTCTCTTGGGCGCATGATGATGTCCGGGCAGGATCCGCGTCTGCTCAAGGCGCAAGCCATCGAGAATGCCCAGCGCGAAGTGCAGGAGCTGCCGCGGGGGGAGGAGGAGAGTGAGCTGTCGTACACGCGACGCCTGACGTCGGCGCTGGCCGACCGCCTCCGTGACGTAGACCCGTCGAGTGCTGCGGCTGCCCGAGTGGAGGCCAAGAAGCTCGAGAGTGAAGAGCAGAACCGTCGCATCCTGATGCAGCAGGAAACGATGCAGGAACAAGCGATCGCGGCGAACGAGAGCGACAAGACCCTTCGTCAACGCTTCGAGGACATGGGCTACGTCGTGAATCTGAAGACGGGCGACGTGCTGGGTCAGGTGAAGATCGACGACCCCGAATACGCGGAGAAGGTGGCGAAGATCGTAGGGAACGATCCGACGATCACCGACATGCCGTACGAGGACATGCTACGCATCGTGAATGATCCCGCGACTGCCATGGGCAAGCAAGTGTCGGTGCAGCAGTTCGGAAAGTTGACCGAGGAGATCGATCAGAACTACCGAATGGGCGTGACGGTGAACCAGCTCTACGATATCGCCGAGGATGCGTGGGTCGACAACCAGAACACGGTCTCCGACTTTAGCGCCATCGCCAGCAAGGTCAATGCCGTTGTAGGTAACGTGGCCGAGGCCATGTCCACGATGAAGGACGGCACCGACATCAACGACTACATGCGAGGCCCCCGCGGCCGTGAGCTGTACGAGCGGGCCCGCAACAAGGGCATCACCGAGTCTCTCATGGTCTCGCTGGCGTATATGTTCGCTATGGCCCGCAACGATCGCGTCACAGACGCCGACCTCGAAGCCGCAGTGAAGATGCTCGGCGGTCAGGGTGGAGACATCCGCGTGGCTCTCGCGACTATCGACGCCCAAATGGCGAACCAGAAGGCAACCTGGGGATCTATAGACTCGAGCATTGGCCTCCCCCCTGATCAGGGCGGAGTATGGTCTCCTGGCCAGTTCCGCATTCTGAGTGACAAGTCCAGCCTGGCCAAGAGCGAGCTGGACAAGGCGCTAGCTCGCGGCGTTGCCGCCCGGGCACGCACATTCGAGGTCGACGAGATCGAGAACAAGACCGGCGAACCACCGGTGCCACGTCCTGGCGCTCGTAACTGGGGAAATTAATGGGCGTTCACGCATTCACAGACGACTCCGGCGCCACGATCAAGATCGAGGGGCGCAACCGACAGGAGGCACTCGCGCTTTTGCGCTCGGCTGACCCGGCGGTGGTGGAGCGGGCACTCCGCGTCTCAGAGAAGGGGGGGCTCACGCCTCAGGATGTCACTGCCATGCTCGGCGGGCAGGGCTACAAGGCTGATGCCAGTGGCATGAAGTTGCGTGCAGGAATTCCAGGTGTCGGGTCAGTCAATCTGGGAGTGCCGCTCAATGAAGGCGTCGCCGAGGGGCTGGTGGGAGCAGGCCGTACGTTCGAGTCGTGGGGTACGGGAGCCAAGCAGATCATCGGAGGTACTGAGGCTGAGCTGGCTGGCGCCCGCCACGAGGCGTCCGCTCGCGCCCTCTTTTCCCAGTTGGATGACGAGGGCTTCGGGGCTGAAGACATCGGTGAGGCTCTGCCCACCGTGCTTGCCGCGTTCGGCGGTGGCTCTTTGGGAGCCGGCTGGAAAGCCCTCATGGCTCGCGGAGCGCTCACAGGAGCCGCGACAGAAGGAGTCAAGGCTACCACAGAGGCCGAGTCCCGCGCGCTCAATACGAGCGTAGGGGCGACCGTAGGTGCGGTTACAGGCTTACTCAGCCTGGCCCCTGGGGCATTGAAGTCCGCGATTGGATCAGGGACGACCACAGCTAAGGCGGCGGTCAACTGGATGGGTACTTTGGTGGCTACCGCCAAGGGCAACGCCCAGACGGCGATTTTTACGACCTCCCGCGCGCTGAGCGCGACGACCGCGGCGGCCAACCAGGCCAACACTGCCCTCCTGGCGGCCAAGCGGGCTGGCGTGGTTGGGCCAGGGGTTCGCACCGCTGCCGTCCTGGCGCAACGCGCCCAGGATGCCCTGGGCAAGATCATCGCCGGTATGCACGGCAAGCCGGCCAACCAGGTGGCCTACCACGCTGCCAACGAAGCCTTCGAGGCTGGGTTCGACGCTACAAGCGGCGTGCTACAGTTCAATGCGGCGGCGGCGCGCAACGCGCTGTCTCGCATAATGCCTCGCAACGTCAAGGACTTCGGTCCGGTCGGCACACAGCTGATGCTCTACAAGCAATTCCTGCGTGCGGTCGAGAACGTCGATGATCTGTCGCCGGACACCATCCGCGCGGCGGCGCGCTGGATCATGGATGATCCTGCTGCTGCGACTCTGGTCAAGACGGTGCAGGACACGATCGATCCCGCCGTGAAGCGCTCACTAATCCAGTCACTCGTCCGCAGCTCAAGCTTCGCCACACAGATCGGCGGCTCGACCGAGCTTGTCGACCAGTTCTCTGAGCAGACACCACAGTGACCCTCGGTGAGAAGCAACGGGCCTTCGCCAAGCTCGTCCCTCGTCTCATAGACAAGGCGCATGAGCTTGGCTTCGGCGTATCCCTAGGAGATGGGTATCGAGATCCACGACTACATGGCGCCGTAGGCGTGCGAATGGGCTACGGCCACGCCAAGTCAGGACACAAGCTGCGCCTGGCGCTCGATTTAAACCTCTTCATTGATGTCGATGGGGACGGGGATCTAGATTACGTAGAGACAACGGAACGCCACCGGCCGCTGGGAGAATGGTGGGAAGCACAGCACGAACTATGCCGATGGGGCGGACGCTTCCAGGACGGCAACCATTATTCATTCGAACATGATGGAGTCATGTAATGTTGATTGAGAAGCTGCTCGAGCAGCACATTGCGCAGGATGCCGTCACCTTCGAGGCGCTGCGGTCCGATATCAAAGAGATCAGAGAAAACGTAACAGCCATCCGCGCGACGGTGGAGAAGTCCCGCGGATTCATCGGCGGCGTTATCTTCGTCGTTTCTGCTCTCTGGGCAGTCGTGACTCTGTTCGGTGGAAAAGTCGTGTCATGGCTCTCGACCTAGGCACAGTATTCGCTATCACTCGCGCGGTCCGTTGGTGGAAGCGCGTCCGTCCCATTCGCACATTCAAGGAGTATCGCATGTTGAAGAATGTACTCAAAGGCAAGCTCACGTACTCGGTACTGGGCGCTCTACTCGTGGCGGTCTCCGCCCAAGTCCTAGGCGACGGTGTCGTCAATGCAACGGACTGGAAGGAACTCAGCGAGGCTGTCGGAGTGCTCGTGGCCGTCTACGGCCGCTGGCGTGCAACGCGAGGCTAAGTAGTCCGTGGTTCCGCACACCTACCCAACGAACAACACTGGGGCAATCCCCATCTACGTTCTTCCGTCGATCGTTGGGCTCGCGCAGTGGAAGGACTACATCCCCGTCGTGTACCGCACATAGAGGACTTATGAAGAAGCAGTCGAAGGTTTTCATCTACGTCTACAAGACTGCAGCCGGCGTGTGGGCGGACTTCGACTACAACAAAGCAGTCGGGCACATCGTCGAAACGATCGACGCGACCGACCCGTACAAGGTGATGGAGGACCCAGGCCGTGCAATGCCGGGGCGCGTGAAGGCTCTGGCGGAGCGCCTGATCCTCGATCGTCCTCCTCCGCGCCCGGAGATCGTAGAAGTGCAGGTCCCGGCCAAGCTGCCCGACACCTTGTGGGGTCGCCTCAAGTTCGTCGTAACAGGGGAGCTGTAAGACATGGCTGATGGAGTTGTCCTCAACGCAGGGTCCGGCGGAGTTACCGCAGCAACGGACGACTGCGGAGCGCCTGGTCACACCCAGATCATCAAGCTGGCGATTTCAACGGATGGGGCTGCGACGCTGATCCCCGCCGAGGCCACGAACGGTCTCGACGTCGACGTTACACGAGTGATCCCAGGGACGAGTGCGACTCACCTGGGTAAGGCCGAGGACGTAGCCCATGCCAGTGGAGATGTCGGGGTGCTCGCGATGGCGGTCCGCCGCGACGCCGCTGCCGTCGGCTCCGATGTGGACGGCGACGTTAGCACTCTCAACGTGGATGCTAACGGGCGCCTGTACACTAACATTCACGACGGAGGCAACTCAATCACGGTCGACGGCACTGTTGCTGTCTCTGGCACGGTGACTGTCGACGGCTCTGGCGTTACGCAACCTGTCTCCCATGGAGCGTTGACAGAACTCGCCGCCGCAATCAATGTAAGCAGCCAACTTGATGTCAACATCGCCGCAAGTGGGGCTACTGTTCCTGTTTCAAACGCCGGCATCACGACGATTGCTGGGGCTGTTGCAGGCACCGAGATGCAGGTTGATGTCCTGACGATGCCGACCGTGACGGTGAACGCTCACGCAGTCACGAATGCCGGGACGTTCGCTACTCAGGTTGACGGCGCTGCTCTTACTGCGCTTCAGCTCATTGACGACCCTGTCGCTACTCTCGGAACCACAACGTACACTGAGACTACGACCAAGGGCATGATCGTAGGCGCGGTCCGCCGCGACGCCGACACTACGCTGGTGGACACGACCAACGAGGTCGGACCCCTCCAGATGGACGCCGCCGGCCGCCTCAAGGTCGAGGCGTTCTCGGGGGAGACCCTGCCGGTTTCGCTTGCCTCGGTGCCCAGCCATGCGGTTACCAATGCGGGCACGTTCGCCGTACAGGTGGACGGAAGCTCGCTGACGGCTCTCCAGCTTATCGACGATCCTGTGTTCGCGGACGATGCGGCGTTCACTATCGGTACGTCGAAGGTCATGGTCGCCGGCTTCACGGCCGACGAAGCCTCGACGGATTCGTTGGACGAAGGGGATGCCGGGGCAGCACGCATCACGCTAGATCGTAAGCTTATCACTACACCCTACCCACACACGGCTGGCGGGTTGACGATCTTCCGTTCTCTGGACTTGGATGAGTCTGAAGAGGAAGTGAAGGCCACCGCAGGGCAGGTCTACGCCATGTGGGTGACGAACACTGCGACGACTACTCGCTGGATTAAGTTCTACAACTTGACCGCGGCGAACACGACGGTCGGAACCAGTACTCCAGTCCTCACGATAGGTATCCCCGGTAACTCGACTGACGATATCTCCGGTAACTTCGGTCCTGGTGGTATGGGCATCGCGTTCGATACGGCGATCTCCGTCGCGGCCACGACAGGCGTGGCGGACGCAGATACCGGGGCTCCGGCAGCCAACGACGTAATCGTTAACATCTTCTACAAATAAGAGAATTGGAGTTTTAATGAGCTACCCCGCTAGTACCCCGTCACTGCAATCCGAGCTAGGGACTGCTGACGCGCAGGCGCTGAAGATTAAGACAATGACCATCGCCTTGCGTAACGCGAGTGCGGCGGGTCCTATTGGCCGACAACAGGTTATCGAGTTCGTTGGAACGCTGTCTCGGGCCATATCCGCGTGGAATTCGACGGCCTCTCGTCCCGGCATTGGCGCCTATGCGCAGGCGCAGAAGGGGAATGGCTCGCTCGACGTGGCCGCGGAGTTCACCGCGATGGTGACTGAGGCCACGTCCCTACGGGACTGGATCGGCGCGAATTTCCCGAAAGACGTCGCGACGGGGGCCTTGCTGATCTACACCGTGGATGCGAGCGGGACTTTCACCGAACTGACGTTCACGACCGCGCAGCTTGCACAGTTCCGCACGAGGGCTGACGCGCTGATCGCGACGATTGGCTAGTTTGTGGCAATTAGCGCAGGCACTTGGGTAGCCTACTCGGGCGCAGATGCAAGCACGCTGACGGTAACGTCGTCGTCGTTTACCTCATCGTCCGGGCAACTACTGATTGCCTCGGTAACGTGGGAGGACACAAGCAACACCACGCTGACCTTTAGCGACAGCAAGGGCAACACATGGCAAACCGCGGTCGTCAGCAATGGTGCGGGAGCGAAGTGCGGGATTTGTTGGTGTGTTCCGACCTCCGTTGGAGCAAGCCATACCGTCACCTGCACCTATCCGAATAGCTCGCCGTTTCGGCGAATCGGCGTCCTGCCGGTTAATGGGACGTGGGCCTCGGCCGACGCCCTCTCCGCGACCTCGCAAACAAACTCCGGCGGCACTACGGCTATCGACGCCGGGTCACTCACCACCTCAAAGCGCTCGATCTCGTTCATGGGAGGGGCGGACTACGGAGCTTCGTCCTTCACCGCGGGCACGGGATGGACGAAACTTGGCACCGCCACGGGCCGCCACGCGCAATACCGCATAGACGACGCGGGCACATACGACCCTGCGGGCACCTTGAGTGGCGTCAACGACTGGTCTGCGGCGGCGTTTGCTCTTGGTGAGACGGCAGGAGGCGGGGGAGCCACGCTCATTCATCGCGGACTGATGCTTGGGGTAGGTATCTAAGATGCTTCTGCTGCTCAATATCAACCTGGGCCTAGGATACGGGGTAGACCTCGGGGGCACCCCAGCAGACGGCTTCGACATCTACAATGACGGGGCAGCTATGCGCGTGCAGACTCTGTCGGACGTGACGGGGCTTCGTGAATGGATTGACTACATCCCTGTATATGTGGTGACCGATACACCAGGCAAGCAATGGCGGGTAGACCCTGACGGGTTCATCCCGATCGTCGAGGAATAGAAATAAAAACGCCGGCTTGTTAGGCCGGCGTCGTGACTCTCCCACTGGGGCATCCTGTCGTAAGACAGGCTCTGCCCCTTTTTTATTGCCCGCGATTTACCCGAGCTGATGCGTCACTTCCAGCGTCATCCACTCCAGGTGCTGGGGCTTGTGTTCCTTCCGCGTGCGAGAACTCACGGCGTACCTTCCTGCGCTGGCTGCGCGATAGCTTCGGCGGTGTAGAGACTGGGGAGGATTTCGACTGCTCGAGCCAGTCTGAAGCGGGCTCGGTTGCGGAAGCTTCCTTTGCCGGCTCGCTTGAGGCTGGCGATGGAGGGTCTGGCGGAGGGCTGACGGACAAGAGCCCGCGCATCACCGCTGCCCATTGGTCGATAGACGACGCGATCTCCGCGATTCTCTGGATCGATGCGTCGCGCAGGGCGACCTCCCTTTCGTGAGAGGTACGCAAAGCGCTGAGTTTTGCGGCGATCAGCTCCCGCGGATCGTCCGGCAGCGAGGACAGAGTTGATGAACTCGGTAATGTGCCGACAGGGCTTGTCCCCGAAGAACCGCTTGGCTCGTTCGAGGACGGCCTCTGCGCAGGCGCATCTGAGTCCGAGTGCACAGCTGAGGAGAGCGCGCGCGCGCGTTTCTCTGCACGGGCCAGCTTCTCTTGCTCCTCTCGTTGCTGAATGTCGAAGGCGTCTTCCGCCCTGATTGCGGTTGCCCATGCGATTAGCACCTTTCCCTTGATCTCACCCGGCACTAGCCAGTCGGTGGACGTGACCTTCCTACCCGAGGGCAGCACGAACGCGAGCTGCACTCGACCCTTGTTGTCCGGCGGGGAGAACCGCGTCTCCCGCAAGACCAGCGAATCACTTAGCGCCGACTGGTTCACCGGCTACACCATGATATTCGCATTGCGCTGCCCCTTGATACTGATGCGGCTGCGCAGATTGGCGCCGCAGTCCAGACACTTGAATCGATTGTAGCTGAGCGTGAACCGCTTCTCGCTCCCGTTCTTCTTCAGGTGCGTGCCACCACAGTTGCGGCACACCGGCTTGCTGGGGTTGTCCACCCATAGGCCACGGTTCGGATGGTTGTTGATCCACGGCAGGAGCTTCGTGTACAGGCGCGCCAGCAGGCGCACGTCGCCCTTGTTGTACCGCTCCATAACCCGCTGGGACTTCTCCACGCCGCCCATGACCTCGCGCCACAGCTGCATGCCCTTGTGCCTCACCTTAGAGCCTAGGCCCAGCTGTTGCGCGACGAAGTCGAGCTTGTTGCTGGCGAAGCGGAAGCGACGCCGCACCACCTGGTACAGGTCGACCTCGTGGTAGTTGCTCGGAGGCACCATACCTACCAGCACGAACTCCCGGTTGAGGGTTGGCACGTCGAACTTTTTGCCGTTGTAGTGGACCAGCATGTCCGCTTCGTTCAGCAGGGCCCACGCCTTCGCGATCATGGCCTCCGGCCCGTCGGTCCAGACGGAGTGGAACATGATCTCACGGCTGCCCTGCCAGCGCGCAGCGAAGCACAGCGTATAGCCAGGGGCCACCAGCCGATCGATCGGCACGTTCTGGTCGAACAAAGACCAGACGTATGCGACGTTCGGGGCTGTCTCGATGTCGATCTCGAGTATCTTCATTCACGGGCTCCCGGCGCCATGCCCAAGCCGAACTCCTGCTCCGCCCACAGCTGCAGCTCTGCCAGTGCGCGCCAGGCAATGGCAACGCGGTGCGGGATCTCGACCCGCTGGCCGTCGTCCAGCTCGAGGAAGTCGGACCCATCCCGCTCGAGCAAATGGCGACCGAGGCAGTCCGAATGGTCCCCGCTCTTCGAGCGAGCCCAGTGCATAGGCTGCCCGGGATTGTGCTTTTGATTACCGGCCCAGGACAGGTGGGAGACGAGCGCCAGCGCGTCCGGAAAGTAATCCAGGACGCCCCGCGTAATGGGGTATTCCTTGCGCTCAGCCGACGACATCCGCCCCAGAAGGCGCGGAGACAACGTGTCCGAGACCGTGACAGTCTGGGCAGCCAACTCGTTCGAAACCTCGACCGCGTCCCTCCAGAGGAAGTACTCCTCTTCCTGAGCACGTGCTGCATCCGCAGCGGCTATCATCGAGCTTATGTACGCATCGTGACCATTGTTCATGTAGAAATTCCTTGTTGGCTTCAGCGGTGTTGGTCTCGAAAGCACCGAAGAATCCCGGCGCGATCGAGAAGCCGTTAACATGCGTGATGGGGCGGATCGGCTGGTACACTAGTGCGGGTCCTCGTCGTTGTTGTAACTGTAGTCGTCCTGCACCGCGGTATGACGAACCGGCATAAACGATTGGCCCTGGGCATGGATAGCCTTCACGTCGGCGATGGCCTCGCGCACTTCCGGCGCCAGCTCCTCGGTGGCCTGTGCCGCCTCACGGAAGCCGTCCTTGATGCCCTTGAACATCCCACCCAGGTCTCCGCCGAACATGCGAAGCTTTTTCGTGCCGAAAATGAGGGCGACGATGATGGCGATGATGGCCAGTTGGGCAATGCCCGGGACGATGAACCCACGTTCGTACTTCATAAATTCTCCTGTGTCCGCGGCTTGAAGGCCGCTCAGCCCTTGAAGTTACCCGGCGTCGGTGTAAGGTCCCGCACCAGCGACATGAGATCTGGCCCTCCGCCGGCAGGCATTGGCACCTGCTCGAAGGGCTTGATCACCACGATCTCGCCCTCCAGAAAGGCACGTATCGTGGACGTCAGCGCGACTGTGTCGATCTGCTCGGTCGCCAGGGCCTTCTCTAGGTTGTGCACGCGCGCGTTCTTCACCAGGTGCGCCGCGTTCAGCCGGCGAAGCTCAAGCCGCTGGTTGCGGTTGCGCTCCGTGAGGCGAGCGTTGTCAGTCTTCAAGCTCGCGACGATGTCCGCGACGTTCGCGGCCTGCTCGACCGTCAGCTGGAGTGTTGTCTCGCGACCCGGCCGAGGAGCGGGAGGAGTCGTAAGGAATTGGATCAGCATGTCCACAGGCTTAGAATTCATACCAAGACCTCGGTAGTTGGCCGTCCCAGATATGGACCGGCAATTTGAAAAACTTGTGGCAGTACTCGAGCAACGTCACGCTGCGCGTGGCGCGCTGGTCTCGCTCGAGAACGAGACGTAGATCAAGGCTCGGCCCGGTTTTGAGAAACGCCCTGAGAAGGTTACGTTTGGGCCCGGGAAAATAGCCTTTAATCTCGAGATAACGTCGTTGATGGTGGTCTGAGCCTGCCACTCCGGCGGTACGTGGTGAGAGACACAGATCAGGCGTATACGTCCGGCGTTGAACAATGTCACCAGAGCCGCATGCTCCACAGCTTCCGGAACGGACATTCGTTGTGTAAGCAAAGGTATCACCTTGCGACTCGCTGCAGCGACGCACACTAACTCCAGGATGTCCGCTGATTCGTTCAAAAATGATCGCTTCCAATTTGCTTGCCCAAACATCGCCATCCTCCGTTTGCCAGCGCTTGTCGCTGCGCTTATTGGTTAGCCGCGCCATACTGCCGTCGCCTCAAATTGCGTGAGCAGACAGGCGAGGGCGTCAATCTTTCCCTCGTTCCGATAGAAGCTCTTCCACCCCATCGTAGCAGCCACAGCATGCAGCAGCTCGTGGATGAAGGTGTGCCGCATCTCCTCGTCGCTTTCGATACACCGGAGATTAAGTCGAATGCGGCAGTGGCTGGGGGTGCATGTGCCCGCCCACTGCCCCCGACGGTGAACCAGTTCAGTCGTCCAGGTCCGGCCCCCGAGCTTGAATTGGTCCGGGGGGAACCACGTCGGGCTGTATTTGGGGGCTTTCATTGAAGGCTCACCGATACGATGTAGGCCAGGAGGAGCTGCATGGCCGTCTGACCAATGAAGAACCCGATGCCTAGGCCGATACCTTGTGCTACGAGCTTCATCATGGCCGCTGCACCCGCGCGCCTTGACGATAGGCGCCCTGGACGTCGTGCCACGACACGAACTTCGTTCCGTCGCTCAGCCCGTAGTAGGACACAAGCGCCGCACTCGCACGACACGTAACCACCGTTCTGGTCTTTGTCCATTCGGGGAGCTTCCTCTCGCGAGTTTTGTCCTTCGCCACGCTGCCTCCTACGATCGCAGAAAGTTGTAGTGCTTCAGGAATGCCGCAGTCGCTTCCGACGGCAGGAGGTTCAGGGTGCGCCAGTGTTGCTTATCGATCAAGTCCTGCGCGATGGCGCGCAAGCGGCGATCCTCGTCTGCGTCACTGTCCCCAGGCCGAGAGCCTATCTCACCCCGCCGCACCTTCAGAAACCACGACTCGATGTGTAGAGCCAGGCGATCGGCCTGCCGGCAGCCGGCCGTCTTGGACGCCGGGAGGCGGAAGTAGTCCCGCAGCTCCTCTTCGAGCCTCTGCTCGAACACGCGCCAGTCGTTGATCACATCCTTCCACGGGGCCACGATGTCGCCGACGTACGCCTCGTGGGCGTCGTGCAGTAGCCCTTCCATCGGGTCTCCCAGGGCCAGCTCCTGCATCAGCAGCGCAACGATCACGCTGTGCTCCGCGACGGAGTAGAAGTGGCGGACGTGACCGTTGAAGCGGCACGTCATGCCCAGGGCATGGGCGATATCCTCGATGTCGAACGTCGGGAAGTTGATGTAGAACTGCTTGCCAGACGGGAAGCAGGTTATCGACGGGCCCCTGTCTTGCCGGTCAGTGGACTGTGCGGTTTCCATGGACTTCGACTCCTGCCGCTGCGCGGCGTTGCAACTCTGCGTTGGCGAACAACTCTAAAGCGACGATGTCCGTTGACTCCCACTCAGTGACGTTGGACCACCCAGTCTCGTCGCTGAAATACTGCAGCACCAGCCTATCGAACAATGGCCAACGATGAAACTTCTCCATATGGCACTCCAGGTGAATCCCACAACGCGCCCTCGTAAACTTGCATCCAGACGAGTCGGGCAGTCTCGAGCGCGGCGGCGTCAGGCGTCATGCCCTTCGGATAGCGATCGGGATACTTGGTGAGGGTCTCCGCGAACGTGTCGACGATGCGACCCCACACATACAAGGGCCACGACGGCGGCACAGGAAGCTCCTCGTGCTGTCCCTGCCACAAGGCTAGGAGCTTCTCCGCTTTCGCCGCGCCGATCTTGTAGCAGCCCGGAATGTTGTCGGTAGCGTCACCGCTAATGCATTGGCGCCAGAATACCAGCTCGCCCTCTTCCTGGGAAACATCATAGAAGACCTTGTCCTTGTATCCGTAATGCAGACCAGGGACTTGGTCAAGGTCCTTGTCGATGGTAGCAAGTATGAACCGCGTTCCGTCCGCCGCCAATTCCCGGCAGCGAATCGATACCTTGTCGTCCGCTTCCATCCCTGAAACAACCACAGCATTCCATCGCTCGGTGAGATAGTCGCGGAGCACCTGATAATGTACGGGCGGAGGCGGACGATCGCCTTTATAGGGCGAGATCGTTGCAAGTTGGTATCGATAGTTACCCGGCCCAGACAGATACATTTCCACGTCCGCATCGGTCACACCCAGCTCGTCGCAACAGCGACGGATGATTGAATCGATCTGTGTCTTCGCGCACTGCCGCGCGAACCCTTCGGGCTTCGCTTCGATGTGCACGGTGCGGTCAACGACCTCGTAGCCGTTGTCCTTGATGAACGTACGCGCGACGTTGCCGTCGCTGAAGGTCTCCTGATGCAGCTGGCCATCCTTCTCGAGGATGTACTCGTACGTCGACTCCTGCGATGCGAAGCCTGCGCCGTAAATTATAGGGTCACTGTCTATAATAATCGTGGGCGTACTCACATAGCTCTCCGCACGCGCTGCTGTTCAGCCCGGCGCTCAGTCCACCGACTAGGGTATTGCTTCGCGTGAGCCCTACTACACTCTCGGCAGCGATGGGACAATCGGTCGTA
>MGYJ01000058.1:5006-5178 GCA_001801685.1 Gammaproteobacteria bacterium RIFCSPHIGHO2_12_FULL_63_22 | reverse complement strand
GCGCCAGGACTCGACCATCTTCGCGTCCATCGACGACCCGCAACTGGAAGCGCGCATCGGCAGCGACATGCTGCGCGAATTGCGCGACGAGCTCGAACTGGTGGAAGGCGCTTCGCATCCGTTCGACGTAGCGCGTTATCTGTCGGGCCACCAGACGCCGGTGTTCTTCGGC
>MGYJ01000058.1:0-4826 GCA_001801685.1 Gammaproteobacteria bacterium RIFCSPHIGHO2_12_FULL_63_22 | reverse complement strand
GCCAGCGACCGCGAGATCGTCGAGACCGCCTACCCCGGTGACGTGATCGGCCTGCACAACCACGGCACGATCTCGATCGGCGACACCTTCACCATGGGCGAGACGCTGAGCTTCACCGGCATCCCCAACTTCGCGCCGGAACTGTTCCGCCGCGCCCGACTGCGCGACCCGCTGAAGCTCAAGCAATTGCAGAAGGGACTCGCGCAGTTGTCGGAAGAAGGCGCCACCCAGTTCTTCCGCCCGATGATGAGCAACGATTTGATATTGGGCGCCGTCGGCACCCTGCAGTTCGATGTGGTCGCCTATCGCCTGAAAGACGAATACAGCGTGGATGCCTTGTTCGAACCCGTCGGCGTGTCCATCGCCCGCTGGGTACGAGGCCCGGCCAAGAAAATCGAAGAGTTCAAGGAAAAGGCGGCCACCAACCTCGGCATCGACGCCGCCGGCGAGCTGGTCTACCTCGCGCCCACGCGCGTGAACCTGCAGCTGACCACCGAACGCTGGCCCGACCTTACTTTCGCCGCCACCCGCGAACACGCGCAGACCATCGCGCTGGAGTGAGTTACAAGCCGCGACCGCCCGTCAGCGTGGCATAAACCGCCGGCGCCAGCCTTCGAAGCGCGGCACCGAAGGCGATGACAACAACGAGTATCGCGACCGGCAAGAGTACGAATGCCGCCAACTCGACTCCAGGTCCGCGGCCCAACGCATCCATCGCCGGATCAATCAGCACCGCCACCCAGGGCGCGTGCATGGCGTAGATGATGAAAGAGAATGGCACCAGCCAAAGAAACCACGGCCGCGCCATGCACCAGCGGACCAGCGGGTCGCAACCGTACCAGGCGCAGACCAGGCCGCTGAACACCGTAAGTTTGTGCAGCACCAGCATCAGCGGAAACACGGCACCGCCCATCAGCGCCTGGCCGCCGAAAGCGAGCCAGCTCTTCACCGCCGCGGCGCCCAGGAGCACCAGCAGCCATTTGCGCGGTTGCAGCCACGCGCGCGGCGCGTCGATATTGAAACCCGACTTGCACAGCCACACGCCCAGGCAGAAGAACAACAGCCCCTCGCCTTCGAACAACAGGAAGTCCATCGTGCCCAGCCACATCAGCACGGCTACGGCAAACAGGACGCGTCGCGATGTCGTGCCCTCGATCCAGCGACGGAGCAGCGGATACGCCAGGTTGTAGACGAACAATACCCGGATGAACCACAGCTGGTACGCCAGCGGAAACAGCAACCAGCGCGCCAGCACTTCATAGCAGTGGTAGTCGTGCACCAGCATTCGCGTCTGGTCGATCTGCGCCGTGTGCGAGCCGACGATCCAGGCACGCGTGGCCGGCACCGTCTCCAGCAAGTAATACATCAGCAGGGCGATCGCGCTCCACAGCAGGTACGGCACCAACAAGGTGCGAACCCGCTTGCGCACCCGATCGCGATTCGGCGTCGCGTCGTGCAAGGCATACAAATAACCCGAGATCGCAAACAACATCGGAATGCGAAAGCGCAGCAACCCATTCGCGAACAGGTATTCCACATACCGCGACCAGTTGAAGGCCTGCGTCGGCGCCGTCCACGGCTGCAGGTAGCGCGGCTCGACGTTGTAGCCGTGCACGAACACCAGCAGGACCATCGACACGAAGGCCCAGAAGCGAAACTTGTCGCTGTCGAATTTCGAAAGCATGGCGCGCACTCCCCTGCGCCTAGGATATCCCCGGCAGGCTCACAACGGTCAACTCGATCCAGCAACGGCCTTGAAGCAGAAGCGATCCGGCGACGGCTCCATCACGCGATCCAGGGGACTGAGTACCGCGTTCCCGCCGCGATTCAAGACATGCGTGTAGATTTGAGTGGTACTGACGTCCTTGTGGCCGAGCAGTTCCTGCACCGTTCGAATGTCGTAGCCGTTCTCGAGCAGATGCGTGGCAAAACTATGCCTGAGCGTGTGACAGCTTGCGGGCTTCTCTATGCCGGCCGCGCGCAATGCGGACTTGACTGCGCGCTGGAGCAACTTTTCATCAATATGGTGGCGGCGTTCCCGGCCATCCAAGGGATCCGTGCTACGCCTGGTGGCGGGAAAGAGATATTGCCACGCGACTTCGCGAGGGGCATTGGGATATTTGCGCGCCAACAGATGCGGCAAGTAGACCTCGCCGAAGCCTGCTTCCAGATCCCGGGCGTGCAGCGCAAGCACCGAGGCCCGCTGCACCCGCAGGGCATCGACCAAGCGCCCCGGCAACATAGTCCGACGATCCTTGCCGCCCTTGCCCTGGCGGATCGTGATTTCGCTGCGTTCGAAATCAACATCTTTCAGCCTCAGCCGAACGCATTCCATCAAGCGCATGCCGCTGCCATATAGCAAGCTCGCCATCAGCCACTCACGGCCTGACATGTTCATGAGCAGTCGCGCCACTTCCGAAACCGAGAACACCACGGGCACTCGAATGGGCGCCTTGGCCCGGACGACGTTCTCCATCCACGGCAAGTCGATTGCCAAGACCTGACGGTAGAGGAACAAGATTGCAGAGAGCGCCTGTGCCTGGGTACTCGCCGCCACATTGTCGTCAGTGGCCAACCGACTCAAAAACCCTTCAACCACCACCCCGTCCAATTCCCGAGGGTGTCTCTTCCCCGTAGCCAAAATATAACGGCGAATCCAATACAGGTAGGCCTCTTCTGTGCGCAAGCTGTAGTGTTTCAACCGCAACCTGTCGCGAACCTGATCCAGAAGCTTCGGTGCCCCTCCGTTTGAATCACCACTTTTTATTGGGGTGATTCCACCCCGCCCAGTAACCACCTTCACCATATCGGGGTCCCCACTGTGTCTATGTCGACACCCTGACCCACCTCTCCCAATCAAACTCTAGGAAAAAGCCAGCAAATTCAGTAAGGCAACCCCTTGACGAACCCCAAGTCATTCCCCACGCTCCGACTTACACCCCACCCTGGGGTCTACACGGCGTTAGATCCCGAGTTCACGCCAAGTCCTTAAGCACCACACATCTGCTTCACCAAAGTTGATGACAATCGGCCTCAGACGTAAAGGCAGATTATCCGATGACGCTGAGTACCATCCCCGAATACACCTCGTTGTGCATCGCCTATCTGTCGCCAGTCATTATCTTTTTTGCCTTCCGTTCCAAAGTACCGGGATGGCTCGTTGCAACCATCTCAATCCTTCTTGTTTATGCCTTCATTTTGTTAGCGGTTCACCCTATCGATGTACGTCTCAATGCTGAGTTGATGCAACTTTCTCCCAACGGAGATGGCTGGTTTAGCGGCAATGGGTTGAGCGTTGAGTTGACGCCCAGGCAAGAAGCCGCAATGCTCGCAGTGGTCAGTGATACTGGCAGAGTTCTTGCTCCATTCACGGCGGGCATCTTCGCGTGCTTGTATGTTTTCCTTCTCTATTGCATTCTTTTGCTAGCTCGGCTGGTCACTGCCATATGCACTCGCATCCGAATGCGCTTTGGCCAGCGTAAGCTCTAACTATTCATTCAAGGGGAACCAAAATCGTTCCGATTTTGCTCCCCTTAACTCAGGCGTTAGGCCCATGGCGGACCTCTTAAAGATTCTCAGACCTGTATTGATCTTCCTGGCGCTGTCTGGGTTAGCTTCACTAGTCTTGTTCGCCACAGTCCCCCCTCTCACCACTTGGCACGAGACTAACTGTGTAGCATCTGCATCAGGCTCGTGCGAGGCCGCCTATGCGTTCCTCCGGTACTGGTGGATTACCCTGGTCCCATCACTTTTTGTTTTGACATTCCTAGTCCACTGGTTGCTCGGCAAACGTCAAGCGTCCTAACTATTCATTCAAGGGGAACCATAATCGTACCGATTATGGTCCCCTTAACTCAGGCGTTAGGCTCCAATGAATAAGCTTTCGCACTTCGTGGGACACAACTGGGAGGAGTACACCTCAGCACCGATCTTCGAACGCCAGGAAGGTTCGAAGCGGCTCATCGCCGCCCTACCGAGTGGCGCTTTCGAGATGGTAAAGGCGCTGGCCTCCTCGTTCACGCCTCCCTATCAACTGCTATATGTTTTGCACACACCCCGCGGAGAGGCGGCACCTGGGCGGTATCAGAGCCCCCCGCTTTCGGCCGAAGAGCTTGATGCCTTCTTCGCTCGGTACTCCGAGTTTCTCTCGTCGGACGCGCGCTTTGATATTTGGTTTCGCTCCGCACAGGATGAAGCGACACTTGTTTGGGATCGGCACAACCTGCTGTACTGCTATGGTCCGCTTCACAGATTTTCAGCACTCCTAAAGGATCTTGGATTTGTCGCCGGGTCACCGATAATCCCGTCCCCCCATGCTCATAACTACCATTCCGAATTCGATCCCCAGGCAAAGGACCTCATCGGGTCGTTAGACTGGAACCACACGCCGCTGCATCCGCAGGATGAGCAGGTGTCCGCGGCCTAACTATTCATTCAAGGGGAACGCGGTGATAGCTTGCACCACGCAACGCTCCACGCGGGCGTCCCCTTAACTCAGGCGTTAGGCGCAGGATTCCTGCTCTCCAATTTCATACTCCGCTCAATGCAAGTGCGGACGCATCGTCGCTAGCATTGCGGGCAGTTGGTTACAGCTTCGCGGTGTCTAGCGCATTAGCGGGGCAAAGCCCCGCTAATTGAGATTCCGCACTGTTCGGGTTTCCGGCCGCAGGCAATTGGCGCCGCCGACTTCGCGAGCAGTGCCCACCAGGCCGTAGGCACCGGCCAAATCCCGGGCAATCCCAAGCAGCAAAATCATCTGCTACGCTAGCCTAACAACTCGTTCAACCGGAACACGCCACTCTACGATTTTCATCCAACACGCGGAC
>MGYJ01000057.1 GCA_001801685.1 Gammaproteobacteria bacterium RIFCSPHIGHO2_12_FULL_63_22 | reverse complement strand
AGCTGTCAGGAGCCATCTGCTTTTATCTTCTTCCACTCCTCAATAGCTTTCTCTCGCGCTTCCTCGTAGTTCATGCCGCTGAACATGTAGCTGGCGGCGATGAAGTCGATTTCAAATTCCACTTGGTCGTTCGTTTCCGTGCTTGGTGCGCTCATCTGCGTCTCCTTTTAACGGCGGCTTCTTTGAGCATTTCGCGCAACTCTGCCCACATCATCCGGTAGCTCTGCTCAACGCTCGCGGCCAGAATTAACGGATTCCCGGATAGCCAGCACAGCACTTCGTATGGCGGCTCGACCGGCATGATGACCGGCCATCTCTTTGCGTTCCTATCAGTCATTGGGGCGCGATGGCCGGACCCGGCGCGACTCGAACGCGCATACCGAAGCTGACCTGTCGCCATCACGCAGCAGAGCCTCGGCGTCCTTCCGTTTGAACGACTGGTCCGTATCGTCGCGCTGCCAGTTGTAAATCCCGTTTTCATGTGCGCGCCTTGATCTTCTCGATCAGTTTTCTCCTTTGGAATTTCTGGAAACGGCCAAGCGACGACCGGGTCCAACACTGGCGCCGTTGGCTTGTGGTTGGTGGGCCACGGACACGATTTACACGGGACCGTGGCGCACTCCTTTCCTGTCTCGACGCAGGCCATATCAGAACGGGATGTCGTCTTCCATGTCGTCGAACTTGCCGGCGGGCTTCTTCGCTGCTGGCTTGGCGTCGTCGCGTGGTTCGCCGTGCTGTTCGGACGGCTCGCTGCCGTTTTCCTTGCGACTCAGCATCTGTAGTAAATTGCCGCGGACCTTGAAGGTGTAACGGTCCACCCCTTCCTTGTCCTGCCACTTCTGGGTGTACCCGGTGCCTTCGACGTAGACCATGGCGCCTTTCTTCAGGTACTCGCCAGCGACCTCGGCGAGCCGTCCCCAGAACTCGATGCGCCACCACTCGGTTCGTTCCTTCTGCTCCCCGGAGGCCTTGTCCTTCCACTTCTCGGTGGTCGCCAGAGATACGTTGGTGACGGCTTCTCCGCTGGGGAGATACCGTGTTTCCGGATCTGCGCCCAAGTGGCCGACCAGAATGATTTTGTTCACGCTTGCCATATGAGATTCCTCTCGTGTCGAAGTTGGTCACGGTGCTTCACCACGGGCTTGAGGTAGCCGTGGGCGCTGTACACGATCACCAGCTCCGGCTCCGTCGGGTGATTGACGACGCGCGCCCCGGGGTCGCCGGCCGGCGTCTTGTAGAGCCGCCAACGTCGGCCGTTGATGGCGCGCTTCCAGAAGTACCCTGCCCTGACCTTTGGCGGGGTCTCTCCCTTAAACCCGTGGAGAATGTAGTGCTCGAAGTTGCGGCGCTCCCTGGCAAGGTTCCTTGACCGCTTCTTCCCGAAGAGCGGAATGACCGGCGCCAGCGGCATTGAAGTCATCCCCTTCGCTTCCGGCTTTCTCTTAACCAAAGACGCGAACACGCCGGCGGCCATCGCCGCCATCATCCGCAGATTGGTGCGAGCCCTTGATGGTCCGAAGAAACTCATGCCGGCGCTGCCTCGTCCGGGACCATCTTGGTGAAGGGGTACTTCAGCGCACCGGCGTCGTCCTTGGCGTTGATGCGTTCACCGAAGAACTTGCCGAGGCTCGGCGCGGCCTGTAGCTCCGCGTATACCTCCGGCGTGACGCCGGAGTAGTGGTAGACGTGACCCGGCGCGCCGCCCTTTGCCTTGAACTGCAGCGCCAGGATTCCGGTGGCCGGATCAAAGCCGTGGGCGTGAATACGGGTGGAGTCGCAGGGGCAAAGGGCGATGGTGGATTTCGGCATTGATGTTCTCCTTTGGAGACCTATTTACGGGCGCCAGCGATCTGCTGCCGGTTGACGGCGACGAAGCCCGGCACACGCATGGAGGTCTTGAGGGCCTTTGCCATCTTGTTGACGGCGCCGGTATCGAGTTTCAGGAGACCGAGAAGTTCAGGGCGCGTGGCGGCTTCGGACACGATCCTAGCTTTGGCGTCGTCCTCGGTGAGTCCGGGTTGCAGTTCGGCCACCCAGTTATCTTTGACCGATTGACCGGAGACCTTGACCGCTTCGCTGACCGGCGCCGCGGCGACTTGGGCGGCGGCTTCCAACTGCGCGGCCTGCGCTTTGGCCTCACCGTTCTCTACGGCTGCTTGTGCCCTCTCGGCCTGCTTGGCGGCCTCTGCCGCAGCCGCAGCAGCGGCGCGGGCGTTGCCCTCGGCCAGTGCTTTGCGCTGCGCCTCCTGCGCCTCTTGCTCCTTCCTGCGGGCTTCACGGGCCTGTTCCTCGGCGCGGGCTCTTTCGGCGGCTGCCTTGGCCTCGGCTTCCTGCCGGAGCCGCCTGGTGGCGGCGTCGCGCTCGGCTTGCTCGCGGGCGAGACGGGCCTTTTCCTGTTGATCCCACGCCAGCAGTTTTTGCCCAAGGATCTCGCGGCCGGCCTCCAGGTCCTCGATCGGCGGCAGGAACCACTTTTTCGCGCGTTCCAGAATCAACTGCGCGGGTTCGACAAAGTCCTTGCGCATGGCCTTGATCGCGTCGATGCGTTTCGCCCAGGTCGTTCTTTGGGCGCTTGCGAGCTGCGCCATATCGGCATCGGTGATCTCCCATGCCTGCGCCTCGACCACGGCACCAGCCGGACGGAGACCGGCCATCAACTGCTCGTTGACCGGCAGTACGATGGTCTGCGTGGTCGGGGTTTCGGCCTGTTCCGGCCTTTCCTGCAGAACGGCGCTCATTTTTTTCCTTTCCATTGGTGCCTGATGAGGCAGGCGGTGAAGACGTTGAAGTCGTTGTTGTCCGAGTATTCCTGCATGCGATATGGCTCGCCCTCTTTCAGACGCAGGGCATAGCGCCTCGCTTGCCGACGGTCCTTGTGCTCCTGAACGTCGGCGGCTTGGTACGCGGCGAGTTGCAAGCCGATCGCACGTCCCGCCATGAAGCTGCGCTTCACATCGACGTAGGCGAGGCCACAATTGCTTTCGCCGAACAGGTCCAGCGTACCGGCGTAGCGATGGGTCGGGTGATAGACCTTTTTCTCGGAGGCGATGACCTTGAAGCCGAATTGCGAGACGAACGCGCGCCACTGGGCGAGGATGGGGTTCATCCACTCCGGCAACGTGCTTTCGTCCAGATCGCCCTTGGCATCAAGCTCGACCAGTTTGTGCGCGGCGATTCCTTTCTGACGCGCGATCTCGAGCGTGGCCGGCGGGACCATCGAGAGGTCCGTCAGGTCGCCAATGATCCCCGTGACATTGGGCACGCGAACGCCGTTCCAGAAGTAGCGATGCTCGACAGGATCGAAAGTCAGCACGTCAGCCTTTGGCGTTCTTGCTGATCCACTCCACTAAGGCCGCGAATTCACCGAACGCGAACAACTCCTTCCCGGCCTTCGGTTCCAGACTCTTTCCCTGGAATGCGGCTTCGAGGTCAACCTCGGTGAGTGCCGCATTCTTCAACTTGGCTCTGATGATGTTCGCTTGTGAGGGCTTCATCGGCTGCGGTACTGCATCCGCCGCCGCGCCGCCCACCGCCGCTCCTGAGGAGGATTCCGAGGAGGAGGAAGCGGAGGGGGCGGCGGGCGCGGATTTCGGTTCGATGATCTCCCCGGTAGAGGCGTCAATGGTGACGGGCCGTGACTTCGACTGCGGCATCTGGATGACTTCCGCCGATCCGTCGATGGTCTTCTCGTTGCCTTGGTGCTCGTTCAGGATCTGCTCGGCCTGAGAAAGTCTTTCGGTTCGCGGCCAGAGTTTCGATGCGCGCTTGAGCACCGACTTCTTAATCATTTCCTCTTCCCAGTCGAACCACGGTCCGGACTTCGCCTTCGACATCGTGCGAATCTTGGCAATTTCCTCCATGCCGATGGCGTCGATCTGCGTCGTTCCGTTCGGAAGGAGGGCAGTCGAGTAGACGCCGATGATCGGGCCGCGCTGCTCGGCGGTGGCGAATGGGTCATAGGCGTGATCCGGTTTCTCAAAGGCGCCGCGGAACACGAACGGGTCGTTCTTGCGCACGATGGTTGCCGACACAGCCCTGACACCGCCTGAGTCGGTGGCGATCTTCACCAGCCCGATGTAGCTGATGTCCAGGCAGCACAGCATTCCCTTGTCCCTGTCGTTTCTCGGGACGAGGTAGGCAAGCCGCATGGCCGGGTTGAGCGTGAGGCCGACGGCCGCTACGTTGATGAGGGAATTCCTGACGGAGTTGTATTCGCACTTCTGCATGGTCGCGTCGGCGCCGATCCGCTGCATGGCGAACATCGCCTCGCGCTGGAAGGTGACGAGGTTTCCATCCGGGACGGCGATCTCGGTGAACTTGCGCTCGGCCTCGGCAATGGCTTGCGCCCAGGTCTGGACGGCGGTTCCTGCGACTGCGCTCATGCGTTCTCCTTGGGCTTGCGTTTTTTAACAGCGCGTCCAACACCGCAACGGCGGCAGTAGCGCGAGTCGGCTACTTCGCCAACCTTGGGCCGGCGCCATTTGTGCGCCCCGCCGAACAGACGAATCAGCCAGCAAACGATGTTCATCGTGGTTCCTTCCTGGTTATCTTTGCCGTCACGCAGGCTACCGGCGTCCACTTCCCGTTGCCCTGCTGCTTCACGCAAGCCTGTGCTACCTGCTCCTCGGTGCGGCGCTCATTCCAATCCAAGAACATCTGCGCGCTGGCGAACAGCCCCATGCCGACAAAGCCGGAGAAGATGTGGCTGAAGTTCATGCTAAAACTACCCAAGCCCAACACTCGTTGCGCCGGATAGCGCCAATCAGTGATTTAGATACTCCGAGTTTTTTTGCTGTTTTACGTTGTGAAATTTTTGACGTTCTGATTGCCACAACCTGTTTCATCGTGAGTTTGGTATCTACAAAATCAGAGCCCTTGGCTTGTCTCCCCTTGGAAACCTTGTCTCGCATATTGTCAGCGGCCGTGCCAAGAAAAAGATGTTGCGGATTGCAGCATGGAGGATTGTCGCAACGATGGAGAACCCACATGCCATCTGGAATGGCCCCATACGCTAATTTCCAAGCCAACCGATGCGCGGCTACGTTTTTCCCGTTGAGCCTGATATATCCGTATCCCAACTGGTTCTTGTAGCTAGTCCATTCGATACATCCGGTTGGCGTAGGCAGCAAATATTTTTGCAACCTAGCTTTCTCGGAAAGACCCCGGCTGGCGCGTCCTCGATGCCAACGATTCATTTTTCTTTTCTTGGAAATGGCCATGCGTGTTCTGGATCGAGTAGGCGTACCTTCTCGGCCTCGTCGTCGATCTCGCGCTGCCGGAAGTAATCGTAGGCGTCGTCGCAATCACGAAACGGGATGCCGCGGCACTTAATCATCGCTTCGCCTTCCGAGCCGCACGCTTCTCGGCTTGCTGGCGGGCGACGCGCTGCTTCACGGCAAGGCTCCAGGCGGAACCGAGGTCCAGCGCCTCTTCGCTCCGCAGCCCCTTCGGGCGCAGTAGAAGAAGGCTTCCATGGATCGTGGCGACGAGAGGGCGAAGGCCGCGCTCGCGCACGAAGGCGCTGGTCTCGCGGCGGACGGGTTTGGTCGACGGGGTCAAGCGACATCCAAACAAAGGCCGCGGCCACCGCAGTCGCAGGCGACGGAACTCCGGTAGGGACACGGGGGCCACGGCGCATGGATGCGCGCCACAAAGCGCGCGTTCTCGAGCAGGGCTTCCTGCGCCTTGGTGGCGGTTGAACTGTGCCAGCCCTGATACCACTGCAGATGCTCCGGCGTTCCGGGTGGATGGGGGTTCAGGGAGGGACTGAGGAGCCCCGCACCCGCCCGGCGGCCTGAGATGTAGGCTTCGGATTGCAGCGCGTCGGCAACGTCCCTATTCACGCTGCACGTTCCTGTGTTCATCAGACCCTCTGCGGAATAGCCATATACGGCTATTATAGAGCCTGAAACGGCTAGTCTGTCAAGCCGGATGTGGCTAACAATAGAAAAAGGGGCGGCGCGGACCTACGAGCTGCGAATACCGGACAACGGGATTAAGCGGTGACTACGGGCTTCTGGTCAGTCACTCTTTCGACGGATGCGGTCCCACCAACGACGCGCGTCATCGGCCCGCTCCTTCTGCTCCAGCGAGATGATGTAAACCACGAGTCCAAAGATAATCAGGATGAGCACAGCCTCCATTCAACTCTTCCTCTGACGCTTGACGTCGTAACCGCCTCGCGGTTGATGAAGTGTGTGGGGAGGGCGGCCGAAAGCCCTAGCAACCACCGCGTCATCTATATGTGGACCTTGTACGAGGTCCTTCAGCCATCCCTCGCGCAGAAATAGATCCCGCTGGGCGGGATTGAGGCCAGCGAACAGATCGCGCGCCCGCTTGGCGCCGGCGATGTCCTCCGGTGATAGTTTGACCGGCATCGACTCAGCTTGGGGTGGGGCCTCCGGCTGAAGCCCAGGCCAGAGCAGCTGCCATGCGTGCAGACCAAAGGCGGCGGCGATCAACTCGACCGTCTCGAGCCTTGTCCCGGATTCAGCACGGAAAGCCCGTCCGATCGACGATTGGCCGATCCTAGACTTGGCCGCCACCTTGGTCTGGCTGCCAAGATCCCACCTGGCTTTCATCAACGCCTCCAGATTCCTGGCGAGCGTGCCCCGTAAGTTGTTTGGAAGATCGACCTTTTTACGTCTTTCACCCATACCCGGCATCTTATGGATTTGACTTAGCCGTTTGTGGCGTAGTATCTTAGCCGCACATGGCTAAGAAAACTTTGAGCCCGAAGAATGTCGTCGCCGAGGTCAGGCGACGCTTGAACGAGGCGCAAGGCACTTGGCCATCTATCGCTCGTGCGGCACGAATTCCATATGGAACGCTCGAGAAGATCGGACAGGGTCATACCCATAACCCAAGATTGAGCACGCTGGAAAAGCTGCTTGGTCATTTCGGTCTCGAAATGGAAATCCGCGATGCGCGCTGACATTCATCGCAGCCGCTCAATTTTCTTCCCAGCCCTTTCCCCGCATGCAGAGGTACACATTCGAACCAAATCCCGCAAGGCTGTTGACGTGGGCTATGCACTCGGCTTCGGCCTGTGCTGCCGAACCCTTTGCCCACCCCAGGTCGCGGTAGGTGGTCGGCGTTGTCGAACAGGCCGACAGGGCCAGCAGCAGCGCGAACGTGGTGGCTTTATCCATGTGGTCTCCCGGTGATGGTGGTTACGTCGCCTCCCCATCCTAGCAGACGTGACCCCGCGTTTTCGCGCAACGGCAGCACATCGCCTTTCGGGAAACTGACCGAGCAGATTCCAGCCATTCGGCTATCTGGCGAGACCAAGGCCGCGCTCGAACATGAAGCGCGCAGGGTCGGCTTGCCGCTGCAGGAGTTCGTGCGCGAGCTCTTGGTGGTGCGGGCGCATGGTGAAGACACGGTGAAGATGATGTACGCGCGGCGCGTGGTTGTCGTCTCAGGAAAGTCTCGGGAATGTTCGTGATGTAGGTGGTGGGTCCGGCGCAAGCCGGTTCCTCAAGCAGTCGGTCGCGGAGGGTGGTCGATGGGGGTGCGTGGAACGATGTGCGCCGTGGAACCTGGGCGCCGGTGGAAGACCGCCTGGGGCCACTACATTCCTTCGACGCATAAAACCGACGGTACATGCTCACGGTGCGGTGGCCCGCGCGACCGGGAAGGCAAGCGCTACTGCCGCCCATGCCACGCGGAGTACATGCGGATCAGCCGGCCTAAAACCAACAAATTAGAACCGGAAGCCAGAAAGCGGCACAACGCTCGCGCCTACGCAAGAGTTTACGTTCGACGCGGCCTTCTCAAACCCCTCCCGTGCGAGTCGTGCGGCAGCAACGATGTCCAGTGTCACCACGATGATTATTCAAAGCCGCTACAGGTGCGCTGGTTATGCAGGCCGTGTCATCTCGCCGTACACCGCGCTGAGACTGGAGGGTAGCCAAATTTACGGCAAGGTCTTCGACACGATCTACGACGGCACCCTATACGGCCACTGGGAAGCCATCGTGACGCTGCAGCAGATGATCGTGCTGTCCAGTGCCGATGGTGTCGTCGACATGACGCCGCAGACCATCTCCGCCAGGACGTCAATCCCGATCGACATCATCACGAAGGGCGTCAAAGTTCTCTCCGAACCAGACCAGTTCAGCCGGACACCCGGCAACGAAGGTCGTCGGATCGTGCTGCTTGATGACCACCGGCCTTGGGGCTGGCGGCTCGTCAACCACGGGAAGTACCGGGCGCTGCGTGATATGGCTGCCAAGCGCGCAGCTGACCGTGACCGTATTTCAGAAAAACGCAGGGAAAACAGTGATGTCGCCATAAGTCGCCATCCGGTCGCGGATGTCGCCCATGCAGATGCAGATGCAGATGCAACTACAAAGAGAAGAGGCGGCGCCACGGCGCGCCGCACTTCCCTCCCCGAAGACTTCGTAATTTCAGAACGAGTACGGAAATGGGCCACGGAGAAGGGCTTTGATTCCCTGCTCGACCAGCACCTGGAGAAATTCATCAGTTCGGTCAAGGCTCGTGGTGCTCGCTACGTCGATTGGGACGAAGCCTTCATCAACTGCATCCGGGACGATTGGGGCGACATTCGGCGCCGGGCTACTGGCGGGAAGAATGGCGCGAACTGGTGGGCGACGGAGGATGGCATCCTCGCCAAGGCGAAGGAACTTGGGCTCACGCCGCGTGGCGGTGAGTCATGGGCAAATCTCAAGGGCCGCATCAACGCGACGATCGAGGCACGAGCATGAAGACCCACCACATCGACGGAAAAATCGAACCACAGATGGATGAGCAGATGCAAGCGCTCCGAAATCTCTGGTCATCAGTCCTGATGTACGCGGTGATCGACGTATCAGGCAAGCCGTGTCTGAGCTACGGAGAACTGTACGAAATGGTTGGCCAAGACATACGGAAAAAGTCGCTCACCCGGATGGAGCTACACAACCTTCGCGGCCGGGCGATGAACACGATGCGGTATCACGCCCGCCAGTGGTTCGAGTCTGACCGTCTTGAACCCGGCTGTTTCCTATGGATCTGCGGTGTTCTCGGCCTCAACCAGGATGCGGTGCGCGAGCGGGTGCTCGCCAAGGATTTCAGACTCATGCCTGGACGCGGCAATCGACGTCTTCAGCAACTCGCCGCATGACCGTCGACAAGACCTCCATCGCTTACTTCGCCGAGCTGCAGGGCAATTCTCTCGACCAATCGAAACGCCACCGCAACGAGGTCAAGCTGGTCGCCGGCCTCGAGACCAACGCGAGGCGTACTTGGTATATCGAAGGAAGTGGCGGGGTACGCGAGCGCCGCGGTGACGAGGCGGCCGACAAGTTGCGCACCGACGTTTGGGCCTTGATGCGAAACCACAACCAGGACGGCCTCTTCGCGTGAAGCATCTGGAACTCGACAGTGCCGTTGCCCAGGCCATTGACGGCATGCGGCGCGCACTGGAACACGCGGAACGGGACGTTCCCGACTGGGGAGATCGCGCGCTGGCGTACCTAGAAGAGTACGCGAAAACACATGATCGCTTTCCGGGTTGGTTTGTCACCCAGGCCGCTGACCTAGTCGGAGCCGTGCCGACGCCGCCGACACGGAAAGCATGGGGATCAATTTTCACTAAAGCGGCGCGGTTGGGTTGGATCAAAAAAGATGGTTACACCCAGGATCCACATCGTCACGCGAATCCTTGTCCGGTATGGAAGTCTACGGTGCACGGCGCATGCCCAGCGTCCTCATCGTGAAGAACGAGATGGGTAAGCTGGAGGGCTTCGGCCAGCGCGGCGCGAAGACCTACGCCAAATTCCTCGGTGCGGTGAGTGCGCTCGAGGTTGGCGAGATGCTGTCCTTCGACTACCGCGTTCCCCGTGCGCCGCGATTTCATCGGTTGCACTTTGTCATGTTGTCGACGGTGTACGAGAGCCAGGAAGTCCTCACCGACGATTACAAGTTTCGCAAGTGGGCGGAGGTTGGCGCCGGGCACTGTGACTTCCTGCCTGGAGCGCAGGGCGAACTGATCGCCGTGCCGCGCAGCATCGACTACACCAGCCTAGACGATGTTGAATTCGGCGACGTGCACTCGGCGGTGAAGTCTTTCTTCCGCGGCGAGCACGCGCGCCGCTACCTATGGCCGCATCTCTCAGAAGTTCAAACGTGGGAGATGGTCGAGGCGCTGCTACGAGAATTTGAAACGTGATTTTTAAGGAGGCGAGCATGCGATACATCAACGGACACAAGGTCAATCCAGCAAACGACACTCTTGAAGTTGCGGCGGTGGACGAGCCCGGCCTCGGCGGCGCTAGCCACCACTACGTCGTGGCGCACGAGACCAACGAGTCCGTGCGAACGGAGATCAAGTTCCAGAACGGTGCCATCAGCATCGAGGGAAACGGCGTCAACGGCCTGACCCACGAAGTCCTGCTGGCGATCGTGGCTGACCGGCTGCGCAGCTTCCAGACAGGGAAGTTCTCCTGCAAGGCGAACGCCTGTGCGCTGACGCACATCGAGGAGGCGATGCACTGGCTCCAGAGCCGCACCATGGAGCGGATGCGCCGCGGCGTCGAAGGAACGCACGCGGTCTGACGATGAGCGGGGCCGAACACATCGAGCGCGTGAAGCGATGTAGGTGCGTGATTTGCCTGCATCGGTTCGGCCGCAACACGACCCCGTGCGATGCGCACCACGTAGGCACCGGGGAAGACCGGGACGACTTTGCAACGGCCTCTTTGTGTAAAGAGCATCACCAAGGGGCCACCGGGGTTCACGGCTTGCACCGGCGCGCGTTCGAGCGGATGTGGAAGGCGACCGACATTCTCTTACTCGCTTGGACAAACCGAGAACTTGCGAGGCTTGACGCATGAGCGGTATGCGTTACCCGTCGGTCGCTGATTTGCCGGCTCGGTTCCGCGAGCAGGCCGAGCGTCAGATTCGCACGGTGCGCAGCGGGAAGAACCCCGCGCAGGCGAAGCCGGTGCAGGTCGCGCCGGAACGGCCTCCCGTGAATAAGTACAACGCCACGCGTATTCGTGGCAGTCACAATATTTTCGGCTCGAAACACGAATACCACTGCTACCGCGAGGCGAAGCTCAGGGAGCGCGCTGGGGAGATCAAGGATCTTCGCGTCCACGTCAAGTTCAGTCTCTTCGACCCAGGCGGCACCTGTAAGGGCGAGCACATCGGGACATATACCAGCGACCTCGTCTGGAAAGAGCAAGGAAAGCTCGTGGTGGCGGATGCAAAGAGCCCTGCGACGCGCAGCCGGCGGGATTGGGCGAGGACGAAGAAAATTCTCCGTGCCTGTCATGGCATTGAGGTCCTGGAGTTATGAGCGAATCCCCAGGCCTGAAGATCGCCAGGCTGTTCAACCGTGTGCGCGGTCGCGCGCGCCTGGAGTCCTTGGCAGCCGAGTCGACGATGAAAACCCGTGAGCAGCTCGAACTAGAGAGGCTGAAGGCATACCTCCTCTCTTGGGCAACACGCCAAGCGGACCACGGGCCGAAGCTCGGGATGACGCGGTCCTCGCTCTCCGACTACATGAAAACCGCCAGCCCAGAAGCGAGCGAGCTCCTCGCACAATCCGATGGATGGGCGATGGCAGTGGTCGACGCTTCCATCGACGATCTGATCGACAAGCTGGACGGCGCGATGATGCGCGCAGCGTTGCGCGTGCGCTACCTGAACGAGGGCCTCATGCCCGGTGCCGGCATCAAGATACGTGTCTTTCGGTCAGGACGCCTTCAGGACTTGTCTCTAATGGAGGCCGACAACCTCGCGGACCGCGCTGAAATCGCCTTGATTCCAATAGTAAAACGAAGGGGTCTTCCGTTATGAACTTGCAGTGGTATTCCGGATGCCCTACTATCCCGCGCGGGTGTGGAAGAGTCACGCCCGCAGAATTCGAGAAGGCCCGCCGGCAAACCCGCGCGGGCTTTTTCTTTTCTAAACCCACAGCCCCCTTACACCCTGTCCAACAGACTGAAGGGCGACGTGGTCGCCCCTGGGGGCGATATCCCAGGACTACTATCCAGCCGGCTTGCGGGTCGGTCGGGCGGTCAAGCGTGTGGATACACGTCGGATTGGCCAGACCAATCGCCGCCCTCATCTATCACCCTCCGTTCCGCTTCGGTGGAACGGCTACTGTCGCCTCCTTTGTAGGCCGCTGGCTTCCTGCGCACGGGCAATATCTTTGGTGCACAGCATTTCTCGCCAATCGCGTGGTAAGAGATCTACGAGAACTGCTGTGCACATTTGTCCGGCGCCGTTTTATCCATGTCTTGGCGCGACGTAGGGCACCAAACAACCGCGGATTAGTAGAACGGTTCTACGGCGCGTTCATACCGCGCAGAACGAGGTTCGACCCCTCGATCCGCAACCAATTTCCGGAGGCGACATGGACCAAACCAGCACCGCAGACGAAGCCGTGTTGAACGGGATCATGGGTCACGCGCTGACTAGCTGGGAACTTGGCGATGGCGGGATGCACTTCGCTCTTGATGATGGCCGGCAGATTATTTTTGCCAGATCGTTCGTCATCGCCGTGATCGTGCCGAAAGCAGCGGTTGTCCACTGAAGACGCCGGCATGCAAGCCAAGACGCGCCGCGCCGTTGAAACACGCTGGCTCTACCGCGCGGAAGGAGTCGCGCTTTCAGCGAACAAATTTGCCAACACCCAGCGCGACATGGCGTATCTGAATCGTCTCGCGCTCAGGATCTGGAATGCTGAGGCGCCCGGCCGGAAGTTTCCCTCGATTGCTGCCGGGAAGGGCGTGAGGCATGGCAACCAGTTGCTTTCTTTTTGCCTCGGCTATTCGGAGATTGTGTTGGCGAGGGGTCAAAGAAACGTGCTGGTGCTGCTGCACGAGTTGACGCATGCCTTGGGTCCATGCACTCACGGGAAGAAGTTCGTCCGGACCCACTTTTACCTGCTGCAGAAGTACGCGCGCTTCAGTTGGGCGCTGCTACAGGGGGTGGCTGCGGAGCGCGGGATCGTTCTCGACTAACGAAAGGGAATATGCCGACACCAGCAATGAGCGATGAGGTACTAAAAGCCACTGTGGCGGCGTGGGAGAAGTCCGGGCACCACACGTCCGCGTCGGCCAAAGCATTGGGCATCACCCACTCTTCCATGCAAAATCGGTTGAAACGAGCGCGCGAGCGGTTTGGTGCGCTGGGCGGAATTGCTGCCGGACCAGCTCAAGCGAACACCAAGGGTCGCAGCCTGAGCGAGTTCCGTGAGACGCACGACAAGAGTTTCATCGTACCGAAGAAGATCCGGGAAGCGCTGAAGGCCCTCGGGAACGGATGGGACTATGAACAGAGTTTTGCAAAACTGGCCGGCATCGGTCTCGGGGATTTGAGCGCGTTCCGCTCAATGTTCGATGAACACGTCGTTGTCGTCGAGAAGTCAAAGCGTGCTTGGGCGGGCACTAAAGCAACGGCCGAACGCATGCGCGAGATGACGAGATAGCCAGATGAGCCGCACGCTCGACGAGTTCAAGGAGGCGCACGACCCGACCTACAAGATTCTCGCGCCGACGACTGTTTACAGCAGAGAGCTCGCCGCAGGCGCCAAGCGTTACCTGATTACAGCGGCGCAGAACGCAACCCCGGTACACAAGGCATGGTGGCGAGTGTTGCGGACCATGACCAAGAAGCTCGGGGCGGAATTACTGGTGATCCCGATGCGCTACAAAAACCCGACGAGCCAGTGGTCGGGGAGTCAGCAGAACGCCGAGCATTGGGCTACCGAAGTCCGACCGTTCCTGTGGAACGTGCGGCATGCGCTGAACCAAAACCTGACAGTGCTTGCCGATTTGAAGATTCAACCTACGGCAGCAAGCCCGCTATCCGGGGCCGAGGCTGTTTCCCTTGAAAGTTCTGGGATCATCGGCCACACGAAGTTGCAGTTGCGGTCAATCCCTACGGCGCCGGGGCGCATGGCAAAGCTGCTGACGACCTCCGGTGCCTGCACCGAGGCGAACTATACGGATTCAAGGGCCGGGAGAATCGGGGAGTTTCACCACTCGTTGAGCGCGATCCTGGTGGAGGTTGACGGCAAACGCTTCTACATGCGGCCGGTTCATTTCGACGCCAAGACCAAGAGCTGCACGGATCTGGAAACGAGGTACACGGAGAAAGGCTCTGGCAGGGCACCGCGGCCCCTTGCTTTGTCGATGGGCGATACCCACGTTGATGCGATATGCCCTGTGGTCGAACAGGCGACGTTCGGTGATGGCGGGATTGTCGATACTCTGAATCCGCAATACCTGATCTGGCACGATCTGCTGGATTCATACAGCGTGAACCCGCACCACGACGGCAACCCGTTCAATGCAGTGGCGAAGCGCCAAAGCGGAACCGATGATGCCAGGGCCGAGGTCCAGCGGGCTATTGAGTTCGTGGCGAAACGCACCACGAAGGACATCAAATCCGTGGTGGTCGGCAGCAACCACAACGACATGCTCAGGCGTTGGATCGTATCGAACGACTGGCGCCGAGATCCGGTGAATGCAGAGTTCTACCTGGAAACAGCTCTTGCGATGGTTCGCGGCACCAAGATGACCGGGAAAGGGACTGAATATCCTGACCCGTTCGCGTACTGGTTCAGGCAGGCCGTGGTTCCGAACAGCCGCGTGCTGGACGTGGACGAGAGTTTCATGTTGGGCGGGGTGGAGCTTGGTATGCACGGCGACCAGGGCCCGAACGGTGCTCGCGGCAGCATCCACAATCTGCGGCGCATCGGCGTCAAGAGCATATTGGGCCATAGCCACGCAGCGGGAATTGACGAGGGCGCGTATCAGGCCGGGACATCTACGCGGCTGCAACTCGAATACAACCACGGCGCTTCGTCATGGCTGAATGCCCATGTACTGCTGCACGCGGACGGCAAGAGGCAGCACATCTTCATCGTATCCGGTTCGTGGCGCGGGTAGCTTGAACAAATACGATCTCGGCGCCCTTGCTTTCGGTTCAGCCTCTACGCTGCTCTATCTTGGCTGGGGCTGGTTCGTGTCTGGGACTCCAGAGAAGCACATGACATGGGCGTTGTGGTTTTACGCTTGTGCAAACGTCGCGTTGCTATGGCCGCAGATTTCGAGGGTAGCGCGATGGCTCTGACCTATCTGGCTGCGCCCTATTCTCACCAGGATCCAGAGGTCCGTCGGATGCGCTACTGGTCTTCCGTGATGAAAGCGGCAGAGATGATGAAGTCTGGGGAATGCGTTTTTAGCCCAATTGCCCACACCCACGAGATTGGGTTGATGATGGGCGACGCGGTGAACCACGATTTTTGGATGCAGCAGGATCGAGAAATTCTCAAGCACTGCGAAAAGCTCGCGGTGCTGATGCTCCCCGGGTGGATGGAATCTAGTGGCGTTTCCGAGGAAATCAGCGTCGCTCGCGCGATAGGAATTCCAGTGGAGTACGTCGAACCGTGAGCATTCTAGAAATCGCACAGAGTCTAGTTCATGGTGATCGTGGTGGCGCTTACGGACACCCGCACGTTGATTACGAATGCACGGCAATCATGTGGCGGGCGCTCATCAAACGCCGTTACGGGGTTGATGTTCCTCTCACGCCAGATTTTGCGTGCCTGATGATGGTGGCGGTGAAGTTATCCAGAGAGGCCGGGATGCCGAAAGAAGACAACCGGATAGACGGTGCCGGGTATTTTGAGTGTGCGCAAATGTGCATAGAGTTTGAGAAAAAATCTGGAGAACGGCCATGACACTGATCGGACTGAGGCGGCTTCCCGCGTGGTTTCAGTATTTCCTGATCGCCATCGTGATCGGCGTCCTGGGCGCATTGGTCTTCGCCAGCCGCGGTTTCGCGGCACCCAAAGCGCAATCCGCAGAAGAGTGTGTGGTGTTTGCGGACATGGCACTCGTCGCTTCAACCCATGCTCGGCACGGAATTTCGAAGGCACAAACCATGGCGATGGTGCCTGACATATACGGCGCGCTTCTTCAGAGTCGTGGGGACGATGGTCAGAAACTTGCTGTGCAGATCGTCGGCCTTGCTTACCGTCAAGCGGAGACGGATCGAAAAACGTCGCCGTCTGATTTTGCCTCTGTCTTGGCTGCGATGTGCGTGCAACTGCGCGGGGACATGGACCCGTTATTCGGCATAGAAAGTTGACGTGAAGTCTCTCACGCTGGGCGCGCTGCGGCTGGTGTGTCCTGCCTCGCCCGTCGATACGCTCGAGGTCTTCGTCGCTCCGCTGTTGGAGGTTTTCGAGGAGATCGAGGCCAACACGGATATTCGTCAGGCTGCTTTCCTCGCGCAGTACGCGCACGAGACCGGCGGGTTCCGCTGGCTCGAGGAGAAGCTGCGCTACACCACGGTCGAGGCGCTGATGGCCGCCACGAAGCCTCGGTGGGACCCATTGGATGCCGACGAGGCATGGGGTTACCTCAACCAGCCGGAGCGCCTGGCGAACCGGATCTATGCGAGCCGCATGGGCAACGGGGATGAGGCTTCCGGCGACGGCTGGATGTTCCGCGGGCGTGGGTTGCCGCACCTGACGGGGCGCGAGAACTACGAGAAGGCCGGGGAGGCGCTGAACCTCGACCTGATCGACAGTCCGGATCAGTTGCTTTCTGCCGCGCCAGCCTGCCGTGTTGGCGGGTGGTTCTGGCAGGCGAACGGTCTCAACGACCTCGCTGACCGCAACGACATCAAGGGCATCACGAGGCGCCTCAACGGTGGACTGAACGGCCTTCCGGAGCGCGCGGCTCTCTACCAGCTCGCAAGGGCAGCCTTGGATTGAAATAGATGAAGCGCGTCGCTCTCGCCGTATTTTTGGCGAGTGCGAGTTTGGCGTATGCCGATGAGTCTCAGCTGTGGATTGTTGCCACGGTGCGCTCGTACCACATGGACCGGTCGTCGCCTTACAACGAGCGGAACTACGGGCCCGGCATTGAGTACGCGATCAATTCGCGCTGGAGCGTGGCAGCCGGTGAGTATTGGAACAGCTCGCTCCGCCTGAGTAAATACGTCGCTGGCAGTTGGACGCCGGTGTCGCTTGGTGCCGTCCGCCTTGGCAGCACTGCCGGCGTGGTCACCGGGTACAACAGAGGGCACTTGGCGCCATTGGTTGCTGGGGTGGCCACTATCGAGGGCAAGCGGTACGGCGCGAACCTGTTGGCCATCCCTCCATACGACGGCGGGAACTGGGTACTTGCTTTGCAGATCAAGCGGAGGTTCTGATGCGATGCGTCGCGCTATTCTGCGCTGTCCTAGTGGGCTGCGCCAGCTCTTCACCGATCAACTGGACGGACCCCGAGCGATGCGCCAGGAAATACGCGCCGAACATCGAGCGCATGCGTCGCGTTTACGTTGATGGCGGGTGGAAGATCGAGCGAGCGCTGTACATGGAAGTCGCCGTCGAGTTGCCGCTCGACCCGGAGTTACAGGAGATCATCGAGCACGCCATCGGCTTTGTCTACACCCCCGCCTACCGAGACTGGCCTGCGGAAAAGTTGAAGGCGGCCTACATCGCCGAGTGCGAACGGAGGCTGGGTGCTCGCCGGTGAGCAGCAGTGCGCGGCGGTACTGGTTGGCCTGCTGTGTTTGGGTATCGCCATCTGGTCCGTAGTGATAGTCGCGGTGTTTCGATTTATTTTCATTCTCTTCGGAGGTCCGAATGCGTAAGACCGGGTTCGGCACCGTCGAGGTTCTCATTCTTCTCGGCATTCTTGGTGCACTAGGCACCTTCGGGTGGTGGTCTTACTCCGCCGGCCAGGACGCGAAGCAGGTCGAGTGGGACAAGGCCACGGCCATGCAGATCGAGGCCGGGCAGAAACGCGCTGCCGCCGTCAGCCTCGCACTTCTTGAGGCAGACAAGGGGCGCGCCACCGCGGAACAGCAGGCACAGGACAACGAACGCAAATGGAAGGAGGCCAAACGTGAGGCAGACCGAAACCGTAGGCCCTTGGTCGTGCATACGCCGACGTCCAAGCCAGGAGCTACCGAACCCGATGGGCCCGCTGTCAACGCTGGCGCAGGGCTGCGGCCGTCGGCATCCGCTGGTGTCGATCCTGCTCCTCGTGCTGCTCCTGGCGTTCGTTTTACTTGGGAGTTCGTGTTCGCGCTCGATAGCGCTTGGACCGGACTCGACGGAAAACCCGTATCGCAAGCTGCTCTTGGGGGTGACGCCGCCTTCCGAGCCGGTGCTTCTCCATACACCGCCGAGGACGTCCGAGACGTCGTCGCCGAAAACTTCCAAGCCTGCAGCCGGGACCGACGGCAGTTCAAAGCCATGATGAACAGCGTCGAATCCGCGGCGGACGCATGGGATCGAGGGAGGTAGCCGTGCCATCCGAAACGCAGCAGGCATCCAATCCGCCAGCAGCTCCTGACGGGCCGCTCTCAAGCGATCAGATTACCCCGACTCTCATCATGGCGGCTGTTGCGATGTTGGGTGGGGCGATCAACTTCTGGCAGAAGTGGAAGGCCGGGAAGGTCAGGGTCTTCAACGTCATGGAGCTCGTCGGCGAACTCTTTGTTTCCGGGGTGTGTGGGGTCTTCGCTTGGTGGGTCTGCAAGGGCCTCGGCATGAACGAGTGGTTGACGGCCGCCGTGGTCGGAGTGATCGGACATATGGGTAGCCGGGCGATCTTCATGGCCGAGCAGTGGATGGAGCGCAGGCTGACTGGGTCCGTTGCTCGCCACACTCAATCCGACACCCAAATCAAGGAGCAGTGAATGGCGACGATCGTGCCGACGGTGACCCATATTGACCGGGACACCGTGCGCTTTACCTGGGCGGCGATGACGGTGATCGACACCGACCCTGGTGCCCCCGTGGTGGAGGAGTTCGACGACGGCAGCCCGATTCCAGAATCCTTCATGGATTACGTCGATCGCACCGTACAGGTCAAGGGCACATTCGGGGCGGACGGCACCATCCTCATCGAGGGGTCAAACCACGGTGGCACCTACGCCACACTGAACGATCCGCAGGGGACCGCGCTGTCGATCACCGCAGCAAAACTCGAACAGATCATGGAAGTCCCGCTGCTCATGCGCCCGCGATTGAGCGACGGGGAGATCGGGGTCAGCAGCGTCACCGTCATCATTGTTGCGAGACGAGCTCGCAGCGGCTTGGGGGTCTAGATGGCAACTATCGTTCCAGTCGTCACGCGCATCAACGAGAACACCGTGAAGTTTTTCTGGGAGACGCTCACCACCACGAACGATCGTGGAACCCCGATCCCGTCGAAGTACATGGCCTTTGTCGACCGCACGGTGCAGGTGACCGGCACGCCTGGGGTCGGCGGCAATCTGCGCATCCAGGGATCGAACGACGACGCCGTGACCTACGCCGCCCTGGCGGATGCGCAGGGGAACGCGCTGGACATCACGGCGGCGAAGATCGAGCAGATTCTCGAAGTGCCGTTGCTAACCAGGCCGTTCGTCTCTGCAGGAGACGGCACCACCGATCTTGATGTCTCAATCGTATGCCGGCGCAGCCGGAGCGGACAGGAGGTATGACCGTGTCGAAACTACTGAGTGCAGCGGACGCCATCGAGCGCGAGCTGAACCGTCTATCCGGGCTGCGGGATGCCGCGGACGTCCTGAAGCGCATCGGCAGCCTCGAGCAGGCCGAGGAAGACGCCAAGCGTCGGTACTCCGAGATCCAGGCCAAGGTGAAGGTCGCGGACGAGCGGCTGGCCGGCCTCGAGCAAGAGGCGCGGAAGCGCACGGCGGCGCTGGAAACGGCGGAGTCCATGGCGCGCGCGGCTGCCGACACCATCAGGGCGCAGGGGGTCGAGGATGCCAACAAGACTCGTGAGACGGCCGCCGCGAAGGCCGATGTAGTGGTGGCAACCGCGAAGGCCGAGGCCTCGCGCGTGAAAGCCGAGGCCGCACGCCTGCAGGCATCTGCCGAAGGCTGCGCCCAGACCGCGCAGGAAACGCTGAAGTCGCTCGAGAAGGACGTCGAAGCGCGCAGGAGCGAGTTGAAGGACCTCGACGAAAAGATCACCAAGGCTCGCGCCGAAGTCAAGCGGATGCTCGCGTAGAGGACGCTCACCATGGCTACGTTCAACAAATTCAACGACTTCGTCGAGCAGATGGGGTTGAAGCAGCACGACCTCAACGCCGATCCGCTCTATGTCTTTCTCACCAACGAGCTGCCGCTTGCCACCGACACGACGCGCGCGAACATCGCAGACTTGTCCACGGGCGGTGGCTACACGGCTGGTGGCGCAGATACCCAGAATACGGCTTCGGAGTCCCCCGCGGGGACGATGACCGTGGTCGGCACGGACATCGTATTCACGGCAACAACTGGGTTCGGCCCGTTCCAGTATGCAGTCCTCTATAACCAGGTTGGGGGTCTCGGCGCGGGCAACAAGTTGATCGGCTGGTGGGACTACGCTAGCGCGGTGACTCTACTCGCTGGCGAGACCTTCACGGTCGACTTCGGCACGTCGATCCTTACGGTCACCTGATGCGCGGCGTGATTCGTAAGCAAAGGGGCGAGACGCTGCGGTCGGTGCATTCCGACCGGCTGGAGCGCTGGCTCGGGGCTGAAAAAGTCGCCCACATCAGCCGCAGCATGCGCGGCTGGTACGGCCCGCCGATCCATCTCATCGACGTGCCCGGATCGGTGCGGGTGTGCGGCGACGGCGACTTCATCGGCCCGTTCGAGCGCGGCTACGCCGCGAGCGCCATGGACGCTCTGCGCGAGCACCTGCAGCGCCTCTGGCGCGCCGGCGGGCGCGTGCAGTACGGCTGCGCGGACGTGGGTTTCGCGAGCATTTCGGATGCGCTGCTGCGTGCGTCTTCCGGCTTCAGCCAGAAGCCCGGCGGCATGTTCAACACCGTCGGCCCGACCGGCGTGGTGGGCGTCACCACCAGCCTGCACAAGCTCGGGCCGCAGCCGATCGCCGGCGTGGCGGCCGCGGCGGCGCCCGGCGGCACGGCGTTCGTGGACACGGACACGGGCGGGATGATTTTCACCAACCCGTCCGGCGGTGCGACCCTGCACCTGGTCGGGGCGGATGTTTCAGCCTCGGTGATCAACAACACGCTGCTGTGCTACGACCGCATCTTCGGTGTGTTGAAGGCGATGGCCTCGACGGCCACGCAGGCTGTGACCGGCGTGCCGACGCGCTACCAGTCCACAACGAACACGAACCCGGACTACATCGGCGGCAACTTCGGATTTGTAGAGGTCGGTCTCACGGCTTTGGCCGCGACGGCTCACAACTGGACGGTCTGCACTTATCTGGACCAGGCGAACGCAGCGAGCACGCTTCCTTCGCTGACGGGGAATTCCGGGGCGATCACGCATCGCCTGGACCACCCGGTGCAGCGATGGTTCGCGCCGCTGGAGGCAGGCGACGTTGGCATGAAGGCGTGGACGCAAATGCAGTGCTCCGCGTCGGTGGCGACCGGCCTCATCAACTTCGTGATCGGGCACCCGCTGGGGTTCATGTCGTTCCCGGTCATCAACTCGGTGCTGCCGTTCGACTGGCTCACAAACCGCGACCAGGCGCCGCGCATCTTCGACGATGCCTATATCGCGTTCCTGGAGATCAACAAGCCCGCGACCACGGCGACGACCTACACGGGGCAACTGCACGCCACCAGCGCGGCGGCGTAGTCCATGAGCGACCAGCGGCGGTTCCGGAGGAAGTCCGGGCGGCTTGCCAGCGGCCCGATTCAAGACTTCTGGCAGATCGCGCGGACCACGCAGGACCCGGCGATCCCGAACCTGCCGCTGGAGACGCCGGCTGGCGTCACGAACTACACTCTGGTTGCTGATGCTGCTTCGTTCACGCTCGCCGGCACTGCGGCGACGCTGAAGGTCGGCTACAAGCTATCTGCCGCGGCTGGTTCGATCAGCCTCTCTGGTACTGCGGCGGCGCTAAGTCATGGCTACCCACTCACGGCGACGGCTGGGGCCTACACGCTTTCCGGTAGCGCGGTCACGTTCAGGCGCGGTTACGTTGTCGTCGCTGGAGTTGGTGCCTTCACCGAGAGTGGCACGGCTGCCACCCTTAAACGTGGGTTGTTGATCTCTCCAGCAGCTGGTGGTTACAGCCTACTGGGACAGGTCGCCTCTCTGAAGTACGGGCACAAGGTCGCGGCGAATAGCGGCTCTTTCGTCCTGGCCGGTACAGACGCAGCCCTGAAGCGTGGACTCAAGTTGACGCCCGTTGCGGGGACCTACGGCTTCTCCGGTGTGGACGCATCTCTGGAAATGATGCGGAAGCTCACGGCCTCCGGGGGTTCGTACACGGTTAACGGCTCGAATGTTGATCTCACCTACTTTAATGGGGCTGCGGCAGCAGACACGAGTTTTATCCGCATCGCCAGGCGCAGACTTGCAAGACGATAGGAGATCCATGTCATTCCCCTTCAACCTGTTCAGGAGCAGCTTCCCCTTGGTGGTGATCGACGGTCCCACCCTGGGCATGAAGCGCTACTTCAGGCGCGAGGTCACGCACGAAGCGCAGCTTGAGGTAGGCGCAGGCCTCAGCCCGGAGGAGGCGCGCCGCGCTGTGGAGGTCTTCCGCACGGCTCCACTTGCCGCTTTCGCCGAGTTCCGCGGGCCAGTGATGTCCCCGCAGGGTGAGCCCGAGAGGATGGCATGACGAAGAAGCGCGCCTCAAAGGCGAAGGCGGAGCGCGTCAAGACGCCGTCCAAGAATGAGCACGGCCTCACTTGGCAGCAGGAGTCCTTCGCCCAACTGCTCGCGTCTGGACGGTCCCAAGCCGATGCCTACCGTTCGGCGTATCCCGGTAGTCAGGAATGGAAGCCGGAGACCCTACATCCAGCGGCGAGCAAGCTCTCGGCCGACTACAAGGTTGCTACAAGGGTAAAGACCCTCCGGGCGATCATCACGCAGCAGGCCATTGATGAGGCATCCACGGATAAGGCTTGGGTCATGCGGCGCCTGAAGACGGTGGCCGAACGATGCCTCCAAGCCGCGCCGGTCCTAGACAAGAAGGGCAACCCTGTGCTGACTGCTACCGAGCATGGTGGAGTGGTGCCGGCGTTCGAATTCAACTCCATGGGTGCGAACCGCTCGCTTGAGTTGATTGGAAAAGAAAACGGCATGTTCATTGACCGCAAGGAAGTCGGTGAACCGGGGGCATTTGACAGGATGACCGATGACGAGCTCCGCAGGACAATCGACGAAGCAGATGCAGTCATCGCTCGAGCCAGAGGTAAGGCGCGCGATGATCGTAAAGGCCGAGGCGCACGCCGCGCTCAAACATCGAGCCGCGCGACGTAAGTTCTTCACCTACTATCCCGACACAGGGCCGCTGCGACGGGCGTTGTACAAGAAACACCTGGCGTTCTTCAAGTTTGGAGCGACATGTCAGACGCGCGGGTTCATGTCCGCGAACCGTGTCGGCAAGACTGAGGGTGGTGGTGGCTACGAACTGACGGCGCACCTGACTGGGCGGTATCCGAAGTGGTGGGAGGGTGCGCAGTTCACGCAGTACGTCAGGGCTTGGGCAGCTGGAGACACCCGGCAGACCACCAAGGAAATCATTCAGCAGAAGCTGCTTGGCGACTATGGGCGCTTCGGGACCGGCATCATTCCCGGCGACGACATCGTCAAGTGGACGCCGATGCCAGGTGTTCCGGAGGCTGTCGGAACGGTTTGGATCAGGCACTACGACGTGGATAGATTCGAGCGCACTGGTGACTTGGTGCAGGACGGTACTTCGCGCCTCGTCTTCAAATCCTTCGACCAGGGCCGAGAAGCGTTTCAAGGCACCGAGCAGGAGGTCATCTGGCTCGATGAGGAATCCGACGAAGGCGTCCGCGGTGAGTGTGTGCTGCGGCTGATGACTACCGACGGCATCCTGATTGAGACCTTCACCCCTCTCAAGGGGTTAACCAATGTCGTGATGAATTACCTGCCGAACGGCTACGAGGAAGGCATGACAGAAGCGGTGACCGAGAACAAGGCGTTGGTGATGGCTGGTTGGGACGATGTCCCGCACCTGACCGAAGAGCAGAAGAAGAAGATGCTCGCTGAAACGCCGCCGCACATGATCGACGCGCGCTCCAAGGGCATTCCCAGCATTGGCTCTGGCGCTATTTACCCGATCGCCGAGTCTGAATTCGTGGTGTACGATTTCCAGATCCCGCAGCATTGGCCGCGAGGTTATGCCTTCGATGTTGGCTGGAACCGCACAGCCGCTCTATGGGGTGCGCTGGATCCTGAAGCGAAGATTGTTTACCTGTACGCCGAGTATTACCGCGGCCAGGCAGAACCGCCGATTCACGCCGCTGCTGTGCGGGCTCGCGGCGATTGGATTTCAGGGGTGATCGACCCAGCTTCTGTTGGTCGCGGGCAAGGCGATGGAAAGCAACTCGCGGTGCAGTACAAGAAACTTGGGCTCTCGCTCCAATTCGCCGACAACGATGTCGAGGCCGGGATTCTGGCTGTTTGGACAGGACTTTCCACTGGCAGCCTGAAGGTGTTCAAGAGTTTGCAGAATTGGCGCAGCGAGTATCGCATGTACCACCGCGACGAAAAAGGTCGGGTCGTGAAAGAAAACGATCACCTGATGGACGACACGCGATACCTGATGCTCTCCGGCATGAAGCACTGGAAAACTGTGCCGTCAGGAATAAGTTCTATGGTTGAGTCGTGGGAGCCGCTTGACAAAGGCATGGGGATGTAACCCAGGAGATCACTGATGGCGCTGAACACCGACCCGAACATTCAGGCCGGTGGATCAGTCGCGCCCAGCACCATCGCCGAGGGGATGGTCGAGCCCTCCTTCGAGGACACCGAGGCGCAGAGGCTCAAGGACGAGGCCGACATGGCGCGGCTCGAGGCGCTGGGGCAGTCCCTCGCCAAGACACGCTCTTCAGCAATCGCCGCGCGCCTGAATTCCGGTGTCGAGGATGAGTGGCTCGAGGACGAGGAGTTCTACCAGGGCATCGACGACTCGAACCGCAGCGAGCACAAGTCGTTCTGGCGTTCGAAGCCGCCCGGACAGGCGACTGCCACGCCTGCAGCTGCCACACGCAGCACGGTGTTCCCGAACATCACGCGGCCGTATGTGGACGCCGCTGCGGCGCGCATCGCCGACATGCTGCTGCCGACGGATGACAGGTCGTGGGCGATCAGCCCCACGCCGGTCCCCGATGTGGAGGACGTCTCGAATGGCAAGTTTCCGCAGCCCGTCATCGAGCAGGCTGCCGGAGCGAATCCCGGAAACCCGGAGGGTGCGAAGCGCACCCTGGCGATCGCCACGCAAGCCGCCCTCGAGGTCATGGCAGATGCTAAGGCGAAGGCGGAGAAGGCGCAGACCAGGATCGAGGACTGGCACATCGAATGCCAGTGGCACGCGCACGTCAGGACGGTGATCGAGGATTCGGCGCGCATCGGAACAGGAGTTTTGAAGGGCCCGATGCCGGAGCGCAAGGACCGCACGGTCTGGCGCAAGAACAGCATCACGATGGTCTCGGAGACGAAGCCGGTCTCCAAGTGGATCGACCCATGGAACTTCTATCCCGACGGTGCTTGCGGGGAGAACATCCACAACGGCTCCTACACCTGGGAGCGAGACTACATCACGAAGTCCCAGCTGCGAAAGTTGAAAGGGCAGCAGGGATACATCGACTCGCAGATCGACCTGTGCCTGGTGGAGGGTCCGCAGACTGCGACCGCCGAGTACAAGCCGACACCGGACGCCGTCGCAGACGACCGGATGCGGGAACGGTACGAGATTTGGTACTACCACGGCGTTGCCGAGAAGGAAGACCTCGAGGCCGCCGGCGTCAATGTAGACGGCGAGGATCAGGACCCGCATCTACCGGTGATGTTGGTCATGGTCAACAACCGCGTCATCAAGGCGGCGCTGAACCCGCTCGATACCGGGGAGTTCCCCTATGACGTGATGGTGTGGCAGAAGCGCGCCGGCTCGTGGACGGGCATCGGTGTTGCGCGCCAGATCCGCACGCCGCAGCGCATCGTCACCGCAGCTTCGCGCAACCTGATGGACAACGCAGGGATCGCCGCCGGCCCCATGCTGGTGTTCCGGCAGGGCGTCATCACGCCGGCCGACGGCAAAGCCCCCAGCATTGCCCCGCGGCGCCTCTGGTACATCCACAAGGACGCCGAGGAGTACGCCGACGCCACCAAGGCGATCGGCGTTATCAAGGTCGACATGATGGTGGACGACCTGTTGAAGATCATTCAGCTGGGTCTGAAGCTCGCCGAGGACGTGACTGGACTTCCCGCCCTGCTGCAAGGGCAAATGGGTAAGGCTCCGGACACCCTGGGCGGCATGCAGATGCTCAGTAACAACGCGAGCGCGGTACTGCGCCGGCTCGCGCGGCTCTTCGATGACCGCGTCACCGAACCTCATGTTCGGCGCTACTACCACTTCCTGCTGCAGTACGGCGAGGACTCGGAGAAGGGAGACTACTGCATCGACGCACGCGGATCGTCCGCCTTGGTCGAGCGCGACCTGCAGAACCAGGCCGTAGCGCAGATGGCGAGCATCGCGCAGAACCCGGTGTTCGGGCTGGACCCGAAGAGATGGGCGCAGGAATTCCTCAAGAGCCAGCGTCTAGACGCGAAGCGCTTCGAGTTCGACGACGAGGAGTGGAAGCAGATTGTCCAGAATATGTCGAAGGGCGCACAAGACCCGCGGCTGGCGATTGCACAGCTTCGCGCGCAGGTCGAGGTCAAGCTCCAGGAACTCGATCAAGGCTGGAAGTCGATGGAAGCGGAGAAGCAGCGCCAGGTCGAGGAGCACGGCCAGGAGCGCGACCGGCAGCTCGATTACATCATCGCCGAGATGGAGCAGATGAGCGGCAAGGACATCTCGTTGAATACCCTGAAAGGGAAGCTCGCCGACACGGTCATCAAGGTTCGCGCGCAGCGCGACCTATCGAAGCGCGACGACAACATCGCTGGCAAGCCGCCGACGGAACCCGCCGGGCGAGCACAACCAGGGCAGGCCTACCAGCACTGATATGCCGCTCGCTTTGCTGGTGATCTACCGGTCGCCGAATGGGCGCGATCCGTGGACGCCGGTGCCACCGCAGGACGTCCCAGCATGGGTCAAGGATGAGCGCAACGTGGCGCAGATGATCGCCGGCGAGATGTGCTTCAACTGCGACGACCTCTCCGGAGAGTCAGCCTGGTATCGGGCGGAAAGGCATGCCGATGTTTGAGAAAAAGGCCGCACCGGTCTTGAACGACCAGGATCTGCAGACGGCTGTCTGGAAAAAGATCACAGCGCACTTGGAGCAACGGATTCAGGCACTCCGGGAGCGCAACGACAAGGAACTCGACGACACGAAGACCGCGAAGCTGCGCGGGCGCATCGCCGAGGTCAAGGAATTGATGGCCCTGGATCAACCGGCGCCATCTGTAGACGCGGACGACACTGAGAAGTAACTGGTGCCCTCCGTTTTTCGATGTTTGATTTTTCGTGAGGCGAGAACGTGAGCGAAACGACGCAAACAGCAGGCGCAGACCAGGAGAAGGCGGAAGACCCGAAAGTTGCAGCGCGTGAGGCCGAGCAGGGCTTCGCGGATGGTTTCAACAGCGTCCACAAGGCGCATGACGAGAAGCCTTCCGAGAAGCCGGAGCCCGAATCGCAACCCGCAGAAGTCAAGGCCCCCGAGAAATCGGCGACCGAGCTTGCTGCGGAAGCGAAGGCGAAGGAAGAGACCGAACGCAAAGCAGCCGAGGAGAAGGTGTGGGAAGGTGTCCCGGCAGTCGTGCGGGAACGTCTGACCGCGCTCGATGCCTTGCCTGGTCAGGTGCGCAACCTCGCCGGCCACATCGGAGGACTGAACAGCAAGCTCGACGGAGCCTTGACGGCCGCGAAAGCCGCCGCGACCAAGGCCGCCGGATCGGGCGCTGCGCCGACGGACAAAGAAGTCAAGGCGGCGATGTCCAACCCGAAGGCCTGGGAGAAGCTGAAAGAGGACTTTCCCGATTGGGCAGGTCCTGTCGAAGAGGAACTCGGAGCGATTCGCGCCGAGATTGCGAAAGCAAAACCCGTCGACACCGATGCGTTGTCGAAGCAGGTAGCGCAGTCGCTGAAACCCACGCTGCAGGAGAGCGAACGCCGGATCAGGGAATTCACCCGCGTCGACTCCTCGCACCCCGATTGGGAGGACACGGTCAAGACGCCCGACTTCAAGGCCTGGCTTACAACCCAGCCCACGGATGTTCAGGCACTGGCCGCAAGCGACAAAGCGCGCGATGCGATCAAGCTGCTCGATGCCTTCAAGGTAAAGCAGACGGGCAAAGCCACTCTCACGCCCGAAGAGGAACGCCTCAAGAAGCAACAGCGGCTCGAGCAAGCGACCACGCCCAAGGGTGCGGCTTCGCCAAGACCGAGCACCCCAAGTGACGAAGCCGAATTTGCCGCCGGATTCAACAAGGTGGCTAAGGCGAAATAACCCCAAGGAGCATTCAGATGTTGAACTACGCAACCAATACCGGCCGCGTAAACAAGATCAAGGGCGAGATCCTCGCCCACGCGGTCCCGGTGGAAGTGCTGGCGCTCGGCTGCAAGATGAAGCCGATGGCCAAGAACCAGGGCGACAACATCGTCTATCGGCGATGGCTTCCCTTCGGCGCGACGTCGAGCACCGTGCACACGCAGAACCGCCCGGTTGTCACCGCGGCTGCGCATGCCCTGTCGGAAGGGGTGACCCCGACGGCAGACTCGATGACCCCGGTCGACGTGAGCGTCACGATCCAGCAGTTCGGCTGCTTGTACAGCTACACCGACAAGACCGCCGACCTGTACGAAGACGACATGCCGGACGAGATGAAGACCCAGACCGGCGAGCGCATGGGCCTGGTGCGGGAGATGATCCGCTTCGGTTCGCTCAAGGCGGCGTCGAACGTGATGTACGCCGGCGGCACGACCCGCCTGACCGTGGACGAGGCCATCGGCCTCAACATCCTTCGCAGGATGACCAAGACGCTCAAGCGCAACCACGCGAAGAAGAAGACGCGCATCCTGTCCGCGAGCGCGAACTACGATACGTCGGCGATCGAAGCCGGCTTCATCGTGTTCGTGTCCTCGGACGCGGAACCGGACATCCGGGATCTCCCGAACTTCGTGCCGGTGGCGAAGTACGCCAACCGCTCGCCGATCAACGAGTTCGAGCTCGGCTCGTGCGAGGAATTCAGGTTCATCTGCAGCCCGGAGCTGACCCCCTACGCCGATTCCGGCGCATCGGTTGGCGCAACGGGCCTGGTGTCCACCGGCGCGTCAACCATCGACGTCTACCCCTTCATCGTCATGGGTGAAGAGGCGGCCTTCGACATCGCGCTGCGCGGCCTGAATTCGTTCAACGTGACCCACCTGCCGCACACCCAGAAGGACAAGTCGGATCCCCTGGGCCAGCGCGGCTACGTCGGCGCCACCTTCTGGTCGGCGGTCCTCGTGACCAACGGCGGATGGATGGGCGTCATCGAGGCCGGCGTCACCGACGTCTGAGCAACCTGATCTGGGGCTTTCGGGCCCCTGATCTCCACACTTTTCAGGAGAGAATCAAATGAACGAAACACTCGACATTCCCCGCGGTTTCACTGGCTGCCTTTCCAAGGCGGGCCTTGGCATCGCGGGTACGGCGGATCGCGTCAAGATCACGGCGCCCAACGGCGCGGGGATCGACTACGCCATCGACGGCATCGCCTATCACGCGGCCGACGCCGACAACATCGACACCGGCGCCGCGGCGGTGCAGGCGGCACTCACGACCTGCATTTACCTGCTGCTGCTCGACTCGGGCGGTACGCTGACCACGGTCAAGGGCACGGAACAGTTGAATGCCGACCTCGCGGCCGGCACACGGGTTCTGCACTGGCCGCAGCCCACCGCCGACACCTGCCCGATCGGGGCGGTCAAGGTGAAGTGCGAGAACGCGGCGACGTTCACCCTGGGGACCACGAACTTCAGTGCCTCGGACGTGACCGACACCTACTACGACTTCGGCGGCGGAATGCCGACGGCGCCGTTGGCGTCGTAAGCCTAAAGCAACTGCAGCAGGGAAGGGCGCCTTCGGGCGCTCTTTTCATCCCATAAATATGACAGCGGAACATCGCTGTCCATAAGCAGGAGAAGACCATGCTTTGGAGAAAGTGGACAAACGCAGTAGTCGAGAAGACGTTGCTGTTCAAGAAGGGCGCGGTGATGAAGGTCACCAGCGATGTCGGAGTGGTCAGCACGCTCAACATGGCGGAGCTTACCGCGCTCGACTCAATCGGTGCCGCAGACCTTGCCAAGATCGACGGCATCACCAACGGCGAGAACGCCGCAGGTAAGGCAGTCGTGCTCGGGGCAACGAAGAACACCGACTCCTTCCGCATGACGGGAAAGCTCTTTACCCCGCAGGCGGCACCGGAGACCGCAGCCGATACCGCAGGGCTTACCGATGCGCAGATGCTCACGGGCATCCTGGCGGCCACGCCTACGGCGGCGGCGGCCTACACCGTGAGGACCGGAACACAACTCGAAGCGGCGCTGCTCGCCGCCGGATTCCAGGTGGAAAACGGCGACTCGTTCGATCTCACCATCATCAACCTCGGTGGTGCGGGGGATGACATCACGCTCACGGCAGCAGCCGGCATCACGATTGTCGGAAACGCGGTCGTCACCGTGGCGGTGCCCTCGCAAGGCACATTCCGATTCCGCCGCACGGCAGCGAACACGTTCGTCGCCTACCGCGTAGGCTGAGAGTTTCATCCTCTCCCGCCATTCCGGCGGGGGAGGTTTTTACCAAGGAGAATCGTATGCCCAGGTTGCAAAAGGAACCGAGCCCGGCGCAAGTCGCCGCGCGCGAGGCAGGGGCCGCACGCTTGAGAGCGGTCAACGAAAAGCGCACGCAGCCCGTGCGCTCGCGTCGTCTCGACACCGACACGATGGATCACAAGGTCGGCCAGGACCATCCGCGCGACATGCCTGCGGAAGGACCGGCGCGGCTGGATCCGCCTCTGGTTCAGCCGGTGGACCAGCCGCTGAATCTGGAGAAGGCCGAGCTCCTGAAGTTCATGGAGGACGTTCTCATCGTCAACATCCACGACAGCACCAATCCGACCGACGACCCGACGCCGATGGTCTGGAACGACGGCGTCAGCATGCTGCTGATTCGCGGCAAGGAGCAGCCGGTCAAGCGCAAGTTCGTCGAGATCCTTGCGCGCATGAAGAGGGTGACCTTCACCCAGGAGAGGCTTCCGAACAACGAGGGTTATCGCAACGTCCCGCACAGCGCGCTGCTCGTTCCGTTCGCCGTGGTCTCGGATCCGAATGTGCGCGGCGGCGCATGGCTGAAGGCGATCCTCGCGGAGGGCTAGACCATGCCGGCGCCAGACTACTCTGCCATGACGCTCGTGCAGCTCGATGACGAGTTCCGACGTCTGGCAGATGAGTTTGTTCGCGTCATGGACGAGAGGCGCCAGGTGCATACGCCGATCCAAAGCAGGAAGGCGCAGGTTTCGGCGCGCGAGCGCGTTCGCGCCATGCCTGAAGCAGAGAAAGAGGCGCTGCGCGCCGTTCTGCTCGATGACCAATCGAGAACCAAGCGATGACCTATCTCGCGCTCTGCCAGGACGTGAAGCGTGAGTGCGGCATCACTGGCACGCTGACCACGGTGGCGAGCCAGACCGGCGAACTCGAGCGCGTGGTCAACTGGGTGAAGGACGCATGGAAGGAAATTCAGCTTCAGCACCCAGACTGGCGCTGGATGCGATCGACGTTCTCGGTGAATACGGTTGCGGCCGATGGCATCTACGCCGGGACCGACTGCACCGACTCCCGTCTTGTGGACACCATCACGCGCTTCAGCCGCTGGTTGCCCTACGATGAGAACGATGGCTTCAACGTCAAGAGCTACCTGCAGTCTGCTGGGGTAGGCACTGAGGGCTGGTTGGTCTTTCTGCCGTGGTCGGACTTTCGGGGCTTGTACCGGCGCGGCACACAAACAAACGGCACGCCGGCGCACTACAGCATCGACCCGCAGAACAACCTGGTGCTGGGGCCCGTGCCGAACGCAATCTTCGTGGTGTCGGGTGAGTACCAGATGTCGCCGCAGGTATTCTCCGCCGATGCCGACGTTCCGGAGCTGCCATCGGCATTCGACAAGGTCATCATGTACGAGGCCATGAAGAAGGTCGCTGGCTACGACGCCGCCTCGGAAATCATGGTGCGCGCGATGCGCGAGGGCACTCCGCTGATGAGGGCGTTGGAGGCCAATCAGCTACCTGGAATTGGCCTGGGAGCGCCTCTCGCATGAGCCGTTCGGCAGTGGTCCAGAACATCGCCCGGCAGCTCGACGCTGCAGCAGCGAAGCACGAGTTCATCGCTTTCGCTGGTGGGCTGGATCTCGTCACGCCGCCCCTCTTCACCAAGAAGGGATTCTGCCGCGAGGCGCAGAACTACGAGGCCGACTTCGAGGGCGGCTATCGGCGTATCGCCGGCTATGAGCGCTTTGACGGTCGCTCCAAGCCGTCTGCCGCGGTCTACGCCATCCTGAACGTCACTATCACCGGGTCCTTCGCAGTGGGCAACACGATCGCCGGGGTCACGTCCCTTGCGACGGCTGTGGTGATTGCGGTGGTCACGAGCGGCACGCCGGACTACCTTGTTGTCACCAAGATCAGCGGGGCCTTCATTTCAGGGGAGACCCTGAATGTGTCGGCCGCCCCGCAGGGAACCACGAGCTCGACTGCCGTTGTCGACGGGGCTTCCACCGCACTCTTGCACGCCCAGTATACGAACTTGGCGGCGGACGAGTATCGGGATGACATCGGCGCCGTCCCTGGTTCAGGCGCGATCCTCGGCGTCTGGCGCCACAACGACGTAACCTACGCTTGGCGCAACAACGCTGGCGGCACGGCTGCCGCTATCTACAAGTCGAGTTCTACAGGCTGGCAGGCGGTCACGCTGTTCTACGAAGTGAGCTTCACGGCCGCAAGCGGCACAGCGCCGAGTGAAGGGGACACCATCACCCAGGGTGCTGTCACCGCCATCCTCAAGCGCCTGGTACTGCAGTCCGGGACCTTCGCTGGTGGCACGGCGGCGGGGCGCATGATCGTCGCTGCGCCTGCTGGTGGCAGCTTTGCCGCCGGTGCCTTCACCGCCGGCATCGTGGCGACCTGCAGCGGGGCTGAAACAGCAATCACGCTATCCCCCAGCGGGCGATATCGGTTCGTCAACGCAAACTTTGGCGGCGGGACCAACACCACCCGCATCTACGGGGCCGACGGCGTCAATCGCGGGTTCGAATTTGATGGCACGGTTCTGGTGCCGATTGTCACTGGCATGACCACCGATACGCCGATGCACATCTTCGCTCACAAGAATCACCTGTTCTTCTCGTTTGCTGGGTCAGCGCAGCACTCCGGCATCGGAACGCCCTACCAGTGGACGCCGATCACCGGCGCCTTAGAACTTGCTATGGGTGACACCATCGCCGGGTTTGCCCTGCAGCCGGGCTCAGAGGCTGGCGGTGCATTGGCGATCTTTACCCGCAACCGATTGAGCATCCTGTACGGTTCGAGCAGCGCGGATTGGGAACTCGTTTCCTATCGAGAAGAGTTGGGAGCGTTCTCTGACACGATTCAGGACGTGGGCTACACGGTGTTCTTGGATGACCGCGGGCTGACCAACATCCAAACCGCACAGACCTACGGTAACTTCGCGCACGCGACGCTCTCGGATCTTGTTCGCACCTTCCTGACGGATCGCCGCCAAGCTGTGTCGGCGTCCTGCATCTCGAGGGATCGCAGCCAGTACCGCATCTTCTTCACGGATCTCACGGGGTTGTATGTGACGATCGTTGGCAGGAAGGTCGTAGGTCTGATGCCGATCGCCTTCGTGGACGTCGTGCGCTGCATGTGCTCGCTCGAGGACTCCGACGGCACCGAGGCCATCTTCTTCGGGTCTGACGACGGATGGGTGTTTCAGATGGAGAAGGGCACGAGCTTCGACGGCGACGCCATCGAGGGCTTCATGCACCTTGTCTTCAATCACTCGGTCAGCCCGAGGGTCCGCAAGCGCTACCGCCGCGCCATGCTGGAAGTCAGCGGCGATGGCTACGCTGCCGTCCAATTTTCTTACGAGTTGGACTACGGCAGCACCGATGTCGGGCAACCGGATCAGGTCTCTCTCGTGTCGCAGTTCGCGCGCACGATCTGGGACGCCTTCACCTGGGACGCATTCTTCTGGGATGGTCGCACTCTGCTGCCGTCTGAAGTCGAACTCGAGGGAACCGGAACCAACATCTCTCTGAAGATTTTCAGCAGTTCAGACTATTTCCTACCGCACAAACTGAGTGGTGCGGTAGTCCACTTTACACCCCGGAGGGCTTTGCACTAATGGCAAACGAATTTTATGCACCAACCGGGTCGCCGGCGACGAGTTCCTCTGGATCGTCCTCGGTCATGCGCTCGGAGTTTGAGGCGATCGAGGCAGGCTTCGACCTGCTGCCCGCCCTCTCCGGGAACGGCTCGAAAGCCGTCGTCATCAATGCCGGCGGCACGGCTCTGTCCGTCACCACCGGCACACTTACCCTGACCGGAAACCTCAACATCTCTGCGGCCTTCTCCACCGTTGGAGATGATGCGGTCACCCTGAACACCACTGGGTCCACGAGTATCACGCTACCTACCAGCGGAACGCTTGCCACGCTGACCGGAAACGAGGCGCTCACCAACAAGAGCATCAACGGCCTGACGATCACAAGTTCGACGGGTACACTGACCATCACGAACGCGAAGACGGCCGCGTTCTCGAACACCCTGACCTTCGCGGGCAGCGACGGCGCGACGATTACCCTGCAAGGCACCGACACCTATGTCGGGCGCGCGACCACCGACACCCTGACCAACAAGCGCGTAACCTGGCGGGTCAACAACCTTGCGGATGCGACCTCCATCACACCGGCCGCAGACTCCACCGACGAGGCGACGCACACCAACACGCAGGGCCTGGGCACGCTGACGGTGAACGCGCCAACCGGCACGCCGACGGAAGGGCAGCGCTTGGTGATCCGCATCAAGTCCACGAACGCGCATACCTACTCGTTCAACGCGATCTACCGCGGCTCGACGGATGTCGCGCTGCCCACCGCCTTGAGCGGATCGAGCAAGACTGACTACCTTGGTTTTCTCTACAACAGCACCGATACCAAGTGGGACTTGGTTGCCTCAGCGCAGGGATACACCTGATGTGCGCGAAGATCATTCTGCTGGCGATTCTCCTGCTTGCTCCCGTGGGGTGCGGCGACCAGGGCGACACGCGCCCGTTGCAGCTCGTCATGCTCAAAAACGACATCGAGCTCAGGGAGAAACCGAACTGCGGCCAAAGCGTCCTGCCGAACTACGGCTGCTGGCGTCCGATCACTGTGGCCGGAGGCTGCAAGGTCATGGTGGTGGCTCCACGCCACAGCGGCGACCACGCCCGCTTGGAGACGCTCGGCCTCGAGGTCTGGAAGTGCTGGACCGGCAACATGGAGTACTGAGTCATGGCTGACCGCTACTGGGTAGGAGGCACTGGCAACTGGTCCGACGACACGAACCACTGGGCCACTTCGTCCGGTGGTGCCCCTGGGGGCGGCAACAAACCCACGGCGTCTGACAACGCGATCTTCGACGCGAATTCCGGAAATCCAGGTGCGTACACGATGACGGTCAACGAATCCGCACTGTGCCTTGACTTCACCTTAAACGCCGCGCCTTCCGGCGGCGGCACAATCACTTGGACCGGAGCAAGCCCAATGACTATCTCTGGCTCAATGCTGCTTCTCGCCGGAATGATAACAACCTACACAGGGACGATCACTTTCAATGCAACGAGCGCCAAGACAATAACCAGCAATGCAATCACCATGGATTGTCCTGTGACGTTAGACGGCGTGGGCGGGACATGGCAACTGGTTGATGCAATAACACTAAGCAATGTACAGCCCCTGAGGTTGACGAACGGGACTTTTGACGCTAATAACCAAAATGTGACGTGCGGGCAATTCTCAACTAATAACTCCAACGTCCGCGTGGTGACGATGGGAAGTGGAGATTGGACGCTGACTGGAGGCGATGGTGGCAATACGGTTGTTTGGCAGGCGTTGACTAGTACGAATCTCACGGTGAATAGAGGCACGTCAACGATCAAGATTCCGCAGACTTCAGCCACAGCAACGATCACGTTTAACGGGGGCGGTAAGACTTATCCATCAATACAATTTACTGGTTCTCCAGGCAGTGCGTCACTTGATTTCTCTGCCTCGAACACACTAAAAAATATCTCAGTCATCACCCCTCCAGCCACAATCCGTTTCACGGCTGGCACGACTACGACCATCGAGGATGACGATGGGTTTCCTTCAGGAACTCTTGGCAATCTCGTAACGATCACCAGCATCACGGCGGCAAACCACAACCTTCTGAAGACTGGTAACACAGGCGCTGGTGATGTGCTGTGCGACTTCCTGTCCATCAGCCGTTCGCAGGCCTCCCCCAGTCGCACTTGGCTCGCCGGCGATAACTCCACCAACGGTGGAAACAACTCTGGTTGGATCTTTGACGATGTTCTCCCCAAACTTTCCGGAGGCTTCGTGGCCTTCTTTACACCATGAGCGAAATCACTGTTAATGCCCAACTGCTTATCGAGGCGATCCAAGAGCAGCGCAACCGGGCGATGAATGACGCTGCGGCGGCGATGGCGCGCTCCGTGCAATTCCAGAACGAAAACGAGTCGCTCCGCAAGGAAATTACGGAGTTGAAAGAGAAAAAGGGGAACTGACATGGCCGGACTCATCCAGGACACGATGCTAGAGGACACGAGGAAACTCGATGTGCTTGGCCAGCCCGTCGCACAAGCGAAGACAGCGACCTACGACGCCACGCAGCGCACGATCAACAAGCCCACCGGCACGGTGGCCGGACAGCTCGACACCCTGCTCGCCAAGGGCTCCCCGTTGATGACGAGGGCACGGACAGGCGCTCAGCAAACGGCGAACGCGAGGGGGCTGCTGAATTCCTCGATGGCGGCGGGGGCTGGGGAACTCGCGGCCATCGACTCCGCCCTGCCGATTGCCAATGCGGACGCCGGCATCTATGACATGGCGTCGCGCGAGAACGCCGCGGCGAGCAACCAGGCCGCGCAGTTCAGTGCCGGCGAGTTGAACGTCAACGCGAGGGCAAACGCGGGCGCGCAGAACGACATCACCAAGCTGGGTTATGGCGCCGAACTCGAAACGGGTTTGATCGGCGCGAGAACGGGTGCGGAATCCAGGCTGCAGTCGGAACGCGCTGCGCAGGAGACGGGTCTTGTCGCTGCGCGCGGTGCACAGGAACGCGAGACCCAAGCGGCCGGCGGGCAGATCCAGTCCACGTTGCAGGCGGAACGCGCGACCCAGCAAAGCGTACTTTCTGCACAGGAGGCCATGCAGACCAGGGGTCTTTCTGCGCAGCAAGCCGCCCAAGAGCAGGCGCAGTCCATCGTCCAAGGTGAGATTCAGCGCGGCCTCCTGAACACCCAGGCGGAGATCGACGCTCGCCTTCGGCAATTGGCTGGCGAGATCGAGCGCGGTTTGATCGGCGTTCGCGGTGGGGTGGAATCTACCCTACAGGCTGAACGAGCGCAGCAGCAGAGCGTCTTGTCGGCACAGGAGGCCATGCAGACCAGGGGCCTGTCGGCCCAGCAGGCAGCGCAGGAACAAGCGAAGACGGTGCTCCAGGGAGAGATCGAAAACGGCCTGATTACGACCCGGGCGGATGCCGACGCGAGACTGCGGGAACTCTCAGGCCAGATTGAGGCCGCCCTCATCGGCACTAGAACAGGCGCCGAATCGCAACTTCAGACCGAGCGCGCAACCCAAGCGCAGCAGCTCGCTGGGGTGCAGGGGCAGATCGAGGGCATCCTCATCGGTCAGCGCGCCACCGCTGAGTCTCAGCTCCAAGCGCAGCGGTCACAGCAGGCGCTGGACCAAGCGCGGCTTGGCGCTGTCCTCGAGAGCGGGCTTATCACCGACCGTGCGCAGGCAGAGGGTCTGCTTCAGTCACAGCGCGCGGCCGAGCAGCAGGTTCTTACCAGGCTGCAGGGTGACGTGGAATCCGGCCTCATCAGTGTTCGCACAGATGCCGAGAAGCAGATCCTGACCCAGCGCACTCTTGCCGAGGTCGAGCAGGCGAAGTTGAATGCCATCCTTGAATCAGGGCTCGTTCAGACCCGGGCGGACGCCGAGTCCATCCTTCAGGCGCAGCGCGCTGGCGAGGCGCAGGCGCAGTCCCAGTTACAAGCAGGGCTGGAGACCGGACTCATCGGTGCCAGGGCCGGCGCGGAGTCCACTCTACAGGCAGAGCGGGCGACGCTCGAGCAGGGGCTGATTGCCGCCAAGGGGCAGGTCGAGTCCGGCCTGTCGGCGCAACAGGCGGCTCAAGCGCAGGCGCAATCCATCGTGCAGGGCGAGATCGCCAAGGGGCTGATCTCCACGCAGGAGCAGGCAGACACGCGGCTGCGCACGTTGCAGGGGCAGATTGAAGAAGGACTCGTGGGTGCGCGAGCCACCGCAGAGCAGGGGCTGATCGGTTCCAGAATGCAGGCGGAGTCCACGCTGCAGACGCAAAAGGCAGCGCTGGACAAGGAAATCGACACCCTCAAGGGCCAGATCGACGTCCAGCTCCAGACGCTGAAGGGCGACCAGGCGACGAACCTCGCTACCATCGAGTCGACCTACAAGGAACTGCTGCAGACCTCCGCTTCAGGCGGTGCGCTGTTCTCGGACGCCCTGAAGTCGATCGCCGCGATCATGGGCGACACCAACACGAGCACGGAGCAAAAGCAGTTGGCGGTGGACAAGATCACCAACAACCTGAACACCGGCCTCACGTTCGTTGCCGGCATCGCCGACATCGACATCAGCGGCCTGATCGACTTCAGCACTGCACCATGATGAATTTCCCCGAGCACGATATGGCAATTCTCGTTGACGACGAGGATCTGTTTCTGCGCATGGAATTCAAGCGTAGACGCGCCTATCTGCATGTGGACATCCTGCGCAGGCCGATCGCTTCGATTCGTCGTCTCATCGGACTGAGGCCGTCGTTGTCGCACATCCTTCGCGCGCTCGGCTATGACCGCGTGTACGCGCGCTGCCAGAGGTCAAACTTCAAACTCCACAAGTTTTGCCGTCTCATGGGATTTTCAGCATGTGGAGCAAACCAAGAGTGGTTTCTTCTGCGAGTCGTATTAAACAAGGGGTAGATCATGGGCGGATCTGTATCAAATGCTCTAGCGGACATCGAAGACACCGTCAAGGATGTCGGCGATGTCGCGTCCCAGGTCGTTGGATTCAATCCGGTCACACTGGAAGTCAATCAGGATGCCGTCGATTCCCTTGGGGTGAACGAGGCCACCGACCTCGCAGAGGGCTGGAACGATATGTCCACCGTCGAACGTGCGTTGGTGGTGGTCACCGCAGCTGTTGGCGGGTCTGCAGCTGGCTTGGGCGGTACGGCGGCTGCGGAAGGCTCATCTGAACTCTTCATGGCCGACATGCTGGGGGTGAACACCGCCGCAGATGCCACCGCCCTCGAGACCTCCATCGCGGAAATGAGTGCTTCGTCTGCTGGGATCTCCCCGCAAGCAGGTGAGTTCCTCGCTGGCGGTACGGCTGGCGCGGCCGCTCCGGCAGCAACTACCATTTCTGGGGCAGCAGCTACGACGGCTGGAATATCACCCGTAGCTGAAACTTTCGCTGCGCCAGCAACCTTCGGTCTAGATGCTGCCACTGGCGAGGCCCTTGCAACCGGATGGGAAGGGATGGCTGCAGAGTCCGCCGCGCAGAATGCTGCGCTTGGAGTTGCGCCTGCGACGACTGCTGCGGCGAGTCCAGGGATCATCGACTCCGTGCTGCAGTTCGGGCAAAAAAACCCGGCCCTCACGCTCGGCGCCATGTCGCTCGCCGGCGGTGTGGCGATGGGAGTCGGTGGATACCAAACCGCCATGGACCTGCAGGAGCAGAAGAAGAAGGACGCGCAGGAAATGGAACAGTGGAAGCGCCAGTTCGTGCAGGGGGGGTCGTATTACGACGCCAACGTGAATATGCGACCCGGGACGGGGGTGGCGACCCGTCGCTCGACCGGCGCCCCGTTGCATGCCGGAATAGGCAACCCAGGCCTCATCAACAGCCAGATGAAGTAAGGAGCAGCGATGATGCAACCGAACTCTTCAGCACCCGGCAAGATGGCGGAAGGCATGCCAGGCAAGTCACCCGTTCAGGAACAGAAGCCGCAGGAGAAACCTGCCGCGGCGCAGGCCGGAAGTCTGTCGTCTCGCTACCCCAAGATCGCCACGGCCGCGCGCGGGATCCTGCTCGCCGAGATGAAGCTGCTGTACTCAACGTCAAAAGGGGCCGAGCAGATCGCCCAGGCGGTGCAGAACAGCGATGATCCAGTCGCGGCCATCATGCAGGTGTCCAAGGCGATCGTCGAGCAGGTGAAGTCCCAGGCGAAGGGCGTCCCGCCGGAATTCGTGCAGCGCACTATTCTTCCGGTGGCCGTCCTTGTCACCGAACTCGCGGTGGCTTCCGGTGCCGTGGAAGACAGCCCGGAACTCAACAAGAAGGTGACGGAGGCCGCGCGCGCCATGCAGCAGGGTGGGCAGGGTCAGGCTTCTGCCGCACCCGATGAGGCGGAGCCTGTCGAGGAACCTCCGAAGCAGGAAATGGCTGAAGGTCCACAAGGCCTCGTGGCCGACAAGATGATGGGGGCGTGATATGGGAATCATCGCTGGAGCGATGTCAGGTGGTGGCGGTGCCCTAGAGAGAGTTGCTCATCAGGGTATCGAGTACCTGTCCAGGTCGCAGATACAGAAGGAGGCCGCCGACATCCAAGAGGCGCGCGACGCGCGTCTGCGCGAATTCGAAGCCACCCGCGACGCGCGCCTTGCCGAGCAGCGCAAGGGTGAACTCGAGTACGCCGATACCCTGCGCCGCAAGCCCGGGATGGAAGCAGCCAAGGAGATCGAGGCCTCGCGCGCATCTCCCGTGGATGATCTTTCCGGCACCGCGCGCCCGAAAACCAAAGAAGAGATGGCCGATGCCGAAGAGGGGGCCTATCGCCGGCAGGGGCTGGTCTCAGAAGCCATGCAGGTACGCACCACCGAGCAGACCCGTCAGCGCGACAACCAGACCGCCCTCGATCGCACCGCCGACAACAACCGCGGCGAGCGTCAACTCGACCTTCAGGCGAAGAACTTCGATGTGCAGGCGAAGGGCGCGGCACTGGATCGCCAGATCAAGCAACTCACGCTCGACAATGCAAAGCGCGTCGACGAGCTGCGCAAGGAATTTCCGGACGCGAATCCGGCGCGGCAGAAGGAGATCAGCGAGTCGATCCAGCTACTCACCGGGAAAGACAACGACAACTACCTGCCCGTTCCTCTCAAAGACGACATGGGCAACGTCACCGGCTACAAGATTTTCGACAAAAAGCGAGGCAACTGGGTGGAGTCGAACGAGAAAGCCGTGCCAAAGCCAGGAGATCGCCCGCCTCTGGACACCTTCGACAAGTCGAAGCGTCCGCAGGTGTCCGACGCCGCGCCTGCTGCGGCACCAGTGGCGGATGCGCTCGAGGTCGGAGACAGGAACCCCGTCGGCTTCGATCAACCCCCGGAGGACAATGCCGCGAAGCTCGAGCGCGAGCGCATTGAGCGCATGAAAGGTCGCATCAGGTCCCGTGAAGGTGCGGCGTTTGAAGGCCAGTACGGCGGGAATATCTGAAGACCATGGATTTTGACCTCGCCGGCGCCCGCAAGGCGGGCTACAGCGATACGGAGCTTGCCGATTATCTCGGCGGTTCGCTGAATTTCGATGTCCCTGCCGCTCGGCAGGCCGGGTACAAGGACGAGGAGATCCTGCAGCACCTTGAGTCCCTTGACACCACCGGTCCAACGGACTACCTGAAATCAGCGGCATCCGGTGTTTTGTCTGGCGCTGGCATGATCGCCCAGGGCGGCGGAGAGGTACTAGCGCGCGGCGTGAATGCGGTTGCGGGCACGGAGTTGCGCGCCGAGAACCCGCTCAAGGGCGCGATCGACTGGCTCGAGCAGTCGAAGAGTCCGGGGGCGAAGCGGGCCGAGGCCAACACCCAGATCACCGGCAGCCTCTTCGACACCGACACTTGGTCCTTCGGCACTGACCCCAGCGTCAAGGGCCTCGCCCTACAAGGGCTGAACGCCATCGGCCAGTTCGCGCCGAACCTCGCCATCGCCATCGGGACGGCAGGAGCGAGCATTCCTGCACAGCTGGCCATAGGCGCCACCGTGGGCGGCCTGCAGGCCCTTGGCGGCGGTGTGGAGGAGGAGCGCACCAAGTTTCAAGCCATGAGTCATGAGGAGCTTCTGGCGAACTCCAGGCTCTACCGCGAACTCCTCAACACGGGTGTCGATCCTGACGTCGCCAAGAACTCCGTTGCCGAAGCCGCGGCCCTTGGCGGTGGTCTTGGAAACGCTATCCCGTCTGCGGCCGAGGGGGCGTTCGAGAACTTCTTGATCGGCGCCCTGACCCGTGGACGTTTGACCATCCCCGGAAAGGGTGTTCTCGGTAAGGCTGCAGTCGGTCTTGCGGCCGGCGCGCCGCTCGGCGGTACAGAGGAAGCCATCGAGCAGATCGGCCAGAACATCGGCTCGAATCTGGCCGCTGGCGGAAACCGCCCAGTGACGGCCGACACGCTGCAGCAGTTTGTCATGGGGGCGATCGCCGAGGGCGCTGCCGGCGGTGGTGGTGGTGTGGCCACCGGCATTTTCAAGCCGCAGGAACAACCTGCCCAGCCACCAGCAGCCAAGGAAGACGCCAAGGTCGCCGATGCCATTACCAGCATCAGCGGCGCTGGCACGATTGAAGAAGCGATCGCTGCAGCCACCCAGGCGACGTCCGCCACCATCTTCGAATCAGACGTTGCAGCCTCTCCAATGGGCGGTCTCATCACCGGAGCCATGGAGTGGGCCGTCGATCGTGGTGAGCGCGCGGCGCGTGAGGAACCCGCCTACCAGCAGCTCGAGTCGCAGAAGAGTCAGGACCTCAACGCCATGGTCGGCGAGCGTCGGGACGTTGAAGCAGAGTCAGCGATCCAGACCAGCCTGCGCCAGGAGCGCGAGGCGGAACAGCAGGCAAGCGGTCAGACTCAGCCGCAGTCTGCCATGTCCGCAGCGTTGGGTAAGGTCATCCTCGATCGCATGGAGGCGATGGAACGCGCGAAAGGTGTTACCTCCGATTCTCAGATTGGAGGGGAGACTGCACTTCCTGAAATTGGCACGAACGTACGCGAATTGAGTACAGTGGATGCCGCTGCTCACGAGGCTGCACCATCCTCGCAGAACCCTCTGCCGGAGCCTACCGACGCGCAAAAGGATGCCGGCAACTACCAGAAGGGGCATCTCAACGTCTCCGGACTCGACATCAGCATTGAAAATCCGGCGGGCTCCAAGCGCCGGCCGGAATGGGTAGCGCTGCAGGATCACTACGGCTACATCAAGGGCGTGCCTGCCAAGGCCTCCGACAAGGAGCACGTCGACGTCTTCATCAAACCAGGCACTACGGAGGCATTCAACGGCCCCGTCTTCGTCGTCGACCAGAAGAAGAAAGACGGCAGCTTCGATGAACCCAAGGTGGTGATCGGGGCCTCTACCCTCGACGAAGCGGTGACACTCTATCGCCGGAACTACGAAGCCGGCTGGGACGGCATCCAAGGCATCACGCCGATGCCGATGGAGACATTCAAGCAGAAGCTCCAGGACGTCACTGCCTTCACCAAGGCGCAGCCGGGCGCGCAGCGTGTTCAGAAACCAGAGGCGTTCAAGAAGCGTGAACAGCCTGCCACGACTGAACAGCAGGCGCCTGTGGTCCGTATTGGCGGCCTCCTGCCGCATGAGATGAGCGTTGAGCAACTGCAGTCTGCGGCGAAGTCGGCGCCGTACTTCGACCAGAAGATCGCTGCGGAGAAGGAACTGAAGCGCCGTGACCGTACCGGCGAGACCGTTCTCGGCAGGACAGTCGATCAGCTCACCGACAAGGAACTCGAGGTCGTCTCCCAAAAGGGCAAGACCGCGACGCTGCGCGAGTCCGCGGTGAAGGAGAGCACCGCGCTCAAGGCGGCTGACCAGGAGCTTGCAGACAAACTCAAGACCCCTGCCGTCCGCGAGGCCCTTCCCGGGCTTGCCGACAGCGCCGGCTGGGCGGAGCGCGGCGGGCACCTGATCCGCCAGAAAACCAAGGTCGGCAGCGAGCTCGCGGGCGACGAGAAACTCAGTCGCACGAAATGGATTCCCAAGGCCGAGTGGTGGGCTGACCGCCCTGTTCAGGAAAACGAGCAGTTCTACCGGAACGCGGTCCAGGCTGCGCTTACCGGGGAGGGCCTGACCCGCAAGCAGAAGGAAGTCGTGAAGTTCATGGTGCGCCTTGCCGAGGACGATACGGCTGGCGTGGAAGCGGCACCAGAGATCACCCCGCAGGAAGCCGCTGACGTGCAGGCGGTGGTGGACACAGCCCCAACAGGCCATGACGCCTGGAGTACAATGACGGAGGACGAAAAGAATGCCGAACTCGACCAAATTCCAGGGCTTCGCCCATCTGAAGGACAAGTCGCCAGCGGTGAAGAAGTTCGCGCGCAAACTCTTGCGGAAGAAGTGGGACCGCGAGAGCGCCAGCCGGGCGAAGACGACGAAGTAGCGCCCTCTTTACCTCCAAAGCGAGAATTGGAGGGTAAGTCCACCGCCACCACGCCGCGCCCCACAGAGGGTACTCAACTACCCACTATCCCGGAACGTCGTGCTGGCACGGACGTTGGCCCGTTGCGTACTATGGGCCTCGACGCCGGCAAGCTGCAGCCAGATACCCTGTATGTCTTCGCCTCTACATGGGAGAGCGGAGAGCGTGAAACCGGAACTATCAATGTGCCTCACGGCGGCGATCCGCTTCGAGCGTTCAAGCAGTTCCGATCCAAGAACGAGCAGGCCAATCCGCAGATCGTGGTGGCCACCGATGCCAACGGGAAACCATCGAAGATCATCTCTCCGAACGGGAAGATGGAAGACTTCGACTCAGCCAAAGGGCGCTACATCGCCGGAGACGTCGACGCCTTCCGCAAAGAATCTGCGGCGGAGATCGAGCGTGGCCGCTCCGAAGGAGACCCGGAGAAAATCAACGCGGCTGTGAGCGCCCGTATCGACGACCTGCGCAAGCGAATCGCCGAGACCGATACCTCTATTGCGCGAGACAAAAAGGAAATCGAAAACGAAAAGGTGCGGCAGAAGGCAGGCCTCACGATCGAGAAGCACGACAACCGCTTCGACACCTGGAAAGAGTATTTCTCCAATCGGCAGCGCATCGTCGAGCACCTGACGGACGACGTCGCCAGGATGAACCGAGAGATTGCATCTTGGGAGCAGCAGCGGGTCAAGGACGTGGATCAGCGCCCAGCGCTCGAGCTGGCAGCGCCATCCAAGGATGACTTGAAGGCGAAGGAATCCCAAGCCGCCACTGGAAACGTCGAAGAGCAGACCGCCGCAGTTCGGGACAGAGACACCGCCGTCCTGACGTCTCCGGAGGGCGCCGCACCGCCGAAAGAACTGCAGGCGCAGCCGACGCAGCAGGGTGGGTTGTTCGGGACGGAGACTGTTGCCGCGACGGCTCAGAAGCGCGAGGCCCCGCCGCCGGAGACCGGTGGGGGGTTGTTCGCGCAGCCGGACGTTGTAAATCAGGTTGGCGACCGTGCCAGCCGCAAAGAGGGGAGCCCTCTGCCGAATATCCCCGCCGCGCAACCTGATCCGATTGTGGCTGCCGCCGACGCCATGATCCAAGCCGCGAACGCGATGAAGGAAGCGGTGGCGCCGAAGCCTGCCGCCGAGAAGAAAACGCCGGTACTTCCAGCCTCCGTGCCAGAAGGAAAACTCGCCGAGCACGACGCGACAATGGATCGCGCGCGCGATGGCAACCTGCAGGTCGACGAGTTTCAAGCCGCCTACGAACGGGCGGTCGAGAACAAAGAGCAGATCACCGCCGAACTGTCGAAGCTGACCAAAGACCAGCTAGAGAAGCGTGTCGGGCAGCGCATGGGCCAGACCAAGAAGGACCGCTTGGTCAGTATGGCCTACACCGACGTTCTGCAGGACTTCACTCTTGGTAGGGGCGTAAGCTACATGCTCACCACCCCGAACGCGATGGAGGACGCAATCCGCAAGATGGTCGCGTCGACCACCGAAGCGGACCTTGCTGCCTACGCCGACCGCGTGAAGGAGATGCGCGACGAGCGCGCGAAGCGCATCGAGGGCTTCAAGAACCCGCAGACGCTGGATGACTTCGACCTGGTGTCCCGCGTCAAAGGCACGAAGGACCTCACGCCTGAGCAGATGGCCCGTTATGACGAACTGCTCGCCAAATCCGGTCGCGCGCGCCGCGTGCAGCAGCAGGAAGCCAAGGCCACCGTGCAGGCCGCCGGTGAGAAGGTCGGCGCCAAGGTTGTCGAAACCAAGCATACCCAGAAGGGGCATGACCTCTTCGTCGTGCAGCTGGAGAAGCGCGTCGAGCGAGATGACTACAACCGGCTGAACACTGCCGCGAAGAAATTGGGCGGGTACTTCTCATCCTACGCCAAGGACGGAGCTGTGCCAGGGTTCCAATTCAAGACCCGCGAGGCGGCCGACGCATTCCAGAAGCTCGCCACCGAGGGCGATACCCAGGCCGTGCAGGAAGCCGTAGTCGAGCGCCGGACTGACCGCCGCGATGAGAAGAAGAACTCCGCGGCAGAGCGGCTCGCCGCCATGGCCGACAAGATGGAAGAGGCCGCGAATGAGTCCATGGGCAGGGACCGGCTCGCCAACACCGCGAAACGCGCGCGCCAGGCTGCCTCCGCAGATGCCGACGCCCGCGCCAACATCGCCATGGCCAAGACGCTGCGCAATCTGTCCAACGCGATCGAGGATGGCACGGCGACGCACCTGGACGGCATCCGGACCAAGGCCCAGGTCGAGACCCTCGGTCAGCTGGCGACGCAGGCCAAGAACGATCGCCTCCGGAAGCAGTACCTGTCGTCGATAGACTTCGAGAGGCACAAGGACCGGGCGGTCGAGGTCGACGACATCGCCGAGCTTACGAAGTCGCCGTGGTCATTCGACGCGCGCCATGAGCAGCTGTTCCACGCGATCAACAAACTGAAGGGTAAGCCCGCGACCACGATGCTCTCCGGGCAGCTGAAGCGGCTCGCCGAGACGACGAACGATCCCGACAAGTGGATCACCATTCCACGTTCTGTCGTCGAGGCCACGCTGGAGAAGGGTGGCAACACCCAGAACAGCTACGACAACGCGGCGCCCTGGTACTGGGAGAGCCGCATAGCGACCGTGAAGCGCCTCGAGGCTGCAAACATCCCAGACCTACCGTCCCTGCGCGCCGCACTGCGCGAATTTGTCCAGTACAAGGGCGCGCAGCCGAAGGCCGACAAGGTGAAGGAGCTCGAGCGCAATCTTGCCGGGCAAGGCGGTATCGGCATCGACTTCTTCCCGACGCCTGTGGATCTCGCCCAGCGCATGGCCGAGGCACTCGAGCTGCAGCCCGGCATGAGCGTGCTGGAGCCTTCAGCCGGGAAAGGCAACCTCGCCGACGCCGTGCGCGCCGCGGAGCCCGCCGCCGAGATCGACACTGTCGAGCAATCCGCCACCCTGCGCGAAATACTCGAAGCGAAGAATTACCCCTTGGTCGGCAACGACTTCATGGACTTCCAGCCCGAGGAGCAGTACGACCGGGTCATTATGAACCCGCCGTTCTCGAACGGCATGGATGCCGAGCACGTCCAGCGCGCCTACGGCATGCTGAAGCCTGGCGGTAAGCTGGTGGCGATCACCGGCGAGGGTATCTTCTTCCGCGATGACGCGAAGAGCCGCGCCTTCCGTGAGTGGTTCGACCAGGTCGGCGGCACGTCGGAGAAGCTCGAGGGCGCCTTTACCGACAAGCGTGAGGTCAAGACCACCGGTGTTGCGATCCGCATGCTCATTGTCGACAAACCTTCGGAGGCGCCTGCGTTCCACCGCGCACCTACCTACACCACCGACGAAGGCGGCAAACCGCTTCTCGCTTTCGAGCGCGTTCAGATCACCGAGCCGACCAAAGTCGGCATGTATTTCCCTGGCGGTGACGCCTACCAGTACACGATCGCCAGAGGAGACAGGTCCCTCGGCATCGTCATTCTGTTGTGGGACGGCAACAAAAACAGGTACGGCAACGTCAGGCAGTTGCTCTACATCAAGACCCACACCAACCTTCGAGGCCAGGGCATCGCCGAGGAGGTCGTTCGTGGTATCCTTTCACACAACGATGGCATCCCGCTGACGGCGGTCTCGGTCCTACCAAAGGCCCGTGGCTTCTGGGAGAAGATGGGGGCCGAGTTCATCAACGACGAAGACGGCGACGAAAATGGCATCCTCACCCTCGAAAATTACCGTAACGCGAAGGCAGCTCGAGACGATGCGCGCCCGGGCGGACGTGGCCCTGGAGCGGGCGAAGGGCAAGCCCCTGTCGGCGAAGGCCCGGAAGGACCAGGCGACGCTGGAAGCGAAGGTGGCGGTCAAGCATTAGCCTTCAGGGGCCCGGCGCAAGGCCGCGGCCTCGGTACTGACGCAGTCCGGAAGGTCGTAGCACCCCTCATCAGGAACTGGGGCAACGCCCCTGACATCGTCGTCCACGACTCCATCGACGCGCCCAGCGTCCCGCAGGCGATCCGCGCGGAGAACGAGAAGCGGGCTACAGCCGGCGCAACGGGGGGAGTCGACGCGACCATCCTTCACGGCCGGGTGCATCTCTTCGCTGACCAACTCTCTTCCCCGTGGGCGGTGCAGCGCGCGATCTTCCATGAGGCCCTCGGGCACTACGGGCTGCGTGGGACGTTCGGGGAAGCCCTAGATCCCATCCTCGACGATGTCGCCAAGTCTCTGAAGGGCCGCGTCGAAGCAAAGGCTCGTGATTACGGCCTCGACGTCAACGACATCGAACAGCGCCGGACGGCCGCCGAGGAGGTCCTCGCCGAGCTCGCCCAGTCCATGCCGCGCTCGAGCTTCGTGCAGCGCCTCATCGCTGCGATCCGCCAGTTCCTGCGCGATCTTGGCGTTTCCATCGACCTATCGGAAGTCGACATCATCTCCAACTTCATCGAGCCGGCTCGCGCCTTCGTCGAGGGCCAGCAGGCGGAGACAACTGGTCAGGCTGTCCCGGCGTTCGGGCGCGACCAGACCGCGAGCGAGGCATTCCAGCGCTGGTTTGGCGATTCGAAGGTGGTCGACGAGAACGGTCAACCGCGCGTCGTATACCACGGCACTGCGAAAGGCGACTTCGACAAATTTAAGACATCGACCAGCGGCCTTCTCGGTCGCGGCATCTATTTTACTAGCGATTCAACCGATGCCGAAGATTACGCGAACCACACTCCTGAAGATGGCGCGTCTTCCATCTATCCGGTGTATTTGAAGATCGAGAACCCGTTCAATGCTGGCTACAACGGAACCTGGTCAGATGTCTATGAGAAGCTGACTGGACGTCAGCCGAGGAATTGGGAAAACGAAATGCCGAACGCGCAACAAATGCTCGACCTGAAGATCAATCTTGTAAACAATGGGTACGACGGTCTGATCGTTGACTACACAGATTCGGTCGGTTCAGCTGGGCCGGTGACGCACTACGTTGTCCTCGAGCAGGATCAGGTCAAGTCAGCCATCGGCAACCGCGGCACGTTCGACGCCCAGAACCCCGACATCCGCTTCAATCGCCAAGGCACGGATGTCGGCCGCAGGGACTTTCTTGGCCGGTCCATGGCCTTGATGATTTCTTCTATCGCGCCATCGGTCAAGGCAGTGACTCCAACCCTCGTTGTCACCGACAACGGCACCGCCAAGGAACCTGTCGCGTGGATTGCCGAAAACAGCGAGAACCGGGTTTACCGGGAGTTGGCGAAGCGCATCCTGCCGTTGGTCGAGGATGTGCGCGTTCGAATCATCACGCCAGGCACCTACTACGTCGACCCGTTTCCCGGCAGCCTGAAGTATTCGCACGGCGCGACGGTTTTGAGCGCACAGCACAAAGACTCGCGGCGCATCTTCCTGCGTTCAGACACCGGTCTTACCGAGACCACGATCTTGCACGAGGGCATTCATGCCGGGACCATGGGGTTCATCCGGGCCCACCCCAAGAACGCGGCTGTGGCTCGCCTGGAAGAACTGCGGCAGGAAGTGTCGCGCGCGCTGGCCTCGCATCCGGACGAAGGCTTCGAGAGGAACATCATCCGCGCGGCGACCAGCAACATTGACGAGTTTGTCGCGTGGGGTTTGACCCACCCGGTCTTCCAGAAGATCCTGCGAGACGTAAAGGTCGAGAACAAGGGTACGGCTTGGAAGAGTTTCATCGACATCATCAGCCGCATCCTCGGCATTGTCGATGCCAACGCGAATACGCGAAGCGCGCTCGAGGATTTGTTCGACGCCAGTTTTCAACTGATCGAGGAAGCAAAGAACGATTCTGGCTGGCTGTCGGCTGTCGACCAAGATGTCGAGTTGGCGCAGGCTGAAGATAACGCCGTACCTCCGCCGGCGTTTCATCGCGCCGCATGGATTGACCAGCAACCGATGGACACGCAAGAGGCGCTGCGCAAGGCAGGCGTCTGGTTCACCCCACCGACTCTCAAGGCCAGGGTCAAAGACTGGTCCACGGACTGGCAGAAACGCTTGAAGCAAGGTGTGGTTGACCAGTTCGATCCCATCAAGGAATACGACTACCACGCCTATATACTCGCGCGCATGACCCGTGGCGCGGACAACGCCCTCGACGGGCTCCTGAACTACGGTACGGTTTACCTTGACCAGGACGGTGCCGTGGACGTGAATTTCGAGAAGGGTGGGTTCCTCGGCATCATGTCGAAGCTTGGTGGCGAGCACGACCGGTTCCTAGCTTGGGTGATCGGCAATCGGGCTGAACGTCTTCTCGCCGAAGGCCGGGAGCACAATTTCACCGCGCAGGACGTGAAACGACTAAAAGATTTGAGCCACGGCACGATGCTGGATGGAACGTCGCGGTCACAGGAATATGCGAGAGTCCGCGCCGAGCTGGACCGCTATAACAAGGCCGTGCTCGACATCGCCGAAAGAGCTGGTCTCATCGACGGCGCTGACCGCGCAGTGTGGGAGAATGACTTCTACGTCCCGTTCTATCGCTTGATGGAAGACGCTGACCAGATCAAGGGGCCGATGCCATCCAAGGGGCTCGTCAACCAGTACGCCTTCAAGGTGCTCAAGGGTGGCGAGCAAGCCCTCGGCGATCCAATGGAGAACATACTCAAGAACTGGTCGCACCTGCTCGATGCAAGCCTGAAGAATCAGGCAGCTAAGGAATCTATTCTCGCGGCGCAGCGCGTCGGCGCAGTGGTCGAGGGCGAAGAGGCTACAGTGCGCCAGATGTCGAAGGCGTCTGGTTTGAAGGATGCCGTGGTGTCGTTCACCGACCGGGGGACGCAGCGTTGGTTCATGGTGGAAGATCCCTTCCTGCTAGACGCGATCAAGGGGATCGGCTTCACCGGGTTCCAAGGCGTCGGTATGAAGGTCATGCAGAAGTTCAAGAAATGGCTGACGATGGGCGTCACCGTTTCGCCGACCTTCAGGATCCGCAACGTGATCCGAGACTCTCTGCAAATGATCGGGGCGAACCCGGCAAGCTACAACGTCCTCGACAACGTGCTGACTGGTTGGAAGTCCACGAAAAGCAACACTCCGGAATACGCCTCGATCATGGCTGGTGGTGGTGTCATGCGCTTCGGGACAATTCTTGACGGTGATAGGGCAGAGCACGTCAAGCGCCTGATCGCGTCTGGGGTTGACGACCAGACCATCCTGACGACCCCGGAAAGGGTCAAGGACGCCATGCAGCAGGCGTGGGACTGGTGGCAGCGCGTCGGGGATCGGGCTGAGAACGTGAACCGCGCCGCCCTCTACAAGAAGCTGCGTGCAGATGGAAAGACTCATCTGGAGGCGAGCTTCGCCGCCCGCGACACCATGGACTTCTCCATGCAGGGGACGTGGGCGGCGATTCGGTTCCTGTCGCAGACCGTACCGTTCTTCAACGCCAGGCTTCAGGGGCTCTACAAGCTCGGCCGCGGTGCCGCAGAAGATCCACGCCGGTTCGGTATCGTAGTCGGTGGAGCCACGTTGGCTTCCCTCGCTCTTTTTCTCGCCTACCGTGACGACGACGACTGGAAGCGGCGCGAAGATTGGGACCGCGAGACATTCTGGTGGTTCAAGATTGGAGACAAGGCTTTCCGCATTCCGAAGCCATTCGAGATTGGCGCCATCGCTACCATCGCAGAACGCGGACTCGAGGCGATGGTGTCCGACGACCTCACCGGCAAGCAGTTTGCACATCGGGTCTTTAGCATCGTGAGCCAACAGCTTTCCATGAACCCAGTACCGCAGCTCGCCATGCCGCTGATCGAGTTGTACGCCAACCGAGACAGTTTCACCGACCGCCCCATCGAGGGCATCGGCATGGAGCGCGTGTCGAAGGAACGCAGGTCGGGACCGCAAACGTCCGCCACCGCGCAACTTCTTGGCAAGAACGGCTTCGTGTCCCCGGTGCAGATAGACCACCTGGTCAGCGGCTACTTCGGTTGGTTGGGCTCGCACATCGTCTCGACGGCTGACCTTGCTCTGCGTCCAGCGATGGACCTACCTGGCAAGCCGGCGTGGCGCGTGGATGAGATGCTGGTGGTGGGTGACTTCGTGAAGGACATGCCAGCGTACCAGTCGAAATACGTGACGCGCCTCTACGAACAGATGAAAGAAGTGCAGCAGGCGATGGCGGACCTGAAGGAGTTGCAGAAGGTCGGTGCCACCGAGGAGGCCAAGAAGCTTCTGGAGGACAGGGGCGACAAAATCCGCCTGTACCGCCTCTATACCCGCGCCGAGACGCAGTTGCAGAATGTCAACCGGCAGATCAAGATGGTGCAGTACCGTTCCGGAGATGCGGAATCCAAGCGCGAGCGCCTGGACATGCTGTATGCGACCCGCAATAGGATCGCGCAACTTACCGAAGAACGAGCCAGAGCATCTCTGCAATAAGAGCGATTGTCGCTAAGACTGCTGCTGGCCGTGCAAATTTGTGGAGGCGCTCAACGCTGGAGCCTATTAGCCAAACGATGCCGAGCACGATGAAACCGACTAGGAACGGGTAGTCCACTACGGCATGTCCGGCCAGTATCGAGCGCCCTTTGACTGGTTTTCTGCCCCAGGCATGATTTGCAGGTTCGCTGCCACATGCAGACCGCAGACGGTCTTTCCCTGCAACGGAACGATATGGTCAACGTGGTGACTGATTCCGGTCTCGCGTTCTATCTCGACGCACCCGGAGTAGATTGCATTGATGGCATCGTGATCTGCCCAAGGTGGGGTGGCGCGTCGCGCCGCTGCGATCCTGCGCATTGCCCGTGCACGAACCTTGGCGACGTTTTTCGCAGCCCATATCGGACCTAGCTGGCGGGCACGCGCTTTCAGGCACTCGGCATTCCGCTCGTAGTAGGCCCTGAAGTACGCGCGCCTCTCCTCACGCTTCCTTGCTCTGTAGGCCTTGTGGTAATCGGCAGCCCGCTCTCTATTGGCGTCGTACCATGCTTTTGAGCGCGCCTTGAACTTGTCAGGGTTTGCGGCATAGCGTTTCGCGTTGCTGCGCCTCTGGATTTCTTGAACTTGCGGACTACTCACAGCAGGGGTCCCGCGATCGCGCAGGCGAGGAAGAGCAGACCGCCGATGGCGAGGCCGATGGTCATCGGTCTATTTTCACCTGCATGGACTTGAATTCGCCGTGTAGACCTGATTGCGGTTCAGCGTCCATCGCTGATTTAGCGGCCTCTCCCAGAGCAGCATTCCAGGACTTCTTGGCGACGATCTCGTAGGCGGTGCCGAACGGCTTTTGGGTGCGCGGCAAGCTTGTCCACCACTGCTCGAAGGTCTTCATGCTGCAATCCTTTCCGACTTGATGAACCTGACGTTGCTGTAGCTGCCAATCTCTCCACTCGCCATGATCTTCTTCGCATATCGCTTCAGACCCAACCTAGCCTGTCGATAGGCTAGTGTCCACGCTTCGCGCGGCGTGAGCGCAGCCAGTAGATCCGCTTCTGCGCCGGGGTGCATGAAGACGGTGTACTGAAGTGGCGATTTTTTGTTTTTGAGGATCTGCGCGGCTCTGCGCATTGCGTCGATGGAAACGAACTCGCCCTCCTCACCTTCGAGCCACGACGGGACCGCCGGCACGGAGCGTGCGGCGAACGCCGCAGCCACGACCTCCAGGAAGTCGCGTCGGTTCATCAGAACCAAAGCCACCACAAGAAGGTTGCGTAGATGCCGCACAGAACCGACCACATCAACTGGATTGCGATCGACCACATGAAGTCGCCGATGGGATGCGGGCGGTCAAGGCCGAGGTCGCGCGCGATGCTTTCAATAACGCGCAATAAATATTCCGTCCCCGGGGGATCAAACGTAAAGTAACCCTGCGACCCGATGACACCGCAATGGAAAGAAGCGCGGTAAAAGGCGGGCTGACAAGACAGCCGCCAGAATTCATCGGTACCAACGATGGCAAGACGGTTCACAGTTTTTTCGCAACCTCTTCCATGTCCGCCTTGTAGTAGACGTTCAACAGCATCTTCAGATCCCGGTGGCCGATCATTTTAGCCAATTCCAGCGGGGATAGTTTCTTGGCGAGCCTGGTGGCGGCGGTGTGCTTCAAGTCGTGGAAGGTCAGCCCTTTGATCCCGGCCTCGTCGCACAGTCCAGCGAATAGTGCCGAGATTGACCCGGCGGTGAGCCCGAAGTCCTCGCGCCAGGCTTCCAGCGCCGCGGCGGACAGCGGGACCTCCCGGGACGTGCCGTTCTTCGTGTCGTAGAGGGTGGCCACCCGTCCCTTGACCGGCGGGTTGGACGCAATCTCGGAAGCCCGCATGCCGGTCTCCACTGCGAACCGGATCACCCGGCGCAACGCCGGCGAGGCCAAGGCCAGGAGCCGCTCGAGTTCGCCCTCGGTGGCGGTCCTGTCCCGCGGCCTGGAGTCCGGCGGCCTGGATAGTCCCTTGAACGGGTTCACCTTGAGCCAGGACCACTCCCTGACCGCGAAGGTGCAGACGTGGGAGAGCAGGTTCCATTCCCGCCTCACCGAAGCCCCTGAGACGTCCTGTAGGCGCCGCTCGCGCCAGTCGGCGACGTGGGAGGGGCCGAACTGGCGCAGCTTCACCGCGGCGATCCTGTCGCGCCCGACGGCCTCCAGGCGCACTGCTTCCCACCTGGCACCCTTTTTCTTCGCCGAGACCTCGCGGGCATAGCGTTTCAGCACGTCTCCGAAGGTAAGATTCGGTATCTCCCCACGGACCCCGGCCATGATCTCGGACTCAACCCGCCCAGCCCAAGCGGTAGCGGCTCCTTTGGACGGAAACGTGGCAGACTTGCGAACCCCACGCCTATTGATCTGCGCGCGCCAAAGGCCGGAAGGGAGTTTGTAAAACGCCGCCATGGGTTATCGGTGGGTTCAGAGATGTCAAAATTGCGGCAATTCTGCCAACGATTTCCCGAGTATGTCTCTATGAGAATGTGAGCCGCTGAAAGACTCGTGGTGCCGAGGAAGGGACTCATGGCGTTATCTAACATACTGTTTCTAGTGTGCTTTAATCTGTATTTCTGAGCCGTGGGTCATGAATGGGTTCTTCTGTCGTGCTTTTCGTCTCGCCTGCTGCCGGTAGGTCGGGGTTCCGTCGAGCTCCGGGAACTGATACGGGAGTGCTTCTGCACCGTTACGGAGGCTCCCCGGACGTCCGAAGGAAATGGCACTGGCGAGAGCCCGCACGACCCATTCGCCCCATTCACCCATGGCGAAGTTCACGGCTACGCACACCAGCCGGCAGTTTTTGGGCGTGTAGGCCGCTGCTGAGTCGATCCGGTCCAAGCTCGGGAACCAAGGGCGCTTGGTGCTGCCCGCTGGCCGGAATCGGTTGAACGTGATGCTGGATACCTGGCACTTGCCGTTGCTGCGGCCGTAGATCATCACGATGTCGTCCCGGTTTATCTCAAACGGAATGCCCCTCTCGCGGGCGTGATCCTTGGCGCGGACGTAAATCTCGGTCAATTCCTTGCCGTCCAAGCGGATGCCTGATTCAGGCAATCCGATGGCATCCGCTTTGATCGTCGCTTCGACCTTTTCGGCCCACTGTTGCGCGCGTTCCAAGTACTCGAAACACTGGCTTTTGCGGACGCCCTTGCGACACACTTGAGCCTGCCATTTTCCACTTGCGATCTGTCGGAAACTAGCCATCGGTATGTTCTTCCTCCTTTATGCCTAGCACCCATTCTGTCACAGCATTGGCGGGCCAGCGCGGATGTCCTGGTATCGGGCAGCGCGGCGGGAAGCCTTCGAGGTACTGCGTTCGCTTGATGAACTGGCTGTAGGACAAACCAAGGTACTCGGCGCACTGGTCGGCGTCCCAGATGACGCGCTCGAATGGGATCGTCACGCCGGGTACTCCTTCAGCGCCCACTCCGCATCGGTGAACCGGCCGCGCATTCCGGGCCGCGGGCCGCTGTCCTGCTTTACGAACATCGCGCCGCCCATGAGTTTGACCTGCTGGATGAACGCGCGCGCCGCCTCGATGTCCATGGGGCGGTAGTCACTGCCGGATTCCCCACCGATGATTGCCCAGTCCAGCTTGCCGTACTTGCTCGTTGGCTCGCCGTCCGTGTCGTCGAAGGCATTGCCGATGTCGATGTCGCCGAGGAACGGCTCGGCGCTGACGAAGCGCATCGCGGCCGGCGTGCGGCCAAGCAGCTCGACGCGCTGGTCGAAGGTATCCTGGTCCTCGGCGCTGACACCGAGCCAGACGTTCTGGATCGGCCATCGCACCAGCGGAATGTCTTCGTACTTGAGCGTGTAGCAAATGTCGCGTGCCGCCGCCTCCAGGCGGTTGTAACTGCGCGCTAAGCCGACCATGTAGGTCTGCATGCGCTCCGGGCGCTTTGTGAGGATCTGGAAGGTGTGCTGCTTGGCGATCGCCATCACCGCGAACACTAGGTCGATGTAGGCGTCCCTAATCTTGTCGTGGAATAGGTCGCTCATGCTGTTCACGAAGACGCGGCGCGGCTTCTTCCACCGCAGTGGTGCGTCGATCATCTTCTCGACCGGCTTGAGCACTCCGGTCCAGCGAGCTTCCTTGGTGCCGTCGGGACGGGTGACGTACTTGGCGAGCCCTTCACCCCAACCACCCTTATAGGAGTGGCGCGCGGCCAGAACCTCGGCGTAGCACTTCTTGCACCCCTCGGAGACGCGCTCGCAGCCGCGCACCGGGTTCCATGTCGCATTCGTCCAGGCGATGCCGGTGGTCTCAGCCATCTTTCTTGCTTGCCGGGAAGGGCCACGCCGCGGCCGGGTTGAGGGCGGACTTTTCAGGCGGTACAAGTGTGGAGGAAGGCCATGATGCTGCGGTAAACCCCTCCGACGGAAGGCCGAGCACACGGTACTGAAACTCCTGCGTCAACCTGCCGATCTCGGCCTGCAATTCGGGGATGGTCTTCTCCCTTCGCTCGACTTCCGGCTGGAGCGCTAGTTCGTGCCCGCACTTCTCGCACTTCATGCTGCCTCCCATGCCGCCACGCTCTCCGGCGACTTTGTTTCGCGCTCGTATTTGTCCCACGGGATGATCCGGTAGAGGCCAGTCAACACCCACCGCTGGAAGCAGAGCAAGTCCTTCCTGGCGCGGTTGAACACCATCGGATAAGGCTTGATCTCACGCGCCACCATGCGATTGAAACGGTGCCAAATGCGCTCCCAAGTTTCGGCAGGATCGCAACCGATCAGCATGTAGGCCATTAGGTGCTTTGGCGGGACGCCGTTCCTCTCCAGCATGTCCACGCCGCGAAAGAACACACCCTCATCGCCGAAGTTGTCCCATGCGGTGTAGAGGCGCCGTTCGTTGAACTCGGTGTTCCGGTACTCGATGGTTGCGACGGCCGCAGCCGACTCCTCGTTGAGCAACCTGACGTTTATTCCTTGCGACAGACAGACCTTGAAACGGCCCTCTATGATCTCGGCGACTCGCTCGCGCCACTGTGGGTTGCCGAAGAAATCGTTATCGAGCAGGTTCAGCTTCCTCGGGAATGGCTTCCCGCGCCAGATCGCGGCGATGGTGTTTACGCTGTAGGGTCTACCTTCCTTGTCTGGCACCACGCAGAAGTTTCTGCACACTGATTTCGGGGTCGCCATTCGGCACCCGCGCGCCGCATAGCCAATGGACTCCTTGAAGTCCGGGTAGCCGCTGTAGTCGTAATGCTCGTAGCCTGACTCGCCGATGATCTCCTCGACAGTGCCCTTAAACGGGGTTCCGGTGCCGCCGACGACGGCTTCGGGGAAGGCGTGCATGGCCTGCATCAACCTGACTTGGCTGAAGGTGAAGATTGCTGAGATATAGACGCGATCCGCGCGCCGGTCGAAAAGGTCACGCTTCCAGGTGCGCGCGTACTCGACGGTATCGCCATGCGACAGATGCCAATGGCCGAGCTTCATCAGGGCCATGTTGGGCAGCGCACCGTCGATCTGGATGGCGAGAACGTGCATTAGCGCCCCGAATCTCCATCGAGCGACGTATAAAGCTGCTCGATCCACCGATTGCGCCCTTCGGTGCGCTCATGCTCCTTAGAGACCTCCTTGCGGTGGTACTCGATGCCGTGCTGCGCCTGAACGAAAGCCTCGTCGAAGTAGTCGCGGCCCGACTTCTTTGTGGCCTCGGTGAGCGATTGATTGGCGTACTTCAGGTCATGCCGCGAGATCGTCAACTGCTCGATCATGAAATCCTTGAGGCCGGAGTGGTCCGTCGAGGGCGGCTTCCAGGCGACGACCTGCTCCATCATTTCTTCGATTCTCTGGTTCTGTTCCTTCTCGCGCTGTAGATGTTCGGCGGCGCTGGTGAGGGCTTTTGTCTTACGGTCCTGCCCGAAGGCGAATCGTTCGTCGCTCGTCATGTCGTTTAGCCGCGCAAGTTCGGTCATAGTTTCGGCCATGCGGGTCGCGCTGTAGTTGGACGGCGCCTGTTTCTCCGGTGGGGCGGCCACCGGCTCGTCGCGCTGCATGACGCAAGCTACGAAAGCGCGGGCGCACGTCAGGGTGAAGGCGCGGAAGTCCTGCCCCTTTTCCATCAGCGTTGCGGTGTATCCGGTCGGCATTACTTTTCTCCCTCGCTTTGTATGTCGTTGCACCGCTTCACTGGACCTCCGCGAATAGCGGGGCCACGCCGACGATTCTGCGGCGCGCGATCTCGATGTACCGCTCGTCTATCTCGATGCCGACGAACGAATAGCCCGCGCCAAAAGCCGCCTTGCCGGTCGAGCCGCTGCCCATGAACGGGTCCAGGATCATCCCCTCCGGCGGCGTCACCAGCCTGCAGAGGTAGGCCATCAGCTCGGTCGGTTTGACCGTGGGGTGGAAGTTCTCGTTCTCCCGGTCAGTGTTCGGCGACTGGAAGGTGCCGGGGGATTGCTCGCCGCTGGACCAGTTCACCGCTTGGCGCGGCATCCCCTGCAGGCCGTCGTTGCGGTCGCGCTTGGACGCCTTCGGGCACCAGAAGAAACGGGCCGCGCTGCCGGTGTCACCTCGCACCGCAAAAGGAACGCGACCAGCCATGCGCCCGTAGGTATTTTCTCCCAGCGGCTCGCTCGGCTCATTACCGCGCACGTCGCCCTGAGCGCCAGCCGACTGAGGGAACATGCCGACTACCTCCTCGCTGCCGTCGTGCAGCACGTTCGCCGGCCAGCGGCCAGCTTGATGCGACTCGCTGCGGTATTCCTCGCCGCTAGGCGAAGCGTTGAACATGCGCCCGTCCTGGCACGTCTTATTGCTGCTGCCCCATACGCCTGATCCAGCGGCGCCTGCGATGCGGCATGCGTCGATGTTCAGAGCCCCTACGCGGTGCGCCTGCAGGTTCTCGGCCACGGTCCCGATCAGCGGCTTGCGCGCCAGCAGGATCGGCTCGAAGGCGGGCTTCAGCGCCGTGCCCCAGCCCTTCCAGGCGCCTTCCTGGTTGCTCGACTTCGGGAAGCCTTCGCCGTGCAACCACATCAAGGTGTCCCGGATCTCCCAGCCCGCGTCCTCTACGGCAGTCCACACGCGATGGAAGGTGCGGCTGCTGCTGAACACCAGCAGATGCGCTCCCGGCTTCGCTACGCGCAGCAGGAGCGCCCACGTTGCCAGTTGCATCGCAATGTCTCCGCCGTCCCAGCGCATACCCATGAAGCCGGTGCCGATGCGCGAGCGCCCGGCCGGAGAATTTTCGTTCAGTGAAGCAGCGCCGCTGCCACCCTTCTTCCCGGTGGTCAGGTGATAGGGCGGATCGGTCACGATGGCGTCCACGGAAGCGTCGACCAGTTCGGCCAGCTTCTCGCGCATGTCGCCGTGGATGAGGCGCACGGTCACTTGTTCCTGCTCTCTGCTGTAGCGCTAGGGCGGAGGGCGCTCAACCCAGCCTCGCGAGCAAGGATGACAAGCGCGAGCGAAGCTGCGAGCGGTACTGCGCCATTTCCAACTGCCCTGAGTTGGTCACGCCGGGATTCGTCCACAGCGGGACCAGCCCCATCAGCCAGCATCCGAACGCCGGGTTGAGTCGCGGGCGCGAGGCCGGGGCGCTCGGCGATGATTGCTCCCCACTTTGGGTCGCTTGGTCCGGGGGCGAAAAGTTCAGCATGACGAAGTTCGGCAGTTGGTCGGCATGATTCGTGCTCGTCCGTCCGTCCGTCCGTCCGATTCATGTGCTGCAAGCTGTTCTCGCCTTTCGAGTCCCGCGCAGCTGGGCTCGGCCACGATTGAATCTGCGCCTGCAGATCGCCTCCGCCGCTGTTCTCTCGTCCCAGCTCCTTCTTCCGCTCGGCGCTCTCCGCGCCGCCCGTGATCGTGCGCGGCGTCGCCCACAACTCGACCTGGTTCTCCAACCCCACTTGCCTCTTGATGCCGTCCGGGCCGGTGCCCTTCGACTCCACCAGTCCCGGTGCGAGCTTGCGCCCGCCGTTCGGCACATTCGGCGTCATCCAAGCTTCGACTTCCTTTGCGAACTCGCCGCCGCCTCCCACCTTCCCGGTGTGGTCGATCCCCGCCATGCCGTGCGGCGTTTTCCAGTTCTTCGCGGCAAGCGCAATTTGTGGTCGTACCGTCGCGCCCTCCGATGTACTCTGATTGAAGCCCTCCCGGCAGTGCGCGTCCGGAGTCGGCCACGCCGCCACATCCAAGGCGAGGTTGCGACCGACGTTCGGTCGTTCCATTTCCCGCCGCATCGACTCCTGCCCTCGACGGTCTTGGTTCTCCATGCTCACCGTCGGCGTGGTCCAACCCTTCGACATCCCGGTCAGGCTGTCCGTCGCGTTCGGGTGATTGCCAGCCGATTCCGAGTCCTCGGCCCTCGCGGTGGGCCAGGATGAATACTCTTTCCCGCTCGTGGCTCGCGCCAACGTCGCGCGCAGCGAGGAAGAGCGGTCTTTCGATTCGATAACCCATCTCTGAAAGTCGCTCGCCGACTGGTCGGAACCACTGATCCCGAG
>MGYJ01000056.1 GCA_001801685.1 Gammaproteobacteria bacterium RIFCSPHIGHO2_12_FULL_63_22 | reverse complement strand
TAGCCATCCAGATGATCATCACCAAGGAACTCGGCCTGAACTTCTGCGAGAACCCCTGGCAGGGCAGCTTCATCGTGGACGAGCTGACCGACATCGTCGAGGAAGCGGTGTACAAGGAGTTCGAAGCCCTAAGCGAGCGCGGCGGCGTACTTGGCGCCATGGACACCATGTACCAGCGCGGCAAGATCCAGGAAGAGAGCATGTACTACGAGCACAAGAAGCACGACGGCTCGCTGCCCCTGATCGGCGTCAATACATTCCTGCCCAAAGAACACGGCGGCGAGATCGCCACCACCGTCGAGCTGATCCGCTCGACCCCAGAAGAAAAAGCGCAACAGATCACAAATGTGGCGGCTTTTGTAGGAGCGGCTTCAGCCGCGAAAGGCCTAGCCGACCTCCAATCCACCGCCCGTGACCGGAAAAACATCTTTGCCGCGTTGATGCAAGCAGTGAAGACGCATAGCTTGGGGCAGATAAGCCATGCGCTTTATGACGTAGGTGGGGAATATCGTCGCAATATGTGAGACCAAATGATGCCAGCGTCTGCAAAGAAGAATAAGTTATCTAGCCAATGGCCAGTTGCGTTCTGGATTGCCGTTGTTGTGGTGGCGTTAGCGCTCCCAGTTCTTTCGATGGCGACGAGCTTGCCTTCAACGAGGCTAATTGACCAAACGATAATTGCGCAATGTCCGATTGCCCAACAGAAAGATTGCATGGCTGCGGCCGATCTACTGCAAGCTCTGGCTTCGTTTTATGAGATCGTTATTTTCTTCCTACTTGCGCTAATCGCGCTGATTGCTTCACTGGTGTACCTCTCGATCAAGTCAGCTTCTAAGCGTCAAATAGAGGAGCAGTTCGAAAATGACTTTAAGTCCGAATGGTTTCAGGACCGATTGCAGCGTCACGTTGATGCAGCATCCCTGAAGCTGGCTGCCGACTCGGCCCGACGAATTGAAAATCTGGAAAAGGCTGTCATAGCTCTCAACAAGCAAGATCAAACGGAAGACCAAGGCGAGGGCACCTTGATAATTGTCCCTGGAGAAAGAAATGGCGCTCGTTAGGAAAAAAATTCCAGAAAAAGTCTCTCATCCTGAGAGCATTGATCCAACTGCGATGCTCAAGCGATTGGAGATGAATGGACTTCTTAAGCTCCCAGTGGACGTACATGCCGTTGCGGAATACTTGGGTCTCGACGTCAAGGAGGAGGCCATGGAAGACGAACTTTCGGGATTCATTGAGCCAAGAAATGGTGGTTGGGCCATTGGGATAAATGCATTCCATCACCCGAATCGACAGAGATTCACGATTGCTCACGAGATTGGACACTTTCTCCTCCACAAGCCGCGTGAAAAGCATGTGGATATCACTTTCGCGCGGCGGACAGGCGGCAAGAACCGGATCGAAAACGAGGCTGACAGTTTTGCCGCAAAGTTGCTTATGCCAGAAGCAGCTGTGAGGCAGCTAGTGGCGTCTGGCCAGACGTCTCTTGAGAGTCTCGCCGCTTACTTTCGTGTGTCTGTGATGGCGGCCAAGTATCGGGTTCAGTCTCTTGGTTTTGCAGTGCGATGATAGATCTCTCCCGTTTCCTCTATTCGCCCGCCATCCGAACCCGAAGGGCTGAGCTTGTGGGATTGTCCAAGTTGGAGGATGCCTTTGCAGCTGGGTTGCTGCCGCTTTTTGAGCTAACTAGAAGCCGCCGAACCAAATCAAACCCTGCTGGCTCTGTCGAGGCCAGCATCGTCGAACTGCTCAGCATAGTCGATTCAAATCCGTTCGTCGCGGACGTCACCTCGCTTGCTAGTTTGAGCAACTCGGAGGTTGAGAAACTATTGGATCCAACTCAAGACTTCGAGAATTGGAGAGATTTCGTAGCAGCTAATCTGCCCGAAACTGCGATACCAGTTGTCCACATTACCGAGCCCTATGACGGGGCGTCAGTTTCCAAACAAGCGGAGAGCTTCTTGGAGAGACACGATTGCATTGCGGTTCGAGTGCCTTCGGAATTTGAGAATGTCGAGGACCTCTTTCGGACGTTAGAGGAAGACTTTAGGACCCTCGAGCGAGTGCTTGTCTACGCTGACGTTGCGATGGTCACTGAGCGAGGACTGGCTGGTGCACTTGCCCGCACCAGCGAAATTGCTGCTTTGGTGGAGGGATTACATCCTGGCCTCTTCGTGTCGCTCGCGAGTAGTTTCCCTAGCACTGTGACGCCTTTCGGGGACCAGAGCGGGACCTTTCGACTACATGAAGTAGCCATTTCTGAGTACTTGAAAGAGGAATTTGAGGAAATGAGGTGTTTACACGGCGATTATGCGTGTATCCATCCCCGAGATATGGAGGGGATCGCCATAAACTGGGTGCCGAGGGTGGATGTCCCTTTAGCAGACTCTCTCTACTATCATAGGTTCCGTCGACAGGACGGTGGATATGTTCGGGCCGCTGAAGCGGCGCTTTCGAGTCCGAGTTACGAGCCATTGAATTGCTGGGCCGACGAAAACATTCGACTCGCGGCGGCAGGAAATCCCGCTGGTCGCGCCCCAGCATTTTGGATTTCTGTGAGGCTAAATTTTCACCTTGAGAGACAACTTGTGCGCTTGGGTGCCTAACGAACCCGGCTTGGCAACGAGAGCATGCCGACATCGTCGCTATTGAGTATTGATCCTCGTTCCCGCTTGAACGCGTCGTACTTCGGTCGGATGCGCTCATAGACTGAAGCAAGCGCAATTAGAGTCAGTTCGAATTCTGGAATGGTTTCCAGTGGCGACCCATTTGATCTGGTGCCCGAGCTAAGTTTCCTAATCTCCGAGGCTCTGAGCCACGCGATTGAGTCCTCGCGCGCCAATCGCTTCCTGGGTGAAGCTTTGCGATGCAAGGTTACGTTTGAGTCGTCGCTAATCGTCAAGATGCCAGCGTAGCTTGGGAGAATGTCCCTCGCTGCCGTTAGCGAACTGCTCGACAAAACGACATATGACTCTAGAAAGGATCTCCGATAGGCGGCCAGCTGCCTATTCAGCCTGCGATAGTCGTCCTTTGGTGTCTTGATTTCAAATGAGCACAGGCGCCGAAGCGAACTCACCACAAGATCCGCCCGGTTTAGGCCATTCGAGAATTGAATCTCGGATGCTATAGCCTCCTCCTCTGCAATATTTATCAGGAGCCACCGTAAGACAACAAGTTTGAAATGAGCTTCATCCATGGAGTGTTGGTTCGTCAATTTGCGAGCGCCGCGGTAGCGAAGTGAAACGACAAAACTACATGAGCCAGTTTGACACATTCTGATCGGCGACAAACCGGGTCGATGTCAGAAAGATCTCCGAACTTGGATAGGATTTTGTTCTCATTCTTCGCCCAAAGACGGGACGGTGGGGAGCGTCCGTAGTTCGCTTCTTCAACTTTGCCTGCCGAGTTCTGGCCGTCCGGTCACCAGACTACTTTGAAGCATTGTTTGAATTGCGGCGAGCACTCGGACATTGCCTCAATCTCGGCGTCTGTCCACTACTCGTCGGATTTCAATGCCGAGCGATGGGGTCAGTTCAGCCTAGAGACGAATTGCGCCATCGCTTGACATCCTACCGGGCGGCGAGTAAACAGTTAATTAGTTCCTTAACTAGCTCCTCCCCATGGACCGTATCTTCGAAGCCCTGGCTTCCACCCCCCGCCGCAAGATCCTCGCCTACCTCAACGAGGGCGAGCTCACCGCCGGCGAAATCGGCGAGCGCTTCGACTTCAGCAAGCCGGCGCTGTCGGGCCACCTGCGCATCCTGGAAGACGCGGGCCTGATCACGCGTGAGAAGCGCGGCCAGTTCACTTTTTTCAAGCAGGTGCCCGAGCGCCTGGCCAACACGATATTCGCGTGGGCAGCCGAAGTCTGCCCCGTGGCGGGACCGCTAAAGCGGGAAAGCCGCAGCAACGCGCGCAAACGCATCAAGCCTGCCACGTAGATTCCCACGCCTCCAAGGAGCCCCCATGCTCACCCTTACGCAAGCGGTCGAAACCTTCCCCAGCGTGCGCATCCCGTCCCATGGCGGCGGGCTTCCGGTAGAGGTGTCGCTGATATCGCAGATGGGCATCGGGTCGGGGGATGTGCTGATCGCCGGCGCCATGGCCCGGCAACGCGGGCACGATGCCTACATCGATGCGCTGGAAGAGCCGTCGGCGCGCCTGGGTGGCGTCGACCTGGGCCGCGGCGATGCCACGTCGCTGTATTCGTTTGCGGTCGGGGCAGGGGGGCATCCCTTCCATCGGCACGCGGGCCATCGGGTATTTACCGCGGTGTCGGGCAGCGCGGGCGCGCAATTGCGATTCTCCACCGCATCGCCGGCGCAGATCGAAGCCGATGCCGGGCATTTCGTCCGCGCCTTGCAGCACGTGAACATTCCGCCGGACTCATTGTTCGTGGTGCGCTTCGGTGGCGAGACCTGGCATCAGTTCGTCCCACTGCATCGCAATACCTCGCACCCGGCCTTGTTCGCGCTGTCCTGCCACACCGACGAGCTCGGCGGTGCCTTGCCCGATGAGGTGCGAGCACGCGTGGCTGCCAACGAGGCGGATATTCCTTCACTTACCGAAGTGCTGCCGGTCGAGTTGCGCGAGTTGCTGGCGCGGCTGGACCCGAAGCAGGTGCCGACCATCGCGCTGTCGTTGCACGAAGCGCCCAGCTCCTTCATGTCGTGGGCCTGCGCGCTTACGCGTGGCTTCATCGGCCCGATCCGCGCCTTTCTCAGTGGCCTGCGCCGGCCCGGTGGTTTCCTCGCCAATAATGGTGGTGGGCGCGTGGTGACCGAGCACAAGGCGCCTGCGGCAGGATCGCTGCTGCGCTGGCAGCTTCTCGACCAACCCGTGCACGAAGACACCTTCACGCTGGAACTCCCCGCCGCTGAAGTTGGCGAAACATCCAGCGTCGCGTTGTTGGCGAACGTATTGGACGGCTTCCTGGAGAATCGCCCGTTGGCCGTGTCGCGGATGATGGCCTTCCGCAACGTGCTGGTGAAGCCGCTCGGGCTGCGCACGTCGCCGCTGGGTTGCCCGGTGTCGTCGTTGCTCACCGACAAGTCGCGCTCGCAACTGTTTGCCGGGCGCTTCCCGGTATTACAGGCACGCGAGAGCAGGGATGGACTGTTCGCTGAGGTGATCCTGGGTGCTGACGACAAGCACCTGAAGTTTCGGTCCTGCGTAGCTGTGCTGCGGCATGCGGATGGATCAGCGACGGTGTCGCTGGGCACGCGGGTTCGCACTACCAACTGGTTTGGCGCGGTGTACATGGTGCTGATCGATCGGACGCACAAGCGGTATGTATCGCCGACGATGCTGAGGCTGGCGGTGGATCATGCGGTGCGTCGGTTACGCGCCTGATGCTTCGCGCGTGCAGGATGCCGCCGCACTGGCGCTGACCCACGGTTAGGTCTTCGCGTACTACCCCGCCGCCGGGACCTGGATCATCACCACGTCCGAGAGAGGAATGCGAGCCCGCTTTGGTCGACGCGCCTGCCTTCGCACTATGAGTGCGCGGAGGGAACATTCTTCGGATCGTTTCGAACGGTTGGGTCAAGGAGTATTCCGCGCGCGAGTAGGCGTCGGAAATAGCTGCTATCGTCGAGTTGATACTCTCTCCAATCCACCGCCCATGGCCGGAAGAACATCTCTTCCGCGTTGATGCAAGCAGTGACGACGCATAGCCTTGGCCAAATTAGCCATGCCCTGTACGACGTAGATGGCGAGAATCGGAGAAAAATGTGAGTTTGGTTCGCGTGGTAACCGGGCGGCACGTTGGTTGGTTGGCTTTGGCATTGGTCGCTGCCTGCAGCGCCGCTGCGGTGCCACCGAGCCTGGAAGTTATCTCTCCGGACCAGGCCAGGCAGGCGCTGGCCGTTCCGAACAACGTGGCCATCACTTACTTCGAAGGAGTAAGGCTCGCGAATCTCAACGAAGATCCCTTGCAGCGCTGCCTGCTCTTTCCGGACCTTCCGGGCAATCATTGGCCCGCGCAGCTGGCGAAGGCTCATTGCGAGCTGGCCTTTGGATCGGGCATCAACGCCAAGCGCATGGCGACAATGCTGGATTCTGGGAAGGTCGAGGAACTCGAAGCAATATACGCCGCTGATCAGGAGAGGCATTTTTCGAAGAGTAATTTCAGCGAGGCGATTCACGGCGATTTCCATTTCTTCGACGGCGGGAAACAGAGCGATCGACTTAGCCGACAGTGGCTTGGGAAGGCGAAGGACAGCCCATACGCCATGCTCGCGCGCGCCAACCACCTGCTGAACGCGGCGCGTCGTGTACGGCGCGCCCGGTCCGAGGGCAAGATGGCGGATGACGAGATCGCCTCGATGCGCCAACTCGGCCAGGAGTCCGCCGCGCTGTACGCGTCGGCGGCTAAGAAGGCGCCAAACATGATCGAGGCCTACAACGGCTTGGCGCATGTCGGAACTATCGCGGGCTTGGGCGAAGCCGAGCTGAGCGGCATCGAGGAGGGCAAGAAAGTTGATGCTCTGTGTGCTGCGCTTGCCATGCAGGAGATGTGGGCGTTGATGCCGCGGTGGGGTGGAAGCCAGGAAGCAATGCGCGGACGGTCCGCCGAGCTTGCAAAATCGCTCAACGAACGTCCGCTGGTTTCGCTGGCCATGGCAATGCCCGACTACGACCTGTCCGATCAGATGTGCTGTTCGCACCCGAACTCGCGGTTTGCGATGGGCGACCTGCTACGACCGCTGGCGCTGGTCACCACAAACCCGGATGTGTCTGAAAACCTGGGTACGGCCACTTGTTGCGGGGCGAGTGGTTCGGCGATGGAATCGACTGTGCATTTCCTTGCTGCCAGCCGGTTCCGGCGTAGTACGACCTTTTTCGCCATGCAACGGGCGATGTCGGTCCTGCAGAACTATCCGTCCCACCCGGAGATTGCACTGCCGGACATCCAGTATGTGCTGGACTGGGAGCCGGACAACGGCCACGCCCACGTGAAGCTGGCTGAGGTCTACTACATGCAACGTAGATATGCCGACGCGGAAAAGGAACTCCTGATTGGCCTCGACGATCCCACGGCCCGGTCTCGGGCACTAATGATCCTCGCACAAACGTTGGCGATGGAGGGACGCCTGGATCAAGCACGCGCTCGCGCCGACCAATTCAAGCAAGAGTTCCCAGAGGACGCGCAAATCTCGGCATGGCTCGACTCATTCCTGGCTAGCCAGGCAGCGGCCAGCCAACCCAACTAAGCCGAAAACCAAAGCGCGCAATCGCACCGCCCTCCTGCGGACCCGCGCTTTTCGACTCACCGGTAGGCGTCTTGTGTGTGAAGCGTGACTTCGAAAAAATAACTTGCGCTTTCGCAAAGCACGCAGTATCGTGCGCACCCTCTCCGCGACGTTCGCGAAGAAATTCAACGAAGAAGCCCTAAGACCATGTCAGCCCCACGACGCCACATCGCCGACTACCGCAACGCCGCGCTACCTATGCGCGACGCGGGTTCGTTCGCGCTTGGCGCGTTCGAAGGACGCGACACCATCGACTGACCATCCCCATCAACGGAAGGTCGGTTACCCGATCTTCCGAGGAAACGCGAATGCCCTCGGACGCTGTGCCGGGGGCATTTTTTTGCGCGTTCGCTCAGGAGTTCCATCAGATTCGCGCGGCGCCATGCCCGGCGTCGCGCAACAAGATTGCCGCTTCGCAAGAGGCGGCAATGCGGAGGTCATTACGACTGGCAACAGCGGTACGGATTCCAATCTGTCCGGTGCGCGCGGCTGTGCCGTTGCGTATGCCGATGCCAGCACGAGTGGGTTCCACGATAGCGGCATTAGCTCAGTCTGGGAGAGCACCGGCATACGAAGCCGGAGGTCGCGGGTTCAAATCCCGCATGCCGCGCCACTGGATAGCTCAGTTGGGTAGAGCATCGGTTTCAGATACCGAGAGTCGCGGGTTCGAATCCTGCTCCAAATAACTGCCTGTTACGCAGTGTTTACACCGGGCGCAAGCCCAAACCAGGAACCGCTCCGTGGCTGGTTCCGCACGGCCATGCAGTGCATCGCAGCGCCGGACGGTCCGTCCAGCGGGTGTCCCGCCGGCGCCGAGTCATCAAGGCGGTGAAATCGATGGATGGAATTCGTGCGCTCGTACAGGCGCGGGCGAGATCCTCGATCGATCTGCCAAGACCACCGGTCGCCCGCCCGACACACGTCAGGGGCGGTTCCACCTTTTTCGCCACACGCATTCCGCGTGCGGCACGCAAGCGGCAACCGGCTCTCCGCTGAAAGCGAGCCGGATCACCAGGACCCAATAATCACAAGGAGACACCCCAATGATGTTCTGGACCAAGAGGGTCGTGATCGGCGACGCTGAGCGCGGCCTGGTGTATCGCAACCGTCGTTTCGAGCGTGTGCTTGCGCCGGGCGTGTATCGCCTGTTCGCATTGCGCGCGCAGGTGGAAGTTTTCGTGCACGACATCCGCCAGCCGGATTACGTTGGCAAGGATGCCGACACGCTGGTCGCCGCGATGGGCGCGCGCGTGAATGAAACCTTCGTGGTCGCCGACATCGGCACCAATGAAGTCGGCCTCGTGTCGAAGTACGGCAAGCTGGAAGACGTGCTGGCGCCGGGTACGCGCAAGTTGTACTGGCGTGGACTGGTGCCGGTGACGGTCGAGCGTGTTGCCATCGCGGCTGATTTGCAGGTCGAGGCCGGTGCGGCCAAGCGTTTGCGCCAGCTCGGCTTGCTGGCGAAGGTGGCGGTCGTGCTCGATGTGCCGGCGGAGTCGGCGGGCCTGGTGTTTGTCGACAACACGCTGGTGCAGGTGCTTGGTGCCGGCAGTTACGCCTTCTGGAACTTCCAGAAGAACGTGGCGGTCGAGACCGTCGAGCTGCGCGTGCAGTCCATGGAAGTTTCGGGCCAGGAACTGTTGACCCGCGACAAGGTGAGCCTGCGCGTGAACCTGGCTGCGAGCGTGCGCGTGACCGACCCGGTCGCCGCGCGTACCAAGGTGGCCAAGTACAGCGACTACGTCTACCGCGAGCTGCAGTACGGCCTGCGTAAGGCCGTGGCCGCGAAGACGTTGGACGAGTTGCTCGGCGACAAGGCGACGCTGGACGCGGAAATTTTCGCGTACGTGCGTGGTCGCGTCGAAGCGCTTGGCGTCGAGGTACTCGGCGTCGGCGTGAAGGACGTGATCCTGCCGGGTGAAATGCGCGACATCCTCAACGGTGTCGTGCAGGCGGAGAAGTTGGCGCAGGCCAACGTGATCCGTCGTCGTGAAGAGGCGAACGCCACGCGTTCGTTGCTGAACACGGCGAAGCTGGTCGAGCAGAGCCCGGTCTTGATGCGCCTCAAGGAACTCGAGGCCTTGGAGAAGGTGACCGAGAAGATCGGTCAGCTGACCGTGTTCGGCGGCCTGGAAGGTGTCATCAAGCAGTTGGTGACGCTGAAGTAACACCCCGGATGCCGCCATGGGGCGGCATCCGGATTCTTCCTCTGCAGTCTTGAACCTGAACCCTTGGCAAAGCGCACACGTTCACAAGTCGCCGCGTTCCTGTCTGATTCATTTGAAATCGTTATCTTTGCGTTACGGGTTTGACCCGACGTAAGCGTTGACGCGCTGCAATCCCATCAACAACGGAGAAAACTATGAAACGGAACTTCATCTACTGCGCGCTCGTCGCCAGCATGGCTATGGCCAACACCGCAATGGCGCAAGACTACGACGACCGCTGGTACCTCACCGCAGGCGCCGGCATCGGCGTATTCGACGGCGATCGCAACGCCGACAACGAGCTTTACGGCACCATTGGCGTCGGCAAGTTCATCACCCCGAACCTGTCGCTCGACCTGGAGCTGTGGCACTCGAATCCGCAGCTCGACTACGGTTTTTCCGAAGAGCGTAACTGGGAACTGATGAGCCTCTCGCTCGTCGGCCGCTACCACTTCGGCGATGCTGACAGCTGGCATCCGTACCTGGCGCTCGGCCTCGGCGCGCAGGAGCACCACGACTACACCCAGACCCAGCCACTGGCGCTCGGCTACAACCCGGCGCGCACTGGCACCAACATGGTGGGTATCGCCGGCATCGGCATGCAGGGCGGACTGGGTCGCGGCGCACTCCGTGCCGAGCTCGGCGCCCGCTTTGACCAGGACGACGAAGGCCTGGGCGGCGGCGACAACTACATGGACGCATATGCCGGCCTGAGCTACGTGTTCCCGCTGGGCAGCCGCTCCGAGCCTGCGCCTGTGGCAGTTGTAGTCGAGGCGCCGCAGAAGACCTGCGCCGACCTGGACGACGATGCCGATGGCGTCAACAATTGCAACGACAAGTGCCCGTCCAGCGTCGCTGGCGAGGCCATCGGTGCGGATGGTTGCGCGGTGGTAGCGCCGCAGCCTGAGCCGGAGCCGGTGATGGAAGCCAAGCCCTTCCGCGGCTGATCAGGTCTTACATCGTGATAATCGAAGCCCGGCGCAAGCCGGGCTTCTTTTTTTGGACCGTCGAAACTTGAACCGCCGAAGCTACTGGGCGGCGGCTTCGGAAGTTACTACGCCGGCCGACGCGGGCGGAGCTTGCGGCGCCTGGACTGGTGCCTGGATCGGTGCCTGGACCGCCGCAGCCGTGCCCGGCGCCTGTGCCGCTGCGACCGCCGTGGCCGGTGCGGTGACCGCCGCTGGCTGGAACCCGAACATCTGTCCCGGGGTCGTCTTCTCTGGAAGGACGTAGACGATGCCCTGCTTGGGCCTGAAGTCGGGATCGAGGACCGTTGCGAAGAAGGCAGGCGGCACGTTGATGCAGCCGTAGGACACGCGATTGTCGTTCGCGGCGACGCTGGCGAGGCGCTCGGCGCGACGCTGGGCGGGTGTGCCCTTGGCGACGACGTGCATCGTGATCAGATTCGGGCCGTCGACGAGCAGGACCACCTTGCCGTGGTTGTCCTTCACCAGCTTCGACGGGTAGCGGCCGGCGGGCGTGATGCGCTTCTCCGGTGGGATCGCGGACATCGGTGCATCAGGCCCCACGAGCATCTTGTCGCCGACGCCCGCGCCGAGCAGGACCGGCGCCGTCGCCTTCAACTGGGCGGCCGGCGTGAAGGCGTAGACCTGCGCATTGACCTTGTCCACCACCACGAACGGCAGGCCTGCATTGTCCTTGCTTGCCGCGACCCACTGCACGGTGTCGAGGACTTCCCTGGACGCGGATTGCAGGCGGTCCATCGGGGCCGGCAGCGGTGCAGCTTTCTGGTTGCCCGAAAACTCGAGCGGAATCGGCGCCGGGGGCGGCGGCGGTTCGACCGGTGCTACTGCAACGACGGCGACCGGTTCCGGCGGCGGAGGCGGCGCGGGCTTGGCTTTTTTACTGAAAATGCCGGCATGCGATGCGCCGGAGGCCAGGACAAGGCTTATTGCCAGCGCAAGGATTGTCGGGTGCTTATTCATGCCAGCTATCGCCTGATAGATCGCCAGATCGGCGCGCTTACGATAATACCTATTACGCATCCTAAATCAATGACCTACGCCTCATTTCTCACGTTCAGGATCAGGCTCTTCGACTAACGCTGGGATAGAATCGATTCATGTCGCTAGCGCTCTACGGCCATCCCTTTTCCTCCTACACGCTGAAGGTGCTGATCGCGCTCTACGAAAACCAGACGCCTTTCGAATTTCGCTGCATCGGTCCCGAGGCGCCGGAGATTGCGGCCGACTGGCTGCAGCGCTGGCCCTTGGCCAAGTTTCCGGTGCTGGTGGACGGCGAGCGCAACATCGTCGAGACCAGCATCATCATCGAGTACCTGCAGTTGGCCCATCCCGGACCCGTGCGCCTGTTGCCGACGGACCCGATGGCCGCATTGGAGGTGCGCTTCATGGACCGCTTCTTCGATTTGCATGTGATGACCCCCGTGCAACACGCGGTCGGCGCTGCGATTACCGGTGATCCGGTGAAGCGCGAGGACGGATTGGCGCATGCCGAACAAAAGCTTGAGATCGCCTACGCGTGGCTCGAACAACAGCTGCCCGACAAAGCCTGGGCCGCCGGGTCGGACTTCACGCTGGCGGACTGCGCGGCCGCGCCTTCACTGTTCTATGCCGACTGGACGCACCGGATATCCGACGCGTATCCCGTGCTGCGCGCGTACCGCGCGAGATTGCTGGCGCGCCCATCCTTCGCCCGGGCGGTGGACGAGGCTCGGTATTTCCGCCCCTTCTTCCCACTGGGAGCGCCGGACCGTGACTGATCCGGGCCGCGTCCGTGCAACCCTCTTCTCAGGAGACCTTCATGCGTAGCCGACTTTTCTTTCGTTTCAATCTCGGGGTCTTGTGCCTGCTGGTGTCCTCGCTGGCGGCCGCGACGCCGCCTGACGGCGAGCCTGCCAGGGTGATGATGGTGGGCATGTTCCACTTCGCCAACCCCGGCCAGGACCTGGTGAAGACCCGCGTTATCGACGTGACGACGCCCGAAAACCAAGCCTATCTCGACGGCCTGGCCGCGCGCATGGCGGCGTTCCGGCCGACCGATGTGCTGGTGGAGTGCAACCCGGCGGAGCAGGCGAAACTCGATGACAGCTTTCGCAAGTACGTGGCAGGGCAGTTCGAACTGCCGACCAACGAGACCTACCAGATCGGCTTCCGCGTCGCCAAGCACGCGGGCTTGTCGCGAGTAAGCTGCTTCGACGAAAACGCCATCGGCTGGAACGCGCAACCGATGTTCGACTACCTGGACAAGCACGAGCCGCAGGAGAAGAAGGCCCTGGAGGCGACGTTCCAGTCGCTGACGGCTTCGATGGACAAGGAGCAATCCACCCTGTCGCTGACCGAGTTGCTGCAACTGGCGAACGATCCGGCTCGCGATGCGCTGAACAAGAGTCTGTACCTGCGCACCAACGGCGTGGATGCCGGCGGCGGCTTTGTCGGTGCGGATGCTTCGTCGAGTTGGTGGCATCGCAACTTCCGCATGTACGGCAACGTACAGAAGTTCGCCACGGCGGGCCGGCGAGTCATCGTGCTGGCGGGGCAGGGCCATACGGCGATCCTGAAGGACCTGCTGGCGGCGGATGACCGTCGCGCGGCGGAAGATGTGCGTCCCTACCTGCCAGCCAGGGAGCTGTTGTTCGCCGATGAATTCAACGCCGGCCAACTCGACCGGTCGAAGTGGATCGTGATCGGCCCGGACTTCTGGGTCAACAACGAGCAGCAGGCGTATGTGGATACGCCGGAAGCGATCCGCTTCCTGCCGGCAGGCCGCGTGGATGGTGCGGACGACGGGGTGCTGGCGTTGCAGCCGAATTTCAGCAAGGGCTTCAAGACGCCCAACGGGCGGACGACGGATTTCGTTTCCGGCCGCATCGAGTCGCAAGGAAAATTCGACTTCACTTATGGTCGCGCCGTGGCGCGGATCAAGATGCCCGATGCGGTCGGGGTCTGGCCCGCGTTCTGGCTGCTGGGCAACGGCGCGTGGCCGGAGACCGGCGAAATAGACATCATGGAATATGTGGGCGAGGCCGACTGGACCGGCGTCGCGCTGCATGGCAAAGGCTATTCCGGTGAAACACCGCTGGTGGACAAACAGTTCTTCCCGCCCGGCACCGATGTTACCCAGTGGCATGAATATGCCGTCGAGTGGACGCCGGACCAGATACTTTTCCTGGTGGATGGCAGGCTGACGTATCGGGTAACGCGCCCGATGGTCGAGCATTACGGCAAATGGAACTTCGACAACCCCAAGTACCTGATCCTGAATTTCGCACTGGGCGGCGCGTATCCGCACAAGACCAACGGCATCGAAAAGCCGTACCAGGGGATGCCTGAGGCCACGGTTGAAATGATCAAACGTGGCGAAGTTGCGATGTGGGTGGATTGGGTGCGAGTGTACGGTAGTAAGCCAACGCGCTGATCAGCGAGCCGCAAGTTCCCGTTCCAATCGCTCGCGTAGCGATTGCAGCCGCGACCGACGCCACATCGCCCGCGCCAGGTTGCCAACGGCAACCGCGACCATCGTCGCGCCAAGCCAGGTGGCGGGCGTGATGAAGATGCCAGCGTTCACCCAGCCTACGGCCATCGTGCTGACGGTGAACGCGGCGGAGAAAAGCAAGGCCATGCGACCGGCGACGACTTCGCGGTTCGCGAGCAGCGGCCGACGTCGTGACAGGACGCGCAGGCCGTAGGCGACCCAACTTATTGCGATGGCCAACATGGCCCAAAACGCGATGTTGGTTCGCATCGGTATGCCGGGTTCCGTGGTCAACAACAGACCTAACAGCACTGCCATGGCGGCGGCAAACAAAGTCAGTGCCACATGTCCGGCGACTTCGCCCCGAGACAGCGCCTGCTCGGTGAGTTGCGCAAGGGCGGCTTCGAGGGCGGGGCGGGTTGGGGAGTCAGTCATGGGATTCTCCAGTGAGTTGGTGGCGCAGCAGGTTGCGTGCGCGGAACAATCGCGACTTTACGGTGCCGGTCGGCAGCGCAAGCACTTGCGCGATTTCGGCCAGGGACAGTTCGTCCAGGTAGAACAGGGACAGCACTTCTCGCTCGACCGGAGGCAGACGTTGCAGGCCGCGTTCGAGTTCGCGCATGTCCAGGGCAAGGTCCAGGTCAATCGTCTCGCCTGGGATCGAATCGAGTTCGGTGTCGTGGGTCGGCGCTGCGTAGCGCTCGCGCAGGCGATCCATCACGCGGCGGTGCGCGATGCCGAACAGCCAGGCGCGAAACTTGGCTGGTTCCTGCAGGCGGCCGATTCCCTGCAGCACCTTAAGCCAGATGTCCTGCACCAATTCGTCGGCGGCATCGCTATTGCCAGTGACGCGCACCACATGGCGCCGCAGGGGCTGCGCCCAACGCCGGATCAGGTCGTCGAAGGCGGCCCGTTCGCCAAGCTGGCAGCGCACGGCGAGCAGGGCGTCGGCGCGCGTGTGATTGTCGAGCGCATCGTCGCCGAGATGGGGCGGTGTGTCGGCGTGAGCGGGGTCGGTGCGGGTGTCCATGCTCAGGTAGTCGGGCGCGGGCGTGAAAGGTTCACGCCCCGATGAGGGCGATGACTACTTCGCCTCGAGCTGCCGCCAGTTCATCAGGGGGCACGCCGGAAGCGCATCCCCTTCACCCGACTCGCATCCAGCACCAGCGCATTCACGCGACCCGCCGCATCGCGCTCGAAGCGGGCGGTGTATAGCTCGGGCAAGCGGAACGCGTCAGGCTTGCCCTGCTGGCTCAACTCCGCTTCCACCATGCCGCGGGTCGCCAGCAAGATGCGATCGCCATCCGCCCGCACGTGTATGACGAGTTCGACATCGTCGCCGACGTAGGTGCCGGGATAGGAGCCCAATATATCGGCCGACAACGGCACGGGCTGCCAACGTTGCAGATCGGGTCCGCCAGCTTCGCCGGTTGCCGCGTCTCGCGAAGTCAGTTTCAAATCGCCCTGGTCACTGGGCGTGAACGCGAACAGGTAGGGCGTCGCGCTGGCGAACTGTCCGTTGCCGATGGGAATCAGGCCGGGCAGGGCGGGCCGACCGCGCGGGGTAATCACAAGCGCGCCATCGACGATCTCCACATCGACCTGCGGCCGTCCTTCCGCGTCGCGGTACTCGCCCACGTAGCGGCGAAGTTCTTGTAGCGGCACGCTGACGGCGATGGCTGGTTTTCGTGGCGCGCTGGCGGCGTCGGGCTTTGCGGATATTGCATCCGATGATTCCGAAGCCTCGGCATACAGCGCCGCGACATCAGCAGCAAAAGACGACGTGCCTTCGTAGGCATTGCACAGCGTGGCGACCGACAAATTGGCGCCCGGCACTTGCACCAGGTAAGTGAACTCGCCGACGCCGTGGTACTCCACCAGCGGCAGGCCGGCCTGTGTGCGCCGGTAGACGCCGAACGAAAACCCTTCATTGCCGCCTGTCGATTCGCGAGCGGGCGCGCCTTGTTCCAATGTTTTCAACAGCGCGCCCAGGCCGAGCGCCGGGTCACGCAGCGCGCCATCCCAGCGGATCAGGTCATCGAGGCTGGTGGTGACGGCGATGCCGCCGATCGGTGACACGCGATAACGCAGCAATCTGCGGAAGCCGTCGCCCTGCGCTTCGTGGAACAGCGCGTGCCCGGCACGGAATTCGGACTGGTCCGACCCAATCCGCGTGGCCGTCATTCCCAGTCGCTTCAACAATGCTGCATCCAGGAACGCATGCAGCGAACCGCCACTGATCCGTTCGACGAGGATCTTCAAAAGCGCATAGTCGGTGTTGCTGTACATCCGGTCTGTACCCGGTGCGAAGCCGAGCTTGTTCCAGCGCGCCAGGATGCGAAACATCTCGTCTTCCGACAGTCGGTCGTGCAACTCGAAGCCCGGGCCCGTCAGCACGCCGTAGTCGGCCAGCCCGCTGGTGTGGTGCAGCAACTGCCGGATGGTCACCATGCTCGCGTAAGCCGGTACCTGCGGAACGTGCTTGCGGATCGGATCGTCAAGCGAAATCTTGCCGTCGCGCGCCAGCATGGCGACACCGAGCGCCACGAATACCCGTGCCTCCGAATACGGAATCCAGCTGCTGGTGCTGCTGGTCATCGGCACGCCGAGCGCGGGATCGGCCATGCCATAGCTCTTCTTCAGCACCACCTTGCCGGCATCGATCACCGCCACGCTGCAGCCGGGCGTGTCCTTGCTGTCGTAGCGCTTGAACACGGCATCCACGGCGCGCTCTGGCGGCGCAGTGCGCCCGACCGGCGCGCTGGCTGCTGCGAGTTGCGCCGTGGCGCAGGCGAGTACGAGCGCGGTGAGGCGACTGCGGGTGTGCGAGGGCATGCCGGGCTCCGGGGTGGGAATAGCGAGATTCTTTCAATGAGGGAGCCGCTGCGACAAACGTGGCCGCAGACACTCAGTGCAAGGAAACGCTATTTTCCGGTGGTGGCGGACAGCGGCAAGTGCCATCCAGCTTGCGCCAGGCCATCACGCAGCACTGCCTCCGGTTGCGCGGCCACGTCATCCACGACCGTGCGCAGGAAGCGCGCCACCTTTTCGTCCGAGCGTCGCGCGGCCACGGCGATAAAGGTATCGCTGCTCCATGGCTTGCCCGCAGCGATCTCCGCCTGGAAATCACGCCACACGCACAGCAGGCCACAGGCGCCATTGCTGGCGCGGCGCGCGGCGGCATCTACTGCCATTTGCATCACGAAGCCGCAGGCGTAGTACGCGTCGAAGGAGCCGTTGGCGTGCGCCTGCTTCAAGGGGTGTTGCGCGATGCCCTTGGCGCAGGCGTCGAGCGATTGCTGCAGGCGCGCTTCCACCGCTTCCCGGTCGATGACATCCAGCGCCTGCAAGGCGACCGCCGCCAGCGCATCGGCGCCGCCTTCGTGGATCCAGCTGTCGCCCGTATCGGCCAGCGAGGGATAGTGCTGGTAGAGGTGGGCGGCTTCGTGCGCGAAGAACCAGTCCACGCGCTTGGCGAACGCCGGCGTGGCGAAGGCTTCGTGGCGACCGTAGAAGTGCATGAACACCTGTCCAGGCAGCGTCCCGCCCTGGTAGCCGTAGCCGCCACCGGGATGATTCTCGTCGCGCGAGGCGTACAGCATCGGCCGCGTCGGCAGCGCGCCGAACTCGCGGCCGTAGAACGCCATCAAGCGCGGCAGCAGCGATTCGAGCCGCGCGCGGGTGTCGGCCGGGAAGGCCTGGTCGATCACTGCGACCACATCCGGCGTGGTGACCGGAAGCGCGCGTCCGACATAAAGGTTGGTGCCGTCGCCAATGTCCTGGTAGCGCACCGACTCGACGACCTTGCCGTGCACGATCGCGTGCGACCCGGCCGGCGGCTGCAACGACACCTGGAAAGTTTCGCCGCCGGAGCACGGGCCGGGGCAGACATGGAAGCGGCCCGTATACACGAGCATGCCGCCGTCGCCGAAGGGCGAGAACGGCGCGTAATCCTTTTCCAGTACCGCGTAGCGCGGGGCCATGCGGAAGGCGGCGTGGTCGAAGGCCGCGCCGTCGGTTCGGCGGACGACTTCCTCACCATCCTCCAGAGCGATGGTCAGTGCCGGGTCCACGGGGATCCACGACGAAGCGCGATTGCCCTTGGCATCGACGCGCGTGAAGCGCAACTCGCGCGCGGGAGCCGGAAGGTCGTAGCGCACTTCCCACTGCGTTTCGCCCGGGACCAATTCGATGGCGACAGTGGATGAGGCCTGCGGTGCTGGAGCCGACGACGGCGCCGACTCGGACGCAGCCGCAGCCGAGGCCGCCTGCAAGGACGTCGCGCCGGCAAAGGCCAGCAGGGAGCAGGCGAGCAGCTGTTTCAGGTTCATGGGCTTTGCATGGACGGCGGGGCGGCGGCGCACATGATCGCCGCTGGGCAGGCCCTCGCGGAGTGCCAAAAGATGGGGAGCCAGGGACCTATCACTTCTGTTGATTAGTTGGCCGAGCCGCTGAGTAGCGCGATGATTGGGTCTCGCTTGTGCGGGGTCTTTTCATCCAACGCCCTCGCGAACTCGATCGCATTGAGGCCGTTCCATCGTCGCTGCGGGTCCACGATCGGCAGGGCGGGATTAGCGCCCAATTCAAGAAGCGTGCGAATCAATTCCGGGGATCCGTCATCCGGAAAGCTAAGGACAGCGTGATGGAGGGCTGTGTAGCCATCTTCAGGCGCATTCACGTCCACGCCTTTTGCTGCGAGTGTGCGAATGGTCAGGATTGAATTGGCCCGATTGGTCCCGACGAGTCCATAACCCGCACAAGCCGCACGGAACAGGGGCTGGCCCGTCCACGTCGCGCCGTTCGGATCATAGGGCGCAAACCGGAGAAAAGCGCCCGCGACTGGGCCTGGAATTCTCGGGTAGGCATCTGTCGTGAACGCAATGAGGGCGACCGAGGGGTCGTGGAAGAAAATTGCCAGGATCATCCCAAGCCACAGTACAACGAGTGCCAGCGCCGTGATCAAGCCCCGTCTGATCCAGTTGCCTGACTTCAACTCGTTCGCGGGTTGCTCCTCAAACTTACCTGCGGAACGGAACCAGGCGTTGCTTTGTTTCCCGAACAAGAGAATAAGGCCGTAGATCATCGCGATATCCAGTGCGACTACAAAGCCAGTAATGAGCGATATCGGTTGCTCGCCAAGTACGAGGTCCAGCGCAGTACTGACGCAGCCGAAAATCGAAGTGATAAGGAAAAGGATCCTCGCCCAGTTCCGACACTCCGCCACCGCCGCCAGCAGCAAGCAGCCGAGGGCCAGGCCGAACAAAGCGGGCATGACCATGAAGAGAGTGCCTGCAACCGGCATGGGGCTGAGCAGGACGATGCAAAGTGCGGCAGCGATCGCAGCGCCCTGGGTCCACCACAGAATGGCTAGTGCCCTCGCGACTTGGCGAGGCTTGGTCGGGAATTTGGTTTGAAACTTCACTGATACCAACGCCTTGGTCAAGGGGACAAGCCTGCATGGGCCTAACGCTACATCAGGTCGAGCCGCGAAGCGGCTTCGACTTGAATGACTTGTTGGATTTCACCTGCGGTAGCCAGGAAATCCAGAACTCGACCACAAGTAGCGGGACCACCCAGGACGCCCATTCCCGAGTTGCGTCCCTCAACTCTTCGTCCTGCACGTAGAAAAATAGCTGGTCCTGGAAGTCGTACATCACTCGAAGCCAGACAAGCACCAAGGCCAAGGTATAGCTGCGAATCATGAAGGCTCGATGAGCCACGAAATTCCTGGCGACGGCGGCTTTCCAGGCCGCGAGCGTAAAGAACAGCCAAAGCATGCCGGTCAAGACAATGGATAGCCGTGAGCCTTCGTACTCGGTGGTGGCGCCCAGATAGATGGCAAGAGTGGCAGCGCCGCTTGCCCCGATGACATAGGTGCGTCCGATCCACCTATGAACGCGAGGTGCTGATTGACGGAGCTTGGGGAGAAATTGGAGTGGGGCTCCGAACACCACGGGAAGTGCAAGCAGGGCATGGCTGAAGTACCAGAGCTGCTTGTTGAACAAGCTCGGCCCGAGCCTGTCTGCGTGGAGGAAACGATAGTCGACTGCCCGGTAAAGGTAATACGCGCTCAGCATGGCAAGGGCTGCAAGCCATATATAAAGCAGAAGGTTTCTAGGTCTGTTCATTGTGTGCTCGCGAGAGAAGAACTCAACTTTCAGAAACCAGCAACCGTGTAGACCCCGAGTTGAGGTGTAAGGCTGCATGGTGGGAGGGGATGGGTGGCCGGTCAAGGAGGGACTCCCCGTCGGCTCAAACCCCGGACCTATCGTAAGATAGGGGCATGACTACCGAACCCACGCCTTACCCCATCGGCACGCCCGGCGAGCCTTGGACCGAAACCCACAAACTCCAGTGGCGCGACGCGCAGCGCAAGCAACGCAGCTATGCCGACGACGTGCTGTCCGTGGTCGATCGGCTGCGGCCGCGCT
>MGYJ01000055.1 GCA_001801685.1 Gammaproteobacteria bacterium RIFCSPHIGHO2_12_FULL_63_22 | reverse complement strand
CGGAGCGTCGCTGAACGGAGCGTCGCTGAACGGAGCGTCGCTGAGGCGAGCGTCGCTGAGGCGAGCGTCGCTGGACGATGCGTCGCTGGACGATGCGTCGCTGGACGGAGCGTCGCTGAACGGAGCGTCGCTGAACGGAGCGTCGCTGGACGGAGCGTCGCTGGACGATGCGTCGCTGAACGGAGCGTCGCTGATTGCTTGCTCCTGGTGCGGTGCTAACATCGACGGCGCAATCCTCTCGCCAGCCGCACTTGGCGGGCCGGGGCACATCCTCTGCGCCCTGACCGACGCGGAGTGGGAGACGATCAAAAAAGGACGCAGCCAATGACCATCGACGAAGCACGCCAATTCCGCCGCGTCCTGAACCACACGCAGCGGATCGATCGGGAACTTAACCGGCTCGAAATCGTCGAACGATGCGAATGCCTGCTCTGGCGATCGCTCGGAGCCAAGCGGGCACGCGGCACGCGGCCGCAGATCAACCCGGCCGGCAAGCTCGGCACATTGACTGATTGGCTGGCGGAACAACGGCGGAAGTGGCACCCGGTAACGGCGGACGGCAAACGACTGGCAGCGGAGGCAGGACGATGACGACGTTTATCTGTTGCGTGTGCCACCGCGAGACGCGATTGGCCGCCGGTGTTTTTCAGCCGGGATGCTGCGAAACCTGCCGAGCGCGAGACATGGCGGATTGGGAGGAACGCAATCGGCTCATCGCTCTCGCGCAAGAGGGGCCGTCGGAGGAAACCGATACTGCTCCGTGGCACTGCCTGAGTTGCGGCGAGGACGCCTATGGTGCCCACTACTGCCGTAAGTGCGAAGAGGAGCGATCACGGGACATCGACGAGTACGTTTGAAATTGCACGGCGACGAGGCCGGCGTTGGGACCGGCCCCGGCGGATCAGGATGTTTTCCGTCCGGGGCCGAATTTCAAGGGAAAAGGAAAGGGGAGAGGACATGGCAACAGCAACGGCAACAGCAACGGCCACAGTGGCCAGCAAACGATTCCGCAAAGGGACCAGGCGGCAACTCAAGCTCCGCATGGCTATCGACGGGCCGAGCGGCAGCGGCAAGACGTACACGGCTCTGCGATGCGCGTTCGCGCTATCACCGTCTCGTAAGGTCGCTGTCATCGGCACCGAGGGAAGCCAGGACGACGACGCGGCGGAAAAGTACGTCGGGCTGCCGGACCCGGACCACGCCGGCCAGACGTGGGAGTTCGACATTCTGCACCTGTCGTCGTTCAGTCCGACCGAGTACACCGCGGCGATCGAGGAAGCGTGCCGTGCTGGGTACGAGGTTGTGATCGTTGATAGCCTCTCCCATGCGTGGGAAGGGAAGGACGGCTCCCTGGAGTTGGTGGGCAGGACACCAGGGAACAGCTACACCGCCTGGAAGGACGTGACGCCCATGCACCGGCGGATGGTCGACGCGATCCTCAATTCGACCGCGCACGTCATCTGCACGATGCGAAGTAAGACGGAGTACATCCTTGAAGAGCAGGCCGGCAAGGACGGCAAACCAAAACAGGTTCCTCGAAAAGTCGGCATGGCCCCGATCCAGCGGCAGGGGATGGAGTACGAGTTCGACATTTACGGATCGCTCGACTGGTCCCACATCCTGACCGTGACCAAAACCCGCTGCCCGTCCGTCGATGGATTGACAGTCGTCAAAGCGGGAGCCGGGTTCATGGCTCCGATCATCGACTGGCTCGACACCGGAACCGTCACCGATCCGCCGCGGATCGCCCCGAAATGCACCGACGACCAGTGCAATCGAATCGTGGAATTGGCAGAGCAACTCTCGTGGAAGATCGGCCGCGTGACAGTTGAGACCGTGAAAAAATTCGGTTGCGACGCTCTCTACCAACTCAAGGCGACCGAGGCTGATGAGACGATCACTTGGCTGGAGGGGCAGGTCCGGCTCGCGGCCAACAAGAAGCCGGCACGGAAGCCACGGGGAGCGGCCGCGGCGACGACTGCGCCCGTGGAGGCCAATGGCAACGGCCAGCACGACGCAGCGGAGCCGGCCACAGTAGAATCGACAACTACGACGGAAGCGGACACGTCATCGGCCATCACAGAGCCGGCCGTTCCCTCTGAACTGACCGACCCGTTGAACGTACCTATCACTCCCGGCGTCGGCCCACACTCAGACCAACTCGACCAGATCGTCGCACTGGTCAACGACCTGGTGACCGGCGGCATGCCGCGAGAAACCTACCGCGAGAAGATCCTCGCGAAACGTGGGGTGAAGTCCGCCAAGGAGTTGACGCCGGAACAGGCGGCGGAACTGATCGACGCGCTCATGGCAGCCGTGGATCGGCAGACGGCGCCGGACGGGCCGGACGATCCCCCTTTTTGACCGGCCCCCCGGCCGACGCAGCGGACGACAAATCATGGCCGCTGGTTCTCCGGGGGGCAGTACAGGCGTATGGTGCCGATGTCATTTACGCCATCGGCCTCGAAGTTCTCGGGTATCCGCCGACCCTTTGCCATCAGGTTGGCGAGAGTAATCGTGTGATGGCAGAAGTCCAGAAGCGTTCCAAGCAGTCTCGTTAGTTCCGTGTTTCTTTGGGAAAGGGAAAGCACAATGGCAGTTGATCTACCCACCGAATTTGAAGAGGACGATTTCGACAATCACGGCGGCACGGCCGATCCTGGCTGGCACCATGTCCAACTTGTATCGGCAGATGAAGCCGAGGACGGAAATAGTTGCAACCTGAAATTTGTGGTCGTCTCACCAAGTGAAAACGCCGGGAAGAACTGCTACGAGCGTCTGTGGTATCCGAAAGGCGACGACGCCGAAAAGGACGGCACGGCCGTCAAAAAACTCTACCACTATGCCTTTGCGTTGCGAATGCTGACCAGGGAGGATTACCGGGCGGCGAAAGAGGATGGCGAGAACATCTCCCTGGACTTCGCCCAGGCGATCGGAGTCGGGCAGGCTGTCGTGGAATGGAAGCTCGGCAAGGAGCGAACCAACAAATCCACCGGCGAGAAGGGACGGTATCCGGAGATTTTCTTCCGCATTTACGACGTGATGAGCGAACAATCCAAAAACGCTGTCATGTCTGCCGACCATCTCACTTTGCTGGGGATCACGCCAAACGATGCGGCAGCACTCGCAACGCCGCCAGCAAAGGCCGCGACCAACGGCAACGGGGGCACAGCGAAGAAGCCGTCCACTGCAAAATCTGCGACACCGGCCCGTCAACCAGCAACAGCAGCCGCAACCGCTGCTGCCGGCAAGTCAGCCTACGACGACATCTAACCGACTGTCGACGTAGGTAACGAAGTCCTTTCCCGGCCGGCGATCAGACCTTACTCCCTGGTCGCCGGCCCCCTCTATCGGCAACGGCAGTAGAGACGGTAACGACTGAGCGGCACGGAGCGGCGGCGATGGCGACCCACGAAGAACTGTCCGGCGTGTTCGATCGCACCCGCTGGGTGAGCGCCGATGGCGACTACGTGATCGGGTTCCTCGAGTCCGGCACCGTGGTCAAGGGGTCCGCAGAGCCAGCCGAATTGCAGCCAGGGATCGCGTACCGGTTCTTCGGCAAGTGGGTCAACGATCCAAATTACGGCCAGCAATTCGCGTTCATCTGCCACGTCAAGGACCTGCCTCACTCGCGAGAGGCGGTTGTTCAATACATCCTCCGTGCCATCGCCGGCCACAGGACCGGGATAGGCGAAGTCACCGCCGGCCGGATGTTCGACCAGTACCATGCCGACGCGGTTCGCAAGTTGCGCATGGAACCGGCCATGGTGGCGGCGGAGATCGGCTGTGATCTGGCCGGCGCGACCAAAGCAGCGGAAATACTCCAGCGTGACGCGCGACTCGAAGATTCCAAGATCGAACTCATGGGCCTCTTCGCCGGCGGCGGCTTCCACGGTGCGACCATCCAAGAGGCGATCGACCGCTGGGGCATCAAGGCTCCGTCATTGGTCCGCCGTGACGCATTCCTGTTAATGACGCAGGGGATCAAAGGATCTGGGTTCTCTCGCTGTGACACACTCTACCTCAAGCTGGGAGGCGATCCGGCCCGGCTCAAACGGCAAGCCTTGTGCGCCTGGTGGGGGCTTCGGAACGACGGGGCCGGCCACACCTGGCACCGGCCCGAAGTGGCGGTCAAGGCGATCCGGGCGAAGATCGCCGGCACAAACAAGATCAATCCAATCAAGGCAATGCGGCTAGCACGCCGGGCGGGGATGCTGGCGGTCCACCGCGAGAACGGAAACACCTGGCTGGCCGACGCGACCAAAGCGAAGAACGAGCGGATCGTTGCAAGGATCGTCGGTCGGATGATGCACTCTCCCAGTAACTGGCCGGCGGTCCACGATATGAACCTGTCTCTCCACCAGCAAGAGCAACTCGCACAGGCGCTCACCGGCCAGATCGCGATTCTCGCCGGGACTCCGGGGACCGGCAAAACCTACACCGCCGCAGCAGTCATCCAGGCCATCGTCGCGGCCTACACGGACGGCGATATTGCGATCGTCGCGCCGACCGGTAAAGCGGCAGTGCGGACCACAGAGACGATGATCGCCAAAGGGCTGGCTCTGCGCGGCCGGACGATTCACCGGCTCCTAGAGCCGCGCGATCCTGAGAACGGCCACGGGTCTGGCGAGTGGGGATTCGCCCACGACGAGAACAGTCCGCTGGATGAAAAATTCATCATCGTCGACGAGGCAAGCATGTTGGACGTCGACCTGTTTGCATCCCTGCTCCGCGCCTGCCGGCCGTCGACGCACATACTCCTAGTCGGCGATCCGTACCAGTTACCTCCGGTCGGCCACGGGGCGCCGCTGCGCGACATGATCCAGGCAGGCGTCCCGTGCGGGCTGCTCACCGAGATCCGCCGCAACTCCGGGCTGATCGTCTTCGCGTGCCGCGCGATCAAAGAGGGAACGCGGCCGATGTTTGCCCAGCGATTCGACGGCCCGGAAGTTAATCTCGTGCTGACGCCGGCCAGCGACGGGGCGGCAGTCGTGAACGAGTTGCAGCGGATCTATCAGGCGGCGATCGCCGGCGGGCGGCGGAACGTGTTTGAAGACATCCAGGTATTGACGCCGCTCAACAAGCAGTCGCCCGTCTCGCGTGAGAAACTCAACACGTTCCTCCAGCGGCTATGTAATCCCACAGGCGAGACCGTCAATGGATCAGAGTACCGCGTCGGCGACAAAGTGATTTGCCTCGACAATGGCCACTACCCGACGCGCGAGTCCGCGCAAGTCAAGGCGGCGGTCTATAACGGCGAGCAGGGGCGAGTCTCCGCTATCTCAGTCTCACACGTCGAGTTTTCATTTCCGGACACCGGCGAAGGACCGCGCGAATTGAAGATCCCCGTGAAGGGGGACAAAGCCAAATCATTCACGCTCGGCTACGCGATCACGGTCCACAAATCTCAAGGCAGCCAATGGCCCGTAGTGGTCGTCATCGCCGACGAAGCGGCCGGCAGAGTAGCCAGCCGAGAACTTTGGTACACCGCCGCGAGCCGTGCATCGGAGCGGTGCATCATCCTTGGAAGGTCGGACACCGTGTCCCGCCAGTGCAAGCGGATTTCGCTTCGTGACCGGAAAACTTTCCTCGTGGAAATGCTGGCGGAAAACGCGCCGGTATTGATTCCGAAAGAACAGGAGGTTCTTGTGTGATGGCGAGAAAGAAACGCGATCCAAACGAGCCGGATATCTGCCCTTTCCGCGTGGTAACGGACACTCGCGAGCAAGCCCCTTGGTCGTTCGACGGCATTCACGGCGACGCGCGGGACCGCAACCGGCCGCTCATCATCCCGGTCGTCACCCGCACGCTGGCCACCGGCGACTACTCGATCGAGGGAATGGAGTTGCTCGTCTCGGTCGAGCGGAAGTCAATCGAGGATCTCTACGGCACACTGGGCCGGGAGCGGGAGCGGTTCGATCGCGAGATCGTCCGCCTCGATGCCATGCGATTCGCCGCCGTCGTGATCGAGGCCGACTGGCGTGAAATTATCAACTCGCCGCCGCCCCACACGAAGTTGCCTCCCAAGAGCGTTTACCGGTCGATCATCGCCTATTCGCAGCGGTTCCCACGGGTCCACTGGTTCGCGATGGACGGGCGCCGGCTAGCCGAAATTACCACCTTCCGGATACTGGAACGCTTCTGGAAGGACCGCCAAGAAGAACGAAAGTCGTCAGGACAGATGCACGCACAGCAGCGAGGGAACGCCTCAAATGCCGATCAATCTCCCGACCGATCTGCCGGAGCCAAACATAGTCAACGAATCATCCGGGGCGGAATCTACTCGAAGTAACCTTCCTTCACCACATTGCCGCGTCCCGTGGCGCGAGGTCATCGACGCCGCGCGCGGCCGTTGGCTGCAAATCCTCTCCGCGCTCGCCCCGCAGATCAAAGACGCGATCGCAACCGTGGGATCGACCAAACACCACGAATGCCCCGTCCACGGCGGCAAGCACGCGGACGCTTTTCGGTTGTTCGACGACGCGAACGAAACCGGCGGCGCGGTCTGCAATTCGTGCGGAGAGGCGTCCGACGGGTTCAATTTGCTGTGCTGGTTGAACGACTGGCCTGATCGCGAGATGGCCCGCACGGCGGTTGCGGAGTACCTGCAACTCCAGCCGGGAACCACGGGCAAAAACGGCACCACGCCGAAGCGGGCCAGTCAACCACGGCGACCACGCCGCCAAAAGAAGTCCGCCGCCGCTCTCGCCGACACCAAAGACGTCGACAATAAGCGGGCCGCACTCAACCGCCGCTGGTCGGAGTGCATCCCCGACAACGGGCGAATCGCGGCCTACCTCCAACACCGCGGCCTATCAGTCAAACTCCCAGTGCCGCCGACGCTCCGCCTGCATCAGTCGCTCGGCTACTACGAGGAGGCGAAGACGCCCGACAACCCGGACGCCCCACCCACGCACGTTGGCGACTTCCCTGCGATCGTCGCCAAGATCATCCACGAGCGGCACGGACTCGCCGCCCTGCACCGGACCTACCTGGACGGCTCACCCTACCAACCCGGCAAGGCCGCGGTCCCATCGCCAAAAAAGCTATCAACGCCGATCTTCCCTGGCTCCGCGTCCGGCGCCGCCATCCACCTGTACCCGTTCTCCCAGACCACCGGAACCACGCTGGCAATCACCGAAGGCATCGAGACCGCCCTTGCGATCCGCCAAGCGTGCCCAGACCTGCCCGTCTGGTCGACCGTCTCCGCCGGCGGCATGGGATCCTTCGAGGCCCCGGCCGGATGCCGTCGCCTCGAAATCTACGCCGACGCCGGCGACGTGGGGCACACCAAGGCTCTGGAGTGCGCCGCCGCCAACGCCTCGCTGCGATCCGGCCCAGCCGCCATCGAGGTAGTAATCGTCTCGCCGCCGGCCCACCTGACCGGCTGCTCCGATTGGCTCGATGTTCTGGTCAAACTCACTCGCGAGATCAGCCAAGAGGCCGGCGAGCAGGCGATCCGCGACGCGCGCATCACCGCCATTCCCTACTCCCGCCCGGCCGGAGAGCGGCCCACCGTCACGATCCGCACCGCTGAACACCTGACAATCGACGAGGCCGTGCTTGCCCTGGTCGCCGACGAGGCGGTCTACCAGCGTGGCGGCGCCCTGGTCGGCGTGATCCGCGAGTCGGCCGAAAATCGCAAGATCGTCCGGCCGGCCAACGCCCCCAAAATCGTGCCGCTCCCCGAGCCACGATTACGCGAGCGGCTCACCCTGGTAGCAGATTGGCTCAAGCAACTCCCGGCCCGCGACGACCCAGGCGAGTTCCAGACCATCCCAGCCCACCCGCCAGTGTGGGCAATCCGGGCCGTCATGCACCGCGGCGAGTGGCCCGTCCGACACCTGGAGGCGATCGTCGAGACGCCCGTCATCACGCCGGACGGGTCAATCCTGAACGATGCCGGATACCACGACGACACCGGGCTGCTCTACCAGCCGTCGCAGGAGTTCGATCCGGTCCCGCACGCGCCGACCCAGACCGACGCCGCGGCCGCGTGCCAGGCCATCCTTGACGTGGTGGGCGACTTCCCGTTTTCGACCACGGCCCACGCCTCCGCATGGCTGGCCAGCGTACTCACCCCGCTTGCCAGGTTCGGATTCACCGGCCCGGCCCCGCTCTTCCTGGTCGACGCGAACGTGCGAGGGGCCGGCAAGTCCTTACTCTGCGATATCGCCGGCATCATCTGCACCGGCCGGGAGATGGCCCGGACGGTCAACACGGCACTCGACGACGAAATGCGTAAACGGATAACAGCCATAGCTTTAGCCGGCGATCGTACCGTAATGATCGACAACGTCTCCGGCCCGCTCGGCTGCCCATCCCTCGACGCCGCCCTCACTTCCACAGTCTGGGTCGATCGCGTCCTCGGAAAATCCGAGAACACCAACGCCCTGCCGCTCCTGACCGTCTGGTACGCCACCGGCAACAATGTTGAGGTCCGCGGCGATCTCGCGCGGCGGACGCTGCATATCCGCCTGGAATCGCCCGAGGAGAACCCCGAGGAACGGCAGGACTTCGCCCACGCGAACATCCGCCAGTACGCCCACGACAACCGCCACCGGCTCGTTCCGGCCGCCTTAACGATCCTCAGGGCATACTGTACAGCCGGCCGGCCAGCCATCCCCGGCGTCGCCCCGTGGGGGTCGTTCGAGGGCTGGTCGAATCTGGTCAGGCAGGCGTTGATCTGGGCCGGCCAACCGGATCCCGGAGAGACTCGAGCGGGACTGGCCGAGGCGGCAGATAGCGACACGAACGCACTACGGAAATTGCTAGCCGGATGGGCCGATCTACCGACCCCACCGAACAACCAAATCGGGTTTACGGCGGCCCAACTGATCGAGATTTTGCACGAGGACGAGTTCCTGCCGGCGGCTCAACAGTACCTTGGCGCGATGCGAGAGGCGATCGAGGAGCTACAGTCGTCGAAATCACGCGGATTGCCTGGAATCCATGCACTCGGAAGGATGTTTCGTAGATACTCTGGCAGGAAATTGAACGGAAAATGTTTACTACAAACAACTAACACCAAAAAGACTGCGATCTGGTATGTAAAAGACAGCGCCGGAGTCGCCGGAGTCGCCGGAGTCGTTTCACTTAACCAGAGTTTTTCAAGGGAGGGGGGTAAGGGGGATGAAAAACGGGTAGGAGGGGGAATGACTCCGGCGACTCCGGCGACTCCGGCAACCGAGATCGTGGAGGACTGGGTTTAGATGGGTCGCAAAATGACTCCGGCGACTCCGGAGAACCCGGCAACTCCGACAGCGACCATGACGCCGCAGATGGTCGTCAATCTGCTCGCGGCTCGCGGTATCACCTGCTCCCTCGTGGCCACCCCATCGGGGGAGGTCGCGGAGGGGGGTCCTGCGGACGGCCCGGAGATGGAGCGGCTGGATGCCGGACAAACTGTCAAGAGACACTTGTTCACTACTGTACAAACTCGAGTTTCTGAGCCGCCATCATCTGCAGCACCAACAGAATACATCCCCGACACCGCCTACTTTCGCATCCGACTCGCCGGCCGTCAAGAGGATATCGCGAGATTCCGCCCACTGGTCGCGCAGCACAAAGCCGCGCTCGTGGCACACCTGCTGCCCGGTCACCTCGGCTACGTCGACTGGCCGGTCTGCGATTACGACCAGTGGCTCCAGGGCCGGCTGGAATATCCGCGAGAGGCACCAGGATGCCCACGAGAGGCCCCAGAATGCCACAGGATCGACGATCGGACGAAAGGACAACCCCATGCGAAGGGAGGAACCCCATGAACGCCAGGACGCGCGACGTGAGCGAGGGGGAAGAAATCGTGATCGAGCGGGACGGCGAGCAAATCCGCGTCCGGGTCCACCGCACGCGGCGAGATCAGGCGCGGATCACGGTCAATGCGCCGCCGGGCTGGCGGTTCGTGGAGCCGGCCATTCCACCGGGAGCGCCCGCGCCCGAACCCGTCGGCTGACCTCGCAAAAAGATTCCCCAAATTATCTCTCGACCACTTGACACACTAGCGATCGCGTGATAGTATATAGGTGTGGACGCGGGGGACGCGGCCACGAAGATGGGAACGAGAGAGAAGGGGAAGAGACGATGAGCGATTGGAACGTATATCGCCATGATTCGTGTCATGGACCGTTGACGATCCGGAGCAATAGCCTCACGGCGGAACCGACCGGCGACGGCTGGTGGGCCGTTTATCGACGACAGGGGGGGCGATACTGCAACGCCGTCATCGGTCTGCGGCGCGAGCCGGTGAACGTCGATCAATTAGTAAGTGCGGACCGGCGGAACGGCGAGAACATCGACCAATTCGAATCGCGTATCATCGAACAATTGAGTCTGAAGCACCATCATGATCCATCACTACCATCGCCGTCGTACTGCGTCGAGTCGCCGTTCCCGTTGCCGACAACCTAACATCCCCTCCCGAACGCCCCTGCACTCGCGGGGGCGATGGGAGTTGGAGAGAGAAGGGGAAGAGGGATGAAATTACCACCTACCATTTCCGACCAACTCCGCGCCGCCATCGCGGCCAGCGATCTCTCCCGATACGAGATCGCCAAACGGGCCGGCGTCGCGAATCCGGTGGTATATAAATTCGCCAACGGCGACGGTGACATCAACCTGTCAGTCGCCGGCAAATTGGCGGCGGTGCTTGGGATGCACCTAGCGCCGGCCGACCCGACTGCTGCAAAAATCCTCTTGACATGCCGCCGCCCTGGTCCGTAGATTAAATCGCGTGAGCAGGGCGAAGCGGGCCACGTTGCCCGATCTGTCGCCGCCGCTATGGCACCTGCTCCCCTAAATCGCAAGGGGAGGGTGCCTACATTGACCGCCGAAGCAACCACATCCAACGGCAACGGCTCGCTCAAAGCCGAACTCCTTTCAGCCGCAATCAAACAAGGTCCTTCGTTCGTCGTCTTGTGCGGGATTCTCTACGGCATCTACTATTTTGCCGACTACGCCATGCGGACCGCCGTCCCGGCCCACCTTCAGCAGATCCAATCCGGCTACGAGAAGATCGCCAGCGACAACAAGGCGATGATCGAGGCCCATGCTCGCGTCGTCGAGAAGCAATTCACCCAGTATGACCAGGCGATCGAGACGACAAAAGAACTCAACCGCTCACTCCAGCAGCTTGTCAAACAAGGGGAACGCACGCCATGACCTACCCAACCGAAATGCCGCTCGCCGAACTCCAGACGATTTACCGTATCGTCAAAAACAAAACGATCGCCTCCGAGCGGCAACTGTTCGCTGCGTCGATCTGGCACGTCCAGGGCTACGTGCAGGGACAGGTGTTCGGCGAGCCGGGACGGCTCATGGCCGCGTCCGCCGCATGTCCGTGCGATCCGCTGGACGACGATGCCGCGTGCGACCTGATCGCCCGCGTGACGACGCCGGAGGGGCCGGTCTACGGCTTCTTTCCGTTGGGGCCGGTGCTGATGAGCGCGTTTCTGTCGTGGCTCGTCAACAAGTTGATTGACAATCTGCGTGACGAACTCGGGTGATCTACTGCTGGCCGGCCGGTCGCGGGGGCGTGGCCTGCTGTGGCCGGTCGGTCGGCGGTTTACGCGGGGTCAGGGGGACAACATGCACGACGACTGGCGTAACCTGCTGAAATCCATCGCCGGCCTGAACTGGCGTCCCACGCTCGCCGCCGCCGTCGCGTGTCTGCTGCTGTACGGAGGCTGGCTCCAGGTCGATGTTCGCCTTTCCAATGTCGATCACGTCGCACCCGTCCCGCTACCGGGACCGCCGGAGCCGGGACCAGTACCTCCATCCCCTGGGCCTGGTCCCGCTCCGGTTCCGGTTCCGCCTCGGCCGCCCGCTCCGCCCGTACCGCCGCCGCAACCGGAACTGACCGGGTTGGCAAAGCTCGCGTGCGATGAGGCGGAGCGGTTGAAACTGGACAAGACGCCTGAAGCGGCAGAAGTCTTCGCGTCGGTCGCCAGGAGCGTCCAGGCGGCAATAGCGGCAGGGACGCCGCCGACGCGAGAGGAGATGTCGGCCACGACGAAGGAGCGGCTCGCCCCGCTTGGACTGTCGGCCGCATGGCAGGAGTGGGAAAAGACGCTCGCGGCCGGCTACCTCCGCGGCGAAGTGCGGACGGTGGAACAGCAAGTCAAGGCCTGGGAACAGATCGCGGAGGGGCTGAAGCGATGCCAGTAACGCCGACGAACGCACGCATGGGATGGGTTCCGCCGGATCAGCGATCGCTGGCCGTGCGCCGCATGTGCGAGAGCATCTTGTCGTCGATGCCGCGTTTCTTCATTTTCGGCCAGACGCAGGAGACGGACCGCAAGCGGGTCGTCTTGTGGGATGCGGCGAAGCAGGTGCTTGGTAAGCACTTGCCGACGCTGTTGCAAAAGTCCGGTTGCTGCGTGGGCGAAATGGGAAAGAACGTCGTGGACTATGTGGCGGTCGTCGAGATCGCCAACGGCGACGCGGAACAGTTCCACCCGATTTTCATGCCCTATGGCTACGGCCGTGGGCGGCTGCATAGTGGTATTCGCGGCCGGGGCGAAGGGTCGACCGGATCAGGTCAGGCGAAAGCGATCGTACAGGATGGCGTGATTCGCTCCGACCTGTCCGGATTGCCGCAACCTTCGGGCGGCGACAGCGGACTGACATGGGGCGCGGAAGTTGAAATGAAGTGGTCCGACGGTGCTCGTATTGAGGACAAATGGATTGAGCTTGGCAAATTGCACCCGATCAAGTCGGCAGCGCCTGTCCAGAGCTATACGCAGGCCCGCGACGCACTAGCGAATGGCTATCCAGTCGGCGTCTGCTCCGATCGTGGCTTTACGATGGACCCACAGCTTGACCGCAAGGCGGGAAAGAAGTTCGGCGTGCCGCGTGGGACGTGGCACCATGCCATGACGTTCATCGGCGTGGATGATGATCCCCAACGGCCGGCAGTCTACTGCCAAAATAGTTGGAGTGCGGATGCGCACGGTCCGCCGGCTGGAGACGAGCCACCCGGAGGGTTCTGGGTCGATGCTGACGTGGCCGACTACATGCTGCGGCAGAATGATTCGTTCGCCTATAGCCAATTCGAGGGGTTCCCGGAACAACTTTGGGACTTTGTGTGAGGGAAGAGATGAAACGTGCATTGTTCGTTTGCGTCGCGTTGCTGCTGCTCGTCTCGCCACTTGTTGCACAATTTGCAACACCTGCCGGATACGTCTCGATTTGCGAGGGCGGCCGTTGCCGGCTCGTGGACGTGTTCTCCTTTGTGCCGGCAACCGGTGTCATCATGGAAGCACAGCCGGCCGTGTGGTCGTTCACGCCGACGGTCGAGTATTCGCTAGCCGAGCCGGTCGTCTACACCTACTCATCGGCGCCCGTGTTGATGAACGCGGCCGGCTACCCGGCGTACTACGGGGCGATTCGCGCGGACGGGACGGCCCGGAGACGGGGACCGTTGCATGCGCTGGGCCGGGCGTTGTTCGGGCGGAGGCCGTGACATGCCGTTTCACGTTGCCATGATCGCCGGCGTAATCCTGTGGTTCGTTCAGCAACCGCTCCAGGCGGAGGACGAACTGGCCGCGTGTCGCCGGCTGGCGCCGAAGTATCACGCGGTAGCGGAGCATCGCCTGTGGGACGGCACGCGGGTTGATCTGCTCAACGACGAGTACGCCATCGAGGCGGACTGGAGCCACAAACATTACGAAGCGTTCGGGCAAGCGACGTGGTACTCGATCGTGACTGGAAAGAAGCCGGCCGTGCTGTTGCTCGTGAAAGACAAGGAGAAAGAGGCACAGCACATTTACCGCGCGACGGCTATTGCGGTCCGGCTGAACGTGACGCTGTACGTGGAACCGTCGATGGAATGACCCGCGTCGGCCTGCTCTATCTCGTTTGGCGTCTCTCGTGGTGGTGGAAGTATGGCGAAGTCTGTAAACCTGCAAGGTCTCTGTGAGCAGATCGCTGCGGTAGTTGAGGCTGGTTTCTGTGTCGAGACGCGATCGCCGAAATGTTCGTTTCACCTGTACAAATCGGATTGGGGGCAAACGAAAATGCTTCGGTTCGATCGTCGAGGCGAACCGGCCCCGGAAGCCATCATGTTCGCATCTTCGCTCGAAGGGGCAAAGGCTCTTATCGCGAAACATGCTAAGTCGGTTGCGGCAATACAGGAGTGCGACGGTAAATGACCGACATTCTTTTGGCCGGCATTGCCGTGGTCATAACGCTGTCGATCATGGCGATCCGGGACGCATGGAAATGAACAGCTACCAACCACGCTATCGCCCGCCCGCTCCCGCTCCGCAACCGCGCGGCCCGTACTGGTGGGACTTCGCCATTTGGATCGGGCTGGCCGTGGCGTTGGTCGGGCTGCTCATGTGGGGGGCGTACTGGCGATGAGTCGAAAATACCCGCATGCTAGCAACTCCGCCGTCATCGCAGCTTGGCTCCGCGCCCACACGGGCGAGACGTGGCAGGTGACGGTAAACGCGGTCGGCGGCGTGCGGGCGGTGAACGTCGCAACGTCCTACACGATGGACGCAACCGTCGGGACGTACCGGGCCAGCTTCGAGCACAGTTTGCGGCGAGTTGGCGTGTGGATTGACGAGTCGGAGGCGGACGAATGACAATCGAGTACGCTTCCGCATGGTCCGCCGACAACGCTACGTCGATCGCCGCGTCGTCGATCGCGAACACAGCGACAGACACAACTGGCGAGATCAGCGGCGACGCAGCATCCATCGAGTTCGGCTTCCAGATCGTCTACGGCGGCACGGCGACGCAGGGCGTCAAGGCGTATCTGCTCCATCATTCTGGCACGGCATATCAAGACGTGTCCGACAACCCGCCGGCGATTGAGCTTCCTTACTCCGTCTCGGGCACGCATGATTTTTCGTGGACCGTCACCGGGCTAGCGGCGGGAAAGTACAAAGTCCACCTGACGAATAACAGCGGTGCGACGGTCACGGCGACGGTCAATTACCGAACATCCACGGTCAATTCCACCGATACGAGCGCGGCGACGGCCGGGGACATGCTGGCGACGCTCATCAATGCTGACGTGTCGATCACGGGGGCAACGACGCTCACGTCTTCTGCGTTCGGCAAGCGGCACGTCTGCACGGGGTCGAGCGATTACACAATCACACTGCCGGCCGTCAGCAGCAATGACCAAAAGGCAATCGAGTTTATTTTCAATCAAAACGCTGGCGTACTAATCACGATCGACGGCAACGGCTCGGAGACGATCGGGACAAACCTGACCCGCAGCTACATCCCTGACGAATCGGCGGTGATGCAGGTGGGCGGCGGGATTTGGAACTCGTTCGAGTCGCTCGTGTATCCCGAATTTTTTGCTCACCGAAATAGCGTAAATCAGACAGGCATCTCCGACGTGACTTGGACGAAAGTTGAATACAACGATGATTCTACTGACCCAGGCACAGATCCATTTGCGATATTCGATGCGGCAACAAACTATCGTTTTACGGCAAATCGGCCCGGATCGTGGCAAATCAGGCATCAGGTAAATATCGCAGGCACAACGCTAACGGAAGGGTGGGCCGGCCTGTGGCTCAATACGAGCAGCGGCGGACCAACGCGGCAATCACCGCTAATTGTGGTTGGATCAGCGAATGGATACGGGGCGGTGGATGCCACGATGTCACTCGTCAAATCCGATTACCTCCATGCGATCACATATGGCAACGTGGCGTCAGGCACAGTAACGGTAGTCGGCGGGGCAGTTGTATCCTATTTCACAGCAAGGTGGCTAGGTCATGGATAAACTGGCCGCGCGATTACAGTCGCTTGGATTCACCGTCGGGCCGATTCAGGCACCTGGTGTGGTCGTCCTTGCCAATAATGAAATTGCCTACTGGCCTCCCGACGTTGGTCCCCAACCTACGGAGGCGGAGTTGTTGGCCGTCACTCCCAAACGCCAACGGACGCGGCAACAGATCATTGACGCCATCCAGGCGACGGGACAGGCGGCAGCGATCCGCACGGCGTTCGTCAATGAAGTGATGCTCGACTGGATCATAACTCATCCCCGGCGAGCCAAGACGATTCTAGCCGGCTTTGGCGTCGACCCCGAGGAGGACGACGCTTGAGCACGGCCACGACCACATGGGGCACCGACCAAACGACCAGCATTGCCGCGTCGACCGTGACGAGCGGCGGCGGCACGGCCACGACGGGCGAGATCGACAACAACAGCAAAATGTCGGCGGAGGTGTTAGTAGAGATCACGTTCCATGCGTCGTCGGACCTTGATGTGGACGTGTACCTGTTGCGGCATAGCGGCTCCGCGTACCAAGACGTGAACGACAACCCGGATCACTATGTTGTTCCGCTTGATGCCGGCAACCTGGCCGGGATCACGATTCCGGTCGACGCTTTTGAGGTTCGGAAGTTTGAGATTCTGGTCGCGAATCCGGGAGCGCAGGATGTGACCGCGACAGTGAATTACCGACAATCCGTAGTGACGGTGACATGACGTACCACGTTCCTCGCCCGCGGCTGCCGATGATAAACGCCCATCATCCGACGCAGGGGATGCCGGGCGGGCTAGTAGTCGCGTTTCCGCTCAACGAGGGGAGCGGGAAGATAACGAACGGCTACCCACGCGGGTCGATTGGGACGGGCACGACACACGGTTGGCGCAAGACGCCGGCGGGATTCGGGGCAGAGTTCGTCGCTACGTCGAACGAGCGAATCGACGTGGCGTTGCCAACGCTCCACGCAGCTACGTCCGGCTGCGTTTCATTATGGTGCATACCGGATTCGTTGGCTGCACAGATCCAATTGATTGGGTTCGGCGGAGCGGCCGATACAGGCAACGGCGGATTTCTCCAGCTACACGCGCTGACGACCGGAAAGGTTCAGATTCGCAAACGGGACCAAAACACAAGTAGCCTGCCGTCAGTGACAGGCGACACCGTGATGACGGCCGGCAACGTCTATCACGTAGTCGCATCAGCGACGGGAGCGGCGAACGGCTGGGCCATTTGGGTCAACGGCCATGCTGAGACGCTCACCACGAGCGTTGCCAATTCGGGGATCTGGTACGGGGCCGCGGTCGTGACGGCGCCGAAACATCTGACGATCGGCCAGGTGCAGATCGACGGGCTATATTCGGCCGCGTCATGGGACGGCACGATCTGGGACGTGCGGTGGTATAACCGCATCCCGACGACGGCGTGGGTCAACGAACTGTACTTGCACGGCGACGAACTGTACAAGTTGAGGGCGTGATATGGAGACGTTCTGGGTGTTCGTCGTGGCACCGATTGCGGCCGCTCCTGCTGGCTCGCCCATGCTGCTGTTCGATCTGTACGTGTCGGAGGTCGGGTAAATGGGACGCGCAGTAAAAGGCGGGACGGCCGACCAATCGACGGTCATCCGTATCATCGACTCGACCACGTTCCTGCCGGAGACGGGCGTCACGTCGGCCACGACCGGCCTCGACCTCAAGTATCGTCGTGAGGGTGCGGTGGCCGTCAGCATCACGGAATCCGATCTGTCGGCCCTGACTGACGCACATTCGGACGGTGGAATGTTGCATATCGGGGCCGGCTACTATCGGATCGACTTGCCTGACGCTGCTTTCACGGCTGGCGTGACCGGCGTGCTCGTGTTTGGCACCGTCACCGACATGATTGTGATTGGCGACTACCATCCGATTGTCGCCTATGATCCGGCCGACGGCGTTCGGCTTGGGTTGACGGCGCTGCCTAACGCGGCGGCGGATGCCGCGGGCGGGTTGCCGATCAGCGACGCGGGCGGACTGGACCTGGATGCGATCTTGGCCGACACGGCGGACATGCAACCGAAGCTCGGCACGATCGTAGACCTCGGAGGCGGTGCGACGATCGGGGCGAACCTTGTCGATATCGAGGGTCAAACCGATGATATTGGAACGGCCGGAGCAGGATTGACGGCCGTTCCCTGGAATGCCGCGTGGGATGCGGAAGTCGAAAGCGAAGTGACCGACGCCCTCAACGCCTACGATCCGCCGACGTACACGGAACTGCTCAATCTGATTCGCGTATCGCTTCGGAAGGACGCGGCTTTGGCGACGGACCTTGCGGCATTGTTGACGACTCTCAACGCCGATCTTGGCAGCGGAGCGGGATCCTACGCCAGCACGACGGACAGCCAAGAAGCGATCCGCGACCGCGGCGACGCAGCATGGATCACATCGACGTTCTCGATTACGGCTGGAGCGATCGCCGATCAGGTGTGGGAGGAGGCGATCGCCGATCACAGCGGCACGGCCGGATCGACGGCGGAAGCATTGGCAGCGGCCGGCTCAGCGGGCGATCCGTGGATTACGGCATTGCCAGGAGCTTACGGGGCCGGCTCGGCTGGCAAGATCGTCGGCGACAACCTCAATGCCACGGTCAGCAGCCGGGCGAGCCAGACGACGGCCGACGCCATCGAGACCGACACGCAGGATATTCAATCGCGATTGCCGGCCGCTCTGGTATCCGGCCGGATCGACGCCAGCGTGGGAGCGATGGCTGTGAACACCTTGACGGCATCGGCGTTAGCGGCGGACGCCGTGACGGAAATTCAAGTCGGTTTGGCGACAGCGGCAAGTATCGCCGCTCTCAACAACCTGTCGGCCGCTCAGGTAAGAGCGGAAGTCGATGCCGCGATCGAAACCTACGGGCTCGACCACTTGGTATCTGCGAGCGTTGCCGGCACGGACATTGCCAATGATTCCATTTTTGCCAAGCTCGCTAGCAAGACAGCTCCAGCCGACTGGGACAGCTTCGTCAACACCAGCGACAGCCTCGAAGCGGTTCGGGATGCGATCACGTCATTGCCGTCCAATTCGTCTATCGCCGATGCCGTGTGGGACGAAAGCACAGGAACGCATTTGACGGTCGGGACGTTCGGCAAGATCGTCAACGATATCTACAATGACACCAATGAACTCCAGGGCGATTGGACGGACGGCGGACGCCTTGACCTGCTCATTGACGCCTTGCCGACAAACGCACAAATGGAAGCCAGGACGCTCGTGGCCGCCAACTACGCGACGGCCGCGAATCAGACGACGATCATCACGGACATTGCGGCATTGCCAACCGCAATCGAGAACGCCGACGCCTTGCTGATTCGTAACGTGTCGAATGTCGAGGCGACGGCTGCGGAAGATTCACTCTGTACAATTGTCCTTGCTGCATTGCATTGGACATTGTCAGGAACGACGCTGACGATTTACCGCACGGACGGAAGTACGCCGCACGCTACGAAGACGGCAACAACCGATACTGACCTTGATCTGGTGAAAGGTATTTCATAATGCCTGGCGGGTTCGGATCGATTGCATGGTGGTTATACCGGATCATGGGTGGCAAGCCCCCTGGCGGCGTCTGCGCGACTATCATCATCCGGCCGCGAGTCTCAGCGGATATCACGATCCGGCCGCGCGTCGACGTATCGGGCGTGACGATCAGGCCGCGCGTATCAGCGACCATCGAAATCAACGAGTGCGATTGAGAGGACTGCTGCATGGAAAAGAAAAAGGATGTCCTCTACATCGACAACGATACCACGGTCATCGTCGAGGACGCGACGAACGGACCGGGCGGCGCAGCCTTGACGATCGCAACCGTTTCGATGCAGCTTTACGACGCGGATGACGTAGCGGTAGGCTCGCCGGTTGCACTGAGCCATGACGGAAGCGGAACGTACAGCGGGCACTTGCCGGAGACGCTCGCCCTGGTCGATCGGGAGAATTACTTCCTGGAGATCACGCTCGACCAGTCGGGAATCAATGGGGCGTGGCGGATGCCATGCGTGGCGAGGTATCGCACATAATGCAATGTCTTGAGATCGGACCCGGCAAGGACCGCATCGGCCCGGAATGGGTCACGCTTGATTGCGTGAAGCGCCCGAACGTCGATCATGTTCACGATATCGAACAGCGGATGCCGTTCCCGGATGGGTCATTCGATCTGATTTACGCCTCTCACATTTTGGAGCATGTAGACTGGCGAAAAACAGTTGCGGTCCTGAAGGACTTGAGGAGAATCTTGCGGTTCGGCGGATCGCTGGAGGTATGGGTGCCGGATGCTCGCAAGATCATTCGTTGCGCCATACAAGGTTTTATTCCCGTTGAGGAGAAATGGCGGGAGTCGAACCCGGACAACGACCCTTGGACGTGGATGCAGGGACGGTTGTTCGCGTATTCGAAGCCCGATCAACAGAATTGGCATCGGGCCGCGTTTTCGGCAGAGCACCTGGAGAAATGCTTGCGGCGGGCGGAGTTCTCGGAGATCAAGCCATTGACGACGCCGCGAGCGGAAAATCATGGGTGGATTAACTTAGGGATAAAGGGGGTAAAGTAGTGGCGAGGAACAGCAAAGGCGAGCGGGTGTTCGGTGACGCACAGTTGACGCTTGATGACTTGCGTTATCACAACCAACCAAACTCGATGATGGGACAAATCATCGCATATATCGACGATCTACGTTGCGAAAACCAGCGACTGCGAGAGGTTAAGAGAACACTCAATCGTCCCTGCCTTATCTGCCGCGAGACCGAACGCTTGCCGACCGATCATCCTGTCTGCGATAGCTGCCGGGACATCATCACCCGCATGGTATGGGATCAGCCGTTGACGGATCATTGCGTTTTAGGTCCTCCCTTCATGGAGGACAAATGAACTTCGTCTCCTACGCCCAGCTTGCGAAGGACGTGACCGACTGGTGCTCACGATTGCCGCGTGATATCGACGCGGTAATCGGCGTGCCACGCAGCGGCATCATTCCCGCGTCAATGATCGCCTTGCAGCGGAACATCCCGATCCTGTATTCCGGACTCGAATCAGGCACGAGCAACCGTTGCAGCAAGAGGCTGTTGGAGCGGGTTCTGGTCGTCGACGATTCGCTGGACAGCGGCAAGTCGATGGAGCGGATGAAGTCGTGGATTCATGCCCGCTACTCTGGATCGACGATCCGCTTCGAGTATGCGGCAGTCTATCCGTCGCACGAGTCGCGCGTCACGAAAGTCGACCGCTGGTATCGCGTGGTCCAGGGTCCGCGGGCCTTCGAGTGGAACCTGTTCCATGCTGGCAACATGGCGACGGCGTGCCTCGATATGGACGGCATCTTGTGCCTTGATCCGCCGCCGGCCGCGATTGCCGATGACGCTAAGTACGAGGCATGGTTGCCGAACGCGACGCCGTTCCACCTTCCGACCGTGCCGATTTATGCGATTGTGACGGCTCGGCTGGAACGCTATCGGACCGCAACAGCGGAATGGCTGCGTCAGCACGGCGTCAAGTTCACGCAGCTCATCATGGCTCCCTTCGAGCGCAAGGCGGAACTGTGGGCAGCCGGCCACGGGACATGGAAGGGCGGGATTTACCGCGAACTGGATGCCGCGAAGTTGTTCGTCGAATCGAGTCGGCCGCAAGCGAAAGAGATCAAGCGGTTGGCCGGAAAGCCGGTCATTTGCCTGGAGGGAATGGAGGCTGTCGCTTGAACGGACGTTCCGCAATCCTGTTCATCGCTCATGGCCGGCCGGGGTTCACGCGGCAATCGCTCGCGGCCCTGGTCGAATCGCTTACCGAACGGATCGACCTGTACCTGGTCGACAACGCGAGCGACGGGACGGAGATACATGACCTGTTTCTGGAGACGGCCACGAAGCTGCGTTGCCGGACGATCGTGGTCCGTAATGACCACAACGATACGCTCTCCGAAGTGACGAACACGTTTTGGCAATGGGCGATCGCAGAGAACTACCAATTCGTCGGCAAGGTCGACAACGACACGATCATCCCTCATGGCTTCTGGTGGCACGCACGGCGAATCCACGAGTCGTTTCCGTTACAGCTTGGGGCCGTGTCGGCGTTGCACTTCTCGCCCAAGACGATCGACCGAATGCCGATCGGCGAGTACCGGCACAACATCCACAACGGCTGGCCGTATGGCGTCCTGATCCAAACGCACGTCGGCGGATGCTGCTACCTGTTGCCGTTGGGGCTGGTGCGCAAGCATGGATTCTTGCAGGTGTCCGGCAAGATGCGTTCCGGCTGGACGGACTACCAACTCCTGCTCGGATCGAAGGGGTTCCCGTCATGCTACGTCTACCCGTTCCATTTCTGCCGGCACCTGGATGATGCGTATTATTGGATGACGCACGAGCTTTGCGGTGAGACATGTACGGAGCGGGTCCAAGCGATCGGGCCGGAAAAGCAATGGGACCAGGAGGTCGGGATCGTCCGGAAATTGTTCACGCAGACGCGGTTTAGGGCGACGAAGCGGAGTTCGTAGGGAGGCGGTACATGGTGACAGCGGAACCCAACAGCAACGGCAGCGAACGCAAGCCGACGTGCGGCAACTGCCGCTTCTGGCAGCCGGTCTACAATGAAAATGCAAAGTTCATCAATGCGAACGTCGATAGCAAACTCGGCGAATGCCGGGCCACGTCGCCGCAAATGTTCGTATTGCTCGAAGGACGCAACCCCGGCCGACGCGATCATGACGAGCCGGACAGCATGTACCGTAACGGGATGATCGCGGCCCAGATCGGTGAGCCATTGGTTTCGTTTCCGGTCGTCCCATCGCATTGCTGGTGTGGTTGCCACGAGTTCGGCGAATCCAAGATCAAGGAACAACCGCCGCGGTGCGTGGGTCGGCATCGCTGGGACCGGTGCGGGAAGTGCAAGCGGTGCGGGGCGACGCAGGCGGATACGGTGCAAGAGGCGAGTGGGAACGCGGTGGGGGCGAAGTGATGGCGAAGAAGAAGCAACCCGAGCCGGCCGATCCTACCGTCCCGGCCATCCGGGACCGGATTGTCGACTTCCGGCGGGTCAAGGCTGGGATGCTGATTCCCAACGAAAAGAACTGGAGGAAGCACGGAGAGAAGCAACGGGCCGCGATGGCCGGAATCCTTCGCGAAGTCGGCTACGTCGATGCACTGATGGTTCGCGAGACGGACGCTGGTTATGTTCTCCTGGACGGACACCTCCGCGCCGAGACGACACCGGACCAGGAAGTGCCGGTCCTGGTGGTCGACCTGACGCAGGCGGAAGCGGATCTTGTGCTGGCCACGTTCGACCCGATCGCTGCGCTGGCCGAGACGGGCGCGGCGGAACTCGATGCGCTGATTCGCGAGATCGACACGGGCGATGAGGCGTTGGCGGAATTGGTCGCGGGGATGGCGGAAGATGCGGGGATCGTGCCGCCAGATGCTAAGTATGCTCCGGAGGACTTCAAGAAAGTTGACGAGAATATCGAGGTGGAGCATACTTGCCCGCATTGTGGGTTCCAATGGAGTGGTGGCAAGTGACGGTTTCCGTAACTGGCAGGAACGAACGGCACCTAGACACAAATGGGAAACTATGGTATAGTGTACTTTTAAGGAGGACATTATGCCAAGATTCAAGCCGTTTGCGGAAAGATTTCTCGACAAGATTCTTAAAACGGATAGCTGTTGGATCTGGCGGGGGAAAAAATCCAAAAGCGGTTACGGTATGGTTTATCTTAGCGGCGGGCGTTACCGAAGCGCTCATCGGGTGTCATGGGAATTGTTTGTAGGATCAATACCCGATAATCTGTACGTTCTCCACAAATGCGACAACCCTGCATGTGTCAATCCGTCATGCTTATTCATCGGTACACAGACTAACAACATGAAGGATATGAGCGCCAAGGTTCGTTCATGGTCACAAAATCATCGTACCGAAGCTGCGGCAAGAATCGCTAGAGTCAGAAAACGGCCACCTGTCGGAGAGTCTCATCATCTTTCTAGGCTCACGGACGAAAAGGTACGGGAGATCAGGAAGCGACGGGCTGAAGGACAGAAGTATGAAGATATTGCCGCAGCAGTTGGAGTCGGGAAATCAACTGTTGGTCGCGTCGTCAATGCTGATACCAATGGAGGATGGTCGCATGTTTTATGATTTCGCACAGCAATGGGAACGACTCGGTAATAGTGTTCCGCCCGTAATGATGATGGCGATTGCGGAAGTAATCAAGACGGACATACTCGATAAGGCAAAGACCAATGGCATCTAAACGCCAAAAACGCCGCAACAAGAAAGCCGCGCACCAGAAGGTGAACGCGCCGCACGCGGCCGAACTGGCGGCATTGCCGAAACCGCCGCCGATGCCAGACGGCATGGGCGGGACGGGCGAGCTATTCGACCCGCACAGAACCAAACAGGACGCCCGGCTGGCGGCCCGGATTCTCTCTTGCGGCGTCGTGACGGAGGAACAGGCGGCGAAAGTTCTGGCCGGTGCGTTCCGGCTCGGCGCCCAGGCGGTCCAGGACGGATCGGCACGCGACTACGGGGCGGCCATGCGGGTTCCGGCCGCGATCGCAAAACTCGAAATGGACCGCGAGCGGCTGGAACTCGACAAGGAAAAGGCGGGTAAAGGTGAACAACCAGAACTCCACCAGCACGTCCACAGCCATGTCCACGTTGAGGCGGGAACTCCGGGAAGCGTTGAAGGCGTTGCCGAGCAAGCAGCGATCGCTCTTGAGGAACTCGATCGACTCCTGCTTGAAGACGGGCAACACGGACAGACTATCGACGTTGCTCCGAGCAATGGACACGCGGCCGATCATCCCATTCTGCCCACACCGACCAACGGCAAAGCAAACGGCATTCCTAAGAACGGACAGCACTGAAATACTGTACGGAGGTTCAGCAGGTTCCGGGAAAAGTGATGTTCTTTTAATGTCTGTTTTGCAGTACGTTCATCATCCTAATTACTCCGCAATTCTCTTCCGTCGTACTTATGCAGACTTGGCATTGCCAGGGGCATTGATGGATCGCTCGCACGATTGGCTGCAAGGGTCCGGAGCGACATGGAATGGGACAGACAAGCGTTGGCGGTTCCCAAGCGGAGCAACGATCACGTTCGGATACCTCGACCAGCGAAACGACCGTTACCGCTATCAAGGCATGGAATGTCAGACCGTTGTGTTTGATGAGCTAACGCAGTTCAAAGAAGAGGATTACCTATATTTGTTCAGTCGGCTCCGTCGCCTTGAAGGGAGTCGCATACCTATCAGGATGTTGTCAGCAAGCAATCCTGGAGGTATTGGCAACGACTGGGTGAAACAGCGATTCATCGTTGACCCTGGTCTAAAGAGAACATTCGTTCCCGCCGGCCTGCGTGACAATCCGTTCCTTGACCAAGAGGAATACGTCCAGGCTCTGGGCCACCTCGACCACATCACGCGGGCGCAATTGCTCGACGGCGATTGGGACGTGGTGGCGGACGGCAACATTTTCAAGCGCGAATGGTTCCAATCATGGCGGGCACAGGAACAGCAATACATCCTTGGTCCGAACATCGTCCCGCAACGCTCGTTCCTGCCGTTCGGCGTAGTCGATCTGGCTGTGAGCGAATCGACGTCGGCGGATTACACGGTTATCCTGTGCTGCGAGCACGACAGTACCGGGACGCTCATCATCCGGCACTGCTACCGCGGCCGCATCGGGGCACCGGAGACGCTGGAGAGAATCAAGGCGTTGGTCAATGAGTACGGGCTGCAATGGGTCGGGGTCGAGGACGTGGCGTACCAGCGGGCCATGATTCAGTTGCTTAATCGGCAGGGCGTTCAGGTCCGGCCGATCCATCCGAAGGGCGACAAGATCGTGCGGGCACAGGCGGCGTCGGTAAAGTTTGAGCAGGGGAAGGTATGGCTACCAAAAGATGCCGCGTGGGTGCCAGAATTTGAGAGGGAGTTGTTGGCGTTTCCGGACGGATCACACGATGACCAATGTTTTGTAGCGGATACACTAATCAGTACGCCGAGCGGTCCACGTCGCATCGACACGATTCGCGTAGGGGATTTTGTTACGACAAGATCAGGAACAAGAAAGGTAGTCGCATCTGGAATAACTAGCCATTCTGCAACCGTGTGTCGCGTGCGACTATCAAACGGCATGGAACTTGTTGGGACCAGAAACCATCCCGTATTTTCTCTTGATCGTGGATGGATACCACTCGACGCTATCTCTTACGAAGATACAATGGTGCCATGTGGAAATCAGGAGCTAAATCAGAATCAATCGTTTTTAACGGCATTGTCTTCCGGAGATATCCCGAAGCAAAACAAGAGGCATATCGAAGATATTATCGGCCGCATGGCGGGCACGTTAAAAGAGGCATTCAGCACCTTCATCAGGAAATCTGGAAATCTCATTACGGCCCTATTCCTGACGGATGCCATATCCATCATAAAGATGGAGACTTCCTTAACAACGATATATCAAATCTTGAATGTGTATCGTCGGAAAAACATCATAAGGTTCATGGCGAGCGAGGAGACTACGCCACAACAAAAGCTTTGCAGCATCTTGCTAAGATACGTCACCTTACTGTCGCATGGCATCAATCAGCAGAGGGAAAAGAATGGCATCGGCGTCATGCAAAACAACACGGATTTGGAAAAGCAATACGTCGTTGCGCCATATGCTCAGAATGCGGAAAAGACTACTGTCATGAATATGTTGGCAAGAGCAAGTTTTGCTCAGGAAAATGCAGTCTCAGGTCACGTCGTAAATCAAAGATCGACAACGAAAACAGAATATGCGCAACATGCGGAAAAGTGTTTTCTGTCAGCCGGTATGCAAAGCAAAAGAATTGTTCGCGTGCATGCGGTAGAATTGCCAGCAATCTTGCCAGGGCGGCATGTCGTTTACAATCTAACGATTGAAGGCAATCACGAATACTTCTCTTCAGGCATACTCGTTCATAATTGCGACGCAATTTCCTACGCTTGCCGTCTCGCGTCGAACGTCGGCACGAGTTCATTCATGCCTTACGTGGTGAAGTAACGAAGGAAATCAATGAAGGAAGCTACGATACGGGCATTCGAACAGATCAGAAAATCCGAAGTCACGGACTGGCACCGGCTCATTGGCAATGCGGAAATCAAACGAGCGAAAGCGCTCGAAGCGATCGGGCTGTCTGGGTTTCAGTATTGTCGGCCGGATGACCAAATGCTTGCGGCGGAAGTGGATCGCATCGAAGTGGAGTATCGCGAAGCGATCAAGAGAGCTGACGATCAATTTGACTACTCACTCACACCAGACAATACCGAACCGGTCACGAATCGCGAATGGACGCTAGCGACAAAAGTAACGTATTGCACAAGGTGCATGAAGATCCATCTGTCGCATTGGCCGGTATGTCTATCGTGCGGCAGAAGCGATAAATTCAAAGAGAGGAAACTTTAGACACCTTGAGTGATCTGCGAATACAGATCGTTCCACCGTGTCCATTCCCCGCGGTCCTTCGAGGAATCGAACCGGTTCCGGACCCGCTTGATGGCTTCCGCGCGGAACAGCCGAGCCTTGCGGCGATCGCTTGGCAGTTCGTGCCGAGAGCCGAGACGTTCCATTGCCAGGTTGAAATCGTGGTCGCGTGGGATAAACGCCATCTCTTTTTGGATCAGCGTCTCATCCGCTTTCGGCATGGTAGGTAGCGACGTGTGCTTGGCGTAGGTCCGTTTCGGTGCCAAGAGCGGGGCATACTTTTCCAGCAACTCGGCTTGGTTGGCTGGCAAGCTCTTGTGGATACGTTCAATCAATGCGTCGACTTTCTTTTGGTCGGCAGCGGCGATCGTGGCCGGGGCCTTGCGTTCACCGCGTGGCGGGATTCGCTTGTTAAGGGCCTGCGACGCCACGATGGAATTGACGCGGGTCAACTGCGGCTCCGTCAATTGCCTCGAGAATTTGGAAATCTGGTACTCCAACTCGCCTGGATTCGCGTTCGGATTGTGCGTCACGTCTACCCCGAGCCGCTTTAGGTGTCCGAGGGCTTTCGCCTGTTCGTTCGCGTGGGCCTCCGCGTGCGACGGTTCTTTCGCGGCGTCCGCAGCGGGGGATTTTGCCAGCTTCTTTGTCGGTTCCTTCTTCGGTTTCGCTTCCCGCTTCTTCCGCTCGACCTTGATCTCTTCGAACTTGCCAGACGCCAAGATGCCTTTCGGCACCTGCGACCGCGACGCGACGGTACGTGGTTTGCCGGATCGCGGACCGACGAACCGGAACGCGAATTGGAGGATCTCGCGAGCCAAACCTTTGGGATCGTGCAATTGGCCGTGAATCATCCGCTGCTCCGCGTCAGGGGCGTGACGCAGGAACAGGCGGATGCAGCGATCGGGCGACAGCGACATGCGGGACGCCTTGACAGGAGTCATGACCTTGACGCGATAACGAGTTTTGACCGTTGGCATGGATGACCTCATTAGCTGACCGGGCTGGCTCCGTCGCCGTCGCCAGCGATTCCGCCGGCGAGCGTATCTGAAATCGTCGACGTTGCATTCGACGGCAACTGAATCCCGTAATGACGACGGAAGAAATCCTGAAACGTGCCAAGCTGGTCATTGGCGACGGTGAAGGTGAACCGATCCCCGCGCATGAACCGATCGTCGCCGGCCACGATGACCGCCCCGACGCCGCCGTGGTATGTCATGGGACCGAATGCGAGCGAATCAATCCAGATCGACATGCCGCTGGTAAGGTTAGTCGTCTTGATGGCCAGCTCGATATCGTCCGGAATGACGGCCGGCAAGTTGATCTTGAAGTACGCGAGCGTCCAGACGGTCGCGTAGTTGATCGACTGGATGACGATTTTCTCCGTAGACGAAAGCGTGAGGCCGGTCCCCTGGAGCTGGATCGTCAGGGTCGATGCGTCGCCGGAAGCCGGTTCTTCGCTCGCCTTGTACCAGACGGCTCCGACGTAGCGACGCAGCGGCCGCAATGCCGACACGGAGAGCGATTGCGAAATCTGGATCGTGGTCTGCGAAAGCTGGCCGTCGAACCGCAAGGCCGACTCGCCGCGGAAGAAGTCGCCTGCGCTTGTGTCCTGGAAAATGTGCGTTCCGGCCGTCCCGCTGTCGATATCCCACCGGCTCGGCGCGTTGCTGCTGAACGTCTCGAAGTCGCGGTTATTGACCAACGACGAAGCGTTCAACGTCTGCAGGGTCGGACCGTTGCCGCTCCCTTCCGTGGGATGGGCCAGCGACAGATTCTCCAGTTCGCCATGCCAGCGGAACGACTCCTGACCCTCGGGCCGGCCGTCACGCTGGGAATCGGCCACGCATTCCAACGTCATGGTTTCGCCGGGGACTGCAAGCTCCGTCGGCAGCTCGTTGTATTGCTGGTGGGCCGCCATGTTCGATCCGGGCTTGGTGTAGCCATCGAGGCGGCGGGTTGTGATAACCACCCCGTTGCCGTTGTTTATCGCGTCGGCCGATACGGACGAAAGCGTGACGGCGCACGGCTCCACAGTCTCGTTGTCTTCGTTCATGCGGCGGATGAGTTCCGCCAGAACGGCTGCGATCCCGTTTGTTTCCATCTTTAATTCGCGGACGATTTCTTCGGCGGTGATCCGGCGAGTGATGAATCCGGCCAGCGATGACGCCCAGCCGTCGACGTTGGACTTGAAACCCTCATAGGCGGCGACGATCCCCTCAATCTCTTTGTCTTTGTCGCCGGCCTGGAATTTCTCGATGACTACCTGTAGATCGGCGGGGAATGTCGTGTCGGAGTAGATTTCGTAGGCGTTGATACGTTGGATGATCGAGCCGATATGTGTGAAAAGGCCATTATTTGCGCCGTCGTAGTCGATCGCCATGTGTGCAACGTGACCGGCCCGACCGCGACGGGCACAGGAGACGCGGGAGCGACCCGCCGATTTTTTTCCATAATAGGCGGTTTTTTTGAAATACACCGCATCTAATTGGCCTTATGGAGTTTCGCAAGCACATTCTGAACGCCGGAACCTACCGGGCACCCAAGCGGACGATCCGGATTACGCCGGAGCGGATTCGCCATTGGTGCGAGCAATTTGACCGCATGTCGCAAGCGGGCCTGCAAATTCCCGTCCCGTGGGGTCACGTCAATTCGACGCCGCGCACGCCGGACGAAGAAGAGTTCTGGTCGAGCAAGTACAACGCTGGTTTCGTGAAGTCGCTCAAGACGGATGAAGCGGGCAGGCTCCTTGCCGAACTGGAAATCCCACTCGAAGAAGATGCTCGCCGGGTCGGGACCGTAGTCCGCGAAGTCTCGCCGGAAATCTGCGATCGGTTCCGCGACGGATCCGGCAACGTGTGGGAGGACGTGATTACGCACGTCGCGCTGGTCAATATGCCGGTCGCGGCCGGTCAAGAGAACTTCGAACCGGCCGGGACGCCGTTGGTCGCGTCCGCCGGAACCGACGGAGCCGATCTCATGCACCTGTCGCTTGGCATGGCTGTCACGACCGACCAGTTAGCGTTTCGCTTCGTCGGTCCGCGCAGCGGCAAGTCCCGTGTGGTTGGCAGCAAGAGCCAGATTCCCAAGGGCGTTCTGGCCAGCGGGAAGTTCGAAGAAATCAAGGGCGTCGGGGTCCGCAGCACGGAAAAGAAAGCGACGGAAAAGAAAGCCGTCAAGGCTGCGGACAAGCAGGACAAAGCAAAGGCCGCGAAGAAGCGTTCCGCGTCGGCAAAGAAGGCGGCGGAGTCTCGCAAGGCGGGCATGAAGTCGGCGAAAACGACCGGGTTAGCATCGCCGGGTCCGTATCAGTCGGTCGACAAAAAGAAGGCGAAGCAACAAGGCAAGGCCAATATCGCCGCCGCCAAAACCAAACGTAAATCACGCATGTCTCTTTACGAGGTAACCCGCATGGCCACCGACACCGACGAAGAAGTCCTCGACGACGTTCAGGACGTGGAAATCCCCGACACGGACGCTGTCGAAGAGGGGGCGGACGACGAGCCGGAAGAAACCGGCATGGCCGACCTGCTCGCCAAGCTCGCCAAGCATGGCTTCATGCTCCCCGAAGACGCGACCCTCGAAGAGCTTCCCGACTTGCTCATGGTCGCGCTCGATACCAAGGAAGCAGTCGAGGCCCAGGCGGACGGCGAAGAGGAAGAGGACGAAGACGACATGGCCGACATGGACAGCGCGGACATGAACGTCGAGCAGCCGAACGCCGAAGAGCAGATTGCCATGTCGCTCAAGGCGAATCCGCTCATGAAGTCAGTCTACAACCGGCTCGAAAAGACGGAGAAAGCCCGCATCAGCCGCGATATCGACGAACTGGTGAGTTCCGGCCGTATCTCGCCGGCTCTCGCGAACGAGTTCCTCAAGCCACAGGCGACATCGTATCGCATGTCGCTGAACGCGAACGGCGAGACGGTCCCGCAAGACGTGGACCGCTTGATCGAGTTCGCGAAGAAGCTACCGGCCGGCGCGTGCTGGGAGCCGGGCGAGCGGGCTACGAAGATGAGCCTCCGGGCCGTCGATCATCCGAACGAGTTCAAGGACCACGACGGGAGCGGCAAGCTCTCGCAAGAGGAGATCGATGCCGCGGTGAAGCGGCTGATTTAAGACGATCATCGAACGTGCGGCTAGGGTAGCTCCCGACCAGACGGCAACCGCGTCCGTCAGCCGCACACAACACACGCGGAAGCCTTTCGCGGGGAGGCTCGTGAGAATGAAACATGAGCCAAATGGGATTCGCCGTACCGGGCTTCACGACCGCCCGCGAAAACTCGGAAGCCGAGATTTTTTGGGGTCCGCTGGAACTGCGGCACCTGCATAACGGGTTGATTTCCGGCGCGGCCCGCGATACCGCCAATTCGCCAACGACTGTCCTGCGTCCAGGCCTGGTGCTCGGCCTCATCACGGCCAGCAACCTGTACGCTCAGTACAGTCCGACCGCGACGGACGGCACGGCGGTCGCGCGAGCGATCGCGTTGCTCGAATGCCGGGCGACCGACATCGACGGCAACAACCAGAATCGCTTGATGCCGATTGCGGTTGGCGGGCCGATCAAGGCCGCGAACTTGATCGGCCTCGACAGCCTGGCGCGTCGCCAGCTTGCCAACAACTTCCTTTTCGACGATGACCTGCCGGGCCGTCAGTTCCTTGGCGGTCCGCTCAAAGAAGTCGCGAAGACGGCCGACTACTCCGTGGTCGCGGCCGACAACGGCACGCTGTTCACCACCACCGCGGCGGCCGGCAACGTCGTCTTCACGTTGCCGACGATCGCCCGCGGCCTGATGTTCGAGTTTCTCAACGTCGTTGACTTCAACATGACGGTTGCCAGCGCGGCCGGTGACGACATGGTTTCGATCAACGACGCATCGGCCGATTCGATCGCGTTTTCCACCGGCAGCCAGAAGATCGGCGGGCACGTCATCGTTCATTCGAACGATGCCGGCACGAAGTGGTACGTTCGCAATCTGTCGCCGGGCAACACGATCACGACCGCCACGTAAGCGGCGGAGTTTGGAGCTTTGGAAACTATCGGTCTAGGGTAGCTCCCGAAAACCTGTTACCGCGACAGGCTGACCGATCAGTATACGCGGAAGCCACCGGAGCGGGGGTGTTGTGGTGAGAATACAATGGCTTCCATCGACACCCTCCTGAGGGCAGAAGTAACGACGAAAGTCGTCCAGCGCGTCGCCGCCACTTCGTCCTCCCTTCTCAATGCGTTTGGCTTCCAGCCGGGCGGACCGAACGTCTCCCGGATCGGCCATCGCCAGTTCGGTTACGATATCTTCGACGCCAGCCGCAAGGTCGGCCGTGCGACGGCTCCGGGCACGCCGGCCGCTCGCGTGACGCGGAAGAAGGTCGGCCGGGTCGACGGCACCTTCCCCCGCATGGCCGAATCGGTTTGGCTGCTGGCGGAAGAGGTTCACAACTTTCGCCGGATCGGCGGCACGGCCGGCGAGTTCGACGAAGCCGGCGAAAGCTACATCAAGAAGCAGCTTCGCGTCCTCGGGCAAGAGGCGGCGAACTTCCGCACCATGCTCACGGTTGGCATGATGCGGGATTCGCTCTATATGATCCCGAACGGGAGCGAATGGTATTACGCTTTCACCGATTCGACCGGCCAGCAGATCAACTTCCGGATGCCGGCCGGCAACAAAGACCAGCTCAACATGCTGGGAGCCGGCGATATCATCGGCACGAGTTGGGACGATGCCGCCGCCGACATCTTCGGCGATCTGTCGGCGATCAATGCCGCGTTCCAACAGCTTTGCGGCCAACGCCTGGAGCAAGTCGTGACGAACGCAGCCATTTGGGGCTACGTCACGAACAACACTGGCTTGCGCAACCGGGCCGGCTCCAGCAACAAAGTGTTCGACATCTATGAACGCCAGATCGGGACCGATTCGGCCGGAGCGCCGATCAACGAGTTCCGCGGCCGGTTGATGGCCGTACCGTGGGTCGAGTGGATCATCACGGACGAGGGCATGGAGGTCGGGGCCCCTGGTTCCGAGACCTACACGAAGTTCGTCGAAGAGAACAAGGCGTGGTTCGGTCCGAAGCCGACGAGCGAAGTCTTCGAGATGCTCGAAGGTTCCGAGCCGATCAGCGACGGTCCGAACCGTCCGCCGGTCGTGCAAATGGGTCTGTACAGCTACGCCAAGTGGATGGACGATCCGACCGCCCACGTCCTGTACGCGATTGACAACGCCATGCCGGCCCTGTACGTGCCGAATGCGTCGGCCTATGGCACGGTCGTTTTCGGATCGTAAGCAGTTCGCCTCCTGCTGTTCCGTCGCGTCGCCTCGCAAGGCCGGCCAATCACTTGGCCGGCCTTGCTTGTTTAGGGAGGGTATCTTGCACGGCCATTGCGTTCACCTCGGAGACCTGATCGCCCTTCGCAATGAGGGCGGATCGCCAACCGAAATCTACAGTTGCTCGCACCCGATGTTCCCGGAGACGACCGCCAAGCATTGCGCCAAGTGCGAGTACCGCCGGCCGTTCGATCCAGGGGACAACATTCCGCCGCCGCCGTCGCAACGGATCATTGAAGAGGTCCGCGTGTCCGGCCAGCAGCGGGTCAATACGTGGTGTGTCGGGATCACGACGATTCCGACACGCGAGGACTACTTCCACAAGACCGTCGATTCCTTGGCGTCCGCCGGCTGGCGGAACCCGCTGGTGTTTCGCGACGATCCGCCCGCTCGCGGCATCTGGAAGAACTGGCATCGGGCACTGTCGGAAATGACGATCCGCGAACCGAACGCGGATGCCTACCTGATCGTTCAAGATGACGTGGTATTCTCGCATTGCGTTCGGCAATACCTGGAAGCATCGCTCTGGCCACCGGGGCGAGTCGGGCTTTGCTCCATCTACACGCCCGCGACCTACGACACCGGCAATGGTTGGTTCATCACGAACCGGGGCGAGAACCTATGGGGGGCATGTGCGTGGGTGTTCCCGCCAGACGTGGCGAAGGAATTGCTTCACGCGAAGGTCATTGCCGAGTGGGACCGCAAGCGAAACGTCGAAATGGCGATTGGTACATGGGCACAGAACGAACACCGGCTCGTCTACTACCACACGCCGAGCCTTGCCCAGCACGTCGGGGAAGAGAGCACGATATCGCCGACATGGAAAGCGAACGGTTCGCGCAAGTCGGACTCATTCCGCGGTGAAGAGTTCGACGCGACGGAACTATTGCCACGAAAACGGCGGCAGAAGATAGCCGAACGCGGACACCGTGATGTTCCTATCGCCATCGTGATCCCCTGCCACAACTACGGCCGGTTCCTTGGCGACGCGATCCGATCGGTAATCAATCAATCGGTCCGGCCTGATGAAATCGTAGTCGTAGACGATTCGTCAACGGACAACACGCAGGAGGTAGCCAGATCGTTCGCTGGCGTGCGGTACATGCGGATCAACGCCGGGTCCGTGGCGACGGCGCGAGCGGCCGGCTTGCACGCAACGTCGGCCCCGCTGGTATGCTTCCTGGACGCCGACGACGAATTGCCGGCCGCATATCTCGATAACGGCTATGCGATGTTCAAAGACCCAGGCATAGGGCTGGTTTACTCTGACATGCACTGCTTTGGGGAAGAGACGCGCATTTTGCAAATGCCGACCTTCGACCCCGACCATATCGAATGGGACAACTACATCCATGCGGGGGCGATCGTCCGCCGCGAGGCGTTGGACCTGATCGGCCCGCTGGTCCGTGAGGATCCGCTGATTACAGAAGACTGGGACTGGTGGCGCCGGATCGTGCAACGCGGATGGAAGGCTGCCAAGCAGCAGACCGTCTACCGCTATCGTAAGCACGGATTGGCAGGCGAGCAGCCACAGCGGTCCAAGGTGCTCAAGCAGACCGATTACTACCACCGGGCTGGGCTGGCGTATGAGCGGGTGACGATCGTGACGCCGCTTGCTGGCCGCATGTGGGCGTGGGGACCGTACTCCGCGTGGCTCGACCGCCAAACGTGGCCGCGAGAGCAGGTAGCTATCCTGCTGGTCAATACGTCGCACGATGCCGAGTTTTCCGCAATGGTTCGGGAGTGGTTGATCCGGTGCGGCTATCCCGACGTTCGGGTACGGGCCATGCGAGTCGGCGAGCGGGATCTGGCCGACGCACCCCGGAAGAAGGCTGGTACGGCCGTCCGTACCGCGATGGCAGACATGTGGCAACAGATCCGGCTGTCGATCGACTCGCCTTACGTCCTGTCGCTGGAGGACGACTGTATTCCGCCAGACGACGGGATCGACCTGCTGATGCGTGGCTTCGATCATGACGTGGGAAGCGTGGCCGGCCCGTACCTGTCGCGATTCCACAAAGGGTACGTCGCATGGCGGTTGAACGACGCCGGCCAGCGAATCCACTTCGTCGACCGCGGCGAGGGCTATGACTACCTGGACGGCAACGGGTTCGGCTGCACGCTAATTCGCACCCAACTGGTGCGGAATCACGTCTACCGTTTCACTGGCGACAACACGCCGCAAACGTCGCCGGATTTCGACATCGCTTTCTATCTGGCGTTGCACAGAAAAAAGACGCCTACGAATCGGACGATGAAATTCCGCATGTGCTGGGAGGCGGAAGCCGAACACCTGTCGAAAGATATGGCGATTGCGCCGGAATAAATCGCGCCGGAATCGCGCCGGAAAACGTTTTATTCCGGCGCATGCGATCAGTTTGAATAATTCTGCGGAGAATTTACGTCATGGCTGTTTCTACCGTTTATTGCACGCAAGCCGACGTTGAGGCGATCCTGAGCGCAGAAGGGCTGGTCGACCGCACGGACGACAGCGAAGACCTCGCGGGCGAGACGGCACTCATCACGCTCGTCATCCAATGGGCAACCGATCGGGTCAACCTCTACGTCTCCCAGCGGTACACGGTCGCGGACCTGGCTACGTCGACGTTCATCAACGACGTGACGGCTCACTTCGCATCGTGCCAGTTCTGTAAGCGGCGCGGCAACCCGTGCCCGGAATCGTTGAACGAGCAATGCAAGGAGTTCCTGGAGGAACTGAAGAAGATCAAGGACGGCGACCTGACGCTGCCGAACTCGCCGGAGCGGTCGAATCAGTTGCCAGCATTGTCGAACGTGCGAATCGACGGAAGATTTCAGAATGCGAAGGTCCGGGTACAGAAGACCATTTCGACCGGCGGCGAAAGCACGTTGGGTCAGAATACGGACGTGACGGAGCTTGGGTTGGATTTGCCGAAGTAAAGGAACCGCGTGGCCGATCATCGCGTTATCTTCCGTGGTTCGCGTGCCGATGTCGCTCAGCACATCGACCGGCTGCGCGATATCTTGACCGGCCAGACGGCGGACGAAGGGCAGATTCGCGAGGGGTTCCTGTTGCGGATCGGCATGGCGGCACTGTCGAAGGTCAAGCAGTGGTACGAAATCAAGGCCGACGGCGGGACAGATCCAGCCGGGGAGTCGTGGCCGGACCTGACACCGGAGTACAAGGCGTATGGGCGTCGGACTACCGAAGATGAAGTCAAGGCTCTTGGATTGCCGACCAACGTCATGGATCAAGGACGTAAAGTAAAGCGAAAACCAGGAACAAACATTGATAGGCTCCCAACTTTAGACGAAGGTCAGCGAGAGCGATGGTGGAAAATCTACCACGACACGCTTGGCTGGAGAATCGCTAAGGGGGACACGGTAAAGGCTGCAAAAGGCGTTGCGGCTGGCCGCGCGTGGAACGTCCTGAAAGAGCAGGGAGCCAAGACGCTGCTTGGCACACTGGGCCAACGCAAGTTGAAAATCCTTCGCGACACCGGCCGGCTGTTAAATTCGCTGTCGCCTGGAATTGATGACGACGAAGATTTGGCGACGATGGACGTATTTCAGCGAGAATCTGTTGACGAACAAGAGTTCGCGGTTGGCCAGAATAGCGTCATCGTCGGCACGAACGTCAAGTACGCGGCGTTCCACCATGATGGCAAACGCCGCCTGTGGCCGGAACCGTCGAAGTGGCCGCAAGCCGCGTGGGACGATATCGCCGGCGCGGCCTCGCGCGGCGTGGCTCGTGCGTTCGCTCTCGTGATGCAGCGTGGGGGGTTCTCCGAATGAGCAACATGATTGATTTTATCAAAAAAGCAAACGAAGAAAGCATGGCAATATGCGGTTTGCCGTTGAAATATGCCATTGCGACGGAAGACATAAGGAAAGCACTGGAATCTGACGGAAACGTATTTTGCGATCGTGAAATTACCGTAGAAGATGCCAATGGTAGTCGCACAGAACGACGGGGATATCTTGATTCTATTCCCGACGTGGAGTGGATACTGTGAGCGAAGAATCCCTCTTGCTGGCCGTCCGCAACGAGATTCGCACGAGCCTGAAGTACAAGCCGAGCGAATGCGATGTTGAGTTTGACGGCCGGCCGCTGGCGATCGCCGGCGAAACCTACATCGCAGTCTGGCCGGGCGAGTGGTCGAACGACGGCCAGACGGAACACTTCCTTGATGAGCGGCACGGCGTCCAGGTGAACGTCTATCTGCGTGCCCCAAAGGTTCCCCGCGATCGGAGCCGGAACCTGCTGCTGGACGCAAAGGCGTCGGTGAACGTGCGATGCCGGGCCATCATGCTGGCGATCCACATGAACTACGCCGTCATGGACGCGGCCAACGATCTGCTGTTGCCGTCCGCGACGGGCTTCCATCATCCGCTGCGGTTCCAGGGATGCAGCGCTCCGCAAGTCGTGACGGGCGATTACTTTTACGCTCAATCAGAATCGTTCGCGGGACTGCTGCGCACGATCCGGTTCGGCGGTGCGATCAGGTATCAGACTTTGCCGGCAACGTAATGAGGAGATCGGAAAATGTCGTTCATCGCTGGTGCCTACACGGTCACGTACAACGCGCTGGCACTTGGACAGGCACGGGACGGCTACCGGCTCCGCGTTTCGCCCGCCGTCGAGGAAATCACGGGCGACAACTATGGCGACACGGTCCAGGATGGCGTCTACCGTGGCGGCTCGTGCTTCCTGCAAATGGACCTGCTGGAGTACAACGCGGCCGCGATCCAGACGGCCATGTGGCCTTACGGGACGTTCGGGACGTTGGGAGTCATCGGCCGTCTGCAAACGGCACTCGCCAAGCAGATCGTCATGACGGCCGTGGCCGGGACGCCGGCGGCATCGACGCCGGCTACCGTCACGTTCGCGCGAGCGATCCTTGCCCCTGGTCAGCAAACGGAATTGCTGTTCGCTCCCCGATTGCGGATCGTGCCGATCATGTTTCAGATTCTGCCGGACGGTAGCGGCAATTGGTTCACGACGACGTAAGGCGGTGACGCATGACGATTGACAGCCATGAAGTTTGGTCTCTGAATGACGCAGGGCTAGCACAGCGTACCATATCAGGTGTTTTGGCGATATCCTTCGAAGGAATTGCCGACGCCTACCGGAATCATGTTGTGCCGATTCTGCCATACGGATTCAACAGACGCGAACAAACCTATGCAATGTCGAAAGACATGAAGACATTAAAGTTTTCGATCACGGACATGGAAATCCCACGTAGGTAACGCATGGCTGACGCAGCAACGATCAGGATTGAAGTGACGGAAGGCGGCGGGGGCGGGGGACCGTCGCCGAAACCTTCTGCCGTCGCTACTGGTGGTGCTGGTGCGTCATTGTCGAAAGGGATATCGCCAGCGTTGCGAGCGGCGGCATCGTCAGTGATGGGAGCCGAGCAATCCGGCGCGGTTGCCGAAACAGGCGATAAGTTCGCGGCGATCACTTCGACGATCGGCAAGGCCGGGGGAGCGATGCTCGCGATGGGGACGGCGGCAGGCGTAGCTACCGTTGCTCTTGGCAGCCTATATGCCGCATTCAAGGTCGCGACTCGCGGCGTCGAAGACTTCTCCGGAGAAGTCCAGGCAGCCAAAGCGGAAGCGGACGTGCGGGCCATCCGGGGGGGGATCAAGAGGGCTGGAATTATTGGCGACGAACAAGCGGATTTTCTTCGCCAAACATCACGGATTGCTGAATCTATTTCGACTTCGATGGCGACGATCATGGAGCCAGTTCTTGCAACAATCAACGATGGTTTGCGGTTGATCGCAAAAATGGCTGACGCAGTAGAAACGGGAACAGCAAACTTGCGGGATTTTTTCGAGTTCGTTTCTTCATGGATGAACGACCGCATCAAAGAATTGGAGGCTCTTCCAGGAATTGGGCTGATTATCAAAGAGTTTTCTGGCCTCGCGGATGCAATCCGTAAATGGCTCGGCGATCAAGACCAAGACATTGACCAAGAGGGACTTGGCAAACAGATCGACGCATTCCTGGGGATTCGTTAGTGGCCGCTGACGTTGGACTACCTGCTGCGACTGGCGAACTGACCTATAACGGCTACACGTTCGGGTCAACCATGCTCGTGCGCAACGTGTCGGCCGTCCCGGTCTACAACGACAACACCACGGAGGTCAAGTACGTCCGGTACTCGTTGACGGTCGAGGACGTATTGGCCGTGACGGACGCGGAAGCGGAGAGCGATTCGCGTGGGACTGGCGTGCTGCTCAACAACGCCTATTCGCGATTGCTCGATCCTGGAAAGCCGCTTTACTACGTGGACAAAGGTTTTCGCGATTTCACGATCAACACCGGCTCCGATGCGTTTGACGTAGTATATGGGCCGTTGCCGCAAATGCTGGAGTACCAGCCGATCGGCAACAACCGCGCCTGTCGAATCGTCTGGCAAATCGTGGTGCATCTTGCCCGTTGCCTCAACAGTGCGGACGAAGGACTGGCCGCATTTGGGTACGGCGTGACGTGGGCGCTCGACACGGAAGGAATGACGACCCGTACCATCAACGGCTATCTGGAGATTGCGGGAAGCCGAAACGGCGATGGTATCTTTGAGTCGGCGGACAGTTATCGAGAACGGATATTGATTTCGTCATTGCCTGGGTTCAGGCGTTCGCAGACGTATTCGCTTTCCGCCGACTATCGCAAGTTGACGTGGACGATCACCGATACGGAGATTCCCAGCCCGTTCGGATTCCCTACGAACGTGGTCGACATGCAGGCGACGCACACGATTTCATCGAGTACGCGAGGGGCGGCATTCCAGAACTGGAATTGCACGCTATCGGGAACAGTCAAGACGCCGTTCAATCTTCCCAAGTCGATCGCCTGGACGGCAATCCAATCCGTGCTTGGCGATCGCATTCGCCGCGTTGGCGAGAACGCCTTGACGCAAACGCAAAACGAAGATGACGGCGAGAAGCCAAAGAAGTCGCAATACCTGATTACTTCGGTGTCGATTTCCGAAGATATTTACTCGTTCGTGACACGCTTTTCGGTCGGCTACACGATCTACGGGGCAAAGCTGGAGGAAATTTTTGTCAAGTCCGGCTTGTGGCGGCGGCCGCCCGGCTCGTTCAGCGAATGGCAAGCTACCATGTCAGACGTGTTCGGCGCAAGAGGATTCGCCAACCTGTTTCATGACGAGTCGGACGTTATCATCATCGACCTGTGCGGCAATCAGGATATCCCACCAATCGAGATGTTTTCTACCAAAACGGAGCCGTCTGACTTCCTGGTAGCGTTTCCGCTCAACAAATGCCCGGAACCCGAATCAAGCTGGATGGAATACAGCCTGGAGCTGAACATCAAGTCGGATAACGGAACGATCGTCCATCGCGTCCTTGAGCAAGATGACCTTCCAAAGACATCAGAGAACGTACCTGACGGTTTCGACCCTGGACAGGAGGCGGGGTTGTTCTTTGATGGTACTCAACCAAGCATGTATGTTCAGCAAACGGGCGGACCGAAATACGAGGTGTTCATCACAGGCCATGCGGTTCGGGTTGGCCACAAGATCCCGTTGCCGCGGATCAAGAAAATCGCCGGTCGGGAAGTGACGGAGACGACGCAAGACGTATCGCAAAAGATCATCGAAAACAAAGGCTGCGCAATCTATGCAGCAAAGTGGACGATCGGTTACGTCATCGACAAGCCACCCGACCAGTTGATCGAGTTCCCCTACGACCCGGCAGCGAACAAAGGCAAGCTAGAAGAGGACGGCGAATAATGGCATTGTCGCTTTCGAGCGGAGCAATCGAGATTTCTTTGACCGATGGACCGATGGCCGGAACGACGTTCTCTGTCGACGTGCTGATTGCCGAAATCGCGTGCGAACGGGTCGAGCTGAAGCACGGTGCGACCGATGAGAACATGGACTGGATTACGGCGGCGTTCTTTGCGGACCTGGCTTCCGCTTACCAAGAGATCGGGATAGTGAACTGTACGCCCTGGATGGCGAGCCAGCTTCGGGACGCGGTTCGTGACCGCTACCTGGAGTTAAAAAAAAAACATGACCACGACGCCGAAATAGCATGGTGGTACAAGATTGATCCGTTCGGCCTGACGACGGAGCAGAAGATTGGACTATTGGCAAACCTGGAACGTCAGAAAGCTAGGCAGATCATCTTTGAGGGCGATGTTCCGGACGATGCGGGCAAAGCGTACCGCTTGGGTCGGTTGGCGTATGACGAGGAACGGGCGCAGCAGATGGCGACGGAAGCGATCCGGAAGAAGCACGAACAGCTAATCAGGGAACATGGCCATGCCACGCCCGCGTAGCAAACGCTCGCACAATTCAGAGCAGAAGAAGCAACAGCTCATCGAACGGCAGACGACCGCCTACAAGCCGACGTGGCTCCCGTCCGTGCTGATGTTCCAGGCCGACAAGCCGATGTTCAGCATCTACTGGCTTGAGAAGATGCTGTACGATCCGCAAGTATCGCTCGGGCTGGCGATCATCAAGGGACCGATGTTCAACGCAATCGACAAAATCAAGGTCGAGAGCAAGGATCAGCGGGTCGCGAAGTTCGTCACGGATCAACTGAAACGCTTCTGGGAAACGTCGCTCGCGAAAGTGCTGCGGTCGATCGAGTACGGCGTATCGGCTGGCGAGATCCTGTACCGCAGGTCCGGGCCGCATGTCGAGTTTGACATGGTGGCCGACTTCCATCCGTTGGACGCCAAGCCATTGACGCAGGATGGCGACTTTGCCGGAATCCGCGTGACGGGCAACACGAGCGGGGCGGTCGACATCATGACGCCGAAAGCATGGTGGAACCGGCATGATGCCCGCTACAGCAGTTGGTTCGGCCGCTCGCGGCTGCGATCCGCTTACGACCCGTGGTACGAGAAGTGGAGCCGGGGCGGCGCGGTCGATATCCGCAAACTGTGGTTCCACAAAAACGCATTTTGGGGCGGTATCCTGCGCCATCCGCCTGGCGGTCGCACGATGCCGGATGGCTCGTTCGTCGACTACCAGGACGTGGCGAGGCAAATCTTGGAACTGTGGAAGACGGGCGGCGTCCTGACGCTGCCGAACGACCTGGACGATTCCGGCAAGCCGACATGGGACTTGAAGGAGCCGACCATCAACGGCAGTGGGCAGGAACTGCGCGAGTATCCGAAAGACCTCGACATTGACATCATCAAGGGGCTTGGCATCCCACCTGAAGTGGTGCAATCGCAGGGAACCGGGACATTCGGTCGCGGCGTGCCGGCGGCCGCGTTCTACTCCGGGCTGGAGATCGTGCTGCTGGAAATCCTGCGCGACTTCCGGAAGATGATCGCCGATCCGTTGATCGAGTTGAACTTTGGCGAGATCCCGGAGTACGCAATCAATTCGGCGTCGTTGTTACCGGAAGACCCCGGACAAGGACAGGGGATGGCAGGCGGCAGTCCCGGCGGGCCGGGGGGCGGGACGAACGGCAGTAGTCCGGGCGGCAATCCGCTGGCGGGGTTGTTCGGCGGCGGGCAATCGCAACAGCGAATGTCACTCGGCAACGGCCGCATGCGGGCAGTGACAGTGCGGGCGAAGAACGGGAAGGAGTATACGAGCTATGTCATGATGCCGAAGCGGCGAACGAAGACGACGCGGATGGCGATACCGACATCCCCTGTCGTACCACCGACAACCACCGACAAGCCTACGCAACCACCGATACCGCCAGCGGAACCAATGGCCCCCGTGGAACCAACGCCCGATTCCGTCCGCATGGCCCTGGAATACATCACCCCGACCGGTTCCGTCCGCCGCTGCGATCACGTAGAGCAATTGCCCAAGCGTGTCCGGGACGCCGGGGATTACCGATTCGTCCAGCGTCCGAAACGCGGCCGGCCAGCGAAGAATGATTCCATCCAGATGGCCATTGCCGACTTGCCGGACCGGTCGCAAGCGAAACTCCCGATCGTCGACGCAATCATCGAGCAGTCCGTCGGCCATTCGGTCGAGGCCATCGCGAACGTGCGGGAGCAAATCCTTAACCGGGTCGGTCCGCTGCTGCCGACGCGGGACGTCGACACCATCATGGCGGAAGTGCGAGCCGTCATGGACGAGTACCTGCCGATCGCAGCCGGGAACTTGTCCGACGCCACGTTGGCCGCTTGGGTATTCGGCGCGGACGATATCCACCAAACGCTCCCGCCGGCACTCCTGGAGCGAATCGCCCGTCCACCGGCCGGAATCGGTGGGGCGCCGCCCGTCGACGCGATGGGATCGCTCTTCCCCGAGGGCGAGCCACGAATCCGCTTGCCGCTGATCGACAAGGCCGCGCAGGATATCGCGGACCGCACGCTTGTCACGCGGGACCAGTTCGATTCCTTGTCGGCGGAAGCTCGCCGGTTCGCGTTCACGGTATCGGACGTGGACAACGTGGAATCCATCGGGGCGATCCGCAACGCGGTCCTGGAAGCGATCACGCAAGGCGATACGCTGGAAGATTTCCGCGAGAAGCTCGACCGGGACGTATTCGGCGGCGCGACCCCGTTGCACCCGGCACGAGTCGAGACCGTCTTCCGCACGAACGTCCAGACCGCCTACGCCCGCGGATTGGATGATATCCTCGACAACCCGATGGTGTCGGACGAGTTCCCCTACGTTTCCGATTCGTCGATCCATGACGGCCGGCGAACGCCGATCTGTGAATGGTTTGCAACGGCCGGCATCGGCGGATCGAACATATATCGGCGCGACGATCCGCTGTACCGGCAGATGTCGCCCCCTCGTCATTTTTCGTGCAGAACAGGAAAGACGCCTCTTTCTATCTCCGATGCAGCCGCACGCGGCGTCCTGGAGGCCCAGGTATGGATCCGGACGGGACAGCCGCCGGAGAATCCGTACCGCATGTCGCCGCCACCGCCGGAACTGGCAAAGATGATGTTTCCTGAGAAGCGGGGCGGCGTCCGGTTGTCGCTGGGAGCGGAAACAGTCACGGAAGAAGCGAAGAAAGTCGAGCCGATCGTCGTCAATGTCCAGCCGACGATCAACGTCCAGGCCGCTCCCGCTCCGAACGTGGACGTGCATATTGATTCGCCGCCGCCGGCAAACGTGACTGTAGAAGCTCCGCCTCCTGCAAAGATCGACGTCCATATCGACCCGCCGCCCCCAGCCGTCGTGAACGTCCAGGTAGACCCGCCCCCGCCGGCTAACGTGACGATCAACCCAACCGTCACGGTCGAGGCCGCGCCGGCCGCGAAGCCGAAGACGAAGACGGTCAAGCTGAACCGCGGCACGATGGGCGAGATTCAGTCTGCCGAGATCGTGGAAGAAGGCAGCGATGGCTGATAACACGCGGATCAAGCCGGACAGCGGAGCGGGGACCATCGTGGTATGGACCGATGACGTATCGGGCGTCCACGTTCCGGGCTTCAAGTTGGTCCTCGGCGCGATGGACGCGGACGACGGGCCGGTATCGGCCACGAATCCGATGCCGGCCGACGTGACGGCACTGGCCACGTTTGCGACTTCGCAAGAGACCGTCACGGGGACCAGCGGACAGATCGTGGCAAGCGGGCTGGCCGGCCGGCGCACGATCAGCCTGAAGGCCCATCCGGACAACACGGCGACGATCTGGATAAGCAGCGTTACGCCCGCGACGGATGCGAACAGTTTCCCCCTGGACGCTTCGGAGTCGGTCGAGATCGACCTGTCGCCGGGGCAAGCCATCTACGCGATCGCGGACAGCGGCTCGCAAACGCTGTGCGTCATGGAGGTCTCCCCATGACGGCGCGACGGCGGATACGCACGAAGGGGACCGGCGCCGGGGCCGCTCCGGGAGCCACGGATGCGACGTTCGCGGAATCACAGGATGCGGCCGATACGCTCCTGATCGACTTGCCGATGACCGACAGCCAGACGGCCGGGGACGCAGCCGATACGTTCGCCGTGACGTTGGCCGACGTGGAGGATGCGGCGGACGCGATCGCCGACACGGCCGGCTCAGCGACGCTGCTGGATACGCAATCGCACGCGACGGTCATGGCGATCGACTTCTCGCGTCCGGAATCGCAGTCCCACACGGAAGGCGATATCGTCGGCGACGCCACGATGGAGACGAAAGAGGATGCCTACACGGACGCGGAAGACGCGGACGCGGCTCACGGGGCCGGCGCGACGGTCACGATCGGCGAGAACGGCACGGTAGGAGGTTCGGACAAGTACGGCTGGTTAATCTTCGAAGCGGACGGCCTGCTGGCGGACGCGACAGTCGTGAGCGCCACGCTCAGACTGTGGCAGAACGCAGCGGTTGGCGTCGTGACATGGAATCTCTTATTCAATCCGGCAACAGGATTGGATGAAGGGACGCTCACTTGGAACAACCAACCGTCTCTGGCCGGTGAGACGGCGATCGCCAGCCTGCAAGTTTGGCCGGTCGTGACCAGTGGCTACGTGGAGTTCGACGTAACGGCCGTCGTGTCCGCCAACAAGGCGACGGCAGATTTCACATTCCGCGCTGAAATTGAAGTTGGGGCGGATGCGGTGAACGGAACTGATCGCACGTTCGACAGCAAGGAAGGAACGAACGCGCCGGAACTTGTCGTGGAGTTCACTTTACCATGAGTCACAATGCTACGATAGGACTGAATGCTTATTTAGCGACTGGCTATTGCGATTTCTACGACGGCGTGACCTTGCTGAGTCAGCATTTGCTAGCGGCAGGCAATGTGACAATTACAGCGATCGTGCCGATCTATTCGGCATCATTGGCGGATTTTGAAACCTTCGTCAACAGCATGGGAGACTTCGTATCCGTCGTCAACAGTCGCCTGAACTTGAGCAAGGTCGCTCCCGGCAAGTGCATCCTGACGCTCAACCATACGGCGACAACGCTGGTATGCAAGTTCAAAAACAATGACGAAGCACTGGACCTTGGAAAGTTCACCTGAACGAAAAGCACGAATAACGTCGATGCGATTCTGGCTCCGCTCTACGTCGCTAACTGGGCCTTCTACTATCGCTGGTGGAGCTACCTGGACCTGTTCGTCAAAGAAATCAAGCGATTCTGAAAGAGGAACATCATGGCCAGTATGGTCGTATCTCTTACGCTCACGTTCGACACGATTGAGGAATACAATTCGTGGGTCGCGTACCTCGATGCCAACACGTCGCTTGGATACGAAAGCCGTCTCGATAACGTCGTGACCAAGACGATATCGCTTTCCCACGAATCGGACCGAATGCCGACATTGCCCCAATAGGAGCCTGAGTAACCATGCGCCAATCAGCAAAAGATCGCCAGCAACAGGGCGGCATCCTGACCGCGAAGATTCACGGCCGGGGCCTGCTCGCCGCCAAGCTCGACGTAGAGCGAATCCTAAAATGGACCGATGACGAGATCGAAATGATCGTCGGCCACAACCTCGTGGTCAACGTCGGGCTGCAATTGTCGGCAGACAGGACATTCGGGATCGGCGGACCACCTGCGGCCGTCTCGGCAATGGGCGTCACGTCCGACGCCGGCGCGGCTGCGGCCGGCGATACCCGGCTCGATATTGGCGGTGATGACGACGTGACCGTACTGGCATTCGACGCGACCGCCACGCGGTCGGGGCAAGTTGTCTCTGCCGCCCGGACGTTCACGCAGGCGAACGCCAATTTCGTTCATCGCAAGATCGGGATGCTGAATGGGACCACGGACGGGACCAGCACGCTCTACAACGCGATCAGCGGCTTTACCATAGACCTCGTTGGATTGACGTTTAGCATCACATACCAGATCGACGTGACCTTCAGTAGCAGCTAACAGGGGTCCGCATGGCCGTCGTGACGACCCGCAAAGGACCGGGTTGGTTCCTGCTGTTCCGCACCGAAACGGACGAACCGGCCGGCGTGCCGGGCGTCCTGTCGCGTGCGGAGCCGGGCCGGCTGGAGCTGCGCCGGCGACGTGAAGAGAAAGAGATTGCCACGATCCTTGCCCTGATTGCACTGGCGGATGACTGACTATGCCGTTTGAACGTCGCATTTCGTTCAATTGGGGATCGGAGTTCTGTACCGACCCCATCATGCTCAAGCGGCAAATGCTCCGCGCCGGCATGGACGATCTGGTCAAGCTGTTTGACGGCAAGGCCAACTCGTTCACGTTGCCGCTCGGCCCGTCCGCCGGCCGCGGCTACGTCCTGCTCCGCCGCTCGCAACTTGACCAGATCAATCTCGATATCGCCCAGCCGCTCGAAATGGCCACATCGACGAAGAGCCTGTTCTTTGCCGAGACGTACTTCATCGGCGCATTGCGAATCGTGCATGGCAAAGAGGCCGATCCCAACTCCGTCTACCTGGTCGAGTTCGCGGATCGGCGGCATATCCTGGAGCGGTTCACGGCGACCAACAAGCAGTACAACCTCTTGCGGCCGGACGCACTGGCGGCGTCGGCCACGAAATACTACAAGGCGACGTTGAACAGCGGATCGTCCTGGACGTGGCAAGGGATCATCGACGACCTGTGGACGGACCTTGGCGGACTGGCCGGAGACACGGCGCCGTCGTTGCCGTCGACGCCGGCGAATGAGCCGAACGATTTCTCTTTCGTGGGCGTATCGGCCTGGTCAGCCATCAACGCCGTGGCGGACGCGGCCGGTTGTGCATTCGCGTTAGACCCGACCGAGAACACGTTTTCGCTTGTCCAGATCGGCGAGCAAGAGGACTTCTCCGAAGTCGACGGCAAGTTCTCGCAGATTCGCGACAAGCTGATCTACGATTGCGACGTGGTGGATGGCTACGTCGGCCGCGTGCCGAAGTCCGTTCGGGTATTCTTCCATCGCGTGACGGGCAAGGTCGGGTCGGAGGACGACGAAGCGACCGCACAGGACAACAGCCTGACGGAGCCGGCCTACACGATCGACAAGACGGTGCCGGACGTGGATGACGACGTGACGCTCGCCGGGACCATCATGCCCGTTTGGTCGGACGCCGTGGCGGTATTCAAGACGACGGACAGCACAACCCCGACGAACGAAAGCACGCTCCAGACGCGGGCAACGGAAATCGCTCAGGAGTTCGCGGACAGTGCCGTACTGGTCGGGTTGCGAATCTGGCGGAAGTACACTGGCATCATCGACACGATTCTGCCGGGAGCGAACGTAACGGCCGTCCGGTGGGAAGGGATCGGGAACGGGTTCGTTACCGAAATCGTCGCTCAGGAAACGCTGATAGACCTGTCGGTCGGCTGGCCGTTGCCTGCGATCCACATGGCGTCACAAGCGAACGTCAACCCGCCGATGAAACCGCGGCCTCGCTGGCCGTTCCGGGTCGCGAAGGGCACGCTCTCCGGGGCGCTGGCCGACGGCGGGTCCGCCACGATGGCCGTCAAGACGTTCGCCGATGCGTCGGCAGGCGTCGACCTGACGGTCTACGATTGGCTCGGCTTGACGGAGAGCTTGGCGTCAGGCAGTAAGGTGCTCGCCTACTGGGACGACGAGGCGGGGAAGTGGATCGCGTTCGCGGCTACGTCGCCGGAGTGTCCGTAATGGCAGTGATGAGAAAGAAGCCGTGGGAGTGGAATCCGAGCGGGTGCTGTTGTGATGAGGATTGTTCTGAATCATGCGATTACGTGTGGGACTTGGGTGCCGATCCGACAGCAACTACTATCACGGTTACACTCAGCGGATTGTCGACAACTCCGCTGTCTCTACCGGGATGCTCTCCCGGCGGGCCATGTGATCTCGGCACATTGCCAGATATGAACGGAACGTACATTGTTCCTTTTTTTATATCAAAGCCTCAATGCCAATTGATTGGCTGCGCTGTCGACGAAGAATATCACCAATACTTTTTGTCGAATCCGTGGGGCGATCCTGCGGTGCCACTTTGCGGATTTATCAGTCCTGCGGAAACGGGCGTGTATGTACAAGTTCCGACCAAAAAAGCTGCTTATGCAGCCTTGCATGGTGGTTCGCCGACGTGCGGCACAATGGGGTTATTCTCATTGCAGGGCGCTAGGGCAACGATCACGCGATATGGCGGAGCGTTGAGTAATAGTTACGGTGGGCTGTTTGATTGTAATGGGACGACATACACAGTTACGTCTGGCCCTTGCATAGATACGGCAGGAGCTACACTCACAGTTACATCTAATCCATGACCTGTCCCCACTGGCAAAACTCGACCTGCTCCCTTCTGCTCCCGCACGGCATCACGCGCATTGCCGGACCCGGCAACCCGAACTGGCCGTGTCCCCGCTGCCAGGCCGAATGGATCGACGGCCAGCCACCGACTGAAACGAGCTTGACGCCGACGTTGCGAGGATTTTTGGCGATCGCGCGGCCGCAGCCGGTGGAATGGGTACAGGTAGAAGAAAAACCCAAACAAGGGAGGCCGGCATGTGATGACATTGGACCGATATTAAAAAATGCGTGTTGTGAAAAACTGATCGTGTACCAATGCGATAGCGTTGATGCAGCGAAGCTAAACGGCGGCCGAACAACGCGGACCGCGTGCGATACGTGCCTGTTTTACGTACCGCCTGCTGGAACTAGCCGGGATGATCTTCCGGACGGAGACAAATAATAACCGTGCCTTATCCTGCTGCGACATGTCATATCAAGACCCGACCAGCCCGAACTTGCAACGCCAGCCAAGACCAGCCCTGCCAGAACTTACCGCGACCTATCGCGACTAGACTAATCGCACCACGCCTGCCAATCCGTGCCCTGCCAAATCCCGCCCAGCCCCAACAAGACGTGATTCGCCAGCCGTGCCATATCCTGACCAGACGATACTGGACATGCCGGGACTAGCCAGTAGCGCCTTGCCACAACATGCCGCACCCGAACTAGCCCGGACTCGCCAGCCGTGCCTAAACGCGACGCGCCCGGATCTGACTTGCCGGGATTGACTCGCCAGCCATAACTCTCCGAGCCGAGACACGACTAATCAAGCCAGCCGTGCCTTACCCCACCGTGCCGAAACAGAACCGGTACTGACTCGCCAGCCTCTCCGCGACAAACCAGGAAACGCCTTGCCTAACATCACCAGCCGCGCCACGCCAAAACGAGACGGGACTCAACCAAGCCCCGCCATGCCGCGCCAATTACCCCGCCGGCACCGCGGCCGAAGCCGCTTTACCAGCGTTTTTGCGACTCGCCGCACGCTCAACGAGCAACTCGCGCAGCAACCGCGTTCGGTGAAGGATGGTGGACATTTCTGCCGAAACGCCGATTACTTCCGCGATACCATACGAGCGTGTCAGCAATCCGATCATTGCCGTTAGCTCACGCTGCAACACGTCGCTTGCCATCGTGGCATCGTCCTTGATGCTGACCGTCGGGCAGTATCCCTGCTCGCTTTCCGAAAGTCGCGGATCACGAATGTAACTCGGAACCGAAATATCGGTAATCGACGTATGGACTTCAACCCGAACGGATCGAATGATCCGCCGCGCGATGTCGAGCCGGTGCTTCGCCGCGGCGGATTTGTCGCTCCAGTCAAACAGACCATGCAGCGGACTTGTCGCTGATCGTGCGTCCTCAACGACGGCGGACGGAGTAATCCGCCCGCCAGTTCGTGCTGCGATATTTTCGAGCCTCGCGACAATCGCTTTTCGTTTGTCGTTCATTGATGACTCCTAAAAAAGGAAACCGTGCCATGACTTTACTTGCCGCTTCATGCCCCGACGTGAGATAACCGGCCACGCCAGCCTTGCCTAAACTCATCTAGCCATGATTTGCCCCGACGGGACAGGACAGACCATGCCAGCCGTGCCAAAACGAAAACCACCAGGACCAGCCCCGCAGCGACAAGTCTCGACTCGCCAGCCGTGCATGGACACACCAAGATCAACCGCGACTTAATCCGCCGGATCTTGTCCGGACCAGACGGAACACGCCAGCGAAACCATGCCTGATCCGGACTTGCCACGACTCAACGCTACGGGACGTGATGCAACAGGACCCGACTTGCCAGCCGTAACTCGCCTCTCCTTGCCCCGCCCGGACCGGCCGCAACAGGACTCAACTCGCCGTGACAAGCCCAGCCGCGACTATTCCTCAGAAGCTGGAATCGGCAATGTCGCCTTCGTCCGCCGTGCAGCTTTGCCGTTCCCAACAGCAACTTCACGACCACGTCGCTGAAGTTCCTCCTGGAACCACGAAAAAAGTTCCTGCGTTTCGCGATCGTAACTTTCCGGCTTCGCCATCGCATCGATCTGTACCGCACGGCCGCCAGTCGCGATGATCTTGGCAAACTCCGGATGATCCTGGGAAACAAGTTCAAACGATCCGTAGTTGCCTTTTCCTTTTTCCCGTCGCCAATCGCCGATGCCTTGCGACATGCCGGCGCTGCACAACAGATTCGTGATTGCCGTCGCATTCAATTGCGGAATCACGAAGCTGACCGTGATATACGCAGCCCACCTCGGCACGATGCAGCGCGTCCGAACGTCAGGCGTTTTGTTCATGTCAGCCGATCGCGTCACGCTCATCAGCATCTGTGGCACACCATAGATCGACACCCGCTCACCCTCGACCCATGCGAGCCGGCCGATTTGTGCCTTTGATGAACCCGGCACGTCCAATGCCGCGTTCCGCAATGCCGCTCCGAACGCAGACGATAGGTGCTGAATGTACGTCGGCCCATCGTCGGACAGATCAAGGTACGGTGACGCCAGAAACTCCGCCATCGGATCGTGCTTGAGATTCTGCGCCTTATCCGCCGCCGTTTTCTTCCGCGGCATCAACAGTTCGTGCATGGCCTTTTCCGACATCCGATTCAATATGATCGGCGTCGTCCCCAAGATGCAGAACGAGACCTGCCCGCGATCGACGCGGACAATCTGAAGTTCCAATGACTCTGATTTCTTCGCCATGACGCAATCCCCTTAAAAACATTCGAAACACTCAACTCATCCAATGTGGATGATTCGATTCATTCCGGCACCATTTTGCACTTTGCTAGCAGTATTTCAATTTTTCCTGGAGGTGGCAAAGTGGGATCGAAATTGGTTGGCGGAACCGTCATAAAACCTAGCATTTGTCGCACCAGCCGCACCAGCTCCGGCACGGTCGTCTCCGGTGACTCGATGCCACAACATCCATTGACGCAAGTGGCTGCACGGCGGAATCGCTCCGAAGAAGTATGCTCCAATGCTACTTCTTTCTGGTCGCGGTCGACCAGATCATAACATTTGTCTACGCTCCAAGGCTCGCCATAATCGCTCATTCGTTCCCCATCCTTCCGCCGCAGCTCATCCGCCGCGTTCGCCGTCGCGCACGCGGCGGAATCGCCGTGCGTCTGGCCGTGGACTGGATCGTCAACGATGGAGAGAAGGGCTTCCCTGAAAATCGCACAGCATTTCGGCCAGGCCGTCCGGTAGCAGGCGATAGGTCGCAACCGGTCGCACTCGGAAAGCTGGTCCGGCACTGCCAACAGCTTCGCGATCGTCGCGCGGGTGGCGGCGAGTTCATCAGCCAACAAAATCTGTTCGTCGACGCTATATCCAAGAGCCGCACGCATCACTTCCAGTTTTCGTGTCAATTCGTCCCGCTCCGCGCACACGTCGCGGTAGCGGAGGGCGGCGGATTCGATGGCACTGAGAAGATCACTGCCAGAACGATCTGTAGCATATGCCGGGTAGCCATCCAGGAACACTGGATAACAGCACGGTAGCAGCGCTCACACCGCCGCTACAACCTCGTCGCGGGTTGGTTCAGGCATTACCAATCTCCTGGAATATGTCATCCTGTAGCTGCGCACCCTCGTCATCTAGCGAGCACAAATGGTCAACAGTTCGTCGCAGCAACTCCCGCAACCGCGCCTGCTCCCGGCACACGTCACGATAGCGGATCGCCGCGGCCTCAATCAGCTCCATTCGGGTCGTCACTGCCGTCAAGGGCATTGTGCTGTTGTTGTCGATGGCGAGCATCTCGCATACCGCCTGCACGATCTCTTCGCGGGTTGGTTCACTCATAGCCTAACTCCCTGCCAATGTCGTTGTAAATCTCAAGCGGAAGCAAATCTTCGTTGCCGTTAGACACGACGCGACTAAGCAGTTCCCGCAGCCGCTTCCGATCGTCCAGCAACTCTTGCAGCTTGTCAGACATATCTGGCATTCCCATAAAGGCAATGTTCTTCGCCATCGCAAGATACTCGTCGTCAGTCATCGCGGAGAGCCTCCTTTAACCGGCAATTCACATGATGGCGTTGGTACGTGGGCGGATTGTCTTCACCGACTCCGGGCTTGATTCCTTTACACACCGGACAGCACGGCCAACCGGTGCAATAGCTGTAGATACCGCTCCATTCGAGCGATCGCAGCAACTCCCGTAGACGCGTCCGCTCCGCCAACGCGGCGGGGAGTGCGGTGCGGGCGAGATGGACAAATACGGCATCGTGATGCTGCAACGTATCGATAACGACGTCGCCAGAGTATGACACCCGGCTTAGATCGACAGTCAACTCGTTGCCAATGTTGTCAATTTCGTCAAGATACCAAGGCGTTTTTGTCGCCGCATCGCACGCGGCCTGCACCGCGTCCCAGTCGATTTTGTCGCTCATCCTTTTGCCCTCAACGAGTACCGATAGATTTCCGCATCAGCCGCATCCTTACACCAGCCGCACGATCCATCATCGCCGACGCACCCCGCCGGATGCCCGCATGGCAGCTTCTCCTGGTGGATCGCCACTACAGCCTGACGTACCATGTCCGCACACCAGCCGCAGTAAAGCGTAGTCTCGCCTCGCACGCACCCAGCAGGATGCCCGCACGGGAGCGTCGCGCGATGGCGGCGGAGTTCGGCTACAGCTTTTTCGATATGGTTAGCCAGTTTTTGCATATTTGCAGACGTTTTGCTGCTACGAACAAACGCGGGGAATCCCTGTAGGATCGCAAATTCCTCGTCCGTCAGCGGCGGCAGGTTGTCAACGGCCATGTCTTTTAAGTACCCCTTCGATTTCCTCGAACAATGGAAACGACACAACACCGTCGGACGCAACAATTGATTGCAGCACTTCGAGAGCCGCTGCCAACTCCACACGTAGGCAACGGAGTTCGGCGAATACTCGTACACAGTCCCGCGTCAACAGATGGTGATTTATCTGGCCGTAGGATGACTCCTTTAATATGAGTAGCCATTCGTCGATGTCGTCGTCCAGCAGCGGCGGCAGGTCATCGCTCATTGCGTTCCCCCTCCAATATCGCCCGGCCGATCATCTCGGCACAGGCTGGCACTACGCTGTTGCCTAGGGCTTTGACTCTCGCAGTTCGGTCCAACAATCGGGGAGCCCCATGTACGCCTCGCAGAAGCGGGGGCATAGACAGCCCCCAGCTATGTCCTTCATCATCAGTGAGAATCCGCGTGTGTTGCGTTTCCTGTCCGCTGTTATCTTGTTCGGTCCGCCCGTTGCGTCTTGTGCTTGCAGCATCGGGAGCCAGCCACGACGAGCGATCTGCTGCAACGACGGACGATACTTCGCATTGTGGTAACTGCTCCGATTCCCCCGTTGACACACGGTCAGTGTGGGCAACCAACCATATTCGCCTCCGCTGGTGGGGCGAGCCGGCATGTCCAGCACCAAAACAGTACGTCTGGACTTCGTAACCCATTGTCTCGATGGCGGAGAGAATCCCGTCAAACGCTCCACCTGGCAGACTAACGAGTCCAGGCACGTTCTCTGCCAGCACCCACACGGGGTTGATCTCCCGCACAACTCGCAAAACAGCTGGCCAGAGCCAGCGGCTGTCAGTCCCACCTTTGCGCCTCCCTGCCACGCTCGCCGGCTGGCACGGTACTCCGCCGACAACAGCGTCGATCGGCCCGCACTTCAGCAACACCTCGTCACAATCCAACGTCGTCACGTCGTCCCACCGCGGCACGTCCGGCCAGTGTTTGGCCAGCACGCGACGACAGAAGTCGTCAATCTCGACTTGGGCAACGATCCGCATACCCGCCCTCTCTAACCCCAGATCGAGTCCACCAATTCCGCTAAACAGACTAAGTACAGTTAGTTGTTGCATGGCAGATTTATTTGTATAATACCTGTATGACAAAAACTACGATTACTGTAGATGAAATCGAGCAGAGACTGGCTGACGGCGAAAGCCTTAGAGCGATCGCCAAATCTGTTGGAGCGTACTATCAGACGCTCCAATACCACCGCCGCAAGGCAGGGTGCGGACCATTGCCTTGCCGGCCGATACTCAGAGGTAAGGACCATCCATCTTGGAACGGCGGGCGATTTATTGACCGATGGGGATACGTCATGGTCTACGCTCCAGGTCGAGGCTACAACAAATATGTTCCTGAGCATGTCTTGGTTGCCGAGAGAAACGCAAAAAGGCGATTGAAGCCTAACGAGGTAGTTAACCATATCAATGGAATCAAAGATGATAACCGAATAGAAAATCTCTTGATTTGTACTCGTGTTGAACACAAAAGCATCCATTTTCAACTCGAAAAAATCTGCTACAAACTTATGGAAGAAGGCCGAATTATCTTTGACGGAAAGCAATACAAGTTTTTGGCCTGACTCGCACTGGCCGACGCATTGCCAGCCGGCACGCTCAAGGCCAAGATCGAAATCCACCGATACCTGAGAACAAAGAAAGAAATCTCACAGTATCACCTCCTTTCGGTAACTGGCGACGACAGGAGTCGAACCCATCACATGCGTAGCTCTCCGCACGCTGCATCCGTATCGCCCCGCAAGGGGTAGCCAGCGTCCTGGCATCCTGCGATACGTCCAACACCGGCATGGCAATGCTCGCCGCCTCGATAACAGCGGTCGGGCGGGAACCTGCGTCGGCCTTGTGGGAGGATTAGCAGGCCCTGCCCGCCGCCTAGGGCAAATGAAGTTCCATGTAACCGTCGTCACCACTGATCCTCGCACCATTTGCGTATTTCTCGTTCATGCACGGACCGCACGTCCAAGCGTAGTGACGGTCGTACTGTTTCCTTTCGTCCCACATCGTCACATGCCAACCTGTCGACTCGGATATCCGGTCATGCGGCCAGTACGGTGCGACCAGGATGGTCGCACCACAGAACCGGCATGTTTTCTGCGACAGTTCGTCAGCCATTGTCGCGATCCTCCTTGCTCGCCGCGATCAGAGCGTCGGCGGTAGCTAGTGCCATGTCAGCGACAGTTTCAATGTGCCAATGAGCTACATTGATTCCGGATGCTATCTGCGCCGCGACCTGCAATCGCACGCTCATCTGTGGCGAATGCCCTGCCCGCTCGGCCAGCGTCGTGAGGTTGTCGACGTTGGTAGACAAGATGCAGATGGCGCATTTCATGTCGTCGATCCGTCGTACCACGTCCGCGTCAGCGAGCCGCTTCATGTCGGCCAGAATGACGCCGTTCGTGCGTTCGATCGCTTCGAGTCTCAAAAGAATGTTGTCCGTGTCCGCTCCATTCATCCCCTCACCCCTCCCCACCGAGTTCCGATTCTTTGCATTTCTCAGCATGCCGTTTGGCGACTCGACGCTTCAACCATTCCATCGCCTTATACAGATCATTCCAATCCTCTACCGTCCAATCTCTTGGGTCACGCGGCACACCATCGGAATACTTTGCCTCATGTGCCTTTCGTGCCTTTTTGCGAGCCATGCCGTTCATCCAAACACCACTTTCACGGCCCACAAGTGCAGCACCCATCCGCCGACCGTGCCGTCACGGGTAAGGCACGCGTGCGTCCGGATTCCGTAGAGGCGTGTGTAATTTCGTTCGTGCCAGCGCCACTTCACTGACACGGGCCAATAACGTCGTTTCTTCATCACCACTCCCCGCCGAGTTCGGGCGGCCACCAAAAGTCGATCGTGCGACCGAGAATTACTGCGCCGAATACATCGCAGCCGTAAACGTAGATAAAGCTCATCTCACAGGAGCCGGTGCAGCCGTACTCTATCGTCAGGTCGACCTCCACCGATTCGACTTCGTTCGGCCGCAACGGGCCAGACTCGCCCCATTTCGATTCGAGTTTCATTTGCTCAACTCCCGCTGTCGCCGTTGTCGTCGCGATAGATTCCGAGTCTCATCATCATGGCACGCCCCACACATCAGTCGCAGATTATCGATCGTGCACAGTCCGCCACCCTCGCATACCGGTATCGTGTGGTCAATCTCCCACCATCCCCCGCGACCAAACCCTAGCATCACCTTTACCTTATTATGCTGTTCTGGATATCGCCAGTTGCCCGGCCAGTCACGCAGGTAGGCTACATACACTCGTTTTGATTTTTCTACGTCACGGCCACAACGTCGGCACCGGCCATTATCGCGACGAAATACCGCCTTAACAGATGCCGCCGGGTCGCATCGTTCACGAAAATCAGCGACGCATTTATCTGAACACCACGCGATACGGCCACGTGGCACCGTCATGCCACACCATGTACATTCGCGTCGTCGGCGATCGAGCAGGATTCGGAGTAGTGCGGCATTAAGTCGTCTGGCTTTCCGCAATCCAGGGACCACGGAGAGGAGTTCGTCGAACGTCATTCCGCCGCCTCCCGATGCCCCTGGATCGACAGCCAGACCTCTTCACGATGTACGCTGGTCGACCTCGGAGCCTCAATCCCGATCTTCACTTTTTCGCCGCGAATCTCGACGACCGTAATAACGACGTCGTCGCCTATGATGATCTTTTCGTTGGTGTGGCGTGAGAGAACTAACATGGTGGATTCCTTTCCTGTTGGTGGATTATGAAAACAATAATTGCTCCTTGTGGGTCGACGACTCTTCAACGGCTTTGTGAAGATTCTTTACTGCCTGACGATAGAACGATGGCTTTAGTTCGATACCGATGCCTTTTCTTCTGGCCGTCACCGCCCCGTACACTTCGCTGCCAACACCCATAAATGGGGTCAATACCACGTCGCCGGGATTGCTCCATAATATGACTGCTCGTTCCACTACATCCAACTGCAACGGGTGCATATGCCGCTCGTCACCTTCGTCCTTACTCTCTTCGTAGGGGAGCACGCGACCCAAACGAATATCGTCCCAAAAGCACGAAGCATAGTTCCGCCAAATCCAATGTGAATACCGGTTCTCTATCTGGTTTCCTTTCCAGTTGCGATAGCGATGGAGTTCGGCCGGAACGGTACGCTCTCCGGCATACTCAGATAGTCCGGTCGGATGCACTACCGGCTCCGGATTGTCCCCTCGCTTGCGAAACGGAATAAGGTAGTCGGCGGCCGCGACGTTCGTCTTCGTAGAATCCTCTACGATCTGGCGATGGGCAAGAGCTTTTGCCATCGTCCGATTTCGAACGGCAAGCGGTTCTTTCCATATGCAGATACGCGGTAAGTAGTCGAAGCCTAGCGATTCATGAAGAGCGATAATGTGGCCGGGAAAGTCGGAGTATCCGCAGATGTTCGCTCCCTGTTTCGGAACGTCCATGCAATGCACTGCCGAGATGCGACCGGGTTTCGTGACGCGGGCAATGTGCTCGACAATAAAGCGGTAATGATCGAAAAACTCCTTGTACGTTCGCGAGTTCGACAAGTCACGGAGCGACGAACTGTAATTGTACAGTGCCCCTCCATTCTCCGTCGCGAACGGAGGGGAGTAGATACTCAACCCTACGGATTCATCCGGAATAGATTGCAGCACTTCCGCAGAATCACCGTTGTAAATCGCATATCTGTCCGTGACTTCCTGGTCGATCACAGCCATGCCGGGCAATCCTCTTTTACGGGGAAATTATCATGCGAAACAAGATGCAACTCATCGCCCATATGGCGAACGATACTGGTAAACATCGTGTCGACCTGATTAGCTTTGCGTCGTCGGTTAGCCACGATTCCCTGTTCGCTGTCGCAAATCACTGACGATACATGGACCGGCCGTGTCTGGCCGAACCTATGACATCTGCGAACTAGCTGATAGTGTTGTTCGAACGAATGCGTGGGGAACTCAACGACATTAGCACAGTGCTGCCAGTTTAGTCCCCATGCTCCAATTTTCGGTTTGATTACCATCTGCCTGATCTGGCCAAAAGAGAACGCCTGCAACGCCTCTTCTTTCGCCTGGTCAGACATGCTACCCTTGACCTGAACGCAATCGTCGAGCAGCGACTCCAGCAAGTCCCCTTCTGGGTTCAGGTCGCACCAAACAACCGACGCATCCGTGCATTCATTGGCGATGGCCGCCGCTCGTTCACAGCGTTCCTTGATCGTTCGCCGCCGTTCGGCACGCTCTTCCCGCATGTCGCTAGCCGGCATATCGAACAGCAGGCCATTGCGCGGAGAATCGAGTTTGACGACAATTTCATGTTCAATCAAATCAGGAAGAGCGAACCGGCTATCGTCGAATCCAAGGTCGGACGGATTGCGTAGTGAACGTGCCCATGAACAGACCCACTGCCAGAATGGTTGCTCCGCGTGTCCACGAAAACGGTATTTCGTTCGACCCCACCCTAGATAATCCTTTTTTACTTCCTCTTTGAAAAAGTGCGTTAGCATATCACGATAGCCGAGATACCCCAACGCTTCGCTGGAAGTGCCGAGTTCCCAGTAGTCATTCGGTGCGGCCGTCGCTGTGCATAACAGGCGATACGGTATTGTCCGCATAAACTCGACCACTACCTTTTTTCGATCCGTCTTAAAGTCTTTGATCGCTGACGATTCGTCGCACACGCATCCGCCAAACATCGCCGGATCGTACTTATGCAATTGTTCGTAGTTCGTGATCCATATACACTTATCGCCGGCCATCTTGCCATCACGGGTTCGTTTTGCCTCGATGCCGAACTTGACGGCTTCGCGTTCTGCCTGTGATCCGACCGCGATCGGCGTCACCAGGAGTACAGGTTTGTTTGTGTGGCGAATTACATTCTCAGCCCAGACGAGCTGCATCGGAGTTTTTCCGAGACCGCACTCGGCAAAAATAGCCGCTCGGCCTTTGCCGATAGCCCATTCGACGAGCGACACCTGGAAATCGAAAAGAAAATCGGGAATCCAAATCGGGTCGAATCCATGTGAACGCGACTGGCATTTGCCTGCAATAAATGATGCGTAATCCATTCCAACCTCCTTGTCCCTCAGCGAGCGTACTCTGGGTGCGCCGCCCAAAACCGCTCCATCGCATCGGCCAATTTGTCTCCCGCCGCCTGGCCGATGCCGTGAATCGAAGTGATCCATTTGCCCGTCGCCTGATAGTCGACCAGTTGCCCGATCGTCTCAATCTCCGCTGCCGCCAGCTTCTTCAGCAGGCTCGGCGTAAAATCGGGATCGTCCAGCGAGTCGAGCCGCACGGACCGCCAGGAGTCGTTGGCCGACTGCATAGGCACCGTCTCTCCGTCCAGGGTGGCGGAAGCCGCGCACTCGCCGGTTCCGTTCGCGTGCTGTGAGAAGAGCGGCATGTCCTCGTGGAGCGAAAGTTGGCACACCTTGCGTAACGCCGCGTGCAGGTTCCCCTCGCACGCCTTGACATGTTCCTTGGCGACCTTCAGCCCCGATTCCGCAGCCTGCAATTCCCGCTCCCGTTCACGTGCCACCTTCGCCGCGGCCTCGATCTCCGCCAAGAGTTCGCCGTCCGTGAGCGGCACCTTCGCCTCGGGCTGCACGGGCGTCGCCGGTTCCTTGGCCGGTTCGGATTCGACCGGTTCCGCCGTGGGTTGCGCGTCCGCCGCGTCACCCGCCTGCAATGCCGTCTCCAGTTGCGATTCCAGGCAATCATCCTGGCCGTCGACCGGCCCGCTGTTCGTCACGTCGCTGCCCATGTCTCGCTTCATATTTTGATACCCTTCCGCCACAAAAACCATCCAACCACCTGCTTCACGCTCGGCACCGGATAGTAATAACGACCGTCCTCGTCGCGACGGAATGGCAGCTTCCCGGCTCGTCGCCACTGGGCTACTAGCTGGTGGCTAATGCCATACCGGTCTGCGATTTGCGTTGCGGTCATATGGCCTTTCAGTCCTGGTTTTTTTGTTGCGGCCATTCGTTTTTGGCTCCTGTTTCGTATCGACGGAAATAAATATATCAATCTACTATTGACTGTGCAATAGTAAATTTGATATTCTTTGAAACCATGATACCAGAAGCCATCTACGAACGCCGCCGACGTCGCCGCGTTATCGACCACGCCCAGCGAATCGAGCGTGAGCTACGGCTGCTAGAAATCGTCGAGCGTTGCGACTGCCTGCTACGACGGGCACTGGTCGAGCGGTTACCACGGACGAACGGCGCGCGGCCGCAGATCAATGTGCACGGGCCGCTCGACAGCGTGAGTAGGTGGGCGGAAAATCAGAGGAAGAAGTGGCAAATTAGGAGCGCGAAATCATGAGCAGCGAATCACAGATAGCTGACCGCAAACCGCAACGCGGCGAACCGGGCTGGAAGCCGACACCGGAGGAATTGGCGAATGTGCTCACCGAGCATCGGGCGTGGCTACTGGGACGGGAAGGGGGCCGGCGTGCAATTCTGAACGATGCGTCGCTGGACGATGCGTCGCTGGACGATGCGTCGCTGGACGGAGCGTCGCTGAACGGAGCGTCGCTGAACGGAGCGTCGCTGGACGATGCGTCGCTGAACGGAGCGTCGCTGGACGATGCGTCGCTGAACGGAGCGTCGCTGAACGGAGCGTCGCTGAACGGAGCGTCGCTGAACGGAGCGTCGCTGAGGCGAGCGTCGCTGAGGCGAGCGTCGCTGGACGATGCGTC
>MGYJ01000054.1:20402-103026 GCA_001801685.1 Gammaproteobacteria bacterium RIFCSPHIGHO2_12_FULL_63_22 | reverse complement strand
ACGTCGGCGCCCAGCGCAAGGCCGATCTGGGCCAGGGCTGCCTCGTCCAGGCCCGTGCCCCACAGGTGGTTGAGCGCCACGAGCACCGTGGCCGCATCGGATGATCCGCCCCCGAAGCCGCCTCCGGCAGGAATGGACTTGTCGGCTGACAGGTCCGCGCCCAGCGTCGTGCCGGTGGTTTCCTGCAGGGCGCGCGCTGCCTTGAGCAAGAGGTCGTCCGACTCGGGGAAGGACATCGTGTCCCCACCCGTACGCAGGATACGTCCATCTTCGCGGACGCGCAGGTGCACTACATCGCCCCAGTCAAGCAGTTGGAAGACCGTCTGCAATTCGTGGTAACCGTCGCTTCGACGACCCACGATGCGCAGGAACAGGTTCAGCTTCGCAGGCGCCGGCCAGCTACTCCAGCCGGCGGCCCGGTCCGCATTCAAGGCGGGCTCCAGCGTTCGATGACCAGGCGGACCGACGCATCGGGCTGGCTCGCGAAGACCCGCAGGGGCAAGGGTGTCGCGGCATCGGTCCAGCCGCGATATTCAACCGCCCAGCCGGCCTGCCTGAGCGTGGCAGGCAGCCCGCTGGAGTCGAAGTCGAGATCGGATGCACCGGGGGATCTCGCGCCGCGGACCCAAGAGGCCATGGCGGAAAGCGGAATGCGCCAGCCGGTCGCCTGCTGGAGCATCGCCTCCGCATCGGTACCCTGGCGCGTGCCACCCTCCAACCCTTCCAGACTCACCGCGCCACCCGTCTGGCGCAATCGCCAGCCCTGCCCGGTGATCGGCGCCGAGAGTCTGATGTCGTAGTCCGTACCGTCCTGCTTCCACTCAATGCGGGCGTTGCCAGCATTTCCCGCCGTGCTGATGGCAAGTCGTCCGCTGAACGACCAGGCAGGCTGCAACGCCAGCGCGGATTCGCGCGTGGCCTGGAGCGTCTCGTCTCCCTGCACCCGCGGGCGAACCGGGGTCGGGGCGCACGCGGCCAGCAGGAGGCAAAGCACGACGGCGACCAGGCCGATGCCTGCCGGCCGAATTCCTGGCGCCTGTCGCCGAATTGCTTTGATTTGACAAGAATTGAGCTGGATCATCGGATTCGGGTGCAGCCGGCTTAAAATGGCGGCTGGACTCGAAGGACCCCAGCGCCGCGAAGCTTACCCCATCGCTGCCGACGCCCATGCCCCTGATTGCCCTAGGCCTTAACCACCAGACAGCTCCACTGGCGTTGCGCGAAAAGGTCGCGCTGGACGCGGCTGCCCTGCCGGCCGCGCTGTTGGAGTTGTCTCGACTGGGTGGCGTGCAGGAAGCGGCCCTGCTTTCAACCTGCAACCGCACCGAGATCTACGCGCAAGTGGATGAGGGCCACGAGGCCGCCGTCGGTCTCTGGCTGGCTCGCCACCACGGCCTGGAACCCGGGGCGATCGAAGGCTATCTCTACCGGCACGAGGATGCGCAAGCCGTGCGCCACCTGTTCCGCGTTGCCACGGGCCTGGACTCGATGATCCTTGGTGAGCCGCAGATCCTCGGCCAGGTCAAGGACGCGTGGCAGGCGGCGCGGGATGCGCACAGCCTGCGCAATCCGCTGGACCGACTGTTCCAGCAGACCTTCGCCGTCGCCAAGCGCGTACGCACTGATACCCGCGTCGGTGCGCATCCAGTTTCGGTGGCCTTCGCCGCCGTCCGGCTCGCGCGCCAGGTATTCGCCCGCCTCGATGAAGCCACGGTGTTGCTGATCGGTGCAGGCGACACGATCGAACTCGCCGCACGCCACCTGGTGGATGCGAAGGTGAAGCGCCTGCTGGTTGCCAATCGCACCCTGGAGCACGCGCAGTCCCTCGCGACCCGCCACGGCGGCGTCGCCCTGCCCCTTTCCGAACTGGCGCGGCATCTTCCCGAAGCCGACATCGTGATAAGCGCCACGGCCAGCCGCTTGCCGGTGCTCGAAAAATCGGAAGTCGCTGCCGCGCTGAAGCTGCGTCGCCATCGTCCGATGTTCCTGCTTGACCTCGCCGTGCCGCGCGACATCGCCGCGGACGTCGCCGATCTCGCCGACGTGTACCTGTACACCGTGGACGATCTCGAGCAGGTGATCGAGGGCAACAAGGCCTCGCGCCGGGAAGCCGCGCAGCAAGCCGAGGCCATCATCGATATCCAGGTCGAACACTACCTGGCCTGGTGGCAGGCACAGGGCCGGCAGGATGCGTTGAAGCGCCTGCGCGCAGACGGCGCGATGGCTCGCGACGCTGCGCTTTCGAAAGCCCAGGAACAACTCGCGCAAGGCGAAGATCCTTCGCAGGTGATGCAGCGCCTCGCACACCAGCTGACCAATCGCCTGCTGCACGCGCCGACGGCCGCGCTACGCCAGGCGGCTCTGGATGGCGACAGTGAGTTGTTGCGCGCGGCAGAACGACTTTTCCAGGGCGATGATGACTCCGAACCTGCTGCGTAAGCTCGAAGCGCTCGCCGAACGTCACGAGGAAGTGGGCCGCCTGCTCGCCGACCCCGGCGTGATCTCGGACAACGCCCGCTTCCGCGCCCTGTCACGCGAATATTCGCAGCTCGAACCGGTCGCCAAGGCGCTGATTGAACACGAGCGCGCGCAGCACGACCTGGCCGAAGCACTGACCATGCGCGCCGATGCCGAGCTCAGGGAGCTGGCCGAGGCGGAAATCCCGGCCGCGCAAGCGCGCATTGCAGAACTCGAATCTTCACTCGGCCTGTTGTTGATTCCACGCGATCCGCGCGATGAGGGCAATGTCTTCATCGAGGTGCGGGCGGGTACCGGTGGCGACGAGGCAGCCATCTTCGCCGGCGACCTGTTCCGGATGTATGCGCGCTACGCAGAAAGGAACCGCTGGCCGCTGGAAATCCTTTCGTCGAACCCGGGCGAACATGGCGGCTACAAGGAAATCGTCGCGCGCATCGAAGGCCGCGGCGCTTTCTCACGATTGAAGTTCGAGTCGGGCACGCATCGTGTCCAACGCGTACCGGAAACTGAAGCGCAGGGCCGTATCCATACGTCGGCAGCCACCGTCGCGATCCTGCCCGATTACGAGGCAGTGGACGACGTGGAGATCAATCCCGCCGACTTGCGCATCGATACCTATCGTTCGTCCGGCGCGGGCGGACAGCACGTCAACAAGACCGAATCGGCCATCCGCATCACGCACATACCCAGCGGACTGGTCGTGGAGAACCAGACCGAACGCTCGCAACATGCCAACCGCGACAAGGCCATGAAGCGCCTGAAGGCAGCGCTGCTCGAACAACAGCGTGCCAAGGCCGAAGCGGAAACGGCGGCATCGCGGCGGCTGCAGGTGGGCAGTGGCGATCGCAGCCAGCGCATTCGCACCTACAGCTTCCCGCAGGGACGCATCACCGACCACCGTGTCGAGGGACTGACCCTGTATCGTCTTCCCGAGATCCTGGCGGGCGACCTGGACGAACTGGTGGATCGCCTGACCCGCGAGCACCAGGTGGATGAACTCAAGATGCTGACCGAGGCCGCATGAAAACCGATTCTGCCTTTACTCCGCTTCGGCTTTGCGTGTTGACCGTTTCCGATTCGCGCACGGCCGCAGACGACAGCTCGGGCGATTACCTGGCTGGCGCACTGGTCGAGGCGGGCCATGAATTGGCGGGGCGCGCATTGTTGCCCGATAACCGCTACCAGTTGCGCGCCTGCGTCTCGCAATGGATCGCCGATGAAACCTTGGATGGAGTGCTGGTGACCGGCGGCACCGGTTTTACGGGTCGGGATTCGACGCCGGAGGCGCTGCTGCCGCTGCTGGACAAGGAAATGCCGGGCTTCGGTGAAATGTTCCGTGCGATCAGCTTCGAGGAAATCGGCACCTCCACGATGCAGTCGCGCGCGTTCGCCGGCCTGGCGAACGGAACCTTCATCTTCTGCCTGCCCGGCTCGACCTCGGCCTGCAGGACGGGCTGGGAGAAACTCATTCGCGCCCAGTTGGACGCGCGCACGCGTCCGTGCAACCTGGCAAACCTGCGACCTCGCCTTCGCGAGAGCTGACCCTTCGAAACAGGAGTTCCCGTGGCCAAGATAAAGAAGAAGGACTACACCGAGGAACTGGAAAAACTGCAGCTCGAGCTCGACCGCATGGCGCGCTGGCTGAAACAGACCGGCAAGCGACTGGTGGTACTGGTCGAGGGACGCGATACCGCCGGCAAGGGCGGCACCATTGCCGCCATCGCCGAGCGCATGAATCCTCGGCAATGCCGGATCGTCGCGCTTTCCAAGCCCAGCGAACGCGAACAATCGCAGTGGTATTTCCAGCGATACCTCGAACATCTTCCCGCTGCCGGCGAAATCGTGCTGTTCGACCGCAGTTGGTACAACCGCGCAGGCGTCGAAAAGGTGATGGGCTACTGCACGCCGGCGCAGACAGCGCAGTTCCTCAAGCAGGTGCCCATCGTCGAAAAATCCCTGGTCGATGACGGCATCATCCTGTTCAAGTACTGGCTGGCCGTGGACCAGCAGGAACAGGAGGAGCGATTCGCCGAGCGGGTGTCGGATCCACTCAAGCGCTGGAAGCTGTCGCCCGTCGACGTCAAGGCACGTGAGAAGTACGCCGAATACGGCAAGGCCCGCGACCAGATGATGGCGGCGACGCACACGCGCCACGCGCCGTGGACCATCGTGGACTTCAATAGCCAGAAGCGCGGCCGCCTTAACCTGATCCGTGATTTGCTCGACCGCCTGCCGGACCAGGAGGTGAAGGAGGAGGCGTTCGAATTGCCGCCACTGAAATCCAGGATCGGCAAGGAACGTTACGCCGGACCGGTCAAGCCCATCGCCGGCAAGTACTAAGCCAGCGATCGCCTGTGGTTCGACGCCCTGCCGTCAGATTATTTCGAATCCAGGCGGCACCGTGTCCACGGCGATGTCTTCCCGAATCACCTTGGACACACTTGCCAGCGGCGGGCCGATGGCAAGCCAGGCTTGCAACCGGGCAAGCGCGTCTCCGTCGCCGTAAGCCAGCACGCGGACATTGCCGTCGGACAGGTTTCGCGCCTCGCCCCGAAGCCCAAGGTTCAAGGCCTGCTCACGCGTTGCTGCGCGAAACCACACGCCCTGCACTTTGCCACGCACGATGAATCTCGCGGCCTTCATGCCGCAGGCGGCGCCTTGGCGACGGCATCCGCAATTTCAGAGGACAGCTGTTCGGACGTGACCGGACCCAGGTGGCGGGCCGCGACCTTGCCATCGGGTGCGATCAGGTAGGTCATCGGCAGTCCCCTGGGGGTGTCGAAGTCCGCGGGTGGGTTGTACACGTCGATCACGGCGATCGGATACGACATCGGATGATCCTTGAGGAAGGCTTCCATGTCGGCGCGCTCGATTTCCTCATATGCCAGCCCGATCACGATGACGTCATCACGGGCCTTGTCCATCGCATCGAGGTCGGGGATTTCCTTCAGGCAAGGGTTGCACCAGGTCGCCCAGAAATTCACCACCACCCATTTGCCGCGGTGCGCCGCGAGGTCGAAGTCCTGGCCGTCGAAGGTCTTGACGGAGAGCTTGGGATAGTCGGGCTTGGGCGCGTCTTCAGCGCCCGCAGGCTGGGTCGTTGCGGCAGCGGGGGTGGCGCTTGAAGGGGCCGGCGCAGCGGGGGCCGACGCGGGCGCGGACTCGGGCTTGCAGGCAGCCAGCAAGCAGATTGCGGCAGCGAGGGCGACCGCGTTTCGCAATGTCATTGTTTTCTATCCTTTCCGACTTGGGTTTCCAGGAAGCTTCCGACGCTACGCTCGAGCGGCGCCTTGAGGGGTTGCCGAAGGTGGTCGAGCGCGGATATGGAAGCACGACCCATCGCATCCTGTCGTGAAGGCAGGTCGAGTTCGTCGGTGGGAATGCGCAGTCTCATGCCTTCGTAAATCTCGCCCAGCGTCACCTTGTCCAGGTCGCGCGACAACAGCCAGGCGCCCGACTCCGATCGCTGGACGATGTTCATCTCGCCCAGCGCGGAAATCATCTCTTGCAGCAGTTCGTCGGTGAAGCTGGGTTCACGCTGCTTGATTTGCGCAAGATGCAGGCCCTGGCCGTCGCGACGCACTTCCTCGAATCGTCCGAGCAGGCGCATGACGGCGTAGATTTCCGCGCCCGGGCTCAGTCGCAGCGCACGCGGCTGGTAACGAAACGAAGCAAGCGATGCCGCCAGGGAGGCACCCAGCAGTACCACCAACCAGCTGGTATAGACCCAGATCAGGAAGATGGGGATGACAGCGAGCGCACCGTAGAGTTGTTCGAAGGAGGCGTTGCGAAGATAGATCGCCAGTGCCCACTTCAGCCACTCGAAGAGAATCGTGGCCAGCAAGCCACCGGCCATCGCAAATCGCAATGCAACGGTGCGGTGTGGAATCAGCCAGTAGGCCGCGGTGAAGGCCAGGAATTCGAGCGCGTGGGGCAAGAAGCGCAGCAGGCGGTCGCTGAGGTCCCGGGCCTCCACGCCTGCGAGCGCGGGAATGGAGAACAATGCGGATGTGGCTGCGAGGGTAGCCACGGCGACCACGGAGCCCAGGGTCAGCAGCGTCCAGTACATCAGGAAACGGGTCAGCTTCGGCCGCGCCGACGGCACGCGCCAGATTCGATTGAAGGCTTGCTCGATGCTCCACATGGTCAACAACACAGAAGCGAGCAAGGCAACCACGCCGGTGCTCGAGAGCTCGACGGCGCTCTGGGCGAATCCCTGCAGATACTGCTGCACAGAGCGCGCAGACGACGGCACGAAATTCGCGAACAGGAACTCGGTAATCCGGTCGCTCCAGACCTGGAATTCCGGAAACGCCGACAGCACGGCGAACACCACCGCGGAGAACGGGACTAGGGCGAACATGGTCGTGTAGGCCAGCGCGCCTGCCGATTCAAAGCAGCGGTCATCGACGAATCGGTTAAGCAGGAACCGGCTGAACAGGGTGATCCGCTCGCGGTCGACCAATGCGATCCAGCGGCGCAGCCTTTTCCATGGCGATATCGTTGCTTCCATGGGCAAAGGGTAGCGCAGGCCGGACGGGTATGCCGCATCACGCCGCATCGGCTACGCTTGCCGATTCAGGAGCGCCCATGCCCGACATCCTCATCCTCTATTACAGCCGCACCGGCGGCGTTGCCCAACTGGCCCGCCAGGTTGCGCGCGGTGTCGAGGAGGCAGGAGCGACGGCGCGCCTGCGCACGGTGCCACCGGTGACGGCCCTTACCCAGCCCCAGACTGCCGCGGTCCCCGACGATGGCCCGCCCTACGTGGACAGGAAGGACCTGGCCGAGTGCGCGGGATTGCTGCTGGGCAGCCCGACCCGTTTCGGCAGCATGGCGGCGTCGCTCAAGCACTTCCTGGACGGCCTGGGTGCCGAATGGGTCAGCGGCACGCTGGTCGGCAAGCCGGCCGGCGTCTTCACTGCGACGTCGACCATGCACGGCGGCCAGGAGTCCACCTTGCTCTCCATGATGCTGCCGCTGTTGCACCACGGCGCCGTCATCGTCGGCATTCCCTTCACCGAACCGCTGCTCAACACGACGACGAGCGGAGGCACGCCCTATGGCGCCAGCCATGTGTCCGGCATGGACGGGCCGCGCGCCCTTACCGACGATGAAAAGCAGCTGGCGCGGGTGTTGGGCAAGCGCGTAGCGGATATCGCGGTCAGGCTGGCCCGATGACTGACCCGACCCAGAGCCCGTCCACCCAATCCACCCGGGCGACCTTCGCTGGCGTGATGACACTGTTCGCGCTGCAGTGGCTTTGGCACGGCGCGCTGTTTCCTCCCGCGGGCACGGCCTGGTACTGGCTCGCGGTCGTCTTCAGCCTGCCACTGGCCCTGCTGGCGCTGGCCCTGTGGCGGCGGAGGCCGGCTGCCCGATATTGGTCCGGCGTCATCGCCCTGCTCTACTTCTGCCACGGCGTCACCGAGGCATGGACGGTCGAGGCGGCACGAAGCCTGGCGCTGGCCGAAGTGGCCTTGTCGGTGGCAATCATCCTGGCCGCGAACTGGGTCGGACTGAGCGCCCGTTTCAAGCGACGGGACCGAGCACCACCGAACGTATAATCCACGCTCGCAAACCGACGGACGCCAACCATGGAAGAACTGTTGATCGTCACCACCGGGGGCACCATCGACAAGGTGTACTTCGACGACAAATCCGACTTCCAGGTGGGAGAGCCCCAGATCGGCCGCATCCTGCAGGAGCTCGGCGTCGCCTTCCGTTTCAGCGTGATCGGCTTGTTGCGCAAGGACAGCCTGCATATCAACCAGGCCGACCGGGAACTGCTGCGGGCCGCGATCGCCGCGCAGCCAATGAAGCATGTGCTGGTGACCCACGGCACCGACACGATGGTTGAAACCGCCAGGGTGTTGGCCACCATTCCCGACAAGACGATCATATTGACGGGCGCCCTGAATCCGGCGCGCTTTCGCGGTTCCGATGCGGAATTCAACATTGGCACGGCGGTCGGCGCCGTCCAGTCCCTGCCCGCCGGCGTCTATATCGCCATGAACGGTCGAATCTGGGACCCGCTGAAGGTCCGGAAGAACGTTGCCGCGAATCGATTCGAAGCGGCCGGTTGAGGGCAACCCTTCGACCGGCGGCCTGACGCCGGCGCATGGCAGGCACAAAAAAACGCCCGGCTCGCCGGGCGTTTTTCATGGGTGCCGCAGTGGGCTCAGTACGTGCCGGTCAGGTTGAGGAACCAACCCTTGTGGTCGTAATCGAGCTCGGCGAGGTTGTCGCTGAACTCGGTGAAGTTGTAGCCCAGGCCGATGCGGAAGTTGTCGCCGACATGACGGTCGAGACCGACCAGGAAGCCGTGACGTTCGCTGTCGTTCTGGTCAACGCTCAGCCAGCGATACTCGGCCAACGCGTCCCACTTGTACATCAGCTCGTAGCGGGCCTGGATGGATGCGAAATCGGCCGTGCTGTCGAACCACGGGCCGGTGTCGCGGGCAATCCGGGCCTGGCCGTTGCGATGGGCCAACTTACCGGCGAGTTCCCATTCCTTGTTCAGGCGATAGATGCCTTCCAGGGAGACGATCTTGGAACGCTGGTCATATTCGGACAGGGAATCCTGGCCAAAGCTGCTCAGGTCGTAGAGGTAGGTGAACTTGCCGAGCAAGGACAGGCGATCGTTCTTGACCGGGCGATACGCGAAGCCGACATTGCCTTCGATGAACTTGGCATTGGCGATCGGATCGTAACGGTCTTCGGTATCGCTCCAGTTCAAGCGCGCTGCGATGCGCCAGTCCGGATTGACCTTGTACATGAAGCGGCTTGAACTGACCCACTGGGTGCGTTCTTCGGCGCCCGAGTCGTTCCGATATTCAAGCTTGCTGTTCCACTGGCTGGTCGGCGACGTGTGGCCGGCGCTGACACTGATCGCGCGACGGTCGACTTCGGACGAGTAGAACCCATCATCATCGCTTTCGATGGACTGGAGTTCACCCTGCTGCAAGGTGAAGCCGACGTTCCAACCTTCGCGGGGATAGAAATCCATGCCGAAGGTGTGGGCGATGCCGCTTTCGTTGCGTGCCTTGAGGAACTGGCTCTCGTTGAACAGGTTGATCTGGTTCGAGATGCGCCAGCGTTGGCCCATGGTCAGGCCGGTTGGCTGGGTGCGGCCGAACAAGGGATCGCCTGCCGTGGTGTCGGTCGAATACGTGTAGCCGGCATACAGGGTATGCAACGGGGTCACCATGTACTCGGCATTGATGTTGGCGGAACCGCCGCGATCACCATGGCTGAGTTCTGCACCGAACGAGGACAGGTTGCCGAACAGGTACTTGGCGCCGATGGTGAAGGCATCGTTCTCGTCGTAGGCGCCGTCGTCATCGTCCAGGGTGAACTGGGCGATGCCATAGACATCGAGCGAGGAGCCGAAGCGATGGCTGTACTTGATCGCAGCCAGCGTGCCGGTACCCGAACCGTAGTAGTGGTTCTCGGTGATGTAACGCAACTCACCGATCAGGCGGTTGTTTTCGCCAATGCGCCACTCGACGAGGACCTGGCCCTGCTCGAGGCTTTCGCCGCCGCGCTCGGCATCGCTGTAACGGCCGCTGACGCGGACGTTTTCGCTGAGCTGGCCGGCAAATTCGAAGCCCTGTTCCTGGATGTCATAGCCGCGCGAGTAGCGGGCCACCGAGAAGCCGGCATCGACATCACGCCACCAGGCGCCCATCGTCCATTCGTTTTCGGTCCAGCCCAGTTCCTTGAGGTTGATGCGGGCTTCGATGCTGCGTGCGTCGCCTTCATCGGACTCGTAGCTTTCCATCTCGGTGAAGCTGAGACCGCCATTGTCCGAATAGAAGATGTTTGCGCTGGACGATTCCGTGTGCGCCTGTTCAAGACGCAGGTAGGTGCCCTTGCCAGCCTGGAAGGTCACGTGGCCGCTGGTCAGCTGGTAATCGTCGCCCGAACGGTTCTCGTCGACGTAGGTACCGCCGATGTTCACGTGGTCGCCGATCCAGGCATTGCCGCTGATGCCGGTGGTCAGCTGGTCGGTGTCGAAGCCGTCCGGGATGTACTCGTAATCCACCATCAGGACGTTGTCGAAACCGTCCAGCGGCTGGTCGCGGGTAATGGTCGGGAGGTTGTCGCGTACGACCTGCGAAAGCGGACGCGTCAGCAGGAGGCGGCCCTGCAGTTCGTCGATTTCATAGTCGATGCCGCGCACCATCTCGTGGCGGTTTTCCACGCGACCGGTCAACGGATCGCGGGTTTCGACAGTGACTTTTTCCGAGCCCGGAAGCAGGTCGCTGTGCTTGAGGTAGTACAGGCTGCCACCGGTGCCGAGGAACTCGGTATGGCCGGGGGCATTCTGCGCCTCGGAACCAAAGGCACGTACTTCAGCCTTGGCATTGCCAAGCGAAGTAGAGCCTGGGGTCCGCCAGGAAATGGCCGCACCGTAGAGGCTGCGCACGTACTGGCTGTATTCGCTGCCGGTCAGGCCGGTGGAGAAGTTGCCCCACAGCGCCTGGTTCTTGTCCCAGTCGATCCGCACATACAGGCGGCCCTGGGTATCCACGTCACGCGTGGTGGTCGAATCATCGCCATAGACCGGGTAGTACTGGTCCGGATCGAGGCGACGGAAGATGTCGCGGGCATCGGGATCGAAGAAGCCCTTGAACATGTCCTCGACCTGACGCTCGGTCGTATCCATCTGGGCGGTGATCAGGTACTTACCCTGGACCTTGCCCTTCAGGTAGAACGCGAGGCGGCCTTCAGTAATCGTGCCGTCGTAGCGATCCAGCAGGCCGACCGGTGCAACGGAGCCACTGATGTCGTTGTCGGACACGGTCAGGTCGGCCAGGCCGACCATGAAGAAGTACTTGCCGGTCACATCCACGTCGAGCTGGCGATGGGCAACCTGGTCGCCGGTGCCGGTTTCGACATCGAAGCTGTGCTTGCCGACAGGCAACAGGAACTCGGCGGCGAACTTGCGCTCGAGATCGACCGGATAGCTCTGGCCGTTGATCTTGAGCGGCATGCCAGCCGGGATGTCCTGGCCGACGATACGAACGCGCGAACCGTAGATCGCGATGTTCTGCTGGCGCAGGTTGCTCTGGCCGAAGATCGCGGACTGCAAGTCACGACGCTGGATGTCGGCTGCCGACCAACCGGCCGTCTCGCCCGATGCCGAGCGCTGCAGGCTGTTCATCGCCCGCTGCACTTCCTCGGGGCGAATCAGTTGCAAGCGCCCCGGATGCGTTTCGTCGAAGTTGCCGTCGGCGGCGATGGCACGCAGCACGTACTGCAGTTCGTCGCCTTCCCGAAGGTTGACCGATCCGGTCGTGCTGCCGTCCCACTCCACCTGGCCGAAGTTGGCCAACGGCGCGGAAAGAACGGCGATGGGATCAACGAGATCGGTGTCGGTGCCGCGGTAGATGCGCAGCTCGTACTTTTCCGCGAACGAAGCGTAGTTGCTGTAGGTCTGGAAGCTGACCGGCGCCACGATCTTGCCGTCGCTAAGGCCCACCAGCGAGCTCGCCTGTACGTTGAGCACGGGGCTTGCCAGCTGGGGGTCTTCGGTTGCCCAGATCATCCCGCCCGCAGGCAGGTTGATCAGGAACTTGCCCGATACCGGGATGGTGCCCGGATTGACCTGGGTGATGTCGACCCGGCGGTAGGCCTGGAGGCCTTCCGGCGAAGTGTCGACCGAACCGGTCTCACCTTCGCTTCGGATCTTCAGCACGGTTTGTTCGGTGGCCGGGGCGGCCGCCGTCTGTGCCCAGGCTGCCGGCGCCAAAGTGCCGAGCAGGCTGATCAGGGTGTAATCCAGAAGCTTCATCCGAGTTTTCATGAACTGACGGTTCCTATTCACTGACCGGCTCCCGGCACCACAGCGGCGCCCTCGACTTCAACGCTAAGGTTCTGACGCGCCTCCGGGCTCAAACGCTCGGAAATGCGCTTGAAGACCGCGTTGGCTCGACGTAGACCCAGAGCCTGGTTGTATTCCACCGAGCCACGCAGGTCGGCATGGCCGACCACCGAAACCCGTCCACCACCCACCGCTTCGATCTGTGCGGCGACTTTGTCCAGCAAGGCGTCGAACTCGGGCTTGATCACCGACTTGTCGGTATCGAACAGCACCTCGCCCAACTTGACCGTGTCACTCAGGGTGACTGATCCCTCCGTTCCGTCATTGGCCTGCAGGCGCAGGGTGATGACGAAGGCATTGCGTTGCTCCGGCGTGAGCCGCTCAATCAGCTGGTCGCGAACCTTGCCGGCACGCTCGAAGGCGAGCGGCGAGGAACCCGAGGCGCTGTCGATGAAGACTTCACCCGACTGATGCGTGCGGATCTTCTCGGCCATGGTGTCGAGGATGGCCGAGTACTCCGGACGAACCTCGGTGCTGCCAGGCAGGAAGTGGATTTCGCCCAGCGCCATGTCCACGCTGCCCGACTGCGAGATCGGCATCGGCGGCAACTTGACGCCGAAGTCGAAGCGAACCGGGATGGCGGCCGTGATGCGGCGGACGTGCGGGTTTTCCGTGGTGACGGTGGAACCCGGCGGCAGGGTCGAGGTGTCAAGCTTCAGCACGAAGTTCTGGCCACGTTCCTGGTTGAGCAGCACGATGCCTTCGATGTGGTAGCGACCATGGGCGTCGGTTTCAGACACCAGGCCTTCGACCGATGCAATCCGGACGCCGGGGATGCCCCGCTCGCCTGGATCCTGCCAGCCGTCGCCGTTCTGGTCGTCGAACACCTTGCCGAGGATGCGGGTCTGCTCAAGCAGCGGATCCGCGCCGGTTTCGGCATAGACAGTCGTGGAAGCCGTGTTGCTGATCGGCTCGCCGAACTGGTAGGCAGTCGCGTAGTTGGTGTATTCGCCAGCCGCCAGGGCCGCACCTGCGCGGAGCAGGTACTGGATGCGGATGGTTTGGCCGATGGCAACGTCAACACCCGAGAAGGTGATCGGGCGAGCACCCGAAACCGAGTTGTTGCCGTCGTTGCTGTCGTAAATCGTGCCGCTACCCGGTACATACGCCAGGCCGTTGGGCGGCATGTCGATGACCTGGGCATTCACCACGTCGTAGTTGACGATGTTGGTGACCGAGAGCGTGTACAGCACAAGCGAGCCGGCGTTGACGCGCACCGGATTTGCCGACTTGACGATGTGCAGCGCGATGCCACGCACTTCGATCGGCACGAGGACGGTGCCGGTGCAGCGGGTAGCCTGCGGACAGGTCGCGTCGCCGCCGCCGCTGGCGGTCGCCGAGTTGTTGCCGTTGATTGCGCTCTGGCCAACGGTGACATTCAAGGTCAACGACGTGCTAGCCGCCGGAGCCAGGGTGCCGGTGAAGGTGCAGTTGAGCGTCGTGGTGCCGCTGCAGCTCCAGTTGGTGCCGGTCGCGCTGACGAAGCCAATACCGGTGGCCAGCGTGTCGGTCAGGGTGATGTTGCCGTTGGTGACGATCTCACCCGTGTTGGTCACCGTGACCGTGTAGGACGCCGGCTGGCCGACGACGAAGGTCGTGGGCGTTGCCGTCTTGGTGACTGTCAGCTGCGGGAACAACACGCGGGTGTTGGTCTCGGTGCAGACAATGGCGGTGTCGGCCGGGTTGACCGTCAGCACGGTGCCGGCAAGCGGCGTCGTGTTTCCGGTGCAAGCCAGCGCGGAGGTGTAGGCAGCTTGCGAGCCGGTGGTGAAGGCCTCGGTAATCGTGATGGCCTCGCCTGCGAAGACGTTTACCGCCGTCGAGGTGTCGGTCTCGCTCGGCGTGCCGGCCACCGATGCCAGGCTGGCGTTGTTGACCGCGCCAGTGGTGGACACCGTGACCGCATCGCCAACCAGGGCGTTCACCCAGGTCTTGCGAACCGTCAGCGTTGCGCCGATACGCGTGTTGGTCTCGGTGCAGACGATCGCACCGGGAGTTGCGCCGATGGTCAGCTGGTTACCGACCAGGGCAGTGCCACCGGTCAGGCCCGTGCAGTTCAACGCCGCGTTGTAGTTGGTGGACGAGCCCGTGGTGAAGCTCTCACCGATGGTCAGGACTTCGCCGGCGAACACGGTCACCGAAGTACCGGTGTCGGTTTCGTTCGGGGTGCCTGCGGTGGAGTTGAGCGTCGCGTTGTTGGTGCCGCCCGTGGTCGAGACCGTCACTGCGTCGTTGACGATCGCGTTGACCCAGGTCTTGGCCAGGGTCAGCGACGCGGAAACGCGGGTGTTTGTCTCGGTGCAGACGATCGCCCCCGGGGTGGCGCCAATGGTCAGCTGGTTGCCATCCAGGGTGGTGCCGCCGGTCAGGCCGGTGCAGTTCAGCGATGACGTGTAGTTCGCCGATGAGCCCGTGGTGAAGCTTTCACCGATGGTCAGGACTTCGCCGGCGAACACGGTCACCGCTGAACCGGTGTCGGTTTCGTTCGGGGTGCCTGCCGTGGAGTCGAGCGTCGCGTTGTTGGTGCCGCCGGTCGTGGAGACCGTCACGGCATCACCGACGATGGCGTTCACCCAGGTCTTGGCCAAGGTGAGGCCGGCAGCTGCGCGAGTGTTGGTCCAGGTGCAAGTGATCGCCGTATCGAGCGCATTCACCGTCAGCACGCTGCCCGCGAGCACCGTGTTGTTGCCGGTGCAAACCAGGCCCGACGAATAGTTGGCCTGCGAGCCGACATTAAACGCTTCGTTGATCGTGACCGCTTCGCCCACGAACACGGTGACCGGCGTGCCGGTATCGGTTTCGTTGGCGGTGCCCGCGACAGACACCAGGTTGGCGTTGTTGGTGGCGCCGGTGGTGGAAACCGTTACCGAGTCACCGATGTTGGCGCTGGCCCAGGTCTTTCGCACGGTCAGCTGGGCCGACTTGCGTGAGTTGGTCACGGTGCAGGTGATGGCGGTGTCGCCCACTGCAACTGTCAGCTGGCTGTTGGCGGTGTCGAACGGAACCGAGTTGCCGGTGCAGGCCAGGGTCGTGTTGTAGTCGCCGGCGTTGCCCGTGCCGAAGATTTCACCGATCGTGATCACTTCGCCCGCGAACACTTCGACCGGCGTGCCGTCATCGGACTCGTTGGCCGTGTCGGCGGTGGAGGCAACCGTGGCGGTATTGAGGCCGCCGGTCGTGGAAACCGTCACCGCATTGCCGATGATCGCGTTGGCCCAGGTCTTGCGCAGGGTAAGTGCGACCGGAGCGCGCGCGTTGGTCTGCGTGCAAACGACTTCAGTATCGGCCGCGCCGAGGGTGACCACGTTGCCGACCAGGCCGGCGGTGCCGGCGCAGCCGACGCTCGAGGTGTAGTTGCCCGGCAGGCCGACGGTGAAGAGTTCGTCGATGGTGATGACGTCGCCAGCGTAGGCCGTGACCGGCGTGGCGGCATCGATCTCGGTGGCCGTGTCGGCGACCGCATCAAGGCTGATGTTGGTCGTGGCGCCGGTGGTGGACACCGTGGCTGCGTCGTTGATTACAGCGTTCTGCCACGACTTGCGGATGTTGAAGGACACATCCTTGCGCGAGTTGGTATAGGTGCAGGTGATGGCCTGGTCGGTGTCGCTTACCGTCAGGACATTGCCGACCAGCGGGTTGGCATTGCCTTCGCACAACAGGGAGATATCGTAGTTGGCGGCCGAACCGGTGGTGAAGGCGCCTTCCGTGATGGTGATGACATCGCCGGCAACCACGTCGACCGGGGTTCCGACATCGATTTCAGTCGGTGCGTTGGCGACGGCCGACAGGCTGGCGTTGGACGTCAGGCCGGTGGTGGAAACCGTGACTGCATCGCCGGTGATCGCGTTGACCCAGGATTTCTGCAGGGTCAGCGGAACGCCCTTGGTGTTGGTGATGGTGCAGACGGCGCCGGGGTTGGCGATGTCCAGCGAAACGGTGATGGTGCGGGTAGCGCCGTTGGTGACGACGAACGCGCCGGCAGCGGCGCCATTGAGGTCGACGCAGCTGATGCTGGCGGTGGGATTCCAGCCCAGCGCGGCAGTCTCGACGATCGTCATCGTGCGCGTGGTCACGTCAACCACGGTTTCAATGCGGTTCGTGCCGCCGTCAGCCAGCTGGAAGGTGGCATCGAGTGGGTCGGACAGGATGGCGTCGCCGGTGACGGTGAAGTCAAACAGCGTCGGGTCAGCGTCCGGCAGGGTCTGCTTGATGATGTCGACGTAGCCGGTCAGGGTGATGCCGGTAACGCTGCCGACGCCCTTGTTGCACTTCGAGGTCGTGCCGGGAACGACAACGTCGGGTCCGGTACAGACCTCACCATCGTTCTGGTGGTAGGTCAGCAGGTACGGGAAAAGCAGCTTGCCATAGGTGGCCGGATCGGCGGGGTTGGTGCCGAAGTTGCAGAGCACCTTGACACCCGTGATGGTGGGCGTCGCCTGGCCGTTGGCATTGAAGTCACCGCACTGGTCGCCGTCGTTGTCTTCCCACGGCGAGACCGGTGGGGTAACCGGAGGGATGTAGCTGTTCGGGAACGTGGCCACCGAGCAGATACCCGCAACATCATCCAAACCGGGGTCGTTGCCGGCCTGGCCGACGAACAAGCCGATGTCCTGGCGATCGGCGTTGGTGCCTTCCAGGCCGACGATGACGTCGATCTCCGCGGTACCACCGATGGTGCAGGTTGGCAGCGAGCCCGGGGCATTCTGGACCACCGCATTGACGGTGAATTCCTTCGCCGTGCAGCCCAGGTCCGACCCTGAGCGAGTGCCGCCGCAAGTACTGTCCTGCAAAGCTGCAGACGTCTGCGCGGAGGCCGGCATCGCCCAGAAAAGGGCGGAAACCAGGAACGCGGAAAGCATCCCGAGGCTGGTGGCGGTTCGATTGCGCACGGGCGCAGGCACGCGCCCAGCATCAGGCGCCTGGATAGATCCCTGTTTCAAATGCATTTCCGTTTCCCTAGTTTGAGCCGGAAGAAAAATCGAGCCTGGCCAACCCCTTGGCCGGGTGCGACTGGGCGTACTGCCCCGATTTACCGGGTATTACTGCCGCTGAAACATACCTACCGCGTTAAGAGTGTGTCAAGCGCCTCACTTTTAAACATCGGCCGGCCAGGTTGGATCGCATCCCTGAGAATCCTTCCATCGGACTCTTAGTACGGAGTAACAGGGGGTTTCCGGCCATCGAGCGAGAACAAGTTCACGTTCCGGTCGTGGACTCCGCCCCGCCCGCCGGCCGCCCCAGCCCGGTGACGTAGCGCGTCACAAACGGACAGGCCCCGGTTTCCCGGGGCCTGTGATATTGCGTATTGCCTTGAGTCAGGCGGCAATCAGAACGTGACGCTCCAGCTGTTGATGTAACCGATATCACCCGCCGCGTTGTCGTTGACTCGGAGCCTCCAAGTTCCGTTCAGCAATTCCGTGGACAGGTTCAAGGTGACCGTCTTGTTGATGTTGTCGGTACCCGAGCCGGTGCGGTTGTGGATGTTGTACAAGCTGCCGTCCGGCGCCACCAGGTCCACCTTCAGGTCGCCCTGGTAGGTATGGACGATGGCTACGGTCACCGACGCCGTGGACGGCGCGTTGCCGCTGCGGCCGGACACGGTGATCGGGCTGTCGACGGTGGTGTTGTCGCGGATATTGTAGTCAGCCGTGTTGCTGTAGGTCTGAGTGGACCCACCGCCGCCGCCCGCCGTGTAGCTGCCGGTCAGGCTGACGCCCGAGAACGTCGAGTAGGCCTTGAGGCGAACGTAGTACGTGCCCGCCTGTGCGGTGGCGATGTTGCAGGTTTCCGCATTGCCGGAGGCGTACGGACGGCAGTCATACACGGTGTCGGTCGGCGCGCTGCCGAACTTCACGTACATGTCCGAATCACCCGTACCGCCCGACTGCACGAACTTCAGGCCGGTCGCGCCGGCGGGAACGACCATCGTGTAGTTGACCGACTGGCCCGTTGAAGCGCCGATGCCGGTCTTGGCCACGCCGTTGGTCAGGGCGCCGCCGGTGGGCGGCGGAGTCGTGGCGCAGCTGACGCCCACCGAGGTGAAGGCCGCCGTGACATCGGCCTTGGTGAAGCCGAGGTCGGTGGTTGCCGTCTCGACGCCGCATGCGCCCTGGTTGAAGGTACTGCTCGCCGTCCAGTAGAGGTCGTTGGCGCGCGCAAAGACCTGGAAGGCCTTCTGGGTATTCCAGCCGGCCTTCGTGGCCAACAGGTAGAACGCCTTGTTGTAGACGCCCGAGGAGTAATGCACGTCCATGCTGCTGGTGAAGTTGGCGGCGTTGTCGATCGAGCTGCCGTCAAGCGGCGGGTTGTTCATGTAACGCAGAGCACCGGTGCCCTTGAAGATGTCGGCGCCGACCTTCCAGTCGTTGCTGCCCTTCATGTAGTACTCGGCGGCTTCGCCGGCCATGTCCGAGTAGGCCTCGTTCATGCCGCCGGACATGCCGGAGTAGGTCAGGTTCGAGTTCTGCTCGGTGAAGCCGTGCGAGACCTCGTGCGAGGACACGTCGAGGCTGACCAGCGGATGGAACGTGGTCGCGCCGTCGCCGAAACTCATCGCCGCGCCGTCCCAGAATGCGTTCTCGTAGTTGGTGCTGTAGTGCACCTTCATCGCGAGCTGGAAGGTCAGCGGCGGCTTGCCGATGTAGGCGTTGTACATGTTGTAGATGACGCCGCCGAAGTAGTGCGCGTCGTTGAGCGGCGAATACGCGCCGTTGATCGTCTTCACCGTGTTGCGCGGGCAGGTATAGGAAAACGCGGTCGTTCCCGTGGTGCCGCCGTTGAGGTTGACGGTCTTGACGTTGGCGTTGTTCATCGTGCACGTCGTGCCACTCTGCGTGACGTCGTTGTAGCCGTAGGTAGTGCCGTACTCGTATTGCCCGGTCTTGGTGTTGCCACCAGGGCCGGTGCCGACGAGGGCGTGCGCCAGGCCTTCCCACTGCTTGAGCACCTTGCCGTTCTGCGCATCGACGATGACGAACGGACGGGTCGGCGAGCCGCCACCCGGCGCATCGGCGAAGAAGGTCACGACGTACGCCATGCGGGCGCGCTTGTCGTCGCCGACGAAGATCACCTGGCGGGTTTCCTCGCGCTCGATCTTCATCGCGGCGGCGCGGTTGCCCAGCGTCAGCGACTTGGCGACGGACGCGGCGCGCGACTTGCCGACCAGCGCGGCGTTGGACGGCAGTTCCTTGTCGAGGCCACCCACCATGCGACCGAACAGGTTCTTGACGTTGCCGGACTTGTCCTGGCTGACGATGACCTGCTCGCCCCAGACCGGAATGCCGCGGAAGGTCTGCTGGTAACGGAAGTGCTGCGTGCCGTCCTTGTCGGTGTCCTGGGTCAGGACGACAAGGGCGGAGTCCGCGTCCAGGCCAAGCATTTCGGCGTGGCGTTCGCGGGCGTTGGTCGGGGCGCCCGACGCGGCGGCCAGCTTGTACTGGCTGTTGAGCAGGGAAACATTCTGGTTATGGAGGTCGGTGCGGGTGGCGGCGTTGGCCGATGCCATGGCGAGGGCCAGGGCGAGCGGCGAGAGTGCGATAAGCGTGAGCGAACGGCGGTTTGACTTGATCACTTGTTGATATCCCCGGGGGTAAGTGGATCGGTAGCCGCAATGTGCGGCCAAACGTTTGCCTTGCTTCCGGATTTCACACAAACGCCATTCCCCGTGGGGCCGCTGCAACGGCCTCTACTCATGGCGAAACAGGGAACGAAGCGCTACCCGGACCGCGTGATGGAAATCACATATCCATCACCCGGCGGCGAACCTAACGTGCGCTGTGTCACAAGGTCACGCTGCATTGCAACAGCTTCGTCAAGTGCCGGAAGTCTGTTGAATATGCTTTACGGGCAAAAGAGGCAAACCCCCGTCAATCGCGGCGGCCGAAGCTCCGGATTTGTTTCGGGCGGCGGGCGTGTAGCACGAGGCTCAACACCAGCAGGAGCGGCGCGCCGTAGTAGGCGAGCCTCGCGGAGGGTGATTGCGCAGCCAGGAATCGGTTGAGGATGAGCTGCGGAAGCGATTCGGTGTCGGCGATCTCTTCGGCGAAGAGCTTTCCGGAACGAGCCATTGCGCGGTCCGACAGGCCGGCGGCCGACACCGCATGTCGCCCGAGGAACAGGTAGCTGGCGGCGATGGGGCTCTGCAGGGTGGCTTGCTCGCGCAATTGCTTGCCGATGGTGGGGGTGACGGCCAGGCCGCCCCACACATACACGTTGTAGGCCAGGAACCAGCCCGTGAGGATCCAGCACATCGCGCGAATCAACTTGCCCATGGCGCCCTCCTTCCACTTCAATGCTAGAACATACCCGTTTCCAGGCGTGCCGCCTCGGACATCATGCTCTGGTTCCACGGCGGATCGAACACCAGCTCGACATCGGCGTCGACCACGGTGGGAACACGCTCGACCTTGGTGCGCACGTCTTCGACCAGGATGTCTCCCATGCCGCAGCCCGGCGCAGTGAGCGTCATCTTGATATTTACCCGCCTCGTGCCATCACCGATGGGTTCGACATCGCACTGGTAAACCAGGCCGAGCTCGACCACGTTGATGGGGATTTCGGGATCGAAACAGGTGCGCAGCTGCTCCCATACAAGTTTCTCGACCGCGTCGTCGCCCGCGTCCTCGTCCAGCTGCAGGGGCTCGGGCACGGACTTTCCGATGGCATCGGCGTTTTCGCCGGCGATCCGGAACAGGTTGCCTTCGACGAAAACGGTGAAAGACCCACCCAGGGCCTGCGTGATGTAACCCACGCTCCCGGCGGGCAGCGTCACCTGTTCGCCCTGGGGCACGAGGACGGCCGGACAGTCGCGTTCGAACTTCACGGGCTCGCTGGTACGGGAATAAGACACGGCCTTCCTATCGGAAATCTGGAAACGAGGCTATTTTAGCCCGTGCCCGAGCGAGGACGACGTTTTGCCAAAAGATTCTGCCGCCGGCTGGCCGATGCCCACGCTGGCACTGCTTGTCGGCATCGCAGGCATCACCGTTGCGTGGGTCGCCGCCGCAGTGCTGTCAAACCAGCCCTGCAGCTGGATGGCGCTGGTCGCGGCAATCGACATGGCCGTGCTGCTGCGCCTGACGCGCGCACCCGCCGGAGTACTGCGTACGACCGTCGCGGTGCTGGCCACCGGGCTGGCCGTGCTGCTGACCCACTGGATGATCGCCGCCACGCAAATGGGCGTATTGATGGGCATGCCGCCGATTGCATCATCGCTGCGGCTGGGCCCCGCGCTGGCATGGCAGCTCATGCAACTGAGCCTCGACCGGCTGGACTGGATCCTGATAGGCGCGTCCCTGCCCCTCGCCGCCATACTGGCCCACGCCCCCGCGCGACGGGATTGAAGTCGACCGCGACCGGTTGGCCACCGGAACCCGCACTCCGATCAGTGCCCGCCGTCGAGCGCCTTCAATTCTGAAATCAACTGGCCGATGGCTGCCGCGCCATCGCCATAGAGCATCCGCGTGTTGTCGGCGTAGAACAACGCGTTCTCGATGCCCGCGAAGCCAGTGCCCTTGCCTCGCTTGATCACCACCGTGTTGCGCGACAGCGAGACGTCAAGGATAGGCATGCCATAGATCGGCGAACCCGGATCGGTCTTGGCCACGGGATTGACCACGTCGTTGGCGCCGATCACCAGCGATACATCCGTGTTGGGAAACTCGGGATTGATGTCGTCCATGTCGGCGATCAGGTCATAGGGCACGCCGGCCTCGGCGAGCAGCACGTTCATGTGCCCGGGCATGCGGCCGGCCACCGGGTGGATGGCAAAACGCACTTTTACGCCGCGCTTGATCAATTGCTGGCTGAGCTCCCAGACCTTGTGCTGCGCCTGCGCAACTGCGAGCCCGTAACCGGGAACGATCACGACGCGTTCGGCGTAGGCCATCATCGCGGCCACATCGCCCGCTTCGATGGGCTTCTGCGCACCGGTGATTTCCTGCGCCTCGCCTCCGGGACCGAAGCTGCTGAACAACACGCCGCTGATGGGGCGGTTCATCGCCTTGGCCATCAACTGCGTGAGCATCGTGCCGGCGGCGCCCACCACCATGCCGGCGATGATCAGTGCCTCGATGCCGAGCACATAGCCTTCGAATGCCACAGCCAGGCCGGTCAGTGCGTTGAACAACGAAATGACCACCGGCATGTCGGCGCCGCCGATGGGAAGCGTCATCAACACGCCCACGCTGAGCGCGGCGATGAAGAAGCCGATGATCATCGGTTGCTTGAGCCAGACGATGGTCGCGATACCGAGCGCGATGGCGACCAGGAAGACCAGGCCGTTGAACAACTGTTGCCCAGGGAACTTGAACACGCGATCCATGCGGCCATCGAGCTTGGCCCAGGCGATGATCGAACCGGTGAGCGATATGGACCCGATGAGCGCGCCGACCACACCAAGCACCAATGCGGTTTGCGATGGCGCACCGCCCTTTGCCGAGAAGCGCAGCAACTCGACGGCGCCGATGGCAGCTGCGGAGCCACCACCCATGCCGTTGTAAAGGGCAACCATCTGCGGCATGTCGGTCATCGCCACGCGCTTGCCGGAAATCCAGGCAGCTGCGGTGCCGAGCACCAAGGCCACGGCAATCAGCCCCAGGTTGTGCATACCGCCGCCATCCTCTCGCTGGTAGAAGAACGTGGCCACGGTGGCCAGCAGCATGCCGACGCCTGCCCACTGGATGCCGCTGCGCGCCGTGACCGGCGAGGCCATGCGCTTGATGCCAAGGATGAACAGGAGTGCGGCGGCGAAGTAACTGGCCTCGACCAGCAGGGACAGCCATTGGCCGCTCATTTGGCGTTCTCTTTTTTGCTCGACTTGAACATTTCGAGCATGCGTTCGGTCACCACGTAACCGCCGGCTGCGTTACCCGCGCCCAGCAGCACCGCGATGAAGCCGATGACCTTTTCGACGCCGGTGTCGGCGTGGCCGAGCACGACCATCGCGCCGACCAGCACGATGCCATGCACGAAATTGGAGCCGGACATCAGCGGCGTGTGCAGGATGACCGGCACCCGGCCGATGATCTCGTAGCCCGTGAAGGCTGCCAGCATGAATACGTAAAGCGCGAGAAACCCATCCATCGGCGCAAGCCTCCCCGGCATCGTTGCCGCCCCATCATAACCGCAGGCCCAACCCCTGGCGCCATAGGTCAACCGATCGGCTTGCCCGGCGTTTTCATCCTTGCCCCCAACCAAAGGAATCGGCACGATGAAATCCATGACCTGGCTTGTCTTGTCCCTGTCCGCCCTCCTTTATGCCGGCAGCGCCGACGCGCACAGTCGCGCACCGATTGCGGATGGCCATTCCGGTCATCGCATCGAACGCGCCTGGGACCTGCGTGGCGACCGTATCGATCGACGCCTCGACCGCGCGGCCGACCGGCAGGACGCACTCGGGCACCACCACCGCGCCAAGCACCTCGATCGCCGCGGCGATCGAATCGACCGGCGATTCGATAGGGTCGGCATTCGCCGGCAAGCCCTGCATGACGGACGCCGCTAATTCCATGGCCGATGTCGTCGGCGGCAACGTGGCGCCCCCGGCCGAAGCCGCGGCGGCGTCATCGCCGACTGACCTCGATGGATTCCTGGCATCGGTCGAGCGCCGGGCCTTTCGAGTGGCCGAACTCGCGCTCGGCCAGCGGGAAGATGCGTTGGATGCGGTGCAGGACGCGATGGTCAAGTTGCTGCGTTATCGCGAGCGACCGGCGGGCGAATGGACGCCGCTGTTCTGGAGCATCCTGCGCAGCCAGATAACCGACCGCCACCGCCGCAACGGAATGCGGCGACGATTTGTTTCGTGGTTCGGGCGCGAAGATCAAACCGGTGAGGATCCGATGGCGGCCCTGCCCGATCCCGGGCCCGACCCTGCGCACAGGCATGTGGACCAGCAAACCTGGCAAGCCCTCGGCCTCGCCGTGCGACGATTGCCGCGACGGCAGCGCGAGTGTTTCCTGCTGCGCGAACTGCAAGGCCTCAGCGTGGCCGATACAGCAGCAGCGATGGGTTGTTCGGAAGGTTCGGTGAAGACACATTTGTCGCGGGCGCTGGGCGCGCTTCGAATTACCCTGGAGGACTGGCGATGAAAAGCCAAGATGAAAACAACGCGGCTGATCGGCAGTTGGCGGCCAAGGCGCGCCGGGAGTTCGACTCCGCTGTCGATTCGATCGATGCCGGCACCGGCAATCGCCTTCGCCTGATGCGCCGCGAGGCGTTGGCCGGAACGCAAGCCAGTGGACGCGGCTGGCTGGTTCCGTCCATCGCCGCGGCGGCCGCCGTGCTGGCCATCGGCCTCGCCTGGCGCCAGCCAGCAGTACCCACTGATTCGACGCCGCCCGCGCTTGCCGTGGATGAAGCCGCACAACTGGGCTTCCCCAGCGACGACGAAGCCGAGTTGTATGCCTGGCTCGGTGAGGCGCCGGTGGCGACGCCAACGGGAGACACGCTTTGACCAAGGCGCTCTGGCTCGCTGCGTGCCTTGCCAGCCTGCTCGTCGGCCCGACGCAGGCGGCGCCTGACGCAGCCTGGCAGGACGACGCAGGAAGCGTCAGCGTGCCCGAGGGCGTACGCGTGCCCGGCTGGAAGGACCTCAGCGCCACGCAGCAGGCAGACCTCGCGCGGTTCGAGCAACATTGGGACCGGATGCCGGCATCGCGCCGGGTCGCGATCCTCGAGCGTCATGCGCGTTGGCAGCGTGAATCCCCGCGCACGCGAGAAACCATTCGCGAGGGCGAGCGCAATTTCAAGCGCATGACGCCCCGCCAACGGGAGATGATGCGGCGCTCGATCGCAGCCGTGCGCAACCTGCCACCCGCCGAGCAGCGGCGACTGCGCCACCGTTGGCAATCGATGACGCCGCAGGAACGCAGCCTTTGGCTGGAACGCGGCGGCCCGGGCATCGCCCCGCCGCCGCGCTGACTCAGGCCCGGTTTTCGCCCGCGTGCGCCAGGCAGGTCTTGGCCACGAGTTCGTCGTTCCAGTCGAGCGTCAACTGGCCTTCCTTGTCGAGCAGCAGCGACAGGAAGTTGAAGACGTTGCGCGCGTACATCTCGCTCGCGTGCAAAGCGCCCATGCTGGCCAGGTTCAAGGGGCCGGCGACAGTGACGCCATTGATGTCGAGGGTTTCGCCCGGGCGCGTCGATTCGCAGTTGCCGCCGGTTTCCGCAGCGAGGTCCACGATCACGCTGCCGGGCTTCATGCCCGCCACCATGGCCGCGCTGATGATCTTCGGCGCAGGCCTGCCGGGCACGGCCGCCGTCGTCACGATGACATCGACACTCTTCAGGTGGTCCGCGAGGCGTCGCTGTTGTTCGGCGCGTTCTTCGGCGGTGAGTTCACGCGCATAACCGCCTTCGCCCTTGGCCGAGACGCCGAGGTCCAGGAATTTTCCGCCGAGCGACTCGATCTGTTCGCGCGTTTCGGGACGTACGTCGAAGCCTTCCACCTGTGCGCCGAGTCGGCGAGCCGTGGCGATTGCCTGCAAGCCAGCAACGCCGGCACCCACGATCAGGACCTTCGAAGGACGGATCGTTCCGGCAGCGGTAGTCAACATCGGAAAGAATCGTGGCGCGAGTTGCGCGGCAATCAGCACTGCCTTGTAGCCGGCCATGCCTGCCTGCGAACTGAGCACGTCCATCGCCTGCGCGCGCGTGGTGCGCGGCAGGCGTTCCAGTGAGAAGGCGCTGACCTTGCCCGCCGCCAGGGCATCGACTCGACCCGGATCCGCATGTGGCGCTAGCAGGCCGACCAGCAATGCGCCCGGCTTCAGTGCGGCAAGTTCCGCATTGGACGGAGGTTGCACACAAACCAGGATGTCGGCCTGGCCGAGCACCGCCTGACGGTCGGTGATGAATTCCGCGCCGGAATAGGTGTCATCGGGGAAACTGGCTGGCGCTCCCGCGCCGGACTCAAGCAGCACGCGGACCTTGTTGGCCAGCAATTTCTTGCAGGTTTCCGGCGTCAGCGCGATGCGCCGCTCGCCTGGGGCGGTTTCACGGACGAAAGCAACGGTTACCGACATGCAAGCAGCCTCCCCGATTCAATGGGAAGGATGCTACCGGATGCGGGGAGGTTTCGCCTCGTCCATTGCAGGACGGGGCGAAGGCGGATCAGGCGACGTCGTTCTGCAGGCGACCCATGACGCGGTGCATGGCCTGGTCGAACACGTGTTCCTGTTCGCGCAGCACCAGGTTGCCCAGCTTCTTCATGGCGGCCAGTTCCTCGATCGAGGCGACCAGGATGCGCACGCCGCGACGGTTGACGAACATCAGTCGCGACGAAATCGGGCTGACCCAGGACAGCTTCGCCGGATGCAGCTTCTGGTCTTCGCCGGCGAGGTCGAGCCAGACGCCGATCTTCAGGTCGCGCAGCAACGGAAGGTCTTCTTCGTCGTAGACCAGGCGTTCCTTGTCGGAAACGATGGACAGGGCCGGCTTGGTCTCAGCTGCCGCGGCCGACACGACCTTGGGCTTGTCGGACTGCGCAGGCAGCGGATGCTTGATCGACTCGATGCTGGCCGCGATGCTGCGGATGGTCTCGCCGGCGGACTCGCCGGTAATGCCGGAGCTGGCCAACACGGTTTCGATCGGCTCGCGCAGGTTCTGCAGCGCGGAACTTGCATTCGGAGTCGGGCGGCCTTCGCGCGGCAGCAGGTCGAGCAAGCTGTCGGCGACGCCAAGCGCGGCATTCCAAGCTGCGCTGTCCGGTCCTTCGCGCAGGGCGATCATGGACAGGTGATGCGACCAGCTGCGCGACAGGAAGTCGTTCAGCGCAGCCGGCAAGGCGCGGTCTTCAATGCGACGGCTCAGTTCGGTGGCTGCCAGGGTGCGTGCCTGTTCAAGGCGTTCCTGGCCGCGCTGCGATTCAGTGGCGCGACGTTCGGCGAGCTCGATGCGACGATTGTGCTGCTCGAGGAAGGAACGCAGTTCCTGTTCGAGCGTTTCAAAAATCGCGATGTCTTCGTTGAAGTCGGCAACCAGGCGGTCGACGGTTTCCTCGGCCTTGTGCAGCAGTTCCTTTTCCTGCGGACCTTCGCCCTTGTTGCCCTCGACCGCTTCGGAAAGCGAGTTGAGCAGGCGACGCGCGGGATGGGTCTTGTACTGGAACAGCCGGCGATCCATGACCGCGGCTTTCACGTAGGGAACGACCAGGCGGGAAATCATCGTGCGCGCCTGCGCTTCGAAATCGCGCTCGTCGAACAATACGTCAAACAGCATGCCCACCAGGTCCACGGCATCTTCATGCTCGGTGGACATGTTCACCTGGTCGGGCGAGACGCCGATGCGGCCGGTGTTCTGCAGCATCTCGCGCTTCATCAACTGCGAAAGCGAAGCTTCCGCATTGGTCATCGCCTCGTGCACGGCATTGGGAACCTGCGGCTGCAACAGCGAGAGTACCGACATCATTTCGTTGAGGGCCAACGGACGCCGATGGCCGCCACCGACGCCACCCATGGCGACGCCACCTGCGGCGCCACCGCCAAACTGAGGACGCCAGCTGTGCAACAGCTCGCACAGGGCGTCGAACATGACCCGGTCGTCGGCCTGCTGCGCTTCGTGTCGATGCTGGGCCTGTCCGGCATTGGCTGCGGCAGCGGCTGCCGCGGCGGCCGCGGGATTGGCCGCGCTTTCCAGCGGGCGAGGGTTGCCGAGCTCCGGCAGGATGCCGGCGGTGGTCATCCGCGCATTCAGTTCGGTCAGCAGGGCGCCCAGCGAACTGACCAGCTCGCGCTCGTAAATCTTGAACAGCACCACACGCAGGTTGTCGGGCAGGGTGATGTCGGCCTGCGCCGCCTGCATGCCGTTGGCCAGGCTCGAGGCGCTGAGCGGGTTGAGCCCGGTCTCGAGTTTTGGCACGCCAACCATGGACGCGAAACGACGTTCGACCGCATCCAGTGCGGGGCCGTGGGCCCGGGTGATGGCTTCAATGACGACTTCGGAGGCGAGTTGCGCTTCCAGCTGGTCGGCTTCGACGAGGCTGAGCACGTGGCCGCCCTTCTTCGCCAGCGATATCTGCTGGAGGAGCGACTCGAAACCTTGTTCGAAGTGTTTGGTGAAGGCGTTTTCGAGTGGCGTGCGCGACAGGCGCAGGACCCGCATCGCGTCGAGCGGCGGTGAGCCGGCGACGGCGCCTTCCTTCTGGGCAAGGTCGAACAACCAGTCATCGGCCTTGCCAAGGACGCGGCCGAGAGCTGCCTGGAGGTGCGCGAGGCTCCTCTTTCGCAACGTATCGAAGAGTTGCGGATCGTTCTGGTACACCCAGCGACCTTGGATTGGATAGTGTTGCGGTGTCATGGAAACTCTCGGGGGGATAGAGTTTTGCTTGTCGCTAAATTATTGCATTTAACCTTGGCATAATGTGATTCAGATTGCAGTTCAGCCAAGCGGTCGATCCTGTCGACTGATCGGTCGAGCCGTCCCGCTCCCCTTCCTTCAACGATGCCAGAGTCTGCCCATGGATGTGTTGCAGCACCTTGACCATCGTCGTTCGACGCCGTCCCGACTACTGTCCGAACCCGGGCCCGACGCGGCGCAAATCCGGCGAATGCTGGCGGCCGCGGTGCGCGTACCCGACCATGGCCGACTCGAGCCCTGGCGCTTCATCCTGGTCCAAGGCGACAACCGCCAACGCCTGGGTGAAGTGCTTGCCCATCGAACGGTTGAACGAAATCCCGACGCGGCTGCGGCCGTGGTGGAAAAGGACCGGGCTCGCTTCAACCAGGCACCGCTGGTGATCGCCGTGATCGCCCGGCTCACGCCCGGACACAAGGTTCCGGAGCAGGAGCAATTGCTTTCCGGCGGCGCGGTTTGCCTGGCCCTGCTGCAAGCGGCCGATGCACTTGGATTCGGCGCGCAATGGCTCACGGGCTGGGCGGCCTACGACGCCGTGGTGGCCGACACGCTGGGCCTTTCCGAAAACGAAAAAGTGCTCGGCTTCATCCATGTCGGCACGGCGACCGAGCGGATCGCCGAACGCGAACGTCCCGATCCGGCCGGCATTACCAGCGAACTGCACCTGTGACCGGGCCCGTCTATCTGGTCGATTCGAGCATGTATGTGTTTCGTGCCTGGTATTCGATGCCGGACGAATTCCAGGACGCGGACGGCGAACCGGTCAATGCCGTGCATGGGTTCACGCGCTTCGTGCTCGAGCTGATCGAGCGGCATCGGCCCGAACGCCTGGCTTTTGCCTTCGACGTCGCGCTGGAAAGCAGCTTCCGCAACACGCTCTACCCGGCCTACAAGGCCAACCGCGAGCCCGCACCCGACCACCTCAAGCGCCAGTTCGGCTATTGCCAGGCGGTGTGCCGCGCCCTGGGCTTTCCGGTGCTGGCCGACCCTCACTACGAAGCCGACGACCTGATCGGCACCGCCCTGCACCACGTGCGGCGCAACGGTCACCGCGGATTGATCCTGTCGGCCGACAAGGACCTGGCGCAGTTGCTCGGCGAGGGCGACGTGCAATGGGACTACGCACGCAACGAGCGTTGGGGCGTGGACGGCGTAAAGCCCCGCTACGGCGTGCACGCGCACCAGATCGCCGACTACCTGGGCCTGACCGGCGATGCCATCGACAATATTCCAGGCGTGCCCGGTATCGGGGCAAAGACTGCCGCCACCCTGCTCGGCCATTTCGAATCGCTGGACGCCTTGCTGGAACGCGTGGCCGAGGTTCCGTTCCTTCGCTTGCGCGGCAGCGCCCGGCACGCCGAACAACTGAAGACGCATAGGGACATCGCCCTGCTCTCGCGACAGCTCGCGACCATAGTCTGCGACGCACCGTTGCCCGGGGATTTCGGAAACGGCGAGCGGCAGGCGGTGGATGGGGCGGGCCTGGATGCCCTGTTCGAACAACTGCGATTCGGTCCGCTGACGCGACGTCGCCTGCAGACGGCGGCAGCGGGTTAGCATCGGGACATGGACGATCCGGTCGAAACGGTTTACGAGGGCAAGTGGCTGCGCATGAAGAAGCGCGGCCGCTGGGAATTCGCCGAACGCACCAATGCCGGCGGCATGGCCGTGATCATCGTGGCCGCGACACCGGACGGCAACTTGCTGTTCGTCGAACAGGATCGAATTCCGGTCGAGGGCAAGACCATCGAAATGCCCGCCGGGCTGGTGGGCGACATCGACGCCGGCGAATCAATCGAGTTGGCAGCAAGCCGCGAACTGCTCGAGGAGACCGGCTGGCAGGCGTCCCGCATCGACGTTCTACTCATCGGGCCAACCAGTTCAGGCATGAGCAATGAACGCGTGGCCTTCGTGCGCGCACGCGGGTTGGTTCGCGTGCACGCGGGCGGCGGCGACGATAGCGAGCAAATCCTCGTGCACGAGGTACCTATCGCCTCGGCGCCGGCGTGGCTGGCCGCAAAAATGGCCGAGGGCTACCAGCTGGACGCCAAGCTGTGGGCGGGGCTGTGGCTACTCGACCGCAATCCCGACGGCTCCCCCGCCTGAGCAACGCCGGGTCGAGTTTGGTCGGGGCTAGCGAAAAGAGTCCGTGGCATCCACAAGCGCCGACGCATTTTCCGGCTCGAACGCGGAGTGGCCGGCGCTGGGAGAAATCTGCAAGCGCGATTCCGGCCAGGCCTTGTGCAGGTCCCAGGCATTCTGGACGGGGCAGACCACATCGTAACGCCCGTGCACGATGACACCGGGAATGCCGTGCAGGCGATGCGCGTCGCGCAGGAGCTGGTCCTCGACGTCGAAGAAGCCACCATGGACGAAATAGTGGCTCTCGATCCGGGCGAAGCTGAGCGCGAAGTGCGCATCCTTGTGCCCGTCGATGAACGCCTCGTCCGGCAGCAACAGGCTCGTTGATGCCTCCCACACCGACCAGGCGCGTGCGGCCGCCAGTCGAGTCGCCTCGCTGGGCGAGGTCAGGCGCCGGTGGTACGCGGAAATCAGGTCGGCCCGCTCCACTTCCGGAATGGCCTGCAGGTATTGGTCCCAGGCCTCGGGATACAGGCGACTGGCGCCTTCCTGGTAGAACCATTCCAGTTCCCAGCGGCGCAACATGAAGATGCCGCGCAATACGAGCTCCGTCGCGCGGCCCGGATGGGCCTGGGCATAGGCCAGTGCGAGGGTCGAGCCCCAGCTGCCGCCGAAAACCTGCCAGCGCGAGATGCCCAGGTGTTCGCGAAGCGCCTCGATGTCGGCCACCAGGTCCCAGGTCGTGTTGTCGACCAGGTCAGCGTGCGGCGTGGATCGGCCGGAACCGCGCTGGTCGAAAAGCACGATGCGATAGGCCTTGGGATCGTGGAACCGGCGCATCTTCGCGCTGCAACCCGCCCCCGGTCCGCCGTGCAGTATCACCACGGGCTTGCCGTTCGGATTTCCGCACTGTTCGTAATAGACCTGGTGGCGCGCGTCGACGCTGAGCATGCCGCTGTCGTAGACGTCGATTTCAGGGTAAAGATCGCGCATGGTGAGGCCTCGGGGGGTAGAGGCGAATTCTAACGCGCCGGCGAGCTTGCACTGTCACGTGCATCGGTTATGCTCGGGTCGTGAACAAGCCCATGCCGCGATTGGCGCTGGTGGGTGCCGGGACAGACCACCCGGCCGGGCAACTGCCCTCCAAGGAATCCTCGATGCCCCGCGTGCTGTCACTCGACGCGCATGGCCGCATCCTGGACTGGATGCATTGGCAGGATGCCGTTTGCCTCTATGTTCGCGGCGCGGTGGCCTGGACCATGGGCGACCCCTGCCTCACCGTGCATGGCGGCACCAGCCGGTACACCGGCCTTCAAAGCGTCATCGACCTGCATCCCATCGTCGCGGCACGCGGCCACGCCCACCCGCGTTCGCTTGATCCCTCGCCCACGCTGACCAATGTCGCATTGTTCGCGCGTGACGGATCGCTGTGCATGTATTGCGGCAAGGAATACGGGCGGCACTCGCTTACCCGCGACCATGTCATGCCGATTTCGAAGGGCGGGCGCGATATCTGGGAAAACGTGGTGTGCGCGTGTTTCCACTGCAATTCCCGCAAGGGCGGCCGCACGCCGCAGCAGGCGGGCATGCCGCTGCTGGCCGTGCCCTTCCGGCCGAGTTGGGTCGAGCACCTCATCCTCTCGAACCGCCACATCCTGGCCGACCAGATGGCTTTCCTGAAGCACCATTTGCCCAAGCGCGCCCGTCCGCAGGCCTGAATCGGGCTTCGCGGCGTGCTGCGCCGCCGTTTGACGGCATCGGTCCCGGACAGCAAACTCCGCGCACGCGCCCCGAATGGGGCCGCGACCAGGGGAGCTTGTTTCGATGTCCAGCGCCACGTTGTGCTTCAGCGGTTTTTCGCGTGACGAACTGGCGGAAGTCCAGCAGCTCTTTGAACAGGCCAATGCCAAGCTCGGCCATGGCTGGTCCCTGGTGCCCGAACCCGAGGCCCAGGTGCTGGTGATAGACATGGACTCGATGTACGGGCACATGACCTGGTTGAAGGCCGCCAGCGGCGGCAAAACCACCGTGGGCATGACTGCCGGCGACCGCTGCGAAACCGACTTCCTGCTCAAGCGCCCCGCGAACCAGGCATCGCTTCGCGACTTGCTGGCGCGCATCGCCGAAGGCCGCGGCCAGGCCGTATCACCCGCCGCCGAGCCGACTCCGGCCCCGGCGGCGGTCGCCCTTGCCGGGTCCCCCGAGCCGATCGAAGCGGATGCCCCGGCCTCGGAGCGACCCTCTGCCGACTACATCGCCGCCATCACCACCGGAAAGATGGCCGCACTGCCCGCCAATGCGCAACCACACCAACCGGCAATTTCAGACCTGCTCGCGCAGGCCAAGGGCCCGACCCGGGTCCAGGTCGCCGGTGCGCCCGACCTGCTGCTCGACCCGGCCAGCCAGACCTACGCCGGTTCCGCGACCTTGAAGCCATTGCTGCCTTACGTGGAGGCGGTGATCGATGCGTCTTGCAGCGCGCCGGCCGAGATGGCGGAATTCGACCGCGCCAAGCTCACCAGCGGCGGCGCACAACCTTTCATGCGGCTGCTCTGGCTGTGCGGACTGACGGTAGGCAAAGGCCACCTGCTGCCCGGTTTCACCGAAGCCAGGAAGTTCCTGCTGACCAAGTGGCCACAGATCGAGCGGGAGTTTCCCAAGCACTTCCGCCTGGCCACCGTGATGATGAAGGGTCCCGCCTTCGTGAAGGACATTGCCGAAGCGTCGGGTGTCAGCGCGGCTGAAGTGATCGATTTCATCAATGCCGGCCTGGTCAGCGGCGCCGTCGTGGCCGAGGGCGCGGAGCCCGTGGGCGGCGACTTGGCGCGGGCCAGCTCCCTGCTCGCAAGACCCCGCGCGGGCTGAGTTCCGGACAGGCTGAACGGCCTCGGCTTGCCCTGCACCGGGCCGGTGCCGGACACTAGCGGTCTTGTTTCCCCCGATTGTGACCGATGGACTCCGAGCGCTACCCGCGCCTCTCCCGCATTGCCCTGCCCGAAGACCTTCGGCGTTTCCCGGAATCCGAACTGCCGGCGATCGCCGACGAGCTTCGGGCGTACCTGGTTGAAACCGTCAGCCAGGTGGGCGGCCATTTTGGCGCCGGCCTGGGCGTGATCGAACTAACGGTCGCCCTGCACTACCTGTACGAAACGCCGGTTGACCGGCTGGTCTGGGACGTCGGCCACCAGTGTTATCCGCACAAGATCCTGACCGGCCGCCGCGACACCATCCATACCGTCAAGAAGAAAGATGGCGTGGCGCCGTTTCCGCGCCGCGAAGAGAGCGATTACGACAGCTTCGGCGTCGGCCATTCCTCGACCTCCATTTCCGCCGCATTGGGAATGGCGATTGCGTTGCAGCGCCAGGGCGACCCGCGAAGAGTGGTGGCGGTGATCGGCGACGGCGCGATGACGGCCGGCATGGCCTTCGAAGCCCTGAACCATGCCGGCGGCATGGACCCGGAACCCAACCTGCTGGTGATCCTCAACGACAACCGGATGTCCATTTCCGAGAATGTCGGCGGCCTGACCAAGATGTTGGGCCGGATGATGAGCAGCAAGACCATGAATGCGGTGCGCGAGGGCGGCAAGAAATTGCTCGGCGACAAGCGCAATCCGACCGCGCGTTTCATCCGGCGCTGGGAAGAACACTGGAAGGGCATGCTGGTGCCTTCCACGCTGTTCGAGGAAATGGGTTTCCACTACAGCGGGCCCATCGACGGCCACAGCATTCCCGAACTCGTGGGCGCGCTGAAGACACTGAAGGGCCTGAAGGGCCCACAGCTGCTTCATGTCATCACCACCAAGGGCAAGGGATTCGACCTCGCCGAAGGCGACCAGATCGAATACCACGCGGTGTCGCCATTCGATCCGGCGATCGGCGTGGTCAAGAAGGGCGTGGCCAAGCCGACCTACACGCAGGTCTTCGGCGACTGGCTGTGCGACATGGCCGCCAGCGACCAACGACTGATGGGCATCACGCCGGCGATGCGCGAAGGCTCCGGCCTGGTGCGCTTCTCGCAGGAATATCCGCTGCGCTATTTCGATACCGCCATCGCCGAACAACACGCGGTGACCCTGGCCGCCGGCATGGCCTGCGAAGGTGCGAAGCCGGTCGTGGCGATCTATTCGACCTTCCTGCAGCGCGCGTATGACCAGTTGATCCACGATGTGGCGCTGCAGGACCTCGACGTGTTGTTCGCGATCGATCGCGGCGGCGTGGTCGGACCCGATGGCGCGACCCATTCGGGAAGTTTCGACCTCAGCTACCTGCGGTGCATCCCGAACATGCTGGTGATGGCGCCAGCGGACGAAAACGAATGTCGGCAGATGCTGAGCACCGGCTTCCGCCATCCGGGCCCTGCAGCGGTGCGCTACCCGCGCGGCAGTGGTCCCGGCGTTGCCGTCCAGGCAAACCTCGATACCCTGCCGGTAGGAAAGGCGCAATGGCGGCGGCGCGGCGAAGGCGTGGCGCTGCTCGCGTTCGGCGCATTGGTGCCGACGGCCGAAGCCGTGGCCGAAGCCCTGTCGCTGAGCTGCGTCAACATGCGTTTCATCAAGCCGCTCGACCGCGACATGATCCTTGACCTGGCGCGCAGCCACGCGGGCCTGGTCACGCTGGAAGACAATGCGCTGATGGGCGGCGCCGGCAGTGCGATCGCCGAATTGCTTGCCGAGGAAGGCGTCACCGTGCCAATCCTCCATCTCGGCCTTCCGGACGCGTATCTCGACCACGCCAGCCGCGAGGACCTGCTCGCGCAGTCCGGCCTGGACGTGGCCGGCGTGCGTGCCGCCATCGTCAAGCGCTGGCCGGGAATTGCCGGTTCCCAGGTGCGCAGCGCGGCAAGCTGAACGGCTCACTTTCGTTCAGCATTCGTCGCTTGTGTGATATCGCCGCTTGGGCTTCAATGGCGGCGAGTGCACGGATTCGCGCTCGTGGCCTTGAAGGGGTGTGTGTGATGAACTGCCGGTGCCATGCAGTCGGACTGTCGATGCTAGCCATGCTCGCGCTCGCTCCCGAGGCGGCGTGGTGCCAGGCCAAGCCTGCGTCTGTGCTGCAGCTCAAGTTCCCGGCGGCATCGGGCACCGCGGCACCCGCTTCCCTCACGCGATCCCACCCGATCACCGTGGCCAACGGCGCGCACCGCGGGCCGCGCTTCCAGCAGGCCGAACCAAGCCTCAGCCAGCGTGCGCTGCAAAGCCTTCTCGAAAACGCCGATGTCGAAGCGCCGGCGGTCGCCGCCCAGGATGGTGCGACATTCCGTTTCGAGCGTCGCGGTTCTGCGGGGCGCGAACTTTCGCAGGGTTACAAGGCAATGTGTGCGCGCGCGTCCGCAAAACTCTGGGACGATCCGAATGGAAAGCGCGTGAAGTTCGACATCGCGGGCAAGCCCGGCGTCGCCATCGAAATTCCGCTGCGCTGAATCGTCGCGCTCAGCCCGGCTGCATTGCGCCGGTCACGCGATCACGCCGTTCCAGGTCGGTAAAAGTCCCGACATCCACCAGTCCACTCTCGAGCATCAGAGCCCGCACCTGCGCGCCCTGCCTCAATCCATGCTCGATCAACAGCCAGGCCGACGGCGCCAGGAATTGCCGCGCCGCGTCGACGATGCGTCGAATGCAATCGAGCCCGTCATCACCCGCCACCAGCGCCAGTTCGGGCTCGAAGCGCAGGTCGCCTTGCGAAAGATGGATGTCGCCGGCCTCGAGATAAGGCGGGTTGCTGACGATCAGGTCGAACGACTCGCCCTGCACCGGCGAGAACCAGTCACCCGCCAGGAACCGGATCCGTCCCGGCGCCAACCGCGCCGCGTTCTTGCGGGCGATGTCGAGGGTGCGCGGATTTCGATCGACGGCTGTTATCAAAACCCGAGGCCGTTCATGGGCGATGGCCAGCGCGATCGCGCCGCTGCCGGTACCGAGGTCGAGTACGCGCAAGGGAGCATCTGCGGCCAGGCGTTGCAGGGCGAGTTCGACCAGCAGTTCCGTCTCCGGACGCGGAATCAAGGTGTCGCTGGTCACCACGAGCGGCAGCGACCAGAATTCCTGCGTGCCCAGGATATGCGCGACCGGCTCGCCGCGAGTCCTGCGCGCGATGAGCTCACGAAATTCTTTTTCGCCTGGCTCCGGGAACGGATCGTTGGCGTGGGCATACAACCAGGACCGTGGTTTGCCCAAGGCATGGGCGAGCAGGATTTCCGCTTCGGCACGCGCTTCCTCGCCGGGAAGACGTCCGGCAGCAAGGGCGAGTGCATCGGCGACGGTGCAAGGCGACATCCTTGCATTGTGCCTGATGACACTTTTTTGCTCGCCGCGATTGTCTCCGGTGCTGGAAGAAACCCTGGCCTGGATCAACCAGGCCCCGAGGCCGCCGGCGCCATATGCGCCAACAACCATATCGGCGGATTGATAGGTTTAGACTATCTTCCGTGAACCTTCGCGACCTCGGCTACCTGATTGCCCTCGCCGACCTGCGGCACTTCGGTCGCGCGGCACAGGCTTGCCATGTCAGCCAGCCGACGCTGTCCACGCAAATCCGCAAACTGGAAGAAGAACTCGGCGTCGCCCTGGTCGAACGGGCGCCGCGGCAGGTCATGCTGACCCCGGTGGGCCGCGACATCGCAGACCGGGCGCGGCGCGTGCTGGCCGACGTCGAACAGATGCGCGAAACGGCGCGACGAACCATCGACCCGGAAGGCGGCAGCATCCGGCTCGGGATTTTTCCCACGCTGGGCCCCTACCTGCTGCCGCATGTCGTGCCGGTGCTGCGTGCGCGATTTCCAAAGCTCGAATTGTTGCTGGTCGAGGAAAAGACCGAACAACTGCTGGCCATGCTGCGCAACGGCCGACTGGACGCCGCGGTGCTGGCGCTGCCACTGCACGAGGAGTGGCTGGAAAGCGAGTTCCTGTTCGAGGAACCTTTCATGCTGGCGGTGCCGAGCAAGCACCCGCTGTCGAATCGCCGCAACCTGCAACTGTCGGACCTGGCCGACCAACACCTGCTGCTGCTCGAAGACGGCCATTGCCTTCGCGACCAGGCGCTCGAGGTTTGCACCAAGGCGGGTGCAGGCGAAAAGGATGGCTTCCGCGCGACCAGCCTTGAAACGCTCAGGCAAATGGTGGCTGCCGGCGTCGGCATCACCCTGCTGCCCATGCTCGCGGTGAAGCCGCCCGTGTCCACGTCGAGCGACATCCAGCTGGTGAACTTCAAGACGCCTGCGCCAACCCGCAGGGTTGCCATGGTGTGGCGAAAGAGTTCGGCGATGGGCACGTTCCTGCACCAGTTCGCGGCGGTGTTGCGCGAGTTGCCAGCGGAATTGCTGAGGGCGCCTGCGAACAAGCGCGAACGTTAATGCAGTCTCCCGACCGATTCGTCACCCGGAGCACCCCATGCCACTCAAAGACAGCCTGACCGAAGCAAACCTGAAGGCCGCGTTTTCGAGCGAGTCGCAGGCCAATCGTCGCTACCTGTATTTCGCGCAGAAGGCGGATGTCGAAGGCCTCAGCGACATCGCCAGCGTGTTCCGTTCCACGGCCGAAGGCGAGACCGGCCACGCCCATGGCCACCTCGAATACCTGGAAGCCACGGGCGACCCCGCGACCGGCATGCCGTTCGGCGACACGGCCAGCAACCTCAGGAGCGCCATCGCCGGAGAGACTTACGAATACGCGGACATGTACCCGGGCATGGCCCGGTCTGCACGCGAAGAAGGCTTCGACGAGATCGCTGACTGGTTCGAGACGCTGGCCAAGGCCGAGCGCTCGCATGCCAACCGCTTCGCCAAGGCGCTGGCCGACCTGGGCTGACTGCCTGCGTGGCGCAAGGCAAGTCCTTACACTAGGCTGGCCGGCGGACGGCTCCGGAACACCGCGCGCACGAGGATGCAGGCATGGGGATGCGGCCATGAACAAGCTGACGCGAGCGGACTTGCAGTCGCTCGAGCGCTATGCGGGCGAGAGGACGGCGTTCCGTGCGCGCGTGATCGCGCACAAGAAGGCTCGTTGCGTTGCACTGGGCGCGCACATCAGCCTGCTGTTCGAGGACCGGCTTACCGTCCAGTACCAGATCCAGGAGATGCTGCGCATCGAGCGCATTTTCGAGGCTGCGGGAATCCAGGAGGAACTGGACGCCTACAATCCGCTCATTCCCGACGGCGGCAACCTCAAGGCGACGATGCTGTTCGAGTTTCCCGAAGCGGTGGAACGCGCCGAACGACTATCGAAGCTTGCCGGCATCGAGACGCGCGTCTATGCCGAAGTCGACGGCCATGGCCGGGCCTTCGCGCATGCCGATGACGGCTTCGATCGCAGCAACGAGGACAGGACCTCGGCCGTGCACTTCCTGCGTTTCGAGTTCACCGACGACGACATCGCGGCCCTGAAGTCGGGCACCGCCCTGTCGATTGGAATCGACGACCTGCGAATGCGGGAACGCGTACGCGTGGCCGATGCCGTCACCGCCGCGCTGGTCAGCGATTTCGGACGCTAAGGCCATGCCTCGCTGGCTTTGGATCACCCTGTTCATCCTGCTCGCCGGCCTGGTCCTGGTTGGACGCGGCGGAAGGACCGCGCACCTGCCCGCCAGCGCGGCCAGCGCGATCACCTGCCCGATGCCGCCGTCATTCACCGACGCGGCACAGCCGCTGCAGTCTGAGGTGAATGGCCGGATGCAGCCATTCGATATCGACGGCACCCGCTTCTCTCCACAGGCGGGTTTCAGCCTGGAGGCCCGGGTCCTTTCGCGCGAGGACTATTCGCTGGGTCGCGAGTCCCGCTTCTCGCCCACCGACCTGGCGCTTGGCTGGGGACCGATGGCGGCGCCGGGGATGGCCGACCGGCTGCACGTCAGCCAGGGTAGCCGCTGGTATCGCTACCGTTGGGGCGACGACGGCCCGCCAATGCCGGTCGGGACGATCGTGCGCAGCAGCGCGAACATGCACATGGTGCCCTTCGACGCGAATGTCGCAAGGCAGCTGGAACGGATCAAGGATGGCGACGTGGTGCGAATCCACGGCTGGCTGGTCCACATCGACGACCCATCCGGATGGCAATGGCGCAGCTCGCTCAGCCGCGAAGACTCGGGCGCCGGCGCCTGCGAGCTGGTGCTGGTCTGCTCGATAGGAAACTAGGGACCGCGAATTCAGGCCTCGTCGGCGCTCACGCGGGCGGGCTCGACTTCGGCCGCCGACAACCATTCCATCATCGCGGGCAGCGCGAACATGCGCTGCATGTAATCGAGCGTGGACTCCTGCAACGCCGGGCCGTAGCCCCTGAAGCGCACGCACACAGGCGCGAACATCGCGTCCACGATTCCGAATTGCCCGCACAGGAACCCGCCGTCACCGCCGTGCGTGCTGCGCAGTTCCTGCCACAACTGCTCGACCCTGGCGATATCGCGATCGGCGGCGGCATCCCAATGCGGCTCCCGTGGCTGCCTGCGGCAATTCATCGGCAGCTGGCTGCGCAATGCGCCGAATCCCGAATGCATCTCGCAAGCCGCGCTGCGGGCCGCGGCGCGTGCGCGAGGCGACTGCGGCCAGGCGCGCCCGCCCAGCCAACGTTCATTCACCGTCTCGCAGATAGCCAGGGAATCCCAGACTATTTCATCGTCCAGCTGCAAGGCAGGCACGCGTCCCGTCGGCGAATAGGCGCTGATGCGCTGGAAGAATTCAGGCGTATCCAGCGGCAACACCACTTCGTCGAATTCGATGCCGAAATGCCGCATCAGCAGCCACGGCCGCAGGGACCACGACGAATAATTCTTGTTGCCGATCACCAGCGTACGCATGTCAGCCCACGGCCCCGGCGACCGCCTGCACCTGGTTGCCGCCGTACTGGCGGGCCTTGGCCAGCGCGCGCACGGCTCGCTCCAGTGCAAGCTGCGGACTGCGCTCTCCCATCAGCATCTGCGAGACGCCGATGCTCAGGCCCAACACTTTTTCGTCGGCAGTGGGCAGGCCCAGTTTCTTCACGGCGGCGCAAATCCGCTCAGCCAGCGCGCGTGCCTCGCCAATCGGCCGGCCCGACAACAGCACCAGGAATTGATCGGGTTCGACGCGGGCGATCGTTTCGCCGTAATCGATCTCCTCGCGGATGATGTCTGCAACTACCCGCGCGACGGTTGCCGAAGATTCCGGCGACAACGGTTCGAAATTGTCGATGGCTATCTGCAACAACGACAGTGGCTTGCGCTTCAGCGCGGCGGACTCGTGCGCGCGACGAAGCAATTGCTCGACCATCTCGCGGCGATAGACGCCTGACTCAGGCTCGATCTCGTTAGCCTGCCTCAGCTGCATCACGGTCGCGGCTTCATCGCCAGCGGTGGTCGCCAGCGCGGCGAATTCCGTGCACAAGTCGAGTTCGGGATCGCTGTAACTGACGTTCGAGCTTCTTTCGATGACCAGCACGCCCCAACCCGGGCGTTCGATCGGCAGGGGAATGACCGCCAGCAGGGCCTGCTGCACCGGCCCGTCCGGCCCGGTGAAGTCCACGCCGATCTGCTGGGGCGCCAGCGAACGGCTCAGGTTCTTGAGCAGCGAGCCACGTTGCGCCAGCAACATCTGGAACCAGGGCTCGGCTGTCTTTGGCTCGACCAGCAGCAGGTCCTCGTTGTGATAGTTCATGGCGATGACCGCGGCCGCGTGCTGTGGCAACACGGGCTTCAATCCTCCCATCAGGCGACGGTAGGCGATCCACTCCATGTCACCCTCGTCCGACGCGTTTTCCATACCTGCCTGCAGGCTGCGAATCATCCACTCGCGTGCATGGGCGATCTTCTGTTCAGCGCTTTGTTCGGTGCTGCCGCCACGCAGCCGCCGCTGCCGCTCCTGCAGTGCCCCGCGGATCCACGGCGCGAAAAGATAGATGACCATCAGCAGCGCGAGCAGCAACTGGAAGCCGCGCGTTACCAAGCGCGTCGCCGGCAACAATTGCAGGAACCCGAGCGCGATCACCGCCATTGCCGGCACCATGGCCACCCAGACCAGCGCTGGCAGCCAGCGCCACTGCCTCGGGTCCGAGAACAGCACGGCTGCGCAGGCCACGCTGGTCGCGGCGACCACCAGCAGGCCGGTCACCTGCAATTGCGGCACCAGCCACACAGGCAGAACCAGCATCAGCAGGGCCAGCGCCACGAGCGCGAAGCCGGCACGGTCGAGCAACGTTGCCAGCGACGGGTTGGTTTTTTCCAGGCTCGCGAATTGCTGGGTTGCCCACAGCAGGGGCGCGCAGGCCATGACCCAGAGCACCACCGGCAACGCCGGAATGGCAGCCAGGCTGGTGCCACCCAGGCTCAACTGCAGGTGATAGTTGCCAACGACGGCGGCACACAGGGCACCGAAAGCCGCGGCCGCTACCCGAAGCGTGCGGTCGCCCGTCACGGCGCGGCGCGCCACGGCGATCACGAAGATGCCGAACAAGCCCGAATAGAGCAGGTCGTAGGCCAGGCTGCTGGCCCGGGCCCGCTCGCGCCACTGGGCCTGGTCAATCACCCTCGGTCGCAGGTTCAGATGGCCCTGCCCCTGGATTTCCAGGTACAGGGTGGTATTGCGTGGAGTCAATGCGGGCAGTGCCAGGACGAAAGAGTCGGGCCAGCGCACGGCTTCATCGGTCTCCGCGATGCCGGTACTGGCCACCGGATTGCCCGGATTGCCGTCCACGTGCAACCGGAAGGAATCGATGGCCTGCCGCGGCAGGCTGACGAAACGCGGCGCGTCGTCGGTCGGGAGTTGCGTCCGGATCCGCAGCCAGATGGTAGTGCCGGGCCGACCGATGGCATGGATTCCGTCGGAAACCACGGGCGTGAAACCAATCTTTGCGCGGCCGGACACGATCTGGTCCAGCGAGATCGTCGAGGGTGCCTGGACGATGGCCATCGTCGGGCCGGCCGAAAGCGCTGGGGACGGGGCTGCGGTGTCGGGGACCGATGCCTGAATTCCAGCGACCAGGCCGGCTGATGCAGCCAGGGCCGCCAGCAGGCGCCGGGTCCAGCCCACGGTCCAGTTCGATCTCGTCACTTCCGCACTCCCTCTTGCGAAGCCCAGTGTGCCGCAAATCGGAGCATCGGCATATCGCATGGCCGGTACCATGAACGTTGCAGCACGCGGAGAGCGGTCCCGGTCTCCGTCGATCTGCGGAGGTCGGGTAAACTTGCCGACTCCCACGAAGAAACCCTTGCGCATGAATGACCCCACCGCCTCGCCGGCGACCGAAAAACAGGACTTCATCCGGCAAATCGTGCGCGACGACCTGGCCGCGGGGCGGCATGCGAGCATCCATACGCGTTTCCCACCCGAGCCAAACGGCTACCTCCACATCGGCCACGCCAAGAGCATCTGCCTGAATTTCGGCGTTGCCGCGGAGTTCGGCGGCAGCTGCAACCTGCGCTTCGACGACACCAATCCGAGCAAGGAAGACATCGAGTACGTCGAAGCGATCAAGGACGACGTGACCTGGCTGGGCTTCGAGTGGTCGGAGCTGCGCCATGCCTCCGACTATTTCGAGGTGTTCTATCGCAGCGCGCTGAAGCTGATCGAGGATGGAAAGGCCTTCGTCTGCGACCTGAGCGCCGACGAAGTGCGCGAGTACCGCGGCACGCTCACCGAACCCGGTCGCAACTCGCCCTTTCGCGAGCGCAGCGTGGCGGAAAACCTCGACCTGTTCCAGCGCATGCGCGCGGGCGAGTTTCCGGACGGCACGCGCACCCTGCGCGCGAAGATCGACATGGCCAGCGGCAACATCAATCTGCGCGACCCGGCCATTTATCGCATCCGGCATGTCAGCCACCAGAACACCGGTGATGCCTGGCCCATCTATCCGATGTACGACTACGCGCATTGCATCTCGGACGCCGTGGAGGGCATCACGCACTCCCTGTGCACGCTGGAGTTCGAGGACCACCGCCCGCTGTACGACTGGTGCATCGACAACATCGACCTGCCGTCGCATCCCCGGCTGTGGCAGAACCTGGTGGACGCCGGGCTCGATACCCGCGTGTCGAAGCCGCGCCAGATCGAGTTCTCGCGCCTCAACATCAACTACACGGTGATGAGCAAGCGCAAACTGATGGCGCTGGTGCAGGACGGCCTGGTTTCGGGCTGGGACGATCCGCGCATGCCGACGCTGCAGGGCCTGCGCCGCCGCGGCTACACGCCCGCGTCGCTGCGCCTGTTGGCGGACCGCATCGGCATTTCGAAACAGAATTCGCTCACCGACTACTCGTTGCTGGAAGGCTGCGTGCGCGAGGACCTCGACGGCAAGGCCGTGCGACGCATGGCCGTGGTCGACCCGGTCAAGCTGGTCATCACCAACCTGGCGCAGGACCACGAGGAAATGCTGCCCTTCGCCAACCACCCCAAGCTTCCCGAACTGGGCTCGCGGCCGTTGCCGTTTTCTCCCGAACTGTGGATCGAGCGCGACGACTTCATGGAATTCCCGGCAAAGGGCTTCCATCGACTGTCGCCGGGCGGCGAAGTCCGCCTGCGTGGCGTAGGCATCGTGCGCTGCGAGGAAGTGGTGAAGGAAGGCGAGCACGTCATCGCGCTGCAGTGCACGCTGGATCCCGAGTCACGCGCGGGCATGCCGGGCGCCGATCGCAAGATCAAGGGCACCATCCACTGGGTCAGCGCGCGTCATGCGGTGCAGGCGGAAGTCCGACTGTACGACCGACTGTTCACCGTGCCCGATCCGGACAGCGAGGATGAAGGCAAGACCTACCGCGACTATCTCAACCCGGCGTCGGTGCGCAGCGCTACGGCATATCTCGAACCGGCCGCCGCGGATGTCGCGCCCGAACAGGCCTTCCAGTTCGAACGGCTCGGTTATTTCGTCGCCGATCGTCGCGACCATCGCGGCGATGCACCGGTCTTCAATCGAACGGTCACCCTGCGCGATAGCTGGGCACGGCCGGCGACTCCCTGAACATGCGCGAGGCCCGGACCATGGACAAGCAGGCGATGATTCGGAAACTGGCGTGGGCCGCGATGGCGGCCGCGATGCTGGCCCTGGCGTCCTGCAACGCACCGGGTAATTCGCCCGCCGGCGCGACGACCGATAGCAATGCAAAGGCGCTGCAACCTGCCCCTGCACCGGCTGCCGCGCCATCAGCGCCGCCCGCCGCACCCGCACCCGCAGCGTCGCTTCCGTCACCCGCGCCCGTGGCGAGCAATCCTCCGTCCACGCCTTCCGCGCCCATGTCCGGGCCCGAAGGCAAGCCGGAACTGCCGCCGCTGTCGCTCGGCGTGGATGCCGGTCGCGCCTGTCGCAGCGATTCCGATTGCGCGATGAAGGATGCCGGCAGCTGCTGCGGCTATCGCCCCGTGTGCGTCAACAAGGACACACCGACCTTCCCGGAAAAAGTGAAAGCCGCATGCGCCGAGGACGGCCGCGTCGGCATTTGCGGTTTTCCCGCGATCGATGGCTGCCAGTGCGTGGCTGGAAAGTGCCAGGGTGTCCCGATGATGGAAAACAGCGAGCCGCTGCAATGACGATCGGCATGCAGGTGTCTCTGGCGCTGCCCGACTGGGTCCGGGCTGAAGTGGCGATGGACAGGCTGTATCCGGACCGGAAGGAACGCATGGCACTCGCCATCGGACTGTCGCGTTCCAATGTCGCGCATGGCACCGGCGGTCCGTTTGGCGCGGCAGTATTCGATGGCACGGGCCGCTTGCTCGGTGTCGGCGTCAACCAGGTGCTCACATCGAATTGCTCGGCGGCGCATGCCGAAGTGATGGCGCTTGGCAGCAGCCAGCAGAACCTCCGCCGTTTCCGGCTCAATGCCGAGGGTGGGCCGATCACGCTGGCCACGTCCGCGCAGCCCTGCGCGATGTGTTACGGCGCGCTGATCTGGGCGGGAATCGATGAAGTGTTGATCGGCGCGCGCAGCGATGACGTGCAGTCGCTCGCCCGATTCGACGAAGGCCCGCTGCCAGCCGACTGGGCCGGTGAACTGGAGCGTCGCGGAATCGCCGTCCATCGCGACCTCGGTCGCGATGAAGCCTGCAAGGTGTTGCGCGACTACGGGGAGAGCGGCGTTGTCTACTGATGGATTGGAAGAGGCGACTGGCGAGGTTGGCGCCCATGCGGATGGCCTGCTTTGTTATTGCCGGCCCGGATTCGAACCCGAACTCGCCGCAGAACTTGGCGAACGCGCGGCATTGGCCAGCTTCTCCGGCTACGCGCGCACGCAGCGAAACTCCGGCCACGTCCTCTACCTGGGCACGGACGGCGCGGGGCTCTCGCGCAGCCTGCCTTTTTCCGAACTTATTTTTGCGCGACAGAAATTGCGCCTGCTCGCTGAACTCAGGGACATCGATCCGAAAGACCGGATCAGTCCGATCTTCGATGCGCTTGCCGGTCGCGGCCGATATGGCGACCTGATGGTCGAGCATCCCGACTCCGACGAAGCCCGGCCGCTGTCGGGCCTGGCCCGTGCTTTCGGCAATGCCCTGCGTCCCGCCTTGCGCCAACGTGGGCTGCTCACCGAGAAGGAAGACCCGCGCCTGCCGCGACTGCACGTGTGCCTGCTCGCGGGCGACCATTTGCTGCTCGGCGCCAGCGACATCGGTGACGCCTCGCCCTGGCCGCTGGGCGTGCCGCGGCTTCGCCAGTTGTCCGAAGCGCCGAGTCGCTCGGCGCTGAAGCTTGAGGAAGCCATCCTTTCCCTGATGCTTCCAGAAGAACGCGAACGCCTGGTCAAGCCGGGCATGTGCGCCGCCGACCTGGGAGCGGCGCCCGGTGGTTGGAGCTGGATCCTCGCGCGCCACCATTTCAAGGTGATCGCGGTGGACAACGGCCCGATGGCGGAATCGGCGATGGCGACCGGACTGGTCGATCACATACGTGCCGACGGCTTCAGCTGGAAACCGCCGAAGCCGCAGGACTGGCTGGTCTGCGACATGGTCGAATCACCACGCAAAGTCGCGTCGCGCATGGCTGAATGGTTTGCGCTGGGCTGGTGCGAGCACGCGATCTTCAACCTGAAGCTGCCGATGAAGAAGCGCTGGGAAGAAACCCGCCAGTGCCTGGATGCGTTCAGGGAACAGGCCGGCAAGCCGCTTATAGTGCGGGCACGGCAGCTCTACCATGACCGCGAGGAAATCACCGTGTTCGCCACCAATCCCGCTGCAAAAGGACGCATGCTTTGAGAACCCGTACATTCGCAATAACTCGCAAACTCGCGCTGGTCGCAGGCCTCGGACTGACAGTCGCCGGCACCAGCACTGCGGGATCGGGCTCGAGTTATTTCGACGTCGTCGACACCAACCACAACAACAAGATCTCGCTCGAAGAATACCTGGATCGATTCACTTTCGCGTTCCGGAAAATGGACACCAACCACGACTCCATCCTGCAGCCCAGGGAACAACTGGTGCCCAACGGCCCGACCGTGACATTGCTGGAACTCAAGCACCGCCTTGAAAAACAGTTCCATCGCCAGGACAAGAACAAGGATGGCTGGCTGAGCGCGCGCGAATTCCTCGCACCGCCGGCCTGATCACAAGCCTGCGGCGCGTTTCCAGAAAAACTGGGTCAGTGGCGGCAGTCTTCCCGCCAGGCCCAACAGGTGCCCACGCAACAGGGTCGGCACGACCGACTCGTTGGAAAACAGGCGATTGATCGCCTCGAATGAACCCGCGGCGACGGCATTTTCGCTCGCACGCGATCGGGCCCATCGCTGCAATCGGTGGACCGCGCTGAAATCCCTGCCGATCGCGCGCGCCTCGGCGATCATCGAGCCAAGCGACGCCACGTCGCGCAATCCCAGGTTGACACCCTGCCCGGCCAAGGGATGCACGACGTGCGCGGCATCGCCGACCAAGGCGACGCGACCCACCGCCATCGGATCGGCAAGGCGGCGGCGCAGCGGAAAGGCCTTGCGCTCGGAAACACTGGTTACTTCGCCAAGGCGCGCGTCGAAGGCGCGTGTCAGTTCAGCGCAGAATTCGGTCGGGCCGAGCGCGAGCACACGCTCGGCTTCGGCATCGGGCAAGGTCCAGACAATCGAACAGCGACCATCCGCACAGGGAAGGAACGCCAGCGGCCCGGTCACCAGGAAACGCTGCCAGGCCGTGTCCTGATGGGCTAGTTGCGTGCTGACGTAGGCGACGACGCCCTGCTGGCCGTAATCGTGGTCGCGCGTATGCACGCCCAGCAACGAGCGGACGCGGGACGCCGCGCCGTCCGCGCCGAGCACGAGTTTCGCGCGCAGGCGGGTCCCGCTTTGCAGCGTGAGCACGACCTCGTCGTCGTCCTGTTCGAGTTCGAGCAATTTGTCCGGGCACAGTCGTTCGATGGATGGCGTGCGCGCCAACGTCGCCCACAGGCGATCCACCAGCAGTCCGTGCTCGACGATATGGCCGAGGCAGCTGCGTCCCATCTGGTCTGCGTCAAATGCCAGTTCGCCACCGCCGGCTGCATCCCAGACCCGCATGTGCCGATAAGGATGCGCGCGAGCCGCCGCTACCGCAGTCCACGCACCGAACTGCTCCAGCAGCGCTTGCGCATCGGGCGCGAAGGCATACACGCGCAGGTCGGGCGCGGCCGGGCTCCAGGGTTGCGGCTCGTGCGCCTCGACGATGGCGATGCGCAGGCCTTCAGCGGCAAGGCGCAGCGCAGCAGCCGCACCGACGACGCCGGCCCCGACCACGACCACATCGAAGCGATCGCGCCGGCTCATGCGCCACCCCGAGAAAGCGCGGGAACGTTGCCGCGAAAACCCATCGCACCCGACACCAGCGGCGCCGACAAGCCCGGCACATTGGCCAGCGCCATCAATCCGATCGAACGCAACAGGTGCATCGGCACCGATGCATTGCCGGTTGCCCGCGCCAGCCCGTCACTGAAGGACAAAGTGCGCTCGCGATCTTCGCGGCGCGACGACTGGTAAGCCTGCAGCACGGCTTCGCTGCCGGGATCGGCGTCCGCACCCGCGGCAACCAGCACCTCCGCCAGCGAGAGGGCATCGCGCAGCCCCAGGTTGAAGCCCTGCGCGCCGATGGGATGGATGGTCTGCGCAGCATTGCCCATCAGCACCATGCGCCGGGCGACGATGCGCTCGGCGATGACACGCGCAATCGGATACGCACTGCGCTTGCCGACGCGAACCACGCGCCCCGCCCGCCATCCGAAACGCACCTGGAAATAATCCATGTAGGCGACATCGTCCATCGCCATCACCGCTTCGGCTTCAGCGCGCGGCACGGCACAAATCGCCCCGTACTGACGGCCCATCGGCAGCAGCGCGACCGGCCCGTCGGCAGTGAACCGCTCGTAGGCGCCGCCATCCGCCGGTCGGTCGGTCACCAGGCTGCAGACCAGCAAGGTCTGCAGGTAATCATGCCGGTCCACGGCGATGCCACGCGCCTGGCGCGCGAAGGATTGGGTGCCGTCGGCTGCCACCAGCAGGCGCGTGGTCAGCTCATCACCACCGGCGCTGGACGCCGCCACGGCACCGTCCCCCGGCTGCAGGTTCAAGGCAATTCCCCCTTCGATATCGCGAATGCCCGATACAGTCTGCGGACGCAGCAAGCGCAGGTCAGACAGTGCCGCCAGGCGTTGCTCGAGGGCCTGTCCGAGTTCACGCGCGGAAACGACGCCGCCAAAGGCATCGCGTCCGACATCGGATGCTGCCAGGCGCACGACGCCGAAGTCGCCCTGGCGGCTGACATGGATGCGCCGGATCGGACTCGGTGGCTCGGATAGATGCGCGAGCACACCCAGGGTGCCCAGCGCATTCAGGCTGGCCGCCGCAAGTGCGAGCTTGCGCTCGTCGAAACCCGGCGGCGATTCCCTGGGCAGGCTGCCTTCGACCAGCGCGATGCGATATCCGCGGCCGTCCAGCGCACAAGCCAGGCTGCTGCCGACCAGTCCGCCACCGAGTACCACAATGTCGAAATCCATTTTCACAGGTCTCTCGGACCGCAGGCAGACGCGTTGCGGTATCCTAACGACCTGGCCGCCTGCCGCCTATGGCCGTCGCGCCCCGACCACAGTCCCAGTTCATCCCACCGGATTCGCCATGCCCTCACAGCCCCAATCCTCGCTTGCCTCCGGACCGCTCCTGCTGGTCGGAATGATCGTCCTGGCGGCCTTGTCGCGACTGCTGCCGCATCCGCCGAATTTTTCGCCGGTCGAGGCCATCGCCCTGTTCGGCGGTGCGTACTTCATGAAGCGCAGCGCCGCCATCTGGGTGCCGCTGGTGGCGATGTTCATTTCCGACCTGGCACTGGGCGTGGTCAACGGCGGCATCTATTCGGAATATTTCCTGAGCGCCGGTTTCCTCCTGGTTTACCTGTGCATCGCGCTGTCCACGGTGGTGGGCTTCGCATTGCGCGGCCGCGTCACGGCAGTGCGCGTGGCCGGATATTCGCTGGTGGGTTCCGTGCTGTTCTTCCTGGTGACGAATTTCGGCGCGTGGCTGGGCTCGGCGATGTATCCCCAGACGGGCGCCGGGCTTGTTTCGGCCTATGTCGCAGGCATCCCCTTCTTCCAGAACACCGTGCTGGGCACGCTGTTCTATTCGGTCGTTTTGTTCGGCAGCTTCGCGCTGCTGCGCCGGCGCATTCCGGCGCTGGGCCTGCAAACCGCCTGAGACGCGCCCCATGGGCAATCGGCTTTCCAAAATCTACACCCGCACCGGCGACGACGGCAGCACCGGTCTGGGCGACGGCGCGCGCGTGTCGAAGGATTCCGCGCGCGTGTCTGCCTACGGCACGGTGGACGAAGCCAATTCCGCCATCGGCATCGTGCTCGCTTGTGACATCCCGGAAGCCGTTCGCCATGTGCTGGTGGCCGTGCAACACCAGATGTTCGACCTCGGCGGCGAGTTGTGCATCCCCGGCCATGCCGCGATTTTCGACGCCGACATCGATCGCCTCGAAGCCCAACTCGATGGATTCAATGCCGACCTGCCGCCGCTGAAGGATTTCATCCTGCCAGGCGGTGGCATCGCTGCGGCGCATTGCCACCTGGCGCGCACCATCTGTCGCCGCGCCGAGCGCGACCTTGTCACCTTGTCGCGACACGATGCCGTGCGGCCCGAGGCCATCCGCTTCCTGAATCGATTGTCGGACCTGCTGTTCGTCGTGTCGCGCGTGCTTGCCCGCGCCAGCGGGCATGGCGAAGTGCTCTGGAACCACGACCGCCGCAAGGGCTGAGATGCGGGTCTACACCCATCCCGACTGCCTGCAGCACGAGCCCGGCGCCGGCCATCCCGAAGCACCGGCAAGGCTTGCTGCGGTGTTGCAGGCCTTGCATGTCGGCCTGCCGCAACTGCAGTGGTTCGAAGCTCCCCTGGCCAGCAACGCGCAGATCGCGCGCGTTCATTCCGATGAGATGATTTTCCAGGTGCTTGCTTCGCCAGCCGGCGAATACGTCCGAATCGATGCCGACACCGTGCTTTCGCCCGGCTCTGCCGCGGCCGCCTTGCGCGCCAGTGGCGCCGGCGTGGCGGCGGTGGACGCCGTGATGTCCGGCAGGATCGATCGCGCCTTCTGCGCAGTGCGGCCGCCTGGTCACCACGCCACCGCCGACGCGGCCATGGGCTTCTGCCTGTTCAACAACATTGCCGTGGCCGCAGCACACGCGCTCGCCGAGCACGACCTGCAGCGCGTGGCGATCGTGGACTTCGATGTTCACCACGGCAACGGCACGCAGGACATCTTCGAGCGCGAGCCGCGCGTGCTGTACGTCAGTTCGCACCAGGCGCCGCTGTATCCCGGCACGGGTGCAAGTGATGAAACGGGCGTCGGCAACGTGGTCAACGCCCCCTTGCCGCCAGGCGCCGGCAGTGCGGTGTTCCGCAGCGCCTGGAACGACCGGCTGCTGCCAGCGCTGGATGCCTTCGCACCGCAACTGTTGTTGGTGTCGGCCGGGTTCGATGGGCATCGCCTCGATCCCCTGGCCGACCTGGGCCTGGTCGCCGACGACTACCGTTGGCTCAGCACGCGGCTGGCGGAAGTCTCCGTCCGTCACGCCCAGGGGCGCATCGTGTCCTTCCTGGAAGGGGGCTACAGCCTGACCGCCCTGCGTGAATGCAGCGTCGCCCACCTCGCGGGCCTGGGCGCCTGAAGTCTCATTTCTGTTGCGCCCCGATGACCGACCCAGACTCCGCTCGGGCTAGAATGACGGCCATTGCAACTTCAGGAATCACCCGGTGCGCCAGACCAGCCTGCGTTTACTGCCGCTCTGCCTAGCCGTTGCCGGCGCCGTGCGCGCCGAGGAAGCTCCCAAGCCCACCTGGGCCCTGTGCAAGCTCCCGACCACCATTCCCTGGTTCACCGAGGTTCCTGCCGCGCCCACCGATCGCCTGGCAGCGCCGACCGACATCAGCGCGAACGACCTCAATGTCCTGAAGAGCGAGTCCACGGTTTTTTCCGGCAACGTCGAACTGACCCATGCCGACCAGTGGATGAATACCGACAAGGTCACCTACACGCACGACACCGAACAATTCGTCACCGAAGGACAGGTTCGCTACCAGGACCGCACCGTAAGGCTGACGGCGGAAAGCGCGTCCGGCGACCAGAAGAACGACGTGCTGACGATGGGCAAGGTCCGCTACCAGTTCAATGAAGACCTGGGCAATGGCGAAGCGGAAACGGCAGTGTTGAAGGGGCCGGTCGGCACGCTGACCGATGCGACCTACTCGACCTGCCCTCCGGGACAGCGCCAGTGGGAGTTTTCCGCCGGGCGCATCGCGGTCAATGACGAGACGGCGACAGGCGTGGCGCACAACGTGACCTTGAAGCTGGGCGGGATTCCTGTGATCTGGCTGCCGGTGATTAGCTTCCCGACCGACGACAAGCGCCGCACCGGCATGCTCGCGCCGACCATCGGCCGCGACGACCAGAACGGCCTGGACCTGAAGCTGCCGTACTACCTGAACCTGGCGCCGAACTACGACGCCACGCTGACGCCGCGCTGGCTGTCCAAGCGCGGCTTCATGCTCAATGGTGAATTCCGTTACCTGACCCTGCGCTCACGCGGCAATTTCACCGGCACCTACCTGCCCGGCGACGACCTGACGGGCACCGACCGCAGCCTGCTGAGCTGGCAGAACTACACCACGGTCAATCGCCACTGGTACTTCGCTTCCGACCTGAACAATGTCAGTGACAAGGAATACTTCGGCGACTTCGGCGACTCCATCGACTACACCTCGATCTCGTTGCTCAACAGCAGCGCCGGCTTCTTCGGACGCGGAAAATACTGGACCGCCAGCCTGACGGCGGAAACCTGGCAGATCGCCACGCCACTGCTGCCCGATGGCGCCGAGCCCTACCGCCGGCTGCCAAGGCTGCAGGCAACCGCGCTGCGGCCCCTGTCGCGCTGGGTCGAGGCGGGCCTGAATTTCGAAGCCGTGCGCTTCAACCACGAATCGCGCGGCGGCGGCAATCGCGTCGACCTGCAGCCCTATGTGCGGTTTCCGCTCGGTGGCAACTCGTGGTTCATCACGCCGCAGCTGGCGTGGCGTTACACCGGCTACAGCTCGCTCGACGACAGCCTGGTCCCGCCGAATGGATCCGACAGCACCAGTCGCAGCCTGCCGATCGCCAGCGTGGATGCCGGTGCCTATTTCGAGCGCAGCTTCAACTGGGGCGGGCGCGGTTACCTGCAGACCCTCGAACCACGCCTGTACTACTTGCGCGTGCCCTACCGCGACCAAGGCCACCTGCCACTGTTCGACACGCGCGAACTGACCTTCGGCTGGACCTCGCTGTTCCGCGACAACAGCTTCGGCGGCGCGGACCGGCAGGCCGACGCCAACCAGGTGGCGCTGGCCCTCACCACGCGCTTGCTCAGCGCCGCCGACGGACGCGAGCGCCTCAGCGCCGGCATCGGTCGCATCACCTACTTCGACCAGCCGCGGGTGACCTTGCTGCCCGGCCTGCCGACGGCGTCGGACAACGGCAGTGTCTGGGTCGCGACCATGGACCTGGCCGTCAGCGACTGGTGGAGCCTGGGCGCCACGCACCAGTGGAACCCGGACAGCCAGCACACCGAGCTGTCGTCGGTGCGTACCCAGTTGCGCCTGCACAAGGGCACGATCGTGAACGCGGCCTACCGGTTCCGCCGCGCGTCCCTCACCCTGCCGCCGCTGGAACAAACCGACCTGAGTTTTGTCATACCGGTGAACAAGAACTGGAACCTGTATGGCCGATGGAATTATTCCCTGCGCGACAACCAGACCATCGAGGCCCTCGCCGGCTTCGAATGGAACAGCTGCTGCGTTGCCGTGCGCCTGCTGGGACGGCAATACATCCGCAATTTCGAAAGCCGCCAGAACATCGGCCTGTACCTGGAAATCGAGCTGAATGGCCTCGGCAGCTTCGGCCGCGACACGAGCCGGCTGCTCGATAATGCTATCCTTGGATATGTCCGCTGAACGCCTGCGCCGCCCTTGCGCGCCCCGGAGTGCCTGATTACATGAAACCGATTTTCGCCGCCCTCTTCGTCGCGCTGCTCGCAGCGTCGGCGGCCACCGATACCCGCGCCCAGGCGCTGCCGACGACCACTGTCGACACCATCGCCGCCGTCGTCAACGAAGACGTGATCCTGCGCAGTGAAGTGGACCTGGCTGTGGCCAACATCAGCCGCCAGCTGCAGACCCAGAACCCGGGCCAGTTGCCGCCGCGCGACGTACTCGAACGGCAGGTGCTCGAGCGCCTGATCCTGATGCGCCTGCAGGTCGAGCGTGCCGAAAGTTCCGGCATCCGCATTTCCGACCAGGAATTGCAGCAGGCCATCGGCACCGTTGCCAGCCAGAACAAGATGACCGTCGATGAACTGCGCCAGCGCCTGGCCGCCGACGGTCTCGACTACAACGAATTCGCCTCCAACCTGCGCGACGAAGTCACCGTGCAGCGGCTTCGCCAGCGCTACGTGCAAAGCTCGGTGCAGGTCAGCGAAGGCGAAGTGGACCAGATGCTCGCCAGCAAGGACATCGGCGGCGACGAACTGCGCCTGGCCAACATCCAGATCAACGTGGCTGAGGGTGCAACGCCCAGCGAAATCGAAACCGCCAAGAACAAGATCGACGAGGTCAAGGCGATGGTCGAGCGTGGCGAGATCGACTTCCGCTCCGCCGCCATCCGTTACTCCGGCGCGCAGAACGCGCTGGACGGCGGTGACATCGGCTGGCGCACGATGGATGCCGTTCCGCCGGTCTATGTGTCCATGCTCAAGACGATGACCCCCGGCCAGATCACCGAACCCGTGCGCGGCCCCAGCGGCTTCCAGATCGTGCAATTGGTCGAGGTTCGCAAGCCGCAGGCGCAGAAGGTCACCCAGTACAAGGCGCAGGACATCCTGGTCGCGGTTACCGACCTGGTTCCGGCCGAAGTGGCGCGCCTGAAGATCCAGGCCTTGCGCGATCGCATCGTCGCTGGCGAGGATTTCGCCAAGGTCGCGACCGAAGCGTCCGACGACGTGCAGACGCGGGCTGCCGGCGGCGACATGGGCTGGTTCACTGCGGAGGCCTGGGGTTCGGCGGTAGGCAGCCAGGTCCAGCAATTGGCCGACGGCGAACTGTCGCCCGTGTTCCAGAGCGACGTCGGTTTCCACCTGATCAAGCGCAACGGCATGCGCGAGCAGGACGTGACCGAAGAGAATCGCCGCAACCAGGCCCGCGAAATCATCGGCCAGCGCAAGTCCGAAGAAGCCTACGAGCGCTTCCTGCGCCAGATGCGCGCCGAAGCCTACGTCGACAGCCGCCTCGGCGGCGCCTGATCGGCTGATGCGGCCCAGGCTGGCCCTTGTTGCGGGCGAGCCTGCGGGGGTGGGTCCCGAACTTTGCGTTCGACTCGCCCAACTCACCCTGGATTGCGAACCGATAGCCATCGCTGATCCGGACTGCCTGCAACTTGCCGCCGAATCACTTGGCCTGCCGCTTCGCCTGATCGAGCCCGGCCAGTCGCGTCAGCCCGGCGAGCTCGCGATCGTTCCGCTCAAACAGCCAGTGCCAAGCGAATTCGGCCGTGCCGACCCGGGCAATGCCCGCTTCGTCATCGACACCCTGCTGCGCGGCGCGCGCGGTTGCCTCGATGGTGAATTCGACGGACTGGTGACGGGGCCGGTGAACAAGGCCAGCATCAATGCCGGCGGCATCGCCTATTCCGGAACGACCGAGTTGCTCGCCGAACAGGCGGGTCGCGACGTGGTGATGATGCTCGCCAACCCGAGCTTGCGGGTCGCGCTGGTAACCACCCACCTGCCTTTGCGCCAGGTGGCGGATGCCATCACGCCCGAACGGGTCGAACGCTGCCTGCGCATCCTCGATGCCGCGCTCAAGCGTGACTTCGGCCTGGCCTCGCCACGCATCGCGGTGCTGGGACTGAACCCGCACGCGGGCGAGGCGGGCGTGCTCGGCGATGAAGAGATACGGGTCATCGAGCCGGTGCTGCAATCCTTGCGTGCCGAGGGCATGGTGCTTGCCGGACCCTTGCCCGCCGATACTGCCTTCCTTCCGCAAAAGCTCGTCGGCTTCGATGCGGTGCTCGCCATGTACCACGACCAGGGATTGCCCGTGCTCAAGCACTCCGGCTTCGAACACGCGGTGAACATCACGCTTGGCCTGCCCTATCCGCGCGTGGCGGTGGACCACGGCACCGCGCTGGAAATCGCCGGCAGGGGCGTGGCGGATGCGTCCAGCCTGGTGGCGGCCGTGGCACTGTGCTCGCGGCTGGCGCGACGCGGGGCGATCGCATGAGCCACTTCAAGGAACCACCGAAGAAGCAGTTGGGCCAGCACTTCCTGCATGACCGCAACGTCATCGACAAGATCGTGCTTGCCGTGAATCCCAAGCCCGGCGACCAACTGGTCGAGATCGGTCCGGGCCAGGGTGCGATCACGTTCCCCCTGCTCAAGCGCCATGGCGCGCTCACCGTCATCGAATTCGACCGCGACCTGATCACGCCCTTGTCCGAAGCTGCGCACGGCCTTGGCGACCTGACCATCGTGCACAAGGACGTATTGAAGGTGGATTTCGGCAAGCTGGCCGGCGAAGGCCGCCTGCGCCTGGTCGGCAACCTTCCCTACAATATTTCCACGCCCATCCTGTTCCATGTGCTCGAACACGCCGAATCCATCATCGACATGCATTTCATGTTGCAGAAGGAGGTGGTGGACCGCATGGGTGCCGGCCCCGGCAGCAAGACCTACGGCCGCCTGAGTGTGATGCTGCAGGCGGTGTGCGAGGTGCAGCCCTTGTTCGACGTGCCGCCCGGCGCGTTCCGGCCGCCACCGAAAGTCGATTCCTCGGTGGTGCGCCTCGTGCCACGCGACCCGCAGTCGGTGGGCATCAAGGACCCGGCCCTGTTCGAGCGCGTGGTCCGCGATGCCTTCGGCCAGCGCCGCAAGACGCTGCGCAATGCCCTGCAGGCGATCTGTACCAGCGAGCAGATCGTGGCCGCCGGCGTTCGCCCGGAATTGCGCGCCGAACAACTCGAAGTCGCGCAATTCATCAATCTTTCCAACGCCCTGGGCGTGGACGCGGCCGGGACGACGGCCGTGGTGGATATTTGAGTAAGATGCCCGGCATGAGCCCCTCGCCACACGACATCGAGGTCCAGGTACAGACCCGGTTCCTCCCCGAGCAGTCCACGCCTGAAGACGGGCGTTTCGTGTTCGCCTACACGATCCGCATCCACAACAGCGGCAAGGTGCCGGCGCGCCTGATCAGCCGGCACTGGCTGATCACCGACGACAACGGAAAGGTGCAGGAAGTCCGGGGCGAGGGCGTGGTCGGCGAACAACCCTGGCTGCGCCCGGGGGACGACTTCGAATACACTTCGGGCGCCGTGCTCGAGACGGCACTGGGCACCATGGAAGGGAGCTACCAGATGCTGGCCGACGACGGCACCCACTTCGACGCGGCCATCGCCCCGTTCACGCTGTCCATCCCGCGGACGCTGCACTGATGGCTACCTATGCCATCGGCGACGTCCAGGGTTGCCACGACACGCTGCAGCGCCTGCTCGAAAAGATCCGCTTCGACCCGTCGCGTGACCGCCTGTGGTTTTGCGGCGACCTGGTCAACCGCGGTGGTCAGTCGCTGGAAACCCTGCGCCTGGTGCATTCGCTGTCCATCCACAGCACCGTGGTGCTGGGCAACCACGACCTGTCACTGTTGGCGATCGCGCAACGCAGCGAAGTTGACCAGGCCCGGGTGAATCCTGACCTGCGCCGCGTGCTTTTCGCACCGGACCGGGACGAATTGGTGAACTGGTTGCGGCAACAAAAGCTGATGCATGTCGACCGGACGCTGGGTTTCGCGATGGTGCATGCGGGCTTTGCACCCAAGTGGACCATCAAGATCGCCGAGGCGCGCGCACGCGAGGCAGAAGAACAGCTTCGCAGCGACGGCTACCGAAAACTGCTCAGGAACATGTACGGCGACAAGCCGATCTGGAATCCGAAGCTGACCGGACCCGATCGCTTCCGGGCGATCGTCAACGTGTTCACGCGCATGCGCTACTGCACGCCGAGCGGCCGCATCGGTTTCGAGGAAAAAGGCCGGCCCGGCACGCAGAAGCCCGGGCTCTATCCGTGGTTCGACGTGCCCGGCCACGCACCGCGCGAATTGCCCGTCGTTTGCGGGCACTGGTCCACGCTGGGCTTGTTCATGGGCCTGGGCATCTACGCCATCGATACGGGTGCGGTCTGGGGCGGCAAGCTGACCGCGCTGGAACTGGGCCAGGAACTTCGACTGCACCAGGTCGCGGGACGCGAAGTGCCGGCCAGCGAGATTCGACGCAGCGCCTGAGCCAGTCGCGCCGTCAGCCAGCTTCGCCGGCGATGCGCGAGTAGTCGATGAATTCGAAACCGAAGGCATGGCGCGCGTCCGCAGGGTGCGCTTCGCGCCGATCGACCCGCCATTCGCGCAGGTCGAAATCCGGAAAATGCACGTCGGCATCTTCGACCACGGTAGCCACGTGGGTCAGGTACAAGCGCGTCGCCAGCGGCAGCGCCATCGAATAGATTTCGCCACCGCCGATCACCATCAGCGTTTCACCATCGGCCAAGGCCAGGGCATCGCGAAGGCTGGATACGGTTTCCATTCCCTCGAATGGCGGATTCGCCGCGCGCGTCAGCACCAGGTTGCGACGGCCAGGCAAGGCGCGCCCCAGGGAGCGGGCTGTATTGCCACCCATCAGGATCGGCTTGCCAAGCGTCAGCGCCTTGAAGCGCTTGAGGTCATCGGGCAAATGCCAGGGCATGGCGTTGCCCCGGCCGATGCCGCGGGCAGCGTCCAGCGCCGCAAGCAGGCTGATCACTGCTTCAAGGTGTCGCTGAGCCGGCCACGGTTGGCGAGCGGCCACTTGCCGCCATATTCGACATCGCTGATGCACCAGATGCCATCGTCGAGCTCCAGCAACATGCTGTCCTGCCAAGTGGTGGCGCCGCTGCCTTCGCCATGGCGCAAGTCCATCTTCACCGTTGCGCGCGGGCCATCGATTTTCGACTCGGCGGCGGAATAACTGTCGGGGCCTTCGAACAGGCTGCTGAACAGGTCGCCTTCCACCAGCGGCGGTTTTTCATCGGGATTGCGTGCCCGGAATTGCTCCTGGCGCACGCGCGCATCGCGCAGGGCGCTGGCCAGCGACGGGCACAGGAAGGCGTTGTATGCATTCAGCGAGCCCGCGTCGGGCAATCCGCTATTGCCCAGGCGCTGGTGCATCGTCAGGAAATCCACGACCGCCGCTTCGGGGGATTGCGCCGACGGCGCGACAGCGGCTGACGCCTCGGCTGCCTGCGCCGACGAGGCTGGTTGCGCAGGCCCGGCGTCGACATCGGCAAGTACGGTCGTTGCCGTAGCGGCAACATCGGCGTCGGGCTTCGCGGGCTTGTGCGAAAACCACGAACAGCCACCCAGCAGCAAGGCCGCCGCCACTGCAGCTGCCAGATGGATTGCCTTGATCTTCATCACGATCCCCCTTGCTTGCCGCGTCAAACCGCGACCGGCGCCTTGATGGCCGCCTGCGGTTGGTAACCGTCGATGCGCACGTGTTCGGCGCGAAATTCAAACAGGTTGTCCACGGACGGGTCCAGCACCAGGGTCGGCAACCGCCCTGGCGTCCTGGAAAGCTGCTCGCGCGCCTGCTCGAAATGATTGGAATACACGTGCGCATCGCCGAACGTGTGCACGAACTCGCCGACCTTCAAGCCGCATACCTGCGCGACCATGTGGGTCAGCAGCGCGTAGCTGGCAATGTTGAAGGGTACGCCGAGGAAAATGTCGGCCGAGCGCTGGTACAACTGGCAACTGAGCCGGCCGTCGGCGACATAGAACTGGAACATCGCGTGGCAGGGCATCAGCGCCATCTTTGGCAGGTCCGCCACGTTCCACGCACTGACGATAAGCCGACGCGAATCGGGATTGCGACGGATTTCGTCCACCACCCACTTCATCTGGTCCACTTCCACGCCATCACTGCCGGTCCAGCGTCGCCACTGCCTGCCATACACCGGGCCCAGGTCGCCGTTTTCATCGGCCCACTCGTCCCATATGCCGACCTTGTTGTCCTTCAGGTAGGCAATGTTGGTGTCACCCTGCAGGAACCACAACAGCTCGTGCACGATGGAACGCAGGTGCAGCTTCTTGGTGGTTACGAGAGGAAAACCTTCACGCAGGTCGAAGCGCAACTGGCGTCCGAAAAGCGAACGCGTGCCAGTGCCGGTGCGGTCGGATTTTTCCGTGCCATTCTCCAGCGCGTCGCGAAGCAGGTCGAGGTATTGGCGCATGCGGGTGGCCGTCGCTCAGGATGAAGCGGCGTTCGAAGGCGGGTTGGCACCGAACACCGGCGCTCGGCGGGACATCCACAGCAAGCCCAGTCCGACCGCGATCAGCGGCAGCGAAAGCAATTGCCCCATCGTCAGCCAGCCGAACGCGAGGTAGCCCAGGTTTTCATCCGGCACGCGAACGAATTCGACCACGAAGCGGAACACGCCATAGAGCAGAGCGAACATGCCCGACACCGCATAGCGCGGACGCGGCTTGCGCGAGAAGAAGAACAGCACCAGGAACATCACCAGGCCTTCCAGCAAGGCCTGGTAAAGCTGCGATGGATGCCGCGCATAGGCATCCAGCGCGCCGCTGGCATGCAGCTCGCGCAGTTGTTCCATGGATGCGCCGCTGTAGCTGCCCAGGTCGCTGCGCGGAAAGATCACGCCCCAGCCGCTGTTGGTGGGCTTGCCCCACAACTCGCCGCCGATGTAATTGCCCAAGCGGCCGAAGCCGAGCCCGGCCGGCACCAGGGGCGCAACGAAATCCAGGGTGTCGAAGAAATGGATGCGCCGCGCCCGCGACCACCAGGCGCCGGCGACCATCACGCCGATCAGGCCGCCATGGAAACTCATGCCGCCCTCGTTGATGCGCAGCAGGAACATCGGGTCGGCCAACAACTGGTCGAAGGCATAGAAGAAAACGTAACCGATGCGACCGCCGAGGACCACGCCGAGCATGCCGTAGAACAACAGGTCGCCGAATCCGTTCTCATCCACGCCCGGCAAGCGCCCGGCGCGAACCCGGTGCGTGCCCAGCCACCAGGCCGCGCCGAACGCGAGCAGGTACATCAGGCCGTACCAGTGGATACCGTGCGGCCAGAAAGGCAGCGGGATCGCTATCGGGTTGATGTCATGCAGGATGGTCATGGCGCGCCTAGTTGCCGAACCGCTTGGCGCGCTGCTTGGCCAGGATATTGAGCGATTCCACCGCTGCCGAGAACGCCATGGCGAAGTACAGCAACTTGCGATCGATATGGATCTCGAAGCCGTCGGCGATCAGCGCGACGCCGACCAGGATGATGAAGGCCAGCGCCAGCATCTTCACGGTGGGGTGGCGGTCGATGAAGTCGCCGATCGGATTGGAGGCGAAGATCATCACGCCCACGGCGATCATGATGGCGGCAATCATCACCCAGACGTTGTCCACCATGCCGACGGCGGTGATGACCGAATCGAGTGAGAAGACGATGTCTATCACCGCGATCTGCGCGATCACGTAACCGAATACCGCCGATGGCTTGGTGTCGATGTCCTCGTCATCGCCACGGCCTTCGACCGCGTCGTGGATTTCCATGGTGCCCTTGACCAACAGGAACAGCCCGCCACCGATCAGCACCAGGTCGCGCACCGAGAAGTTCTGGCCGAACAGCGAAAACAGGTTTGCCTGCATTCGCGCCAGGAAGGCCAGCGAAACCAGCAGCAGGATGCGGGTCACGCAGGCCAGCATCAGTCCGAATTTGCGCGCCGCAGGCCGGCGCTCGGGCGGCAGCTTGCTGACGGCGATCGAGATGAACACCAGATTGTCCACGCCCAGCACGATCTCGAGCGTCGCGAGCGTGAACAGCGCAATCCAGATTTCGCTTGAGAACATCCAATCCATTTAGTTGCCCGCCAGCCGTGGGACGAGCAGTAATCCCCAGCAAATCAATACGTTAATGTCAGAGAGGAAAACAGCCGCTGAACCCATGTCCTTCGCCCGTCCCGCCAGTTCGTTGTGTTCAGGACCCCAACGATCAACCACGGCTTCCAGTGCGGAATTGAGCACCTCCACCACCAGCACCAGCATCATCGATCCGATCAGGATGGCTTGTTCAATGCCCGACTCGCCCAGCCACATCGCCAGTGGCGCCAGCACGACGAACAGATAAACCTCCAGCCGGAACGACGACTCCACGTCCCACGTGGCGCGAAGGCCCTTCATGGACCACAGGAATGCCTGCCATGCCCGGAACGGGCTGCGCGGCGCGTGGCTGCCCGAACTGTCGGCCATCAGATATGCGACGGCTCGCCGACGGTCAGGTCCGCAGGCGCGGACTCGTGCGGATGCGGCGTCGGCACGTAGGACAGGTCGAGGTCCTTGGCGGCCTTCACGTCATCGAGGCGGCGCACCGGCGTCGTGTACGGCGCCGACTTCATCCAGGCGGGATCGTTGCGCGACTTGGCCAGCAGCTCGCCCATCACTTCGACGAACTCATCCAGCACGTCCTTGCTTTCGGTTTCGGTCGGCTCGATCAACAGGCACTCGGGCACCAGCAACGGGAAATAGTTGGTCGGTGCATGGATGCCGTAATCGAGCAGGGACTTCGAAAAATCCAGCGCGGTGATGCCGTTGTCCTTTTTCTGCCGCTGTACGGTGACGATGAATTCGTGCGATGCGCGGCGCTGCGGATAGGCCAGGTCGAAGCCCTTGTCGCGCAGTCGCGCGGCCAGGTAGTTGGCATTGAGCGTGGCGTATTCGCCGACGCGGCGCATGCCCTCGCGACCGAGCAGTCGCGCGTACACATAGGCGCGGATCAGCACGCCGGCGTTGCCGCCGAAGGCCGACAGCTGGCCGATCGTCTGCGGGCATTCGGCGTAGCTGGCCTGCTTGAAGGTATCGCCGTCCTTGATGACCAGCGGCACCGGCAGGAAGGGCTTCAGGCGCTCGCTGACGCCCACCGCGCCGGCGCCCGGACCACCACCACCGTGCGGCGTGGAGAAGGTCTTGTGCAGGTTCATGTGGATGGCGTCGAAGCCCATGTCGCCCGGCCGCACCTTGCCGAGGATCGCGTTGAGGTTGGCGCCGTCGTAATACAACAGGCCGCCGGCCTCGTGCACCAGCTTCGAAATTTCGACGATGCGGCGCTCGAACACACCGATCGTGCTGGGGTTGGTGAGCATGATGCCGGCAGTCTTCGGGCCGAGCACGGCCTTCAATGCCTCGACGTCGATGTCGCCTTCAGAATTGGTCGGGATTTCGCGCACCGTGCAGCCGCACATCACCGCCGTGGCGGGATTGGTGCCGTGGGCAGCGTCGGGCACGATGATCTCGGTACGCGCCGTGTCGCCGCGGGCCTTGTGGTAAGCCATGATCATCGCCACGCCGGCAAACTCGCCCTGCGCGCCCGCCATGGGAGCGAGCGAAACACCGCCCTTCATGCCGGTCACGTCGGCCAGGATTTCCTGGAGGTCGTGCATGCATGCCAGGAAGCCCTGGCTGAGCGACTCGGGCGCGTACGGATGGCGTCCCGCGAAACCATCCATCAAGGCGATGGAATGGCAAGCGCGGGGGTTGTATTTCATCGTGCACGAACCCAAAGGATAGAAGTTCGTGTCGATGGAGAAATTCTTGCGGCTCAGCTGCGTGTAGTGGCGTACGGCCTGCAACTCGGAGACTTCCGGCAGGCCGACCGGCGTGTCGCGGAGGAATCGTTGTGGCAGCGCGGGCGCGGCGACGGCGTCGGCCAATTGGGCGGAGGCCATACGGCCGGGCTGGGACTGCTCGAATATCAGCATGGAGTGGACTCTCGCGCCGGAATCAATTTCCCTATTTTGACACAGCCCCGGGTCATGGCGGGGTGACCTTAAGCACGGGGCCCACGAGGCTTCCTGCCCGATGATGGAAGCGTTACCAGGAGACCACGATGTTCGATGCACAAAAATTGTTGGGCCAGGTGCTGCGCGAGGCGGCCGGCGGCGGGCTGGGCGGTGGCAAGCGCCGGAAGCGGCGCTCGGGCTCGCTGACGGGCCTGCCAAGCGGCCTGGAGGCCAAGGTAGGCGTGGGCCTGCTCGGCCTGGCCATCGCCGCCTACGAGCACTTCAAGCAGGCGCCACCGGCAGCCGTCCAGACGGGTGCGAATCCACCGCCCGCACCGGCACCGTTGGCGAGCGGCCTGCCGGCATCGGGCGCCCCGGCCACGCCGCCCCCGCCGCCCCCTCCGCCTCCCGGCCGGCCTGACCTGGCGGCGCCGCAAATCGCGGGCCAGGCCGATCAGTTGCGTTCATTGCACCTGTTGCGTGCGATGGTGAGCGCGGCCAACGCCGACGGCCACGTGGACGCGACTGAACGCGCCCTGGTGATGCAGCACGCGCGCGAAGCGGGCTTTGCAGGCGAGGATCTTGACGCGCTCGATCGCGAGATCCGCAATCCGCTCAGCCTCCAGCAACTCATCGCGCAGACGCCGTCGGGCCTGAACGAGGAAGTCTATGTCGCGGCATTGATCGCCATCGACGCCGACAACCCGAACGAAGACCGGTTCCTCGAAGCCCTTTGCGCCGGCCTGAAAATCGATGCGGACGCGCAGGCGCGTGTGCGCCGTCAACTCGGCATCGAATCCCCCTCCCCCTGATCCGGAGCAAGAAATGCACCAGTGGTATCTGAGCTACAACGGCAAGCAGGTCGGACCCTTCGACCAGGCGGCGGCCATCGCCCAGGCGGCGCGCGATTCGAACGGATTCTGCTGGCGCCAGGGTTTCGCCGAGTGGATTCCGATCGCGAGTTGCGCGGAACTGCGCGCGGAATCGTCGGCCGGCAACATGCCGGTGCCGATGCCAGCGCCGCCGATGGCCGGCGCTCAGCGCGCCGACCAGATCGACTACCGCATCTACGGCGAGGACATGCAGTTCGTGGAAATCGAACTCGACCCGGGCGAGAGCGCGGTCGCCGAAGCCGGCACGCTGATGTACAAGGACGCGACCGTCAGCATGGAAACCGTGTTCGGTGATGGCAGCGCCTCGTCGGGCACCGGCGGATTCATGGACAAACTCGTAGGTGCGGGCAAGCGCCTGATCACCGGGGAAAGCCTGTTCACCACGGTATTTTCGCATGCGGGCGGCAGTGGCAAGGCCAAGGTGGCGTTTGCCGCGCCCTACCCCGGCACGATCGTGCCGATGACGCTGTCCAACTACGGCGGCAAGATCATCTGCCAGAAGGACAGCTTCCTGTGCGCGGCACGCGGCGTCAGCATCGGCCTGTTCTTCCAGAAGAAGATCATGACCGCCTTGTTCGGTGGCGAAGGTTTCATCATGCAGAAGCTCGAAGGCGACGGCCTGGTGTTCGTACATGCCGGCGGCACCATCGTCGAGCGTGAACTTGCCGCCGGCGAACGAATCGACGTGGATACCGGCTGCGTGGTCGCAATGACCTCGTCGGTGAACTTCGACCTGCAGACCGTGGGCAGCGTGAAGTCGGCATTGTTCGGCGGCGAAGGCGTGTTCCTGGCGACCCTCACCGGGCCGGGAAAGGTCTGGATCCAGTCGCTGCCGTTCTCGCGCCTGGCCGGACGCATGTTCAGCGCGGCCTACCAGAAGGGCGGCGGCAAGGACGAAGGTTCGGTGCTGGGTGGCCTGGGCGGACTGATTTCCGGCGACCGCGGCTTCTAGTCGCCCGAGTCGGGAAAGATCGCGGTGCCGCGGCTGCCGTCCGGACGGACCCAGCCGCGGTACATGCCTGGCGTGTTGAAGGGCATGGCGATGTTGCCCTGCCTGTCCAGCGCAATCGCGCCGCCATCGCCACCCATCGTTGCGACCACGCCATGGATCACGTCGTGCGCCGCTTTTTCTATGGTGTCGCCACGATAGGCAACGCGTGCGCAGATGTCCTGTGCCACCACGGCGCGAATGAAGAACTCGCCCCAACCGGTGCCTGAAACGCCGCAGCGTTCATCGGCATAGGTGCCGGCGCCGATGATGGGTGAATCGCCGACGCGGCCGTAGCGCTTGTTGGTCATGCCACCGGTGGACGTGGCAGCCGCGATGTTGCCGTGCCCATCCAGCGCGACCGCGCCGACCGTGCCGAAATAGGTTCCCTGCACGGTGTGCGTGGCCTGCGCGGTTTCCAGCGCGCGGGCGTCGAGCAATTGTTGCCAGCGTCGGTCGGTGTCGAAGTAGGTGGGCGCGACGCGCTGAATGTCCGCGCGCGTATCGGCAAATTTTTCCGCACCGGCCGACACCAGCATCACGTGCTCGGAATGTTCCATCACCGCGCGCGACAGCAGGACCGGGTTCTTGACCGTGGTGACCGCAGCCACGGCGCCAGCGCGACGGGTGTGCCCTTCCATGATGGAGGCATCGAGTTCGTGCCGACCCTCGGCATCGAAGACCGAACCCTTGCCCGCGTTGAACCAGGGCGAATCCTCCAGCACCACGACGGCAGCCGTCACCGCATCGAGCGCGCTTCCGCCCGAGGCCAGCACTTGGTGGCCGGCGTCGAGCGCGCGATCCAGGTCGTGGCGGATCGCAACTTCGTCTTCGGCGCTGATGGAAGCGCGCGATGAGACGCCGGCGCCCCCGTGGATGACGAGGGCGATGCGCGCCTCGCTGGCGGAGGCATGGGTGCCTGGAGTCGGAACGTCGGACATTGTCATGCGCGCAATGATACCGGCTGCACGATCAGCCCTGGTGGCGTAGCGCCTCGATCGGGTCGAGCTGCGCCGCCTTGCGCGCCGGGTAGAAGCCGAAGAACAGGCCGGTGGCTACCGAACAGCCCGCCGCCAGCGCGACCACGTGCCAGTCCAGCAGCACCGGCAGCGAGCCGAGCTTGCCCGCGAGCAGCGCCCCGGCGATGCCGATCAGCGTGCCGATGATGCCGCCGCCGAACGAGATCAGCATCGCCTCGGTGAGGAACTGCCTCTGGATGTCGCGCGGCCCCGCGCCCACGGCCATGCGCAGGCCGATTTCGCGGATGCGCTCGGTCACCGACACCAGCATGATGTTCATGATGCCGATGCCACCGACGATCAGCGAAATGCCGGCGACCGCACCGAGCAGCAGCGACATGATCCGCGTGGTCTGCGTGCGTGTGGCGACAATCTCGGAAATGTTGCGCACGCTGAAGTCATCCTCGGCGCCGGCGGCGATCTTGTGGCGCTCACGAAGCAGCGCTTCCACTTCCTCCTGCACGAAGGACAGGTCCTCGCTGCGGGTCACGCCCAATGCAATCTGGCGCACGGTCCCCGGCGGCGCGCCGGAGGCGCCGGTCAGGCGCCGGCGCGCCGTTTCAAGCGGCACCATGATCACGTCGTCTTGGTCCTGGCCGAAGCCGCCCTGGCCCTTCGGCGCCAGCACGCCGACCACCCGAAACGGCACCTTGCCGATGCGCAGGCTCTGGCCCAGCGGATCTTCCTCGCCGAACAACTCGCGACGGATGGTTTCGCCGATCACTACTACCTTGGCCGCCGACGTGTAGTCACCCGGTTCCAGCCCGGTGCCCGCGCCAATCTTCCAGCCGTTGATCTCGAAGAAATCCGGCTGCACACCCTGCCAATTGGTGGACCAGTTGTTTTCCGCATAGACGATCTGCGCATTGCCGCGGGTGCCTGCCGCGACATACTGCACTTCCGGAATCTGTTCGCGAATCGCGAGCGCATCGCCGTCGGTCAGCGTCGCCTGGCTGCCGGCGCCGCCGCGGATGCCGCCGGTATTGGGCGCGCCGGAACTGATGTCGAGGCGATTCGCGCCCAGGCCCGACACCATCTTGTCGATCTCGGCCTGCGTGCCCTGCCCCACCGATACCATCACGATCACCGCAGCGATGCCGATGATGACGCCCAGGGAAGTCAGCGTGCTGCGCATCCAGTTTCCGCGCAGGGCGAAGACCGCCGTGCGCAAGGTGTCGTTCCAGGTCATGCGACGGCTCCCAGGCCGTGTTCGCCCTCGTACAATTTGCCGTCGCGCATCACGCAGATGCGGTCGGCGTGGTGGGCAACATCGGCTTCATGGGTAATCAGCACGATGGTCTGGCCTTGCGCCTTCAGTTTTTCAAACAGCTTCATCACTTCGGCACTGGTCCTGGTATCGAGCGCACCGGTCGGTTCGTCGGCCAGCACCAGGGCCGGCTGGTTGATCAGCGCGCGCGCAATTGAAACGCGCTGCTGCTGGCCGCCGGACATCTCGCCGGGGCGATGATGCGCGCGCTCGCCAAGGCCAACCGCTTCCAGCGCCGCGCGCGCACGCTCGGTGCGCTCTGCCAGCGGGGTGTTGGAATAGCCCAGCGGCATCATCACGTTGTGCAGCGCATCCATGCGCGACAACAGGTTGAAGCCCTGGAAGACGAAACCGATCTTCTCGAGGCGCAGTCGCGCCAACGATTCGGCATCCAGGCTGGCGACGTCCACGCCGTCGCACAGGTAACGGCCGCCACTCGGGCGATCCAGGCAGCCGATGACATTCATCAGCGTCGATTTGCCGGAGCCCGACGCGCCCATGATCGCGACGAACTCGCCGCGATCGATGCGCAGGTTGACGCCGTCGAGCGCCTTCACTTCCGCCTGGGTGCCGGGCGAATAGACCTTGCGCAAGTCCTCGGTCTGGATGATGGGCGTGGCGTCGGTCATGGCGTGGGGCGGGCACTGCCGATGATGACCAGCTCGCCCTCGGCCAGGCCGTCGCCGATGATCTCGGTACGGCTGCCGTCGCTGGCGCCGATGCGGATCGTTACCTGCTCGGGCTTGCCGTCCACCAGCTTGTAAACCGGGGCGCGCTTGCCGCTGGTCATCGCGAGCAATTCGGAATCCCACTTGGCCTGTTGCTCGGGACGCAACGAGGCTCTGAAGCCTTCGAAATTCTTCTTCATGCGTTCGGCCAAACGCCGGCTGCGGTCGGCAGAACCACCTTGTGCCGCGCCACCGCTGCGAGTGCCGACATTGCCCGCCGCACTACCGCCTGTCGTGCCGCCGCCGTTGGCGCCGCCGGGGCGCCCTTGTTGCGCGCGGTCGCGCATTTCCTGCAACGCCGAATCGAATGCCGCCTTCTGCGCATCATCCAGCTGCAAGCCTGCGGCAATCTTCTCGAAGGCCTGCACGAAACCGTTGCCACCCTGGCCGCCGTTCGCACCGGTCGCTGCCGTCCGGTTGGCATTGGCCGGCGCGCCGAAGCCCGGGCCCATGTTGGCCTTGCTCTCTTCAGCGGGACGGAAGCGCAGCGCCGCGTTGGGCACGCTCAATACATCGGGACGCCGGCTGATCTCGATCTCGGCGTTGGCGGTCATGCCCGGCAACAGGCTTTGATCGGGGTTGTCCACTTCCACCACCACCGGATAGGTGATGACGTTGGCGGTGTTGGTGGCGGCGAGCCGCACCTGCTTCACGCGGCCGGCGAAATTGCGATCCGGAAAGGCATCCACGGTGAAGCGTGCCGTCTGGCCTTCGCGCACCTGGCCGATGTCGGCTTCATCAATCGCCAGCACGATTTCCATCTTGCGCAAATCACCCGCGATCTTGAACAGCACCGGCGTCTGCAAGCTGGCGGCCACGGTCTGTCCCGCTTCGACCGAGCGCAACAGCACCACGCCGTCCACGGGCGAGCGAATCACGGTCTTCTCGAGGTCGAGCCGCGCGCTGTCCACGTTGGCTTGTTGCTGGCGCACCTGGGCATTGGCGGAAACGATTCGTGCCCGCGCCTGGTCGCGCGCCGCCAAGGCCTGGTCGGCATCGGTGCGGGCGATCAACTGGCGCTTCACCAGGTCGGCCTTGCGGGTGTAGTCGAGTTCGGCGTTGCGGGCCACGGCCTGCGCCTCGTTCAAACCGGCGCGCGTGCTCGACAGCGATGCCGACGCCTGGTCGAGCCGCGCCTGGAAAGTGCTCGGATCGATGCGGGCAATCACCTGGTCCTTGGTGACGCTGTCATTGAAATCCACCTCCACGCTCTGCAAGGTGCCCGATACCTGGGTGCCGACTTCGATGGTGGCCGTTGCACTGAGCGTGCCCGTCGCGGAAATCGCCGTGCGGATTTCGCCGCGCTCCACCGCGCCCGTGCGATAGCCGCCGGCGTCTTCGGTCTTGGCGCGGCCCAGGTACCACCAGGCGGCGAGCGCGACGAGGGCGAGCAGCACGACCGGAACGATCCAGCGGGGCCGGGCTGGGGCAGTCACACGGGACGACGACATGGATTCTCCTGGAACGGGGATTTTCGGAAAGGCTTTGTTGGGAGGGTAGCGGGGGCGCGAATTGCGCATTATGCAACGATGCGCCATTGGGACATCTGGTCGCACGCAATGTTCCCGAGCATGGCCTCAGGTGGCTGAAGGAAAGCTGATGGTGGCCGTCGTGCCCTTGCCAGGCTCGCTTTCCAGGCGCACCGGCCAGCCATAGCGCTCAGACAAACGACGCACGATCGAAAGCCCGATACCCTGCCCGTCCTTGCGTCCGTCACCGGCGCGATAGAAGGGCTCGAACACACGCGCCAATTCATCGGGGCTCATGCCGACGCCAGAATCCGATACCTGCACGCTGTCGCGACGCACGGTCACCACTACCGTGCCCTGTTCCGTGTAATGGCAGGCATTGCGCAACAGGTTGCCGAGCATCACCGACAACACCCGGGCGGGTGCATGCAGTTGCAGGTCGGCCTCGCGGCGCAACTCCAGTTGCACGGACTTGCCGGCAAGCAAGGGACGCGATTTCTCCAGTTCCTCGCAGGCTACGGAGCCGACCGAAAAATCCTCGTCGGGCAGGCCGGTATCACCCTCACGCGCCAGGATCAGGAAGGCCTCGATCAGCGCTTCCATGTCGCGCCCGGCGCCCTGGATGCGCTTCAGCGACCTTCGCGCCATGGGCGACAGCGAATCATCGCCTTCCATCATGTCGCCGGCGACGCGGATCACCGTCAGCGGCGTGCGCAGTTCGTGCGATGCATCGCGGGTGAAATTGTGTTCGCGCTCGACGAAGCTGCCGATGCGACTCGCGAAATCATGCAGCGACGAGGCCAGCGTCAATGTCTCGCCTTCCACGTCCACGGGCAGGTTCTCGGGCTTCAACGCAGTGGCGTCGGGATGTTTCGGGTCCCAGTGACGGACCTGGTTGGCCAGCCAGATCACCGGCGACACCACGCGCTTCGAGGTCCGGTACGTGGACCAGGCAATGATGTAGACGACAGCCAGCACGAGGGCCAAGGGCGCCATGCCGAACCAGAAGGCCAGCGAATCCACCTGCTCCTGCTTGAACAACAGGTACAGGCGCATGCCGCCGCGATCTTCCACCATCACCAGCGAACCGCCCTGCGCGCGCGGCAGGCTATGGAAGCCCACGGGCAAGGGCTGCAAGGGCTCGGGCACCGCCGATATATCGCCCGCGCGCACCAGGTAGCCATTCATGTTGTAGGTGTCGGGCACGGTCGCCGCCGGGTCGTCTTCGCGACGGCCCCAGAAATGCGCGGCTTCTTCTTGCAGCGCGCGCTGGATCAGCACGTGCTTGAGCACGGCCGACGCGCCATAGACGCCGAGCACGGCGGCGAAGCTGATCGCCGCCGCCTGCAGGATGAAGGCGACCCAGATCTTTCGACGCAGGCCGCTGCGTTCACTCATGCCGGTGCGTGGTCCAGGTCGGCGATGCGGTAGCCGGCGGTCTGCACAGTGTGCAGCAATTGCTTTTCGAAGGGCCGGTCGATGGCCTTGCGCAGGTTGTACAGGTGGCTGCGCAGCGTGTCGGAATCGGGCAGGCCATCGCCCCAGATCTCGCGCTCGATGTCACGGCGCGTGACCACGCGCGGCGATTCACGCATCAGGATCGTCAACAGGCGCAGGCCGATCGGGGAAAGCTGCAGCTCGCTGCCAGCCCGGGTTACCCGCAGGCTGGCGGTGTCGAGCACCAGGTCGGCGATCTTCAGCACTTCGGCACTGACCTGGCGGCGGTCACGGCGGATCAGCGCACGCACACGCGCTTCCAGTTCCTGGATGGCGAAGGGCTTGACCAGGTAATCATCGGCGCCGGCATCCAGGCCGGTGACCTTGTCGGCCAGCGTGTCGCGCGCGGTAAGCATCAGCACCGGGGTGGATTTCTTCGATTCGTTGCGGAGGCGGCGACAAACTTCGATGCCGTCCATTCTGGGCAACATCAGGTCCAGCACCACCACGTCGTAGGAATTCTCGGTGGCCAGGCGCAGGCCATCCACGCCGTCGCCGGCGTAATCCACGCCGAATCCGCGGGATTCCAGGTATTCGCCCACCATCTCCGACAGGCTACGGTTGTCTTCGACCAGCAAAATCAGTCCGGATGGATCATCACGACGCATGGCTCACCTCGAGGGAAGGGGTCTTCAGCTTTGTGAAATTACACCCCGGCGAGGGTGATTCCGGCGTGAAATCGCTGAGTTTCCCGAGGTATGGCGTCAGAAACGGATCTTGCCGACCAGCATGTCCTTGTACATCACCCAGTCGCCGGCCAGGGAATAGAACGGGTACTTGAAGGTTGCCGGCTTGTTCTTCTCGAAGAAGAAATGGCCGATCCAGGCAAAGCCATAACCGCACAGCAGCGCGTACAGGATCCAGACGGGATTCATGCTGCGGATACCCATCACCAGGCAGCCGATCACCAGCGAGGTGCCGACGAAATGCAGGCGGCGACAGGTCTGGTTGGCGTGTTCGGACAGGTAGTAGGGATAGAACTCGCGAAAGCTGGCGAACTGGCTCATCGGCATCTCCTGGATGCAGCCATTCTGCTCCGCGGCAGGCGCCGCTTCAACTCAGACCGCGCCGGCTTTTTCCTCGCGCTTGGCGCGATTCCAGTACTCATCCTGCGCTTCCAGTGACAGGTCGGACAAGGACACGCCATCGGCGGCAGCCATCACTTCCATGCGCCGGAAGCGGCGTTCGAACTTGGCGTTGGCGCGGCGCAAGGACGCCCCGAAATCGACCTTGCCGTGGCGTGACAGGTTGGCGCAGACGAACAAGACGTCGCCCAACTCATCCTCCAGCGCTTCGTGTCCGGTGCCGGCGGCGAATTCGGCGCGCAGTTCGTCGATTTCCTCATGCAGCTTGTCGAACACCGGATTCACGTCCGGCCAATCGAAGCCGACCCGCGCCGCGCGCTTCTGCAATTTGATCGCGCGCTGCCATTCCGGCAAACCGCGGGCGATGCCGGCGAGTGCGCTTTCGTCCACCGCGCCGCCGCGGGCTCGGCGTTCCTGGCGCTTGCCTTCTTCCCAGGCCAGGGTTTGTTCTTCCACCCCTGAAACCATGGCTCCGGCAAACACATGCGGATGCCGGCGAACCATCTTGTCGCAGATCGCGTTGACGACGTCATCGAAAGCGAAGTCGCCGGCCTCCTCGGCCATGCGCGCATGGAACACGACTTGCAGCAGCAGGTCACCCAGCTCGTCCTTCAGGTCGTCCATGTCGCCACGGTCGATGGCGTCGGCGACTTCGTAGGCTTCTTCGATGGTGTACGGGGCGATGCTGGCGAAGTCCTGCTCGACGTCCCAGGGGCAGCCGCCGTCGGGGTCGCGCAGCCGCGCCATGATCTGCACCAGGCGCGAGATCGGCGAAGCGGTATCAGCCAAGCCAATCCCTCCATGGCAGCGTCGGATCACCCAGCGCCAGGAAATCGGGATTGAGCAACGAAGGCTTGCTGTTGTAGGCCAGGGGTGCGCCATCGAGCGTAATCACCGCGCCGCCCGCGGCCTCCAGCACGCATTGCCCAGCGGCCGTGTCCCATTCGGAAGTGGGCGCGAAACGCGGATAAACGTCGAGTCTGGCTTCCGCCATGCGGCAGAATTTCAGTGACGAGCCCATGCCCAGCAGTTGCACTTCGCCCATGCGATCGATGGCGGCGGCGCTGCGCGCATCCATGTGCGAGCGACTGGCGGCCACGTGCAGTGGCGCGGCAGCGGGCCGCCGCGAGGCGATCGGCAAGTGCTCGCCGGCATCGCAGATGAAGGCGCCGCGACCGCGCTCGCCATAATGCATTTCGTCCAGCGCCGGCGCGTAGACCACGCCGAAAACGGAAACGCCGTCCTCGATCAGCGCGATGTTGACGGTGAATTCGCCATTCTTCTTCACGAATTCGCGGGTGCCGTCCAGCGGGTCCACCAGCCAGTAGCGACGCCATGTCGAGCGTACTTCCCAGGGCACGTCCTTCGATTCTTCCGACAACACCGGCACGTCCGGGGTCAGGGCTTCGAGGCCGGCGACGATCAGGTGGTGCGAGGCCATGTCGGCGGCGGTCAGTGGCGACCGGTCATCCTTGTGCTCGACAGCGAAATCCTGCACGTACACCTTCATGATCGCGGCGCCGGCGTCGCGCGCCAGCTGCAGCACCACGTCGCGCATTTCCGGCGTCATCGCTGGGCCAACACTTCGCGCACGATGAACATGCCCGCCAGCGACCGGCCTTCGGAACAATCCTCACGCAGCACCAGCTCGTGCAAGGCATCGAGTTTCCAGGGAATCACTTCGAGCTCCTCGGGTTCGTCGCCGGCCAGGCGCTCGGGATACAGGTCCTCGGCGAGCACCAGCTGGATTTCGTGGGTCATGTAGCCGGGCGCGAGGGTGATCGAGCGCAGGTGCGTGAGCTTGCGCGCGCCGAAGCCGGTTTCTTCCTTCAATTCGCGGTTGGCGGCGTCGAGCACGGTTTCGCCGGCGTCCAGGCGGCCCTTGGGCAGGCCCAATTCGTAGCGATGCACGCCTGCGGCGTATTCTCGGATCAACAGGATGGTGCCGGGCTCTGGAATCGCCGCGATCATCACCGCGCCATGGCCGCGGCTGGAGATGCGCTCGTACTTGCGCCGCTCGCCATTGGAGAACTCCAGGTCGATGGTTTCGCGGCGGTAGCCGCCCGATTCGTGCTCCTGGCGGCCATGGATGATTGGCAGGATCGGTGTGATCATGTACGCATGCAGGAAGATAAAAACGAAGCACAGATGCTAGCAGAGGCGGCCCGGCTCCGGGCGCGTGACCTTGCCGTGCTGTGGCATCCATGCACGCAAATGGCCGAGCATCCGGATGCACTGCCGCTGGTGCCGATCCGGCGGGGTCGCGGCGCCTGGCTGGAGGGCGTGGACGGCCATCGCTACCTGGACGCGGTGAGTTCGTGGTGGACCAACCTGTTTGGCCATGGCGAGCCGCGCATCGCCGCTGCCATCGCGCGGCAGGCGCAGGAACTCGAGCATGTGATCTTCGCCGGATTCACCCACGAGCCTGCGGTACTGCTGGCGGAGTCGTTGCTGAGGGTCGCGCCCCCGGGCCTGGCGCGGGTGTTCTATGCCGACAATGGCTCGGCGGCCGTGGAAATCGCGCTGAAGATGAGTTTCCATGCGCACCTCAATCGCGGCGACAGCAAGCGTCGCCGATTCGTCGCGCTGGAAAACGGCTACCACGGCGAAACGCTGGGCGCGCTGTCCATGGGTGACATTCCGCTGTACCGCCGCACCTATGCCCCGCTCCTGCTGACGCCGCTGTTCGCACCCTCGCCCGACGCCTACGACGCGGCCCCCGGGGAGACGGCTGAACAATGCGCCTTGCGCCGCGCCGACCAGCTGCTGGCCTTGTTCGAAGACAATGAAGGCGAGATCTGTGCGCTGATCCTCGAGCCCCTGGTGCAATGTGCCGGCGGCATGCGCATGCACCACCCCGCCTACGTGCGGCGCGCGCGGGAAATCTGCAGCGCACACGGCGCGCACCTGATCGCCGACGAAATCGCCGTGGGCTTCGGCCGCAGCGGCACGATGTTCGCCTGCGAGCAAGCCGGCATCACGCCTGATTTCCTGTGCCTGTCGAAGGGGCTGACCGGCGGATTCATGCCGATGTCCGCGGTGCTGACCACCAGCGACGTCTATGAAGCCTTCCTCGACGAAAGCCGCGACCGCGCCTTCCTGCATTCGCATAGTTACACGGGCAATCCGCTCGGCTGCGCGGCGGCGCTGGCTTCGCTTTCAATATTCCAGTCGGAGCCCGTGCTGGAAAAAAACCGGATCACCGCTGGCCGGATGGCGGCCCTCGCCGAGCCCTTGCGCGCCCATCCCCATGTCGCGGATGTCCGCCAGACGGGAATGATCCTGGCGATCGAGGTGGTGGCCCATCGAGCCACGCGGCGCCATTATGACCCGCGCGAGAAGCGCGGCCTTCGTGGCTATCGCCATGCACTGGACAACGGCGTGCTGCTGCGCCCACTCGGTGAGGTGTTGTACTGGATGCCGCCGTATTGCATCGACGAGGCCGCCCTGCAACAGTTGGCACGGATCACCACCGGCGCCATCGAGAGGATGACCGACTGATGCGTGTCGTGCGCCATTACGTGGATGCAGCGCTGGCTGAAGGCGCGATAGTTGCCTTGCCCGAGGATGCCGTGGCGCACCTGGTGCGCGTGCTTCGATTGGGGCTGGGTGATCCGGTGACATTGTTCAACGGGGATGGGTTCGACTACACGGCGAAAATATCTTCACTGTCGAAGAAGGCTGCCGAGGTGCAGGTACTCACGCAGTGTCGTGTAGACAACGAGTCGGGCTTGCACCTGACGTTGGCGCAAGGCATCGCCCGCGGCGAAAAGATGGACCTGATCCTGCAGAAGGCCACCGAACTTGGCGTGATCCGCATTGCGCCGGTCATCACCGAGCGCACCGAGGTCCGCCTCGACAACGAGCGCGCAGCCAAGCGCATGCTGCATTGGCGGGGCGTGGTGGTGTCGGCCTGCGAGCAGAGTGGCCGGGCGCGCGTGCCCGAGGTGATGGAGCCGCAGTCCCTGGCGACTTTCGCCAGCGACCCGACGCCAGGACTGCGATTCATCCTCGACCCACTCGCCGAAAAAGGCATCGCCGATGCAGGCATCGCGCCCGGCCAGCGGGTGACTTTGCTGATCGGGCCTGAAGGTGGATTGTCGGAACGCGACCGCTTGGTATTGCGCGCGGCAGGCTACCAGGGCTTGCGCCTGGGCCCGCGGATACTTCGTACGGAAACGGCTGGACTCGCGGCCCTCGCCGCCATCAATGCCTTGTTCGGAGACTGGCGCTAGGGCCGGTCAGGCGGCTTGCGTCAGCGCCTTGTCGATCAGTGTTTCGAGGCCAGCGAGGTCGGGCACGGCCGCGGCGTCATCGTTCAACATCACCATCGAGTGGATGCCGACCGGCAGGTCCTTCTGCCCGGTTTCCGACAGCGCGGAATGCGCCACCGTGACCAGGCGCGGGAAGCCCTGGGACAGCACGGCGAAATAAGGCAGCTTCGGATTTCCGCCCAAGGCTTTGAGCACCACCACTTTCGCGCCAATCTGTCCTTCTTCGTCGGACCAACCTGCGAATCGGGAAAACGACAGCAGCGGCAGGCGCCAGCCGCGCCAGCGAATCTGGCCGAGCATCCACGAGGGTGCGTTTTCCACCGGCTCCGGCTCGGAGAAGGTGATCACTTCGGCCACCGATGCGTTGGGCAGCAACAGGCGGCCCTGGTTGACGCTGATCAACACGCCTCGGATGTCGCGGATCGGGGCATTCATGTGAAATCTCCTTGGATCAAGCCGGCCAGCGCGCGGCAATCTGCCGTGCAAGGCCCAACGCCGGATAGACGGGCGCGCCCTGTCGCTGCATGGCGTCGGCCGCGGCGGAATCGAAACAGACTTCCGGGTCCTGGGCGAGCACCAACCCGCCACCGTCGCGAACCGCGAGGATGGCGGGAACGAGTTGTGCATCGGCGCCGCTAAGCACGATCACCATGCTTTCAGGCGCGGAAACCGCGACCAGCAGGCTGGCAAGCGTGCCGGCGGAAAACGACAGGTTGCCATCGCTCGCCTGCGCGGAAAGACCCGCGGGCAGCAACGTCACCTTGCCCCCTTCCGGCGAGCCACCGTCCAGCGCGAGCACGACCGGCAGCTTGCTTATTTTCGCCAGCTGTTCGACGAGCCGCTCGTGCTTGCCCACTTCCAGGTGCTGATAGAGCAACACGGGCACGGACAGCGATTCGGGCAAGCTCGACAGCAACTGGCGCACCGCATCGGGTCCGCCCAGTCCGGCAAGGATCACCACGGCGCCCAGGCCGGCGGACGACGGCAACGGCGACGAGGCAATCGCCATCGCGGGCGCATCGCTTTCCATCGGCGCCAGGGCCAGGTTGCTGAAATCAAAACTCGGTGTGGCGGCTGCGGCAGGTGCTACGACCACGGCAATGGCTTCAATCGATTCTTCTTCCATCGTCATCGACGTGGCAACGGGGGTGGCCGCGGCATGGTCGCGCTTGTCGAAGGCTTCCAGCTGTGCGGCCAGTTCGGCCACGTCGGCATCGAGATCGCCGGCTACCGGTTCGGCCGTCGAAAAACTGGAGAAGCTGACCGATTCGTCGAAGTCGAGGTCGCCGAATTCCGTGTCCTGCGCTTGCGCCTGTGCGGGTGCCGGATCGGGGACCTGCGCGGCCGCAGGCGGGAGATCGAAATCAAGGCTCGACAAGTCGAGGTCCATGTCCATGTCGAGGCCCATGTCCGGCGTCGCCAGCGAGGCGCTCATCGGAACCGAGTCGGCCAGGGCAACGGTGTCGGCCGTGTAGTCCTCGAGCCGGGCATCGTCCATCAATTGTGCGGGCGTGGGCGGCGCGCCGGTTTCCGACAGTTCGGCCTCCGGCCAGGCCGGCGAATCTGCGGGCACCGGCGGCATGTCCTCGTGGCCAAGCATCTTGCTGGCCAGGTGCCGGGCCCAGCGATTCAGGTCCCAGCCGTCGAGTTTCGAGGTGACTTCCGCATCGTCGAACATCACTTCGACGCCGGGTGCGGCCAGCAGGTCGTCGAATCGTTCCAGCGCCGTTTCGATGGCGGGTTCGAGGCTGACGAGGTAGTAGTTTGGATTCGCGGCGGCGACCTCAGCGGGGTCCAGCTGCAGCGGATCGCCTTCCGCCACGACACTGGCGCCAGCCTCATCGAGCGCGGTGCGCAGTTGATCGCGTGCCTTGCCTGCGCGGGCCAGCAGGGCGACGCGAACGCCGTCCTCAGCCATTGACAGCCTCCAGGCCCAGCATCTCGAACACATTGCGCATCAGTTCGGGCTCCTGGTACGGCTTGCCGAGATAGCGGTCAACGCCGATGTCCATGGCGCGCTGGCGATGCTTTTCGCCGGTACGCGAAGTGATCATGATGATCGGCACGTCTTTCAGGCGCGGATCGGACTTCATGTTCTGCGCAACTTCGTAACCGTCCATGCGCGGCATTTCGATGTCGAGCAGGACCAGGTCGGGCACGCGTTCGGCCATCTTCTCGACGGCGTCCACGCCGTCCTTCGCCGTCAGCACTTCCATGTTGTTGCGCTCCAGCACGCGGCCGGTGACCTTGCGCATGGTGATGGAATCGTCCACCACCATCACTACCGGCACGCGGCGCGTGGCAACCACCGGCGCGGGTGCGACGGGCGTGATGTCGCGGATGATCGCAGTCTGGCGACGCACCAGCGGCGCGACGTCCAGGATCACGACCACGCGGCCGTCACCCATGATGGTGGCGCCGAAGATGCCGGGCACCGAGTTGACCTGCGGGCCGACCGGCTTCACCACGATTTCGCGGCTGCCGAGCACCTGGTCGATCGAGATGGCGGTACGCAATTCGCCGGACCGGGCGAGCAGCAACGGCATCTGCAAGCTGTCCTGCGCCTTGGCCGGGGCGTGCCCGATCAGGGTGCCCAGGTCGTGGATCGCGTAGTCCTCGCCTGCGTAATTGAAGACCGGGTTCTCCGTAGCCAACTGCTTGTCGAGGTCGGTGCGGGCGATGCGGCCCACGCCTTGCACGGATGCAATCGGCACCGCAAAGCTGGTGTCGCCGATCTTGACGAATACGGCTTGGGTAACCGCCAGCGTAAACGGCAGGCGGATGACGAATTCACTGCCCTTGCCTTCGGTCGAGTGGATCTGCAGGGTGCCGCCGAGCTGGCGGATTTCGCTGTAGACCACGTCCATGCCGACGCCGCGGCCGGACAGGCGGCTGACGGTTTCGGCGGTGGAGAAGCCGGTTTCGAGGATCAGGCTGTAAAGCGCCTCATCGGACAGTTCGGCATCGGGCTTGATCAGCCCGCGCTCGAGCGCCTTGTCACGAATCGCCTTCTTGTTCAGGCCGATGCCGTCGTCGCTGACCTTCAGCACGACTTCGGATCCTTCACGATGCACCGCGATGCGGACCGTGCCCTCCTCGGGCTTGCCGGCCTTGCGACGAACATCCGGCAGCTCCAGGCCGTGGGCCATGGCGTTGCGCAGCATGTGTTCGAGCGGCGCGGTCATGCGATCGAGGACGTTGCGATCCATTTCGCCGGACGCACCGTCCACTTTCAGCTGGACTTGCTTGCCGGTATCGGTCGCAGCCTGGCGCAGCACGCGGCGCAGGCGCGGCACCAGCGCATCAAAGGGCACCATGCGCGTACGCATCAGGCCTTCCTGCAGGTCCGAACTTACTCGCGACTGCTGCAACAGCAAGGTTTCGTACTGGCGGGTCAATTCGTCCAGCACGCCCTGCAGGTTGACCAAGTCGTTGGCAGACTCGTTCAGCGCACGGGTCAGCTGCTGCTGGTTGGTGAAGCGGTCGAGTTCCAGCGGATCGAAGCGCTCGTCGTTGGCTTCGCCCTCGCGCTGGTAGCGCGCGATGATCTGCGCCTCGGTCTCGATGTCCAGGCGGCGCAGCTGCTCGCGCAGTCGCGTGGTGGTCTGGTTGAGTTCGCCAAGGTTGCTTCGGAACGCGCCCAACTGCTGTTCCAGTCGCGCGCGATAGATGGCGACCTCACCGGCGTAGTTCACCAGTCGATCGAGCAGGTCGGCGCGGATTCGGACCTGTTCCTGCGGCGCGCGAACGCCGGTCATTTCGTCTTCCGCACCCAGCTCGTCCAGCGGCGCGGACAGCGCCTCGAGGGTCGCTGTTTCGGTGCGCGGACGCACCGGTGCCGGGGCAGCGGCGACCGTTTCAGCGCCTTCGGCCAGGTCGAGCGAACGACCCTCGGACAGCGCTTCCACTTGCGCGATCAGTCCGACAGGCGTTGAAACGGCCTTGCGCTCGCCGATGCGGGCGACCATGGCGTGCAGGCTATCGAAGCCGCGTTCAAGCACCACGACGCCGGTCTGGTCGAGTTGCTGGCGGCCTTCGGCCACCGACTCGAGCAGGGATTCCATTGCGTGGCCCAGTTCACCGACCGCGTAGATGCCGGCCATGCGCGCGCCACCCTTCAGGGTGTGCAGGTCACGTTGCAGGGTGACGATGGAGTCGCGGTCCTCGGCCTGCTCGCGCAAGCGCGCCAGCACGCCATCGCAATGGTCGAGGATGTCGTTGGACTCTTCCAGGAACAGGTCGAGCAGTTCCGGGTCGAGGTCGCTCATGTCCAGGTCGGCGTCCGGATTTTCCGGATCCACCGCCGTCGGCACCGACGGACGCTGCTGGCGAACGGGCTCGGCGGCAACCGCTTGCGGCGTGGCAGCAACGGCTGCCTCGGCGATTTCCTCGGGCGAATCTTCGAAGATGAGTTCGGCTTCGGCGTCTTCTTCGACCTCGGCGACGGCTTCGACCTCGGCTTCGGTGACCGCTTCGACTTCAGCGACGGCCTCGGGCTCGGCGACTGTCTCGGTCTCGGCTTCGGCGACGATTTGATCTTCGGTTGCGCCGCCCACTTCCATCGCGACGAAGGAATCGGCTTCCATCGCCGGCTCGGCTTCTTCCATCGACGCAAGTTCTTCGACTTCGCCCACCGGCTGGTCTTCGGCAATCTCCACCGCTTCGGAGGCTGCTTCGACTTCGGCAACCAGTTCCGGCGCTTCATCGACGAATTCGAACGCCGCCACGGTTTCCAGTTCCGATGCGGGCGCCGCTTCGGGCTCGCCGACATCGAGTTCGAAGTTGCTGGAGGCGAGCGCCTCCAGGTCCGCGAATTCGGGGGCAAGATCGAGGAATTCCGGAGCCGCGGACTTCGGCTCGGTCTCGACTTCAGGCGCGACGCCACTGGTCCACGCAGGCACGTCGCTGATGCTGGGCAAGTCGGCGAAGCCATCGGCTTCGACCATTGGAGCGGCGTCGGGCGCAGTGAGCGCCTCGAGTTCGGACAGGCTCATGCCGTAGTACTCGTCACCGATGGCGACTTGCACCGTAGCGGGTTCATCCGCCTCGCCTTGCATCGACGCCGGCGCAACGCGCTCGCCACCTGCGCCGGCCATGGCTTCGGAGGCGGCGATGTCATCACGGAATTCATCGGACAGGATGAAGTCATGACTGGCTTCGACGTTGGCAACAGCTTGCGCTTCGTCGTCCGTCGAGTAGGCGGCAATCATTCCCGCCAGCGCGGTGTCCGACAGAGCATCGAGCGATTCATCGGCAGGCTGCGCGACGGGTTCGGAGGCGACCTCGAATTCGGCAAACGCGGCGACTTCT
>MGYJ01000054.1:0-20377 GCA_001801685.1 Gammaproteobacteria bacterium RIFCSPHIGHO2_12_FULL_63_22 | reverse complement strand
TTCTGCGGCGGCGGCTTCTGCGGCGGCGGCTTCTGCGGCGGCGGCTTCTGCGGCAGCGGCTTCTGCGGCAGCGGCTTCGGCTGCGGCGGCTTCGGCTGCGGCGGCTTCGGCTGCAGCGGCTTCGGCTGCAGCGGCTTCTGCGGCGGCAGCTTCCGCGGCCTCGCGTTCGCCGGCTTCGCGCAGGAAATCTTCGACGGAAATCAGGTCGGCCGGGAACAGTTCCGCGTAAGCAACCTGCTCGTCCTCGACTTCTGCTTCCGGCTCAATGGCTCCGGCCTGCGTCGCCAGGTCGAACTCTTGTTCGGCCTGGACCTCGGCGACCAGTTCAGCTTCAGCCGGCGCCAGTTCCTCGACGGCAGCGGATTCAGCAAGCTCGAATTCTTCCGCGAAATCAGCGGCCTCGGCCTGCGCCTGCGCTTCAAGCGCTTGTTCGCTGGTGAAAGTCTCGGTCGGTACATCGGCAAGCGCCTCGGCGGCTTCTGCCTCGAACGCTGCCTGCTCGTCTTCGAATTCTTCCGACCACTGCATCGGCTCGTCGGCCGGCAGCTCGACGATCGTCCGGGACGAGGCTTCGACTTCCACGACAGGCGCAGCTGGCGATTCGAGCGATGCAATTTCGTACTCGCCAGTGATCCAGGAGTCGGCGCGCGACTCCAGCTCCGGCATGACCTCAGGTTCGGGCGCCGCTTCGGGTTCCACGGCCGGCTCGATGAACGTGTCGGACCCGAGATACTGGGCAACTTCCATTTCAGCTTCGGACTCGAATTCGGTCTCGAAATCGGCCGCAGCCTCGTCAAGCAACTCGACTTCGGCTTCGACGGGCGTCTCGGACTCGACAGCCATTTCCGCTTCGATTTCGGCTTCCGCCTGGGCTTCCGCTTCGGCCGCTGCCTCGACTTCGATTTCCGACTCGGCTTCGGCAGGAATGTCGGCCACGGGCTCGACTTCGGCTTCCACTTCCGCCTCTGCCACGGCTTCCGCTTCGGCTTCGGCTTCCGCCATGCCCTCGAAATCGGGAATGCCCGAGGTATCGGCGGCTTCCATCACCACGACCTGCGGCATCGGCGACAGGTCTTCCTCGGCGTGCACGGGCACGCTGGGCAACATGGAATCGGGCAAGGTGTCGCGCAGCGAGTAGGCGCGCGCCGACAGGTCCGCGAAGTGCGGCAGCACCGGGCGCGGCTTTTCGATGGCGAGGATCGTGGCGCGGATCGCCTTCGCCGCATCGGCCACCAACGCAACGCCGGCTTCGCCCGGATTGAGGTTGTGCGCAAGCGAGCGCTTGACGAAACCCTCCAGCGGCGCAGTCACGTCGGTGATCGCCAACACTTCCGTCATGGCGAAGGCGCCATTCATGGTGTGGATCGAGCGCAGCAAGGGGTCGGTTACCGGCTGCGGGCCGCGGGCCGCGCACTGCGCCAGCCAGGCATCCACTACTTCCAGGTGTCCGGCGACTTCGGGCTTCAGGATTTCCAGCAGCACCGGATCGATCGAGAACAGCGGACCTTGGTCCTCGCCCTCAGCAACTGCCTCTTCCGGCGCAGCGACTTCGACGGCTGCCTCGGCTTCCACGAACTCGTCGTCCATGTCGTCGTCGGCTTCAACCACTTCCTCGGCCAGCGAGGCGTGGCGATAGGTAACGTCTTCGCCCGCGGCGACGCGGTCGGCCGTGGCCTGGATGCCTTCCAGGTCGGCAAATACTTCCTGTCCCTGCAGCGCGGCGCGCAGCAGCGGCAGGTGCTGCAAGGCCAGTTGCACGATCGCCACCACTTCCGGGCTGGCGGCACGGCTGCCGTCGAGCACGCGGTTGAGCATGCCCTCGATCTTCCAGCTGAACTCGCCCAGGGTCTTGGCGCCCACCAGGCGACCACTGCCCTTCAGGGTGTGGAACACGCGGCGAATGGGACGCAGCAATTCGGCGTTGGACGGATCTTCGCGCCACGGCGGCAGGAGCTGTGCGAGGTTTTCGATTTCTTCCTCGAACTCCTCGAGGAATACTTCGCGGATCTCGTCGTCGATCTCTTCGCTGCTGGCGCCGTCGAAACCCGGCACCAGGTCGCCGACCATGCCGGTGAAGACCGTCTCGGGCACGCCGGTTGCGGGCGTGAGGTCGAAGGCGGGTGCCGCAGATGCGGTTCCGGCAGCCATTTCGGCTGGCATGGCAGGCGCCTGCGGCGCGGCCGATGTGGCTTCCGATGCGACAGGCGCAGGCTGCACGGCAGCCACGGCTGGCGCAGGCGCACGGGAAATCGGTGTCGGCGCGGCGGTCGGCGCTGCCGAGCGGTTTTCCGCCGACAACGGCCAGTAGCCGAGCGAGGTCAGGCTCTGCCTGGCCACTTCAAGGATCTGGTCGCGATTGGGACGGCGATCGCGAAGGGCTTCGAGGAAATATTCAAGACTGGCCAGTGCATCGGCAAGCCGATCCATCTGCTGGCCGCTGGGCACGTGCTTGCGGCGCAGCAATTCGTTGTCGGTGAACTGGCGTACGCCCACCAGGTAGTCGGCGGGCACGGGCAGGTTGAGGATGCGCAGCGCGCCGGAGACTTCGCTCAGCAGGCGCGGTACTTCCACCAGTTGCCGGTGGTCCCAATGGGTTTCGACAAATCCGACGAAGCTTTGCCGGGCCTGCGAGAAATTGACAATCGCTTCCTTCACCAGCACTTCGAGCAGGCGACGCGATTCATTGCTGGTGCTGGTCGCGGTGTCGGCGGACACATCGGTGCCCTCCTTGCCCAGGCGCTCGACCTGGTCGTCCAGCGCGGCTTCCACGTACAACAAGGCACCCGCGATATCGAGCAAAGTTTCTTCGTCGTCGCGGCGCTGGCCGTTGATGACATCGGTAATCGCGCTGCGCTGGTCCTGCACGACGCGACGGGGAACGGTCAGGCCGAGCATGCCGAGCGTATCGGCGACGCGGTCGAGGGCCTCGACCTGGGCGCCGAGGTCGGCCGGCTTGGCGCCGGGCGTACGCAGGTGCAGGTCGAGCGAGTCCTTGACCCGCAGCAAGTCGTCCTTGATGGCGACGGCGACGGTTTCCAGCAGGGCGCGGTTGTTGCCCGACAGGCTGCCACGCGCATGCGCGAGTTCGGCCTCGCTCGGTTCGCTGCCGCTCAGCCCGAAGACTTTTCGGATCTCGCCGATGCGGCCGACATCGCTGCCTTCATGCGCGACGAAATAAAGCAGTTGCTTGGTCAGTTCAATCGGCGGATCGGTGCGGAATGCGGCGTCGCCACCTTCGGCCAGGCGCTTGATTTCGCGCTCGACCTTGGCCAGCGCCTGCTTCAGCGGATTACTGATCGGGAAGGCATTCTTGCCCAGCGCGTCCAGCGTGCCGGCCGCCACCCAGAACAGGCGGCGCGCGGGTTCAGCCGCCGTAATCGGCACCAGTTGTTCGCAAACGTCGGTCAGGTCGCGAATGGTGGCGGCGCTGTTGTCGTCCTTCAGCCAGCGCAGCAGTGCGCCCTGGAAAAGGCCGCGCAGGGCCTCCGCGCGACGCGTCAGTTCAGCCTGGTCCAGCGGAACGCCGGGGCCTTGCGCCGAAGGCGGCAAGGGACGCGACAGGTCCGGTGAAAACAGTACGCTTTCGTTGAGGCCCTTTTCGCCGCGCGATTCGCGCAGCTGGTTGAGCAAGGGCAGCAACACGATCGGGATATCACGATGGCCGCTTTGCAGGCGCTCGAGGTAATCGGGCAACTGCACGATGCCCTGCATCAGCACCGCGTAGGCGTTGTCGCGGTTCTCGACCTTGCCATCGACCAGCGCGCGCGACAGCTGCTCCATTTCCTCGGCAACCATCGCCGCGCCGTAAAGCTCGACCATTCGCAGCGTGCCCTGGACCTGGTGCAAGAGGTCCGAGCAGGTGCGCAGCTCGGCCGGGCTTTCGCCTTCCTCGACGTAGTTCTGCAAGGCGTTTCGCGCCTGCCGCAGCGTCTCGTCGAGCTCGGGCTTGACCCAGGTAAGCGTGGTGAAATCGATGTTCTCGTGCAGCCTCATGCAGAGGTCCTGTATTTACCCGGGCGCGAGTCGCTGCGCCCGTGACTAGCCATTGCCATTCGAATCCGTGCCGATCAGAGCGCGGGCAGTTTGAAGTCGGCCACCGACCGACGCAGGTCGGCAGCGAGCTGCGCCAGGTTTCCGATGGACTCGGCGGTCTGGTTCGCACCCTGCGAGGTCTGCGTGGTGATTTCCTGAATCACCGACATGGTCGCGGTGATGTTGGTTGCCGCCACCGACTGCTGGCGTGCTGCGGTCGAGATGTTCTGAATGAGGTCTGCCAAGTCGTTCGAGACCTTTTCAATCTCGCCCAGCGCCAAGCCTGCGTCTTCGGCCAGTCGGGCACCGGCCACCACTTCGGCGGTCGTCTGCTCCATCGACGACACCGCTTCGTTGGTATCGCTTTGAATGGTCTGCACCAGCGTTTCAATTCGCTTTGTCGCGTTCGACGCGCGTTCTGCCAGTCGTTGCACTTCGTCGGCCACCACCGCGAAGCCTCGGCCTGCTTCACCGGCGGATGCCGCCTGAATAGCGGCGTTAAGCGCCAGGATGTTGGTCTGTTCCGCGATGTCGTTAATCAGTTCAACGATCGATCCGATTTCCTGCGAGCTTTCGCCCAGTCGCTTGATTCGTTTCGAGGTTTCCTGGATCTGGTCACGGATGTTGTCCATGCCCTGGATCGTCTGACGCACGACTTCGGCGCCTTTTGCAGCGATTTGCACCGATCGATGTGCCACGTCGGCCGACTCGGCCGAGTTGCGCGACACCTGGTCAATGCTGGATGCCACGTCCTTGATCTGCGCCGATGCCGAGGTGATCTGCTGCGCCTGGTGTTCCGCAGCTTCAGCCAGGTGCATCGCCGTTGCCTGGGTTTCCTGGGCGGCCGCTGCCACCTGCACCGCGGTTTCATTAATGGTCGATACCAGGGATCGCAGCGCCTCGATGGCGAAGTTGATGGAGTCCGCGATCGCGCCGGTGATTTCCTCGGTAACCGTTGCCTTTACCGTCAAGTCGCCTTCTGCCAGCGAACCCATTTCGTCCAGCAGCCGCAAAATGGCTTCCTGGTTGCGCTGGTTGATTTCCTTGGTGCTGGTCAGCGCGCGTTTGTCGTTGGCGCGGATGAAGAGATACAGGCCGGCGATCGCGAGCAATGCCAGTCCCGCGGAACCCATGGCCCACAGGTTGTTCGGGAAGAAGCGGTTCAGGCTGGAACCAAAGGTCGCGTACAGCGCCTGGCTGTCTTCGAGCAATACGTTGGAGTCGCCAGAGATCGCGGCCGAGGCTCCCTGCACCTCGAACAAGTCGGTGGACGCCTGCAGGATGGAATCCATTTCCTTCAGCGAATCGGCATACAGCTTGTCCACCGCATTCACGGCGTCGAGCGCGGCGGTGCTGGTGACGCGGGCCACTTGCATTTCGGCGTTGCCGTCCTTCAGGCCTGCCAGCACCTGTCCGAACACCGCGCTGTCGCGCGAGAGCGCGTCGGCCGACGATACGGCGCGATCGCCACCAGCCAGGATTTCCGTGACGCGGCGGGCCATGCGGTCGGCCAGCACGATCTGGCGGTTGGCCAGGTTGATCTGCGACGCCGGCGCACCAGCGTCCGACATGGCTCGCACCACCTCGTCGAGTCGGGCGGAAATCTGCGGGATGCGGGCGTTGAACGCGGCCGCGGTGTCGCTCAGGTTGACGATCTGTTCCTGGCTCTTGGTGATGCGGTCGGCGTCGGCCGCCATCTTGGTCCAGATGGTGGTCACGCGCTTGAGCGCGCTGCTGACGCCCGGCTCGCGAAGGCTGCCTTCATAGCCCGGTACGCCGGCGCCGCCCTTGCGCAGTGCGTTGACGATCACGCCGCCGCGGTCCTTGGTGGCCTTGAACTCCTCGAACGATTCGGCGTTACCGCCTTCGACCGCCTCTCGCGAGTATTTCGCCATCTGCTGCGACAGCACCTGCAGTTCCGCCGTCAATGCGCGGGCTTCGTTTTCCTGGTTCGACAGGTAGCTGGCGTACAGGAAGTTGGCCACGAAGACCGCGGCTGCGATACCCAGGACCGCCAACCAGACCCGAAGGCCATAGTTGGATACCCGACCGGTGAACGAACTGGCATTCGTGCTCATGACTGGACCCGCCCTCAAAGAAAAACAATGACCGCCTAAATGGTGGCCTGCCGAAATTCAGGCGTACGTGTCAGCGTCTGCATGCTGAACACCGCCCATGATGTATCTGCCAGGCGATAGACCTGGCTGACGAAGTGGCCGTAACGGCCCTCGTTTTCACCGGCCATCTCGGCCCGGTGCGAATCATTGAATGTGCGCTGGCCGAACAGTTCGTCGATCAGCACGGCCACGTTGCCGCCGCTCTGCCGCACGACCAACATGCGCTGGCCGTCATGCACGACGGTGCGCTCGCCTTCCAGGAACTGCTTCAGGTCGACCACCGGCAGCAGGGTGCCGCGCACGTTGGCCACGCCGAGCATCCAGGCCTGGGCGCCGGGCACCGGGGTGACCGGCGGCATCGGCAGGATTTCCATCACCTCGTCGAAGGACGACACCAGGCGCCGCTGGCCGAGGCGAAAGCCGACGCCGCGCCAGTGGCCCGCCGCCTCGATCGACTCCGGGCGGCCGGCGACGTGCGCCAGGGACCGCGTCTCGTAATCGAGCAGCGTGTCGAAGGAGGAAATCCGGCGGGATGGGTTGGGCTTGGCCATGGCGGTATCAGGCGATCGCCACGAAGTTGCGGATGGCCGACAACAGTTCGTCGCGCGTGAAGGGCTTGGTGAGGTACTGGTCCGAGCCGACGATCCGGCCCCGGGCCTTGTCGAACAATCCGTCCTTCGACGACAGCATGATCACGGGCGTGCCCTTGAACATCTGGTTGTTCTTGATCAAGGCGCAGGTCTGGTAGCCATCGAGGCGCGGCATCATGATGTCGACGAAAATGATCTGCGGCTGGTGATCGGCGATCTTGGCAAGCGCCTCGAAACCGTCGGTCGCGGTCACGACGTCGCAGCCTTCCTTCTTGAGAAGCGTTTCCGCCGTCCGGCGAATGGTCTTCGAGTCGTCGATGACCATCACCCTCAAGCCGCTGAGATTGCTTTGTTCCATCTGTTTCCCCGGTGCGTGGCCTTCTGTCACGCCTGATTGAAGCGTTGGGCCACCTTGCTTATATCCCAGCGTAGCGCGGAAGTGTCAAGCACAATGCGGTTCTGCGCTGCTTTCCGTGACCCCCTGCACGTTGTAACGGCGGCCCTGCTAGGCTAGCGCGCAGGACTTCACTTTTGCGGAAACAACATGAATCTGCACGTCGCCGTGGTCATGGACCCGATTGCAAAGATCAAGATTGCGAAAGACTCCACATTCGCGATGATGCTCGAGGCCCAGCGCCGCGGGCATCACCTCAATTACGTCGTGCCCGGCAGCCTTGCCGTGGTAAACGGGCAGGCCGTCGCACAACTCGCATCGCTTGCAGTACAAGACGACTCCAGCGACTGGTACAAATTGGCCACGCCGAAATTGCGACCCCTGTCGGAGATGGATGTCGTGTTGATGCGAACCGATCCGCCGGTGGATTCAGCCTACCTGCACGACAGCATCATCCTGGGCATGGCCCAGGCGGAAGGCGTGCTGGTGGTGAACGACCCCCAGGGCCTGCGCGACCTGAACGAAAAACTGGCGGCCCTCTTGTTTCCGGATTGTTGCCCGCCGACGGTGGTCAGTCGCGACGCTGCGACAATTCGGGAGTTCATTTCCAGCCACGGCCACTGCGTGCTGAAACCGCTGGACGGCATGGGCGGCCGCTCGATCTTCATGGTTCGCGAAGGCGACCCGAACATCAACGTGATCCTCGAGACGCTCACCGAGGGCGGCAAGACCCTGGCCATGGCCCAGCGTTACCTGCCGGAGATCGCGCAGGGCGACAAACGCATCCTGCTGATCGACGGCGAGCCAGTGCCCTTCTGCCTGGCGCGCATCCCGCAGGGCACCGAGTTCCGCGGCAACCTGGCGGCCGGCGGCCGGGGCGAAGGTCGCCCTCTGACGGAGCGCGATCGCTGGATTGCGGCCCGGGTCGGCCCGGAACTGCGCCGACGGGGAATGATCTTCGTCGGCCTGGACGTGATCGGCGACTACCTGACCGAGGTCAACGTCACCAGCCCGACCTGCATCCGTGAGCTGGATTTGCAGTTCGACCTGAACATCGCAGGCACGCTCTTCGATGCCATCGAGGCCCGCCGGGAACGACGGCATTGACGTGAACGCGCCTGTTTCTCCGCCACCCGCCGCCGTACCCCGGCCACGGATCGGATCGTCCGAACGGCTTAGTGCGACCCTGGCGTTCTCGCTGATCGTGTTCGGCGTCATCATCCTGGGCGTCGGCTTCAGCCAGGACGATGCCGCGCCTGTGGTCCCGACGCTGGACGTGATCCTGACCCAGACCTCCACGCCGGACCCGCCCAAGCAGGCTGACTTCATCGCCCAGTCCAACAACCAGGGCGGCGGCAACAGCGACCGTGCCCAGCGTCCGCGCGAGGACCAGGTGGCGCAGGTGCCGAAGACCCAGGTGGGCGTCGCGCCACAGCCGCTGACGGCGCAGGTGCCGCCGCCCGCCCCCGATCCGCGGCAGCGCATGCTGACTACGGTCGCGCCCAGCCCGACCCGCGTGATGGCGCCCGAGGAACAGGCCAACAGCGAGCCGCGGCCCCTGCCGACCGGTCGCGAGTTGATGGAACAAAGCGCCGAGATGGCCCGGCTGGCCGCCGAGATCGATATCCGCAGCGCGCTGTACGCAAAGCGGCCGAAGAAGAAATTCATCACCGCCAGCACCCAGGAATATGAATACGCGTCCTACATGCGCGCCTGGGTCGCGAGGGTCGAACGGGTCGGCAACCTCAACTATCCGATCGAGGCGCAGCGCCAGGGCCTGAGCGGCCGGCTGATCCTGACCGTGTCGGTGGGCCGCAACGGCGAGGTGAAAGGCGTGCTGGTCAACAAGAGCAGCGGCAAGAAGGTGCTCGACCAGGCTGCGGTGAAGGCCGTGCAGTTATCGAGCCCGTTCGCGCCCCTGCCGCAGACCGGCGAGGACATCGACATCCTCGACATCACCCGCACCTGGGATTACAAGAACGGCAACGTCGACACGCGTTGACCGCGTGCAGCAGCGGGTTCAGCCCAGCAGCGCCTGCAATATCGCCATGCGCACGGCCACGCCGTTGCCGACCTGCTGCAGGATCGCCGATTGCGGGCCATCGGCCACCTCATCGGAAATCTCCACGCCGCGATTCATCGGGCCCGGGTGCATCACGACCGCGTCAGGCGCGGCCAGGCCCAGGCGACGCGCATCGAGTCCGTAATCGGCGAAGTAGGATTCCAGCGACGGGACCAGCCCCTCCTCCATGCGCTCGCGCTGAAGGCGCAGCATCATCACGGCATCCACGCGATACAGGGCTTCGTCCAGCGAGTCGATCACGCGGCAACCGTCCAGGGCGTCGCCATCGGGCAGCAGGGATGCCGGGGCGCAGACCCGGATTTCGCCCACGCCCAGCGTGCGCAAGGCATGCAGGTCGGAACGGGCGACGCGCGAGTGGCGAACATCGCCGACGATCAACACCTTCAATTGCGAAAAATCCGGACCCTTGCGCTGGCGCAAGGTCAGCATGTCGAGCAGGCCCTGGGTCGGATGCGCGTTGCGGCCGTCGCCGGCGTTGATGAAACTGGTTTCCGGGCGTGCGCCAGCGGCCAGTTCGGCCACCGCGCCGTCATCGGCATGGCGCACGACGAAACAATCCACGCCCATCGCTTCCAGCGTGCGCATCGTGTCGAGCGCGGTCTCGCCCTTCTTGGTGGACGAGGCATGGACGTCGAAGCCCAGCACGTCGGCGCCCAGTCGGGTGGCTGCCAGGTGGAAGGAGCCGCGAGTTCGCGTCGAGGGTTCGAAGAACAAGGTGCACACCGTGCGTCCGGCCAGGCGATCGCGAAGCCCGGTGCCCGACATCGACTGCGGCACCATCACCTCGGCGGCGTCGAGCAAGGATTCGAGCATCGAGGCCGGCAGGCCTTCGAGGGTGAGCAAGTGTCGGAGCCGGCCGTCGAGGCTGCGTTGCGAAACAGGCAAGGGATTCATGTTGGATCCGTGGCAAGGGGAATTCGGGAATGGGGTTCGGCCAGCCAGCGCTCGAGGATGATTGCCGCGGCGGTGGCATCGAGTTGCGATGCCTGGTGCCGCTTGCGCTGGCCGCTGGCGCGGCCTTGCGCAAAGCGCTGCGCGGCTTCGATCGAACTGGTGCGTTCGTCCACTTGCTCGACCGGCAATTGATAGCGCGCGCTGAGCGCATGGGCGAACTTTCGCGCCATCTTGCGGATGGGTTGCTCGCCGCCGTCCAGGGTGGCCGGGTCGCCGACCACCAGTTGGTTGGGACGCCATTCGCGCATCCAGCGGTCGAGCGTCGGCCAATCGGGACCGGTGTCGCGCATGTCCAGCACGCCCAGTTCGCGCGCGCTGTTGGAAATCGTGTTGCCGACCGCTACGCCGATGCGCCGCGCGCCGACGTCGAAGGCCAGCAACGTGAGTGCCGTCATGCGTGTCCCACGGTGTCGGACATGCCCGAGATATCGATGCCGAGCGATCGCGCCGCAGCCTGCCAGCGCAGCTCCAGCGGCGTGTCGAAGAAAATCGCCGGATCGGCCGGCACGGTCAGCCAGGCGTTCTGCGAAATCTCTTCTTCCAATTGGCCGGCGGACCAGCCCGCGTAACCCAGCGTCATCAGGAAGTGCGCCGGGCCTTCACCCTTGGCCATCTGCTCCAGGATTTCGCGCGATGTGCTGACGGCCAGGCCGCGGCCGAAGCGAAGGGTCGATCCGAAATCGCGCGGGTCGTCGTGCAACACGAAGCCGCGATCAGGCTGCACCGGGCCGCCGACCAGCACCGCCTGGCGCGACAAGGCCGGGGATGCATCGCCGATGTCCATCTGCTTCAACACCTCGCCCAGCGTGTATTCGGACCGGTGGTTGATGACCAGGCCCATGGCGCCGTGCTCGTCGTGCTGGCAGACCAGGGTGACGCCGCGGACAAAATGGGGGTCTGCCAGTGATGGCATGGCAATCAGGAAATGATCGGCCAGGTATTGCGAGGCTTGCATGACTCGTATTGTAACGCCGCGACAGGGGCAACGCCCCGCGTGGGCAGCCACCGCGCTAACATCGCGTCCTCGCCTCCGGAGTGCCGCCCCATGCGCCAACGCCTGCTCACCACCGCCCTTTCCTGGGCCCTGATCGCCACGGTTGCCGGCTGCAAGCGCGACGAAGCGCCCGCGCCCACCGCACCGGCGGCAACGGCAGCGACGGCCCCGGCCTCCTACGCCAGCGAGCGCCTGGCCCAATACGTTCGCGTGCCGCTGACCGCCGACCTGTCGGCTTTCGACGAGGACGACAAGAAGATGCTGGCGCTTCTGGTCCAGGCCAGCGAACTGATGAACGCCATCTACTGGCAGCAGATCTGGCCCGACCGCGAGGGCTTGCTGGCCAAGGCCGGCGATGCCGACAGCCGCCGCATGGTGGAGCTGAACTACGGCCCCTGGGACCGGCTGAACGACGACAAGCCCTTCGTGGAAGGCGTCGGCCCCCGCCCGGACGGCGCGAATTTCTATCCGACCAGCATGACCAAGGAAGAGTTCGAGGCCGCCCCGCTGGCCGACAAGACCAGCTGGTACACGCTGCTGCGCCACGACGCCGAGGGCAAGCTGGTGACCGTGCCCTTCCATGTCGCCTACCAGGACGACCTGGCCAAGGCCGCCGCGCTGCTCCGCCAGGCCGCGCCGCTCAGCAAGGACAAGGCCTTCGGCAACTACCTGACGATGCGCGCCGACGCCTTGTTGTCCGACGACTTCCAGCCCAGCGACATGGCCTGGATGGACATGAAGACCAATCCGGTGGACATCGTGATCGGTCCGATCGAAACCTATGAAGACCGCCTGTTCGGCTACAAGGCCAGTTACGAGGGCCTGGTGCTGATCAAGGACATCGCGTGGAGCGAAAAGCTCGCGCGCTTTGCCAAGCTGCTGCCGGAAATGCAGCGCGGCCTGCCGGTCCCGGACAAGTACAAGGCCGAGCGCCCCGGCTCCAACGCCGACCTCAATGCCTACAACGCCATCTACTACGGCGGCAGCGCCAATACCGGCGCCAAGACCATCGCCATCAACCTGCCCAACGACGAACAGGTGCAACTGAAGAAAGGCACGCGCCGCCTGCAGCTGGAAAACGTGATGCGCGCGAAGTTCGACAACATCCTCACCCCGATCGCGAAGGTGCTGATCGCCGAGGACCAGTTGAAGCACGTGACCTTCGAAGCCTTTTTCGAGGACACCATGTTCCATGAAGTCGCGCACGGCCTCGGCATCAAGAACACGCTCGACGGCAAGGGCACGGTGACCCAGGCGCTGAAGGAATACGCCAGCAGCTTCGAGGAAGGCAAGGCCGACGTACTGGGCCTGTACCTGATCGCCGCGCTGAGCGAACGAGGCGACCTGGACAAGGCCAAACTGATGGATGGCTACGTGACGTTCCTGGCCGGCATCATGCGCAGCGTGCGCTTCGGCGCCGGGGATGCACACGGCAAGGCGAACATGGTCCGCTTCCACTTCTTCGAAAAACAGGGCGCCTTCAGCCGCGATCCCGCCACCGGCCGTTATCGCGTCGAATTCGACAAGATGAAGTTGGCGATGAACGCACTGTCGGAACGCCTGCTCACCATCCAGGGTGATGGCGACTATGCCGCCGCCAAGCAGATGACCGACACGATGGGCGTGATCAGCCCGGAACTGGCGGCCGACCTGAAGCGCCTGGAAACGGCGAAGATCCCGGTGGATATCTACTTCGAACAGGGCCTCGACGTACTCGGCCTGGCGAAAGTCGAGCCGACCCCGTGAAGCGCGCGTCCGCCGCGTTGATCTGCATCAGCGTGGTGGCGCTGTCGGCCTGCAACCGCGCGCCGGAATCCGCACCTGCCGGCGCGACGCCGGCGACGGGCGCTCCTGCCGAAGCGGCGGCCAACCCGAACGCGCTGCCGCCTCCGCCGATGGAAACCGCGCCGGTCGCGACCCCACCGGCCGCCTCCGGCCCGCAACGCGTGCGTGGCAACGCCGTGATGGGCAAGGACGGCTACGGCATCACGCCCTGCGGTGAATCCGGCCAGCGCATCGCCGATTTCGGTCCTGATGCAGCGCCGGTGCTTGATAGCTTCCTCGCCTCGGGCGTGCGCGAATTCTTCGTCGACGCCTGGGCCAGTCCCGGCGCGGACGGCCGCCTCGCCATCACCCGGATCGAACGCATCTACACGGAAGGCCCGAGTTGCGACGAGGCTTTGAGTGGCGTGGTCTTCTTCGCGCGCGGCAACGAACCGTTCTGGTCGGTGCGCTCGGGCCAGGATGGCGTCGTACTTGAACGCCCCGGCGTGGCTGCCGTCAGCGGCCCGTTCAATGGCGTCACCGAGTCCGATGGCGGTCGCCGGATCGAAAGCGAAACCCCGGACGGCCCGCTGATCGTGCAGTTGACGCCAGTGCCATGCAGCGACGGCATGTCCGACGCCATCTACGGCTGGACGGCCAAGGCCACCCTGCGCAATGAAGAGTGGTCGGGCTGCGGCTTTGCGGGACTGCCTGCCGACCGGGAATGAACCCGGCCGGTGGCGGACGGGGGCGGCCGAGCCGCCCCGTTTGATCAACGGACTTCGGAAATCTCGACGCCGTCCATGCCCTGCGACAGGCTGCGGGCATCACCGCCCTGGGCCAGCTTGATCTTCAGGCGAACCTCGTTCTGCGAGTCGGCGTAACGCAACGCGTCCTCGTAGCTGATCTCGCCTTCCTGGTAGAGCTCGAACAAGGCCTGGTCGAAGGTCTTCATGCCCAGCTCGCTGGACTCCTTCATCAGGTCCTTGAGCTTGTGGATCTCGCCTTCGCGGATGTAGTCGGACATCAACGGCGTACCCAGCAGCACTTCCATCGCGACGCGGCGCGACTTGCCATCCGGGGTCGGGATCAACTGCTGCGCGACGATGCCCTTGAGGTTCATCGACAAGTCCATCAGCAATTGGTTACGACGCTCTTCCGGGAAGAAGTTGATCATGCGGTCCATCGCCTGGTTGGCGTTGTTGGCATGCAGGGTGCAAAGCACCAAGTGGCCGGTCTCAGCGAAGGCGATCGCGTGGTCCATGCCTTCGCGGGTACGGATTTCGCCGATCATGATCACGTCGGGCGCCTGGCGCAGGGTGTTGCGCAAGGCCGCTTCCCAGCTGTCGGTATCAATGCCGATTTCGCGCTGGGTGATGATGCAGCCTTCGTGCTTGTGCACGAATTCGATCGGGTCCTCGATGGTGATGATGTGGCCCGAGGAATTCATGTTGCGGTAGCCGATCATCGCCGCCAGCGAAGTGGACTTGCCGGTACCGGTCGCGCCGACGAACAGGATGATGCCGCGCTTGGTCATCGCCAGGGTCTTGACGATGGGTGGCAGGTTCAATTCTTCGCAGGTGGGAATGCGCGTCTCGATGCGACGCAGCACCATGCCGACCTGGTTGCGCTGGTAGAAGCAACTGACGCGGAAGCGACCGACGCCGGACACGCCGATGGCGAAGTTGCACTCGTGGGTCTTTTCGAACTCTTCGCGCTGGGACGGGCTCATCACGTTCAGCACCAGGTCGCGCGCCTGCTGCGGCGACAAGGGGCTTTGGGTAATCGGCGAGAGCTTGCCGTTGACCTTCATTGTTGGCGGCACGCCCGACGTGATGAACAAGTCGGATGCCTTCTTGTGCGCCATCAGCTTGAGGAAGGAGGTGAAGTCGATGCTGCTCATGGCGATACTCCAGATCTGATACCGGGGGATGCTTCAAGCCGGCGGCGCCTGGGGAGATGCGGGCGCCGGCCCTTGCTGCATGGAACTTTCCATCAATCGAACAGACGCTTGTCCTTGGCGTATTCACGAGCCTGCGGCTTGGTCACCAGGCCGCGCTTGGTCAGGTCCTGCAGGCACTGGTCGAGCGTCTGCATGCCGACGTTCTGGCCGGTCTGGATGGACGAGTACATCTGCGCGACCTTGTCTTCGCGGATCAGGTTACGAATGGCCGGGATGCCGACCATGATCTCGTGCGCCGCGATGCGGCCGCCGCCGACCTTCTTCATCAGCGACTGCGAGATGACCGCGCGCAGCGACTCGGACAACATCGAGCGCACCATCGGTTTTTCACCGGCGGGGAACACGTCGATGATGCGGTCGATGGTCTTGGCCGCGGACGAGGTATGCACCGTGGCGAAAACCAGGTGGCCGGTTTCTGCGGCGGTCAGCGCCAGGCGGATGGTCTCGAGGTCGCGCAACTCGCCGACCAGGATGTAGTCGGGGTCTTCACGAAGGGCCGAGCGCAGGGCCTCGTTGAAGCCGTGCGTATCGCGATGCACTTCGCGCTGGTTGATCAGGCACTTCTGCGAGGTGTGCACGAATTCGATCGGGTCTTCCACCGACAGGATGTGGCCGAACTCGCTCTTGTTGATGTGGTCGATCATCGCCGCCAGGGTGGTGGACTTGCCCGAGCCGGTCGGGCCGGTCACCAGGATCAGGCCCTGCGGCTGGCTGATGAGTTCGGCGAACACGCGCGGGCAGCCCAATTCCTCAAGCGACAGGATCTGGCTGGGAATGGTGCGGAACACGGCGCCGGCGCCGCGGTTCTGGTTGAAGGCGTTGACGCGGAAGCGGGCCAGGCCGGGGATCTCGAAGCTGAAGTCGACCTCGAGGAATTCCTCGTAGTCGCGGCGCTGCTTGTCGGACATGATGTCGTAGACCAGCGAGTGGACCTGCTTGTGGTCCAGGGCCGGGATGTTGATGCGGCGGACATCACCGTCCACCCGGATCATCGGAGGCAGGCCGGCCGAAAGATGCAGGTCGGATGCCTTGTTCTTGACCGAGAATGCCAACAGTTCAGCGATATCCATGAAGCTCTCCTCGTGGCGCGGGATTTGACTAGGCCCGCACAGCCTCTCAGGGCAGTATAGCGCTCCCCTTCCTGCCAACAATGCCAGCCATGCGCCCCCAAAGCCAAGCCTTGCAACAGGTATTGCAGACTCTTGAGAACGTTGCCGCCGCCTGCGAACGGCCAGTCGCGAGGCTGTTGGCGGTGTCCAAGACCAAGCCGCCCGAGGCAATCCGCGCCCTAGCCGAGGCCGGCCAGCGGGCCTTCGGCGAAAACTACGTCCAGGAAGCGGTCGAAAAAATCCGGCTGCTGAAACCGCTCGGGCTCGAGTGGCACCTGATCGGCCACCTGCAATCGAACAAATGCCGGGACGTGGCCGAGCATTTCGACTGGGTGGAATCGCTGGACCGGGCACGCCTGGTCGAACCGCTGAACCGATTCCGTGAAGGTCACGGCCGGCCGCTGGACGTGCTGATCCAGGTCAATCCCGACGGCGAGGCCGGCAAGTCCGGCTGCGATCCCGCACAGATCGATGCGCTCGCCGCGCTGGTCGCACAGTCCCCCAACCTGCGCCTGCGCGGGTTGATGGCGATCCCAGAACCGAGCGAGGACCGTGAGGTGCGGCGGCAGACTTTCCGTCGCCTGCGCGGCTGGTTCGACCAGCTGCGCGCCAGCTATCCGCAGGCCGATACCCTGTCCATGGGCATGAGCGACGACTACGACCTGGCCGCCAGCGAAGGCGCCACCGAAGTGCGAATCGGTTCGGCGCTGTTCGGCGCGCGGGACTGAGCCCGGGCTCGATCGCGCGGCTGTTATCCTGCGGTGGACACGCCGTGGACATCCGAATGACGCAGCCCCTGCAAATCGAAACAAGTTTCATTGGCGGCGGAAACATGGCCCGCAGCCTGATCGGCGGTTTGCTCGCCCGTGGCGGCGCGCCTGCGGCGATCCATGTCGCCGAGCCGTTTTCGCCGTTGCGTGAAGCACTGGCGCGGGATTTTTCCGTTGATGTGCACGCCGACAATGCGGACGCGGCGAGTCGCGGCGCGGTATGGGTGTTCGCAACCAAACCGCAGGTCTTGCGCAGCGTGGCCGAAGCGCTCGCGCCGATCGCGCAACAGCACAAGCCCCTGATCATTTCCATCGCGGCCGGCATCAGCAGCACGCAACTCGAGCGCTGGCTCGGTGGCAACCTGGCCGTGGTGCGCGCCATGCCGAACACGCCTGCCCTGCTGGGCGCGGGCGCAACCGGCTTGTTCGCAAACGCCCGCGTGGACGCAGCGCAACATGCGCTCGCGGAATCCTTGATGGCCGCCACCGGCCTCACGGCCTGGATCACCGACGAGGCACAGATGGATGCGGTGACCGGACTGTCCGGCAGCGGACCGGCCTATGTCTTCCTGCTCGCCGAAGCGATGCAGGCGGCCGGCGAAGCACAAGGTCTCGACGCCGACACGTCGCGCAATCTCGCCCTGCAAACCATCCTCGGCGCGGCGCGCATGCTCGCCGAATCCGGCGAACCCGCGGCCGTGTTGCGGCAACGCGTGACTTCACCGGGCGGCACCACGCAGGCGGCGCTCGATGCCTTCGAAGCCGGCGGCTTCCGCGAACTTGTGGCCACGGCCATCGCCGCCGCCACTCGTCGCGGCGCCGAACTTTCCGCAGCGCACGAGGCGCCCGAGACATGAGCCTGCTGCTCGTCCGCCACGGCCAGGCCAGCGCCGGCAGCGCCGACTACGACCAGTTGTCCGACCGCGGTCGCGAGCAATGCCTGCGCCTGGGCCAGTGGCTGGCCAGCACCGGCCATGAATTCGATGCGATCGTGACCGGCAACATGCGCCGCCATCGGCAAAGCCTCGAGGCCATCCAGTCGGCCTATGCGCAAGCCAATCTCGAATTGCCCGAGGCCGAAGTGGACCACGGCCTCGACGAGTTCGACCATCACGCGGTGTTCGACGGTTTCGCGCAAAAACACCCCAGCCATCCCGCCGTGCTCGGCCGACAGGCCGGTGGCTTGATGGCGCTGGGCGCGATGATCCACGCCGCACTCAGCGCTTGGTCGGAAGATTCGATCGAGGGCGTGCCCGAACGCTGGAGCGAATTCGGCACACGCGTGGTGGGCGCCGGCGACCGGCTGGCCGCGCGCAAGACCGGCAACGTGCTGGTGCTGACCTCCGGCGGCGTCATTTCCCGGATGGCGCAGGCCTCGCTCGGCTCGCCCGACCGCAGCGCGATCGACCTCAACCTGTCGCTGCGCAACAGCGGCCTGTGCGAATTCCATGCCCGCCCCTACGGCCTCGCGCTGGGTAGTTGGAATGCCCTGCCGCACCTGCACGACCGCCGCGATCTTTGGACTTATTACTGAAGGCCAGACCATGAGCACCCTGTTCCCGATGTCGCCCCGCACCCAGGCACTGGACGCGAAACTCGCCGCCTTCATGGCCGAGCACGTGATGCCCGCCGAAGCCGTGTTCGCGCAATGGGATGAAGATCCCGCGCATCGCTGGCAGATTCCGCCGCTGCTCGAAACGCTGAAGGCCAGGGCGCGCGATGCCGGGTTGTGGAATCTTTTCCTGCCTGACCCGAAGCATGGTCATGGCCTATCCAATCTCGAATACGCCCGCCTCGCCGAACGCATGGGACGATCCCTGATCGCCTCGGAAATCTTCAATTGCTCGGCGCCCGACACCGGCAACATGGAAGTGCTGCACAACTTCGCCTCCGCCGAACAACAGGCGCGCTGGCTGACGCCCTTGCTGGCCGGCGAGATCCGATCCGCCTTCGCGATGACCGAGCCGGATGTCGCATCGTCCGACGCCACCAATATCGGCCTGCCGATCACCCGCGACGGCGATGACTTCGTACTCAATGGCCGCAAGTGGTGGACCACCGGCGCCGGCGATCCGCGCTGCAGGATATTGATCGTGATGGGCGTGACCAGTCCCGATGCTGCGGCGCATCGCCGGCAATCAATGGTGCTGGTGCCGATGGAGTCGCCTGGCGTATCGGTCGTGCGCCCACTGCGCGTGTTCGGTTACGACGACGCGCCGCACGGCCATGTGGAGATGGCCTTCGATAACGTACGCGTGCCTGTCGCCAACCTGATCCATGAGGAAGGCAGCGGTTTCGAAATCGCGCAAGCGCGGCTGGGACCGGGACGCATCCATCACTGCATGCGACTGATCGGCCTGGCCGAGCGTGCGCTGGAAATGATGGTGGCGCGGGCGCGCACCCGCATTGCCTTTGGCGTGCCGATCGGCAAGCACGGGATGGCGCAGGAAGCCATCGCCCTGTCGCGCTGCGAAATCGAGCAGGCGCGATTGCTCACCCTGCAAGCCGCCGCGGCGCTGGATGCACTAGGTAACAAGGGCGCCAAGGACCTGGTCGGCATGATCAAGATCGTGGCGCCGCGCATGGCCTGCGCCGTCATCGACCGGGCCATGCAGGTGCATGGCGGCGGCGGCCTGTCGCAGGATCACTTCCTGGCCCAGGCCTATGCCGGTGCGCGCTCCCTGCGGCTGGCGGACGGCCCGGACGAAGTGCATATCGCGGCGCTGGCCCGGTCCATGTTGAAGGCCTGATCCCGGGAATTCGCGGTCCCTGTCCACCGACGGCGCAGTGCTGCGTTAGTCTTTTCCAGGCGCAATGTCGCGCTATTGGGGGAGCAAGGCCATGAGTTTTGGAAAGACCGCCCAGATTCTTGTGTTCACCGCTGCCGGCATCACCGCCGGCCTGTTTTCCGGCTACACCCTGGCCAACCAGCCGCGCATGAACGATGCGCTGGACCACCTGCAGGCGGCCGAGCGCGACCTGCAAGCCGCCGACAACGACAAGGGTGGGCATCGCAACAAGGCGCTCGACCTGACCCGCCGCGCCATCGCGCAGGTCCGCAGCGGCATGCGCTACGACCGCCGCAACTGATCCATCGGCCATCGCGTGCCCGCCGGACTGGCGGGCATGCCCGGGCTGGGCGATGATCGGGCCATGACCTCGCTCGACCTGCCTGATGCGGCCTTGGCCGCCTACCTTGAAGCGCATGTCCCGGATTTTCTCGGGCCGTTGGCTTCTACCAAGTTCAAGGGCGGGCAATCCAATCCCACCTATCGTATTGATGCCGCCAGCGGCCCCTACGTGCTGCGGCGCAAACCGCCCGGTCAGTTGCTCGCCTCCGCGCATGCGGTAGACCGTGAATTTCGCGTGCTGACCGCCTTGCACGGCGGCGCCGTTCCCGTTGCCCGGCCGCTGCACCTGTGCACCGACGAATCGGTGATCGGTTCAATGTTCTACCTGATGGAGTTCATGGACGGCCGGATCTTCTGGGATCCGTCGCTGCCCGACATCGCCGCGAGCGAGCGAGCTTCATATTTCGATGCCCTGATCGGCACGCTGGCCGCGCTGCATCGCGTCGACGTGGCTGCGGTCGGCCTGGCCGACTACG
>MGYJ01000053.1 GCA_001801685.1 Gammaproteobacteria bacterium RIFCSPHIGHO2_12_FULL_63_22 | reverse complement strand
CCTGCGCGCGATCGAGATCGATCCGACCTATGCGCGCGCCTATGCCGGCGTGGCCAACTGCTATTCCCTGCTGTACAGCTTTTTCGACTCGCGCGAATTCAACATGCGGCAGGCCGACCAGGCCAGCAGCAAGGCATTGGAACTCGAGCCGAGTTTGGCCGAGTCGCACCTTGCCCGCGGCGTGGCGCTGTCGCTGGCCAAGCGCTATGACGAAGCCAAGCAGGGCTTCGAGCAGGCCATGCGGCTGGATCCGAATTTGTTCGAGGCGCCCTACTGGTATTCGCAGATGCAGTTGTCGCAAGGCAACTACGAGGAAGCCATTCGCCTGGGCGATCGCGCCAACCTGCTGCGCCCAGAGGACTACCAATGCCTGTCCTTCGTCGGCCTGGCCTTGAAATCCCTGGGCCGGCATGAGGAAGCGCTGGGTTATTTCCGCCGGCAATCGAAATTGATCGAGGCGCATCTGGAACAACATCCCGACGACGCCCGCGCCTGCATCATGGGCGCCAGCGCCAGTGCGAATGTCGGCGACGAGGAAAAATCGGCCTATTACGCGGCGCGCGCCATGGCCGTGGATCCGGAAGACCCGATGGTGCTCTACAACGTGGCGTGTTCGTTCTCGATCCTGGGCAAGACGCGCGAGGCGCTGGACGCATTGGAGAAGGCAGTGAATTTTGGCTGGGGCGACAAAGGCTGGCTGGAGCACGACAGCGACCTGGATTCGCTGCGGGCCGAGCCTCGATACATCGCACTGGTTGGGGCCATGTAGATGTCGCAGGCGCCGAAGCTACCCATCGACAGCCTGCGCAACGCCCTCCAAGGCGCCTACACCATCGACCGGGAACTGGGCCGCGGCGGCATGTCCGCAGTATTCCTGGCGCAGGACTGCAAACACGGCCGCGCCGTCGCCATCAAGGTACTGCATCCGGAACTCGCTGCCAGCGTGGGGCCAGAGCGCTTCCTGCAGGAAATCCAGTTGGCCGCGCGACTCAATCACCCACACATCCTCGGCCTTTACGATTCCGGCAGCGTGGACGGCATGCTGTATTACGTGATGCCCTATGTGGAAGGCGAATCCCTGCGCGAACGGCTCGACCGCCAGCAACTGATGTCCATCGAAGAAGCCGTGCACCATGGCCGCGCGATTGCCTCGGCGCTCGACTACGCCAACCGCCAGGGCGTCGTGCATCGGGACGTGAAACCCGAGAATGTGATGCTGTACGAAGGCGAGGCGATGGTGATGGACTTCGGCATCGCCAAGGCCATGAGCAACGTCGGCTCGGAAACCCTCACCCAGACCGGCATGATGGTCGGCACACCGGCCTACGTCAGCCCCGAACAAGCGGCTGGGGATTTGAACCTGGACGGCCGCAGCGACCAGTACAGCCTGGGCTGCATGATGTACGAGATGCTGACCGGCGAGCGGCCCTTCAGCGGTGCGACGCCGCAGGCGGTGATGACCAAGCGCTTTACTGAAACGCCGCGACCGGTGCGCGCCCTGCGCGCCGCCGTGCCGGAGAGCATCGAACGCGCCGTGTCCAAGGCGATGGCGACCGAACCCAATTCGCGCTTCACCTCCACCGGCCAGTTCGGCCAGGCGCTGACCTCGGGCAGCCTGAGCACGCCCAACGACACGACGGTATTGCCTGCCCCGCCCGTGTCCATGGCCAAGTCGGTGGCCGTGCTGCCCTTCGCCAACCGCAGCGCCGATGAGGAAACCGAATTCTTCAGCGACGGCATGGCGGAGGAGATCATCAATGCGCTGTCCAAGATCCAGGCGCTGCGCGTGGCCTCGCGCACCTCGTCGTTCGCCTTCAAGGGCAAGAACGAGGACATCGGCGAGATCGGCAAGAAGCTGAAGGTTTCCACCGTGCTGGAAGGCAGCGTACGGCGCATGGGCAACAAGCTGCGCATCACGGCGCAATTGGTGAATGTGGCGGATGGTTACCACCTGTGGTCGGAACGCTACGACCGCGAGATGGAGGATGTGTTCGCCATCCAGGACGATATTTCCCAGGCCATCGTCACGGCGCTGAGGGTGATCCTGAGCGACGATGAAAAAAAGCAAATCAAGAAGGAACGCTCGGTCAATGTCGAGGCGTACGACTACTACCTGCGTGGCCGGCAATATTTTCACCAGCACCGTCGTAAAAGCCTCGACTACGCCAAGCAGATGTTCAACAAGGCCATCGAGATAGACAACGACTATGCGCTGGCCTACACCGGCGTGGCCGACTGTTATTCCCTGCTTTACACCTATTTCGATGCGCGTGACTACAACCTGCGCCAGGCCGATATCGCCAGCAACAAGGCGCTGGACCTGGCGCCGGACCTGGCCGAAGCGCATCTTTCTCGCGGCATCGCGGTGTCGCTGAGCAAGAACTTCGACGAGGCCAAGCGTGAATTCGAGAACGCGATCGAACTGGACCCGAAATTGTTCGATGCGGTGTCGTGGTACGCGCGCATGCATTTGTCGCAAGGCAACTTCGAGGAAGTGGTGCGGCTGTTCGACCGCGCCATGACCTTGAGACCGGAAGACTTCGAGATTCCCCGCCTGCAAAGCCAGGCGCTGCGTTCATTGGGACGCGAGAGTGAAGCCGAAGCCGCCAACCGACGCTCGGCCAAGCTGGTGGAACAACACCTCGAGCTCAATCCGGACGACACCCGCGCCCTGACGCTCGGCGCGACCGCGCGGGCCATGACGGGCGACGTGGCCCGCGCCACGGAGTACGCCATGCGCGCCATCGCCGTGGACCCGGAGGACCCGATGCTGCTGTACAACGTAGCCTGCACCTATGGCACGCTGGGAAAGATCGATGAGTGCCTGGACGCGCTGGAACAGGCGGTCGGCAAGGGCTGGGGCGACAAGGACTGGCTGCAGCACGACAGCGACCTGGACTCGATCCGGTCGCACCCGCGTTACCTGGCTTTGATAAGGGCGATGTAAATGTCACCAGCCTCCGCACTGCCTATCGATAATTTGCGCAAGGCGCTGGAAGGCGCGTACACCATCAACCGCGAACTGGGCCGCGGTGGCATGTCGGCCGTCTTCCTGGCCGAGGACTGCAAACACGGCCGCGCCGTCGCCATCAAGGTGCTGCATCCGGAACTAGCCGCGAGTGTCGGACCAGAACGATTCCTGCAGGAGATCCGCCTCGCCGCACGATTGAATCATCCGCATATCCTCGGCCTGCACGATTCCGGCAGCGTGGACGGCATGCTGTATTACGTGATGCCGTATGTGGAAGGCGAGTCGCTGCGCGAACGGCTGGACCGCGAGCAGCAGATGTCCATCGAGGAGGCCGTGCACCATGGCCGCGCGATTGCGTCCGCACTCGACTACGCCAATCGACAAGGCATCGTGCACCGCGACGTGAAGCCGGAAAACGTGATGCTGTATGAAGGCGAAGCCATGGTGATGGACTTCGGCATCGCGAAGGCGATGAGCAATGTCGGGTCAGAGACGCTGACGCAAACCGGCATGATGGTCGGCACGCCCGCCTACGTCAGCCCCGAGCAGGCCGCGGGCGAAATGAACCTGGACGGCCGCAGCGACCAATACAGCCTGGGCTGCATGATGTACGAAATGCTGACCGGCGAGCGCCCCTTCAGCGCGGCCACGGCGCAGGCGGTGATGGCAAAGCGCTTCACCGAAACCGCCAAGCCCATGCGCACCATTCGCGCTGCGGTGCCCGAGAGCATCGAGCGCGCCGTGTCGAAGGCGATGGCGACTGACCCTTCCGGGCGCTTCACCACCACCGGCCAGTTCGGGCAAGCGCTGGCCTCGGGCAGCATGAGTACGCCCAGCGACACGATGGTGCTGCCCGCTCCCACCGTATCCATGGCCAAATCGGTGGCGGTGCTGCCTTTCGCCAACATGAGCGCCGACCCGGAGAACGAATACTTCACCGACGGCATGGCCGAAGAGATCATCAACGCGCTGTCCAAGATCCAGGCGCTGCGCGTGGCATCGCGCACCTCGTCGTTTTCGTACAAGGGCAAGAACGAGCACATCGGCGAAATCGGCAAGAAACTGAAAGTGTCCACCGTACTGGAAGGCAGCGTGCGCAAGATGGGCAACAAGCTGCGCATCACGGCACAGTTGGTGAACGTAGCCGATGGCTACCACCTGTGGTCGGAACGCTACGACCGCGAGATGGAAGATGTGTTCGCCATCCAGGACGAGATTTCGCAGGCCATCGTGACGGCCCTGCAGGTCATCCTTAGCGAAGACGAGAAGAAGCAGATCGAGAAGCCGCGATCGGTCAATGTCGAGGCCTACGACTACTTCCTGCGCGGGCGCCAGCATTTCCACCAGTTGCGGCGCTCGTCGCTGGAGAGTGCGCGGCTGATGTTCAACAAGGCGATCGAGGTGGATCCTTCGTATGCGCTGGCGCATGCGGGCGTGGCGGATTGCTATTCGTTGCTGTACACCTACTTCGATGCGCGCGAGTTCAACCTGCGGCAGGCGGATGCGGCGAGCTCGCGCGCCCTTGAATTGCAGCCGGACCTGGCCGAGGCGCATTTGGCGCGTGGGCTGGCGGTGTCCCTGTCCAAGCGCTTCGATGAAGCCGAGCAGGAATTCGAAAAGGCCATCGAGTTGGGGCCGCAGTTGTTCGAGGCCTTCTACTGGTACGGCCAGGCCAAGTTGTCGCAGGGCAAGTTTGCCGAGGCAATCAAGCTGTTCGACCGCGCTGGTGCCTTGCGGCCGGAGGACTACCAGATTCCGAACTTCCAGGGCTTGGCGCTGAAGTCGCTGGGGCGGCATGAGGAGGCGATGGCGAGCTATCGCAAGCAGCTGCGCCTGGGCGAGCAGCACCTGGAACAGCATCCGGATGATTCGCGGGCCTGCATCATGGCGGCGAATGCGCACGCGAATATGCAGGATGCGGAGAAGAGTGCGCTGTATGCGGCGCGGGCGATTGCGATGGATCCTGAGGATCCGATGTTGCTTTATAACGTGGCGTGCTTGTATTCAGTGCTGGGAAGGACTGATGATTGTTTGACGGCGCTCGAGCAGGCCGTAAATAAAGGTTGGGGCGATAAGGCCTGGCTGGAGCATGACAGTGATTTTGATGCTG